>NZ_KQ969521.1:983761-1011242 GCF_001578935.1 Streptococcus oralis | reverse complement strand
AGAATTTTTTTGTATGGGCACGACTCATTAGTTGGTTTGTTCAGTATAACCAGCTTCTTTAAGCATTTTTTTCGAGGCAGCAAAGCTTACACGGTTTCCAATACCAGAATATTCGTTCGGCATTGCTTTTTTCAATTCGTCAAGACTCGCGACAGTCATGTCAACCTCGATGTTTTGGATAACTTTTTCGTCTTGAATTTCAACTTTTTGTGTAACCCCTTTGACCCCCTCATAACCTTTATAAGTATCGTCAACAATTTCCTTAATACCTTCCGCGGTATTATTAAGTTTTTCAGGGTCGAATACATTATGAACAGTTTGTTTTACAACGTCATCTCCCTTTACAGTATAAGTCAAGGTAGAATGAATCCCAGGTTTGCTATTGTGGACAAATGTGTGAGTTTCTGTCTCATCTTTCTTTTCAGATGATTGTTCAGTGCTTTGTTTGCTCTCACTTGACTGAGTTGTTGTGTCTTCTTTGGTACTGCTGTTGGTAGGTGTTGATGCTTGTTTGGAACATCCGAGCAGGAGAACAAGTGAAGCCACAAGGGCTAGTGATACTTTAAAGTATGATTTCATATTTTTTACTTTCCTTTCATAATCAAAGTATTTGTATTATAACATGGATCTATAGTGAAAGCAACTAAACACAGTTTTTCTCCTTTTGAGAAGGAGTCTGACTAGAAAAATGTTATAATGGTAGGAAAGAGGTGAAGAAATGAATCAGACTATAAACTATATCAAAGAACTAACCGCAATTGCATCTCCAACAGGCTTTACTCGTGAGATCTCAGACTATCTAGTCCATACTTTAGAGAAATTTGGTTACCAGCCTGTTCGTACAGCCAAGGGCGGTGTCAATGTGACCATTAAAGGTCAAAATGATGAGCAACAACGTTATGTGACTGCCCATGTGGATACGCTAGGTGCTATTGTTCGTGCAGTCAAACCGGATGGCCGTCTCAAATTGGATCGTATCGGTGGTTTTCCCTGGAACATGATTGAAGGTGAGAATTGTACGGTTCATGTAGCTAGCACAGGTAAAACGGTATCTGGAACCATTCTCATCCACCAGACTTCTTGCCATGTCTACAAAGATGCAGGAACTGCAGAACGTACGCAGGACAATATGGAAGTGCGTTTGGACGAAAAAGTGACCAATGAAAAAGAAACCCACGCCTTGGGCATCGAGGTTGGCGACTTTATCAGTTTTGACCCGAGAACTGTCGTGACAGAGACTGGTTTTATCAAGTCCCGTCATTTGGATGACAAGGTCAGCGCAGCGATTTTGCTCAATCTTCTTCGTATTTACAAGGAAGAGGGGATTGAATTGCCAGTAACAACTCATTTTGCTTTTTCAGTCTTTGAAGAGGTGGGTCACGGTGCAAACTCCAATATTCCAGCTCAGGTAGTGGAATATCTAGCTGTAGATATGGGAGCTATGGGCGATGACCAGCAGACGGATGAGTATACAGTGTCTATCTGTGTCAAGGATGCTTCAGGTCCCTATCACTATGACTTCCGTCAACACTTGGTAGCTTTGGCGAAAGAGCAAGATATTCCATTTAAGCTCGACATCTATCCATTTTACGGATCGGACGCTTCGGCAGCTATGTCAGCAGGAGCAGAGGTCAAACACGCCCTCCTTGGAGCTGGTATTGAATCCAGTCACTCTTACGAACGAACACACATTGATTCGGTCGTAGCGACTGAGCGTATGGTTGATGCCTATCTCAAGAGTGCATTGGTAGACTAATATGTGCTTGATTTGTCAAAGAATTGAATGGATCAAGGAAGGGGAAAATCCCTACTTTGTAAAAGAACTAGAAACAGGTTATGTTGTCATTGGAGACCACCAATACTTTAAGGGCTATACCTTATTTCTGGCAAAAGAGCATGTCACAGAACTTCACCATATGGAGACTTCTGTAAAACTTCGTTTTTTAGAGGAAATGAGTTTGGTCCAAGAAGCTGTCGCAAAAGCGTTTAAAGCTGAAAAAATGAACATCGAACTTCTAGGGAATGGAGATGCCCACGTTCACTGGCACCTCTTTCCAAGACGATCAGGTGATATGAGGGGACATGGATTGAATGGCCGTGGTCCAGTCTGGTGGGTGCCCTGGGAAGAAATGGTGGCAGAAGATTGCCAAGTGAAATCCCATGAGTTGGAACAAATGATTAAAACCTTATCCGATGAATTAGAGAAGCACTTGGTCTAAGAGAGGAAGCAAAAAAATGAAAAAAAGATATATCATTTTATCTGGTTTGTTAGCAGTAACCCTAGCAGCATGTTCTCAAGAACAACCTAAAAATGAAGAAAACCCTCAAAAAACGGAACAAACTAGTCAACCTGAAGGAACTGTAGGGAGCAAATCTCAAGCCTCTAGTCAGAAGAAGACAGAAGTTGTCAATAAGGGAGACTACTATAGTATTCAAGGGAAGTACGATGAAATCGTTGTTGCTAACAAGCACTATCCTTTGTCAAAAGACTACAATCCAGGGGAAAATCCGACTGCCAAGGCTGAGTTGCTCAAACTCATTGCAGCAATGCAAGCAGCTGGCTACCCAATCAGCGACCATTACAGTGGTTTTAGAAGTTATGAGACTCAGACCAAGCTCTATCAAGATTATGTCAACCAAGATGGGAAGGCAGCGGCAGATCGCTACTCAGCTCGACCAGGTTATAGTGAACACCAAACGGGTCTTGCTTTTGACCTTATCGGGACAGATGGTGATTTAGTTACTGAAGAAAAAGCAGCTCAATGGCTCTTGGATCATGCGGCAGATTATGGCTTTGTTGTTCGCTATCTCAAAGGCAAAGAAAAAGAGACTGGCTACATGGCGGAAGAATGGCATCTTCGCTACGTTGGAAAAGAAGCCAAGGAAATTGCTGCAAGTGGCCTTAGTTTGGAAGAATACTATGGCTTTGAAGGCGGAGATTACGTCGATTAAAAAAGTAATTTTTCTCTTGCATTTTTAGATAAATAGTGTATAATAGTTGGGTATGCGTAAAGCATACTTGTGGGAGGTAAAAATCTCTAATTACCGCCAAAACCACAAAGGAGGATTTAAAAATGGCTAAAAAAGTCGAAAAACTTGTAAAATTGCAAATCCCTGCTGGTAAAGCTACACCAGCTCCACCAGTTGGACCTGCTCTTGGTCAAGCTGGTATCAACATCATGGGATTCACAAAAGAGTTCAACGCTCGTACAGCTGACCAAGCTGGTATGATCATTCCAGTTGTTATCTCAGTATACGAAGACAAATCATTTACTTTCGTTACAAAAACACCACCAGCTGCTGTTCTTTTGAAAAAAGCTGCAGGTGTTGAAAAAGGATCAGGTACACCTAACAAAACTAAAGTTGCTACAGTTACTCGTGCACAAGTACAAGAAATTGCAGAAACTAAGATGCCAGATTTGAACGCAGCAAACGTAGAGTCTGCAATGCGTATGATTGAAGGTACTGCTCGTTCTATGGGATTCACTGTTGTTGACTAATCAATAACACAGTAGAAAATCTCACAGCAGTCTATTAGTTGCTTTTCATACTAGGCAAGTGACTGAGGCTTGTACTTAGGTACAGCAAAGGAGCTTAACGAAGTAGGAAAAGAAAAATAATAGACTGAATACCCGCAAGACTTCATCATTTCGAGGAGTGACGTGGGAGATGAAAATCGATTGAACCACTTACAAGGAGAATAGAAAATGGCTAAAAAAAGCAAACAACTTCGTGCTGCTCTTGAAAAAATCGACAGCACAAAAGCATACAGTGTAGAAGAAGCTGTAGCACTTGCAAAAGAAACTAACTTTGCAAAATTTGACGCAACTGTAGAAGTTGCTTACAACTTGAACATCGACGTTAAAAAAGCTGACCAACAAATCCGTGGCGCAATGGTATTGCCAAACGGTACTGGTAAAACTTCACGCGTTCTTGTTTTCGCACGTGGTGCAAAAGCTGAAGAAGCAAAAGCTGCTGGTGCAGACTTTGTTGGTGAAGATGACCTTGTTGCGAAAATCAACGACGGTTGGTTGGACTTCGACGTAGTTATCGCTACACCTGACATGATGGCTCTTGTTGGACGTCTTGGACGTGTCCTTGGACCACGTAACTTGATGCCAAACCCTAAAACTGGTACTGTAACAATGGATGTTGCTAAAGCAGTTGAAGAGTCTAAAGGTGGTAAAATCACTTACCGTGCTGACCGTGCAGGTAACGTTCAAGCAATCATCGGTAAAGTATCATTTGAAGCTGAAAAATTGGTTGAAAACTTTAAAGCTTTCAACGAAACAATCCAAAAAGCAAAACCAGCTACAGCTAAAGGAACTTACGTAACAAACTTGACAATCACAACTACTCAAGGTGTTGGTATCAAGGTTGACGTGAACTCACTTTAATCAGTAGTTTACGCTTTAATAAAAGTGAAAGGAGCAAGATGATTAAATCAAAGATTTAAATCATCTTGCTCTCTTTATTATATGTTTATTGAGTTAATCTTGGGAGCGTATCTTTCGATTGACTTACTAAACTTGAATAAAAAAGGAGATGACATCATGCCAAAACAGAATAAACTAGTGTTCATTAACCTGTCTTTGTTAGTAAGTGGGATTCTTTTGTCAGCTTGTACTAACGCTGAAAATGTGGACAATCAAACTAAAGTAAGTACTAGTAGTTTATCTTCAGGGCAAGTTAAAACAACACTGTCAAAGGTAGATAAAACGAAATGGCAGTATAACTCAGACGATAAAATATACTATCAGATAGGTATTTCCTATGCAGCAAATCCAACTGATAGCTCTCAACAGACTCTCTCCATTTTTGTTCCAGCGGCCTATATGACCGCTACTGAGAATGGTGATGGTACTTATACAGCAGAACTAAATACAAAGGCAAATGTAGGAAACTATACAGCAAATACTGCACCTATTGTCATTCCCATCAATACTCCAGGATATTCATCTATGTCAGCTCTGACAGAATATACAAGTCAAGCAAAAACTTATACGGATGAAGGTTTTATTTACGTATCAGCTGGTTTACGAGGACGTGATTCAGGTGCACCGAGTGGAGTCACAGATGCAAAAGCTGCTATTCGGTATTTACGATATAATGTTAATCAAATAGCAGGAGATATGGATCGTATTTTTGTTTTCGGTATGAGTGGTGGTGGAGCTCAAAGTTCAATTATAGGTGCTTCTGGGGATAGTCCATTGTATGATGATTATTTAAAGCAGATAGGTGCTGTGGAAGGTGTTTCAGACTCAGTATCTGGTGTAATGGCTTGGTGCCCAATCACAAATCTAGATACTGCAAATGAAGCCTATGAATGGAGTATGGGTTCAACACGTTCTAGTTTATCTACTGAAGAACAAACTATATCCGATGGTTTAGCAGAAGCTTATTCAACTTATATCAATGACTTAAAACTTAAAGATTCTAAGGGGAACACCTTAGAGTTGACAAAGTCAACAGAGGGGATATATCAAGCTGGAAGTTACTATGATTTTGTAAAGCAAACAGTTGAAGAGTCTCTAAATACCTTTTTAGCAAATACGACTTTCCCTTATGATGCAAGTTCATCATCCTCAGGTGGTCCTGGTGGAAGCGGAGCCCCAGGTGGAAATCCTCCTAGTGGACAATCAGGAGATACATCTTCTGGAAGTGGGGAGTCAAAAAATACTTCTATCGAGTCAGTTGATAATATTCAACGAAGTGGTTCATCAACCTCATTGAGTTTAACAGGAACCTACAATTCTATTGAAGAATACATAGCTGCTCTTAATAGTCAATCTACGTGGATAACTTATGATTCAAATAGTAAGAAGGCTACGATTACCAGTATGGCTGATTTTGTTAAATATATGAAATCAGCTACAAAGGAAATGGCGGCTTTTGATGCTCTAGATAAATCTCAAGGAGAAAACGAACTATTTGGATATGGAGACGGTCAAGGAGTTCATTGGGATAGTAGATTAGCTACTGTAGTTAAAGGTACAAATTATGAAGCGGACTTTAAAACAGATCTTGCTAAGACAGACAGTTTAGGGAAATCTGTTGGTGAACGTATAAATATGTATACGCCTCTCTACTATTTATCAAAATACTATGGTGGTTATCAAACTTCAAATGTAGCTAAGAATTGGCGAATTCGTTCAGGGCTAAGTCAAGGTGACACAGCTTTATCAACAGAATTAAATCTGTCAGTTGCTTTGCAAAATTATGGTATTAAAAATGTGGATTTTGCGACTGTTTGGGGTCAACAACATACGGAAGCAGAAGTGACTGGGAATTCTACAACTAACTTTATTGAGTGGGTAAACCAAAGTCTCAAATAATTGTTAATACATTTGTTTCAAATACAACACCCTGTAAGGGGATTTTAAACTGTTTTTTAGAATGAAAGGCAGTGCTTTTCCTCTTCTTCTTTCACAGAAAATGTGGTATAATAGAGAGTAAAAAACTTTGAAAGAAAGAAAAAGATGAATTTAAAAGATTATATCGCAACGATTGAAAATTATCCTAAGGAAGGCATCACCTTCCGTGATATCAGCCCTTTGATGGCAGATGGAAATGCTTATAGCTACGCTGTTCGTGAAATTGTTCAGTATGCAACCGATAAGAAGATCGACATGATCGTGGGACCAGAGGCTCGTGGATTTATTGTTGGCTGCCCAGTTGCTTTTGAGTTGGGGATTGGCTTTGCTCCTGTTCGTAAACCAGGGAAATTGCCTCGTGAAGTCATTTCTGCTGACTATGAGAAAGAGTACGGTATTGATACTTTGACCATGCATGCTGATGCAATCAAGCCAGGCCAACGTGTTCTCATCGTAGATGATCTTTTGGCAACAGGTGGAACTGTCAAGGCAACGATTGAGATGATTGAAAGACTTGGTGGAGTTGTAGCCGGTTGTGCTTTCTTGATTGAGTTGGATGAGCTTAAAGGCCGTGAAAAAATCGGAGATTACGATTACAAGGTACTTATGCATTATTAATGAAAAACAGTCCTTGGGGCTGTTTTCTCTTCATCTGCTATATAAATTAACTATAGCTAGTTAGAGAAAAACTATAATTGAAAACTATATCTTCATACAGTATAATAAAGGGAAGAAGTATTTGGAGGTTTTTACTTTCAAACAGACAAGATCATTCCCGAAATAGAGAACTGTTAGGAGGGTATTATGCCGATTCGAATTGATAAAAAGTTACCAGCTGTGGAGATTTTAAGGACAGAAAATATTTTTGTGATGGACGACCAACGGGCTGCTCATCAGGATATTCGCCCCTTGAAGATTTTGATTTTAAATCTCATGCCTCAAAAAATGGTAACAGAAACGCAACTCTTACGGCATTTGGCTAATACCCCTTTGCAATTAGATATTGATTTCTTATATATGGAAACACATCGTTCCAAGACAACTCGTGCTGAACATATGGAAACCTTCTATAAGACCTTTCCAGAAGTTAAGGATGACTTTTTTGATGGAATGATTATCACAGGAGCACCAGTGGAGCATTTGCCTTTTGAGGAGGTAGATTACTGGGAAGAATTCAAGCAGGTCATCGAATGGTCCAAGACGCATGTTTTTTCAACCCTCCATATCTGTTGGGGAGCACAAGCAGGTCTTTATGTTCGCTATGGTGTTGAAAAACACCAGATGGATCGGAAACTATCAGGCATTTATCCACAGGACACCTTAAAAGAAGGGCACCTTCTTTTTAGAGGTTTTGATGATCGCTATGTGGCTCCTCATTCTCGTCATACTGAGATTTTAAAAGAAGAAATCTTAAATAAGACCAATCTGGAGATCCTGTCAGAAGGCCCTGAGGTTGGGGTTTCTATCCTAGCTAGTCGAGATTTGCGTGAGATTTATAGTTTTGGTCATTTGGAGTATGATCGTGACACTTTGGCAAGAGAGTATTTTCGTGATTATGAGGCGGGACTCGACCCTCATATCCCAGAGAACTACTTTAAAAATGATGATGTAAATGAGACGCCCTGTCTCTGTTGGTCTTCATCAGCCGCCCTCTTTTTCAGCAATTGGGTAAACTATGCAGTTTATCAAGAAACCCCTTTTGACTGGAGAAAGATAGAGGATGATGCGGCTGCATTTGGATATTTATAAGAGGAATTATGACATATTTTGACGCTTTTAAATCAGGGAACTTGGTTTTGCCAAGTGCCCTGCTCTTGCATTTTAAGGAACTCTTTCCTTCCAGCGAAGATTTTCTGGTCTGGCAATTTTTCTATTTACAAAATACCACAGCCTTAGGAGATGTTTCACCTAGTCAGATTGCTGAAATTATTGGGAAAGAGGTGGCAGATGTCAACCAATCTATTTCGAATTTGACAGAAAATGGTTTGCTACAATATCGTACCATTGAACTAAATGGGGAAATTGAGCTGATTTTTGATGCTAGTTTGGCTTTTGAACGCTTGGATAGCGTACTGGATACCCAAACTCCAGCTACATCAGCCCCAAACCCGCAGAATCAGTTGAAGGAACTGGTTGAAACTTTTCAGCAGGAATTGGGTCGCTTGTTAACACCATTTGAAATCGAAGATCTTTCCAAGACTGTCAAAGAAGATGGAGTTAAGGCGGATTTGATCAAGGAGGCTCTCCGAGAGGCCGTTCTCAATGGCAAGCCAAACTGGAAATATATTCAGGCCATCCTTCGGAATTGGCGCCATGAGGGCATTCAATCTGTTGCCCAAGTAGAGGCCAAACGAGCAGAGCGAGAAGCAAACAATCCCAAACAAGTTCAGGCTTCGGCTGATTTCCTTGATGCTATGAATTTGTGGCAAGATTAGTCACTTGAAAAATTTTGAAAATTAGAGTAAGGTTTGCAAGCTCCTTATAAATATGATAGAATATTAGTGAATAAAATGAAAAAAGAGGTATGTGAAATGTCACGTAAACCATTTATCGCTGGTAACTGGAAAATGAACAAAAATCCAGAAGAAGCAAAAGCATTCGTTGAAGCCGTTGCATCAAAACTTCCTTCATCAGATCTTGTTGAAGCAGGTATTGCAGCTCCTGCAGTTGATTTGACAGCTGTTCTTGCTGCTGCTAAAGGTTCAAACCTTAAAGTTGCTGCTCAAAACTGCTACTTTGAAAATGCAGGTGCGTTCACTGGTGAAACTAGCCCACAAGTTTTGAAAGAAATCGGTACAGACTACGTTGTGATCGGCCATTCAGAACGTCGTGATTACTTCCATGAAACTGACGAAGATATCAACAAAAAAGCAAAAGCAATCTTTGCAAACGGTATGCTTCCAATCATTTGTTGTGGTGAGTCACTTGAAACTTATGAAGCTGGTAAAGCTGCTGAATTCGTAGGTGCTCAAGTATCTGCTGCATTGGCTGGATTGACAGCTGAACAAGTTGCTGCATCAGTTATCGCTTATGAGCCAATCTGGGCTATCGGTACTGGTAAATCAGCTTCGCAAGATGATGCACAAAAAATGTGTAAAGTCGTTCGTGACGTTGTAGCTGCAGACTTTGGTCAAGAAGTTGCGGACAAAGTTCGTGTTCAATACGGTGGTTCAGTTAAACCTGAAAACGTTGCTTCATACATGGCTTGCCCAGACGTTGACGGTGCCCTTGTTGGTGGTGCGTCACTTGAAGCTGAAAGCTTCTTGGCATTGCTTGACTTTGTAAAATAATCTAGTTTTTTCCAGACAGACAGTCAAAAGTATCAGGTGACTTTGACTGCCTGTCTTGTTTTTACTTGGAGTATTCTTGTGAAAGAGGAATTTTTCCGACTAGGAAAGTTCCTTAGGGAAGGAAAGGCGTGCAGATGTGCGCTCTTTTCTGTATCAAAAGGTTATGAAAGGGGGAGTTATGCTCTATATTTGGTCTTATTTGAAAAAATATCCCAAGTGGTTATTCTTGGATTTCTTTGGAGCTGTTTTCTTTGTTATCGTCAATCTTGGATTGCCAACTATTTTGGCTCGGATGATTGATGAAGGTGTGAATAAAGGGAATCAGCATCAATTGTATGTTTGGGCTATCGTTATGTTGATAATTATCGTCTTGGGAACATGTGGGCGTATAGTTTTAGCCTATGCTGCTAGTAAGCTGACGACCAATATGGTCAAGGATATGAGAGATGATCTCTATGCCAAATTACAAGAGTATTCTCATCATGAATATGAAAAGATAGGAGTATCATCACTGGTTACTCGTATTACCAGTGATGCCTTTGTTCTCATGCAGTTTGCGGAACAGACCTTAAAACTGGGTGTCATCACTCCTATGATGATGCTGTCCAGTATCTTAATGATCTTCCTGACCAGTCCGTCATTAGCCTGGATAGTGGCCTTTGCAGTACCTTTCTTAGCCGTGGTGGTCATTTATGTAGCAGTCAAGACTCGACCTTTATCAGAGAAGCAACAGGCTACTTTAGATAAGATAAACCAATATGCTAGGGAAAACCTAATGGGACTCCGTGTCATTCGTGCCTTTGCTCGTGAGGAGTTTCAAGAAGAACGCTTTGCAGGACAAAATGCAGTCTATGCAGCCAATTCTAATCGTCTGTTTAAACTAACCGGTCTGACAGAACCCTTGTTTGTTCAGATTATCATTGCCATGATAGTGGCCATTGTCTGGTTTGCGTTAGAACCTCTTCAGCAGGGAAATTTGCAGATCGGGGATCTGGTAGCCTTTATCGAATACAGTTTCCACGCCCTCTTGTCCTTCCTTTTCTTATCTAATCTCTTCACCATGTACCCTCGTACAGCCGTTTCGAGTGAACGGTTGAAAGAAGTTATGGATATGCCGATTTCTATTGATCCAAATGAAGGAGGCGTTAGAGAGACAGCAACCCACGGCTATTTGGAATTTGAAAATGTCACCTTTGCCTATCCTGGAGAGACGGAAAATCCTGTTTTGCACAACATTTCGTTCAGCGCTAAACCGGGTGAAACCATTGCTTTTATCGGATCGACCGGATCGGGCAAGTCCTCTCTTGTGCAATTGATTCCTCGTTTTTACGATGTCACACTTGGGAAAATCAAAGTAGATGGTGTTGATGTCAGGGATTACCGCCTCAAGTCTCTCCGCCAAAAGATTGGTTTTATCCCGCAGAAGGCCTTGCTCTTTACAGGAACTATCGCTGAAAATATCCGCTATGGGAAGGAAGATGCTAGTCACAAAGATTTACATCAGGCAGCGCATGTGGCGCAAGCCAAAGATTTTATCGAAAGCCGAGAAGAAGGCTTTGCGACCCATCTAGCTGAAGGCGGAAGCAATCTTTCTGGGGGACAGAAACAACGTCTCTCAATTGCCAGAGCGGTTATAAAGAATCCTGATATCTATATTTTTGACGATTCTTTCTCAGCCTTGGATTATCGTACGGATGCTATTTTACGTCGCCGTCTGAAGGAAGTCACTCAAAATGCAACGGTTTTAATTGTCGCTCAACGTGTCGGAACCATCATGGATGCGGACCAGATTATCGTTCTGGATAAGGGAGAAATCGTGGGACGTGGTCGCCATGAGGAATTAATGGAGTCCAATGACATTTATCGTGAAATTGCTGAGTCGCAGTTGAAAAATGCATCGCTAACAGAAGAATAGGAGGAAATATGAAAACACAATCTAGTTTGGCTCGTTTGTGGAGCTATTTGAAAGCCTACCGTTTTTCTGTCTTTTTTGCAGTCTTTCTAAAAGTTTTAAGCGTAGTCATGAGTGTCTTGGAGCCTTTTGTATTGGGGCTAGCCATTACGGAGTTGACCAAGAACCTTTTGGATATGGCGAAGGGAGTAGCGGGTGCAGAGCTAAATATTCGCTACATAGCAATTATATTGGTTCTCTATTTGCTTCGAGGGTTATTATATGAGTTAGGAGCCTATTATTCTAACTATTTCATGACCAATGCGGTGCAGTCTATGATCCAGGATTTACGAAATGAAATGACAGAAAAACTCAATCGTATCCCAGTATCTTTCTTTGACAAACACCAATTTGGTGATTTGTTGGGGCGCTTTACCAGTGACGTTGAGACAGTGTCTAATGCTCTTCAACAGTCTTTTCTTCAAATTGTCAATGCCGTTTTGACGATTGTTCTCGTCATGGGAATGGTTTTATACTTGAACCTTCAACTGGCTATAGTGGTGATTCTATCCATTCCAGTGACCTATTTTGGTGCCAGAAGCATCCTGAAACGTTCTCAGCCTTATTTTAAAGAGCAGGCAGCTATTTTAGGACAGATGAATGGCTATGTGCAGGAAAATCTCACAGGTTTTAATGTCTTGAAGCTCTATGGTCGTGAGGAAACTTCTCATAAAGAATTTTCTAAAATTACAGACGATCTCCAACGTGTTGGTTTTAAAGCTAGCTTTATCTCTGGGCTTATGATGCCAGCTCTTCATGCTGTATCGGACTTGACCTATCTAATCGTTGCAGTTCTTGGTGGTTTACAAGTGATTGCGGGTCGTTTGACAGTGGGGAATATGCAGGCTTTTGTTCAGTACGTTTGGCAGGTCAGCCAGCCTATCCAAAACATCACACAACTTGCGGGTCAAATGCAGAGTGCCAAATCTTCGCTCGATCGTATTTTCGACATCTTAGATGAGGCAGAGGAAGTTAAGGGAGAAGAACTCGAAATCCTTGAACCCTTAACAGGTCAGGTAAGCTTTCGGCAGGTTGACTTCCAGTATGTTGAAAACAAGCCATTGATTCGAGACTTTAATCTAGAAGTTCAACCAGGAGAGATGGTGGCGATTGTTGGTCCGACTGGAGCTGGCAAGACGACCTTGATCAATCTGCTTATGCGCTTTTACGATGTCACAGCAGGCGCAATCTTGGTTGACGGGCAGGATATTCGCCAGTTGTCACGTCAAGACTACCGCCGTCAGTTTGGGATGGTCTTACAGGATGCTTGGCTTTATGAAGGTACGATCAAAGAAAACCTACGTTTTGGAAATCTTGACGCTAGTGACGAGGAAATAATAGAAGCTGCCAAAGCAGCAAATGTAGACCACTTTATCCGAACTCTTCCTGGTGGTTACAACATGGAGATGAACCAAGAGTCAAGTAATATTTCCCTCGGGCAAAAACAACTCTTGACCATCGCGCGTGCTCTCCTAGCCAATCCTAAAATTCTCATTCTGGATGAAGCGACTTCCTCTGTTGACACCCGTTTGGAACTCTTGATTCAAAAAGCCATGAAACGCTTGATGAAGGGAAGAACCAGCTTTGTCATTGCTCACCGTCTCTCTACTATTCAAGAAGCAGATAAGATTCTTGTTCTTAAGGACGGACAGATTATTGAGCAGGGAAATCATGAAAGCTTGCTCCAAGAAAAAGGCTTTTATTATGATTTGTACCAAAGCCAATTTTCAAGTAAATCCGAGCAAGTCGGCTAATCAAAACTGTCCAGACTATTCTTAAATTATCAGTCTATTACAACTTTTCTCAGATAGTACACTTTCCTTGCTATCGTTTTCTGGTAGTAGTATACTTATATTGTAACCACTAATAAGGTGGTTATAAAAAAACGAAAGAGGTAAGAAATATGGTTGAATTGAAAAAAGAAGCAGTAAAAGACGTTACAACATTATCTAAAACAGCGCCAGTAGTATTGGCAAAAACAAAGGAAGTATTGAACCAAGCAGTAGCAGACTTGTATGTGGCTCACATTGCCCTTCACCAAGTTCACTGGTATATGCGTGGTCGTGGTTTCCTCGTATGGCATCCAAAAATGGATGAATACATGGACAGCCTTGATAGCTATCTTGACGAAATCAGCGAACGTTTGATTACCCTTGGCGGCAAACCTTATTCAACCTTGACAGAATTCCTTCAACACAGTGAAATCGAAGAAGAAGAAGGAGAATTCCGTAACGTTGAAGAAAGCTTGGAACGTGTTCTAGCCATTTACCGCTACCTCATCACTCTTTTCCAAAAAGCTTTGGATGTGACTGATGAAGAAGGCGATGATGTTACAAACGATATCTTTGTTGGTGCTAAGGCTGAACTGGAGAAAACAGTTTGGATGCTTGCAGCAGAACTTGGACAAGCTCCTGGTTTGTAAGATATAGTTGCTACCCCTTTTATCATGAGGTGCCTGATAAGTGCCCATGACCAATCATCTTTTAAAAGTCATGTAACTGTAAACAGTTGCATGATTTTTTGTCTGCTGGACTTAGGACACATTGTCAAAATGCTGAATTTAGGGTATAATAGTTGCTGTTCAAGAAATTTTGATTTTCAAAGAATAGTGAAATGTTATAAGGAGAACCCATGAACAACTTACCAAATTGCCCAAAATGTAATTCAGAATATGTATACGAAGACGGAAGTCTCTTGGTCTGCCCAGAGTGTGCCTATGAATGGAACCCTGCAGAAGTAGAAGAAGTAGAAGAAGGTGTTGTTGCTATCGATGCCAATGGAAATAAATTGGCTGACGGCGATACTGTAACCCTTATCAAGGACTTGAAAGTAAAAGGTGCGCCAAAGGATTTAAAACAAGGAACTCGTGTCAAAAATATCCGTATCGTAGAAGGTGACCATAACATCGACTGTAAGATTGATGGTTTTGGGGCTATGAAACTCAAGTCAGAATTTGTTAAGAAAATCTAGCCATGAAACTGAACTACAAATTTATCTTTTATAGTCGTGTTCTTTTGTTCTTAGCGGCATTTACAGGAGTTTATTTGGAGATTACCAAGCACGGTGGCTTTGGTATGCTCCTTTACTACACAGTGTTGTCCAATCTTTTGGTAACGATTTTCACGGGTTACCTGCTCCGTGTGATGAGTCGTTCAGGTGAAAATTGGCAAAGTCCGACCTTGCTTCGTCTCAAGGGTGGTGTTACCATGAGTATCATGATTACCTGTGTGATTTACCATTTTATGCTTGCTCCGATCGCGACAGACTTTTACCGTGTGGAAAATTTCCTTTGCCACTATATCGTTCCACTCTGGTTTTTAGCCGACACCCTCTTCTTTGATAAACAGGGCCAATACAAGATTTGGGATCCAGTCTTGTGGACCATCTTGCCCTTGGTTTATATGATTTTTGCCTTGTTTAATGGCTTGGTATTGAAGCTCAATATTCCGAATTCCAAGGACAATCCCTTCCCTTATTTCTTTTTAAATGTGAACAAGGGTTGGGACGTGGTTATCAAATGGTGTTTGATCATTTTTGTTGCCTATATGGTTGCAGGATTTATCTTCTACTTTATCAAGCAAATCAAGAGAAAATAGGCTTTCTATTAGGAAAGTTAGGACGGAGTCTCTAGTTCAATTGGGCTCCTTCTTTTCTTGCCATCTTCCTTTAAAAAGATCAACAGTGAGAAATATACAGAAAGAAAATCCATGAAACAATTTTTAGAACGGGTCAGTATTTTGGCTCTCTCCCTCGTTTTGATTACCTCCTTTTCCATCTCAAGTGCCCTACCAGCCATGTTTGACTACTATCAAGGTTATCCTAAGGAACAAATTGAGCTCTTAGCGAGCTTGCCATCCTTTGGAATCATGATTATGTTATTACTAAATGGTTTTTTAGAAAAAATATTTCCTGAGCGCTTACAGATTAGTTTGGGATTGCTAATTTTATCACTGAGTGGGACGGCTCCCTTCTGGTATCAAGCCTATCCCTTTGTCTTTGGAACACGGATTCTCTTTGGTTTGGGTGTTGGGATGATCAATGCTAAGGCCATTTCCATTATCAGTGAGCGCTATCAAGGAAAAACGCGAATTCAGATGTTAGGGCTACGCGGTTCTGCAGAGGTTGTTGGAGCTTCTCTCATTACCTTGGCAGTCGGCCAGTTGTTGGCCTTTGGTTGGACAGCTACCTTCCTAGCCTATAGTGCTGGATTTTTGGTTCTGACCCTTTATCTGCTTTTTGTCCCTTATGGGAAAGAAAAGAAAGAAGTCAAGAAAAAAGAGAAGGAAGCAAGCCGCTTAACTCGTGAAATGAAAGGATTGATTTTTACCTTAGCTATAGAAGCAGCAGTGGTAGTTTGTACCAATACGGCTATTACTATCCGTATTCCAAGTTTGATGGTGGAAAGGGGGCTAGGGGATGCCCAGTTATCGAGTTTTGTTCTTAGTATCATGCAGTTGATTGGGATTGTGGCTGGTGTGAGTTTTTCTTTTTTGATTTCTATCTTTAAGGAAAAACTGCTCCTCTGGTCTGGCATTACCTTTGGATTGGGACAGATTGTGATTGCCTTGTCTCCGTCATTGGGGGTGATGGTAGTAGGAAGTGTTCTAGCTGGTTTTGCCTACAGTGTAGCCTTGACGACGGTCTTTCAACTTGTCTCTGAAAGAATTCCAGCTAAACTCCTCAATCAAGCAACCTCATTTGCGGTTTTAGGCTGTAGTTTTGGAGCCTTCACGACTCCATTCGTTCTAGGTGCGATTGGTTTACTAACACAAAATGGGACGTTGGCCTTCGCCATCTTAGGATCTTGGTTGATTGTAACCTCTATCTTTGTTATGTACCTACTTCAAAAGAGAGCTTAGGATTCCTAAGTTTTTCTTTTTGTGACTTTTGTACCCAGACAATTATCGGTTTTTAAACTTGTTTACACTTTTATTTCCTGATAAAATAGAAGTTATGACAAGATATAAAGCAATCATTTCCTATGATGGTTATGCCTTTGCTGGTTTTCAGCGCCAGCCTCATGCGCGGAGCGTTCAAGAGGAAATTGAGAAAACCTTAACGAGACTCAATAAGGGGCAAGCCATCACTGTTCACGGTGCTGGTAGGACGGATAGTGGGGTCCATGCTCTGGGACAGGTCATTCATTTTGATCTGCCCTATCAGATGGATGAGGAAAAACTCCGTTTTGCTCTGGATACCCAGTCACCAGAAGATATTGATGTGATTTCAATTGAGCTTGTGGCGGATGATTTTCATTGCCGTTATGCAAAACATAGCAAGACCTATGAGTTTATAGTAGATAGGGGGCGTCCTAAGAATCCGATGCGCCGTCACTATGCTACTCACTTTCCCTATCCCCTCGATGTGGAGCGGATGCAGGAGGCTGTCAAGAAATTAGAAGGAACCCACGATTTTACCGGTTTTACAGCATCTGGGACTAGTGTAGAGGACAAGGTTCGGACCATTACAGAAGCCAGTCTTAGTGTTGATGAGACAGGACAGTTTTTGACCTTTACCTTTTCAGGGAATGGTTTCTTGTATAAGCAGATTCGCAATATGGTGGGGACACTGCTCAAAATCGGAAATAATCGAATGCCAGTTGAGCAGATTGACTTGATTTTGGAGAAGAAGGACAGGCAGCTAGCAGGTCCAACGGCGGCACCAAATGGCTTGTATTTAAAGGAGATTCGTTATGAAGAATAATCGTATTTTAGCCCTTTCTGGGAATGATATTTTTAGTGGTGGTGGTTTGTCAGCTGATTTGGCCACCTATACCTTAAACGGCTTGCATGGCTTTGTAGCTGTCACTTGTTTGACGGCCTTGACCGAAAAGGGCTTTGAAGTCTTCCCTACGGATGATACTATTTTCCAACATGAGTTGAATAGCTTACATGATGTCGAGTTTGCAGGGATTAAGATTGGCCTTCTCCCTACTGTCAGTGTAGCTGAGAAGGCCTTGGACTTTATCAAGAAACGCCCTGGAGTGCCTGTGGTATTGGATCCTGTCTTGGTCTGCAAGGAAACGCACGATGTAGCTGTCAGTGAACTCTGTCAAGAGTTGATTCGCTTTTTCCCTCATGTCAGTGTGATTACGCCAAATCTTCCTGAAGCAGAATTATTGGCTGGTCAGGAAATTAAAACATTGGAAGATATGAAAGCTGCAGCGCAGAAATTGCATGATTTAGGAGCGCCAGCAGTCATTATCAAGGGAGGAAATCGCCTTAGTCAGGACAAGGCTGTAGATATCTTTTATGATGGACAAACCTTCACTGTTCTAGAAAACCCAGTCATTCAAGGCCAAAATGCTGGTGCAGGATGTACCTTTGCCTCAAGTATCGCCAGTCACTTGGTTAAAGGGGATGAACTTTTACCAGCAGTAGAAAATTCTAAAGCTTTCGTTTACCGTGCTATTGCACAAGCAGATCAATATGGAGTAAGACAATATGAAGCAAACAAAAACAACTAAAATCGCCCTTGTATCCCTTCTAACCGCCCTTTCAGTAGTCCTAGGTTATTACTTGAAAATTGGAACGCCAACAGGAATATTGACTCTCTTGGATGCAGGTATTTTCTTTACTGCCTTTTACTTTGGCAGTAAAGAAGGAGCTGTCGTTGGAGGACTAGCAGGATTCCTAATTGACCTTCTATCAGGCTATCCACAGTGGATGTTCTTTAGCTTGATAAATCATGGCTTGCAAGGTTATTTTGCAGGTTTTAAAGGCAAATGGCAATGGCTGGGCCTAGTCTTAGCTACTATCGTCATGGTAAGTGGCTACGCTCTGGGCTCAACCCTAATGAATGGCTGGTCAGCAGCCTTACCAGAAATACTTCCAAACTTCCTACAAAACACCTTGGGAATGGTTGTGGGATTTGTAGTCTTTCAGAGCGTCAAGAAGATAAAATAAAAAAGTCAGCTTCAATAGCTGACTTTTTGCTTGTCTAGGTTTAATCAAAATAAAGCAAATCTTTGCTGGTGCTTGTAAAGAGGTCAAAGCCATCCTTGGTCACAACACCACAGTCCTCGATGCGGACACCGACTTTACCAGGGATGTAGATACCAGGTTCAACAGAGAAGCACATGCCTTCTTCGATGACCATGTCGTTTCCTTCCATGATAGAAGGGAATTCGTGGACATCCATACCGATACCGTGACCGAGACGGTGGTTGAAGTACTCTCCATAACCAGCTTTTTCGATGACTTCACGGGCAGCGCGGTCCACTTCATGTGCAGTCACACCTGGTTTGATAAAGTCAAGGGCAGCTTGTTGGGCTTCAAGGGTCAAGTTGTAAATATCTTTCTTGAATTGGTCTGGTTTGCCGACAGCGACCGTACGGGTCATATCTGATGCGTAGCCATTAACCATGACACCGAGGTCAAAGAGGAGAAGGGCATTGTTTTCGACCTTGTTTGCTGCTGGGATACCGTGCGGATTTGTAGCATTATCACCAGTCAAAACCATGGTATCAAAACTCATTTCATAGCCTTCACGCTTTAAGGCAAAGTCAATTTGGGCAATGATGTCTGTCTCAGTCTTATCAAGAGAAATATTGTCAAAACCAACTTTTACAGCCTTATCAGCATAGATACCTGCAACCATCATTTTTTGCACTTCATCAGCTGATTTGATGAGGCGCATGCGTTGGATGCGAGGAGTGAGGTTTTCAAACTCAGCAGTTTCAAAGACAATTTTCAGACCATGGTATTTGGTCAAGATGAGATTGTCAAACTCGACTGCTACACGTTTGAAATCAAGCTGTGGCAAGGCATTTTGGATTTTCTTCCATGGGTTTTCAGAATCCACATAGCCCACAACTTTGAAGGAAACAGTGCTACTTGCACGTTCTACTTCAAGAGCTGGGACAAAGAGGAGAGGTTCCTGATCCGCTAGGACAAATAGGAACATTTGGCGTTCATGGGGATCACTGTAAAAGCCAGTGAGGTAATTAATAGTGACGGGGTCAGATACGACAGCGACGTCTAGTTTTTCTGATTCAAGATATGTTACGATTTGTTGTAATTTAGACATATGCTACCTTCTTTCTACCCCTCTATTTTGGCAAAAAAAGAGAGAAAATGCAAGGAAGAAGGGTAAAAGAACAGGCAAAAAGAACTCCGATATGATAGGGGAGTTCTTTGATATAGTTTTTCTTATACTCTTCGAAAATCTCTTCAAACCACGTCAGCGTCGCCTTACCGTAGATATATGTAACTGACTTCGTCAGTCTTATCTACAACCTCAAAGCGGTGCTTTGAGCAACCTGCGGCTAGCTTCCTAGTTTGCTCTTTGATTTTCATTGAGTATTAATTTAAGAAAAGTCAGCCTTGCTTTTGACGTCGCTGTATTCTTCAGCGATTTCTTGGCTGAGAATATCCTCGTAGGAAGGGAGTTGGATATCCTGACCGTATTTCTTCTTGAGAGCAGTAGTGACTAGGCGATAAGCTAGATTGGCATTACGAGAGAGGATAGGTCCGTGGAAGTAAGAACCAAAGACATTCTTGTAATGAACCCCTTCGCCAATCTTTTCTTCGTTGTTTCCATTTCCATAGACCACCTGTCCCAGCGGTTTTTGGTCATCTGAGAGGAAGGTGCGTCCCTGGTGATTTTCAAATCCATAGTAGGTTTCATCGAACTCTTCATTATGAATCTTGATGTCACCGATAAAGCGGTTATTAGTCTGGTTGAGGGTGTAGTGGTCCATGACCCCTAGCCCTTCGATGCGTTTACCTGAAGCTTCAATATAATATTGACCCAATAGTTGGAAACCACCGCAGATAGCGAGAACCACACCGTCATTTTGGATGTAGTTGTCAATACTCTCTTTTTTAGCAGGTAGATCGTCTGCAATGATACTTTGTTCAAAGTCTTGACCCCCGCCGAAAAAAGCAATATCATAGTGATTTTCATCAAAGTTATCATGGAGAGAAACGATGTCAACCGTCACATGTGCCCCCAGTTTTTCAGCCACATACTTGAGCATGAGGATGTTTCCATTGTCCCCGTAGGTATTCATGAGGTTTCCATAGAGGTGGGCGATGTTGAGCTGATAGGGGTAGTTGCCAGCTTTTGAGGAAAGTGAAGTATAAACCATCAGTTCATCTCCTTTCTAACAATCTGACGACTAGCCAGCAGTTCACGGAATTCCAGCATAGCAGTATAGGTAGCCAGGATATAGGCATGTTTACAATCTTGGTTCTCAATGGTTTTGAGAACTTGTTCCAGATTGCTTGTTTCAGTGATTTTCTCAGCTGGATAGCCTGTCACTCGTAGACGACGCGCGATTTCAGAATGACGAACACCACCAGCGTTGATTTCAGGAATGTCCATGTCAGTGATTTGTTCAAAGTCCGCATCCCAGATCCAGCTAGTATCAATCCCATCAGCATAGTTGGCATTAAGAAGAACAGATAAACTAAATGGATAAGGCGCTAGTTTGATCATCTCGATAGCTTGGGTTGCACCGACTGGATTTTTAATCAAGACAAGGGTGCATTCCTTATCACCGATATGGAAGGTTTCCTGGCGTCCAAAGACAGCACGGCTTTTGTCAAATCCCTGCTTGATGAGTTGGGAATCGGCACCGAGGAAACGGGCAATAGCGACCGCAGCAAGGGCATTGTAGATATTGTAGAGCCCACCGATTTGGATTCCGTATTCTTGTCCGTCAATGACAAAACGAGAGCGATTGTTAGTCAATTCAACCAAGTCGGTCAGACGGTAGTCCAAGTCAGGACGTTTGCAACCACAATTTTCACAGATATAGGCCCCCAAGTTAGCATAGGTATTGTGCTCATATTTGAGGATGCCTTGACAGTCAGGGCAGAGAATACCTTCGGTATTGTAGTGAGCCAGTTGGGCTGGCCCTTTTTCCAAGTCAAAACCAAAATACTGAACAGGATTTGGAATAGCTGGCTTGTAGAAAAGCGGACTGTCACCATTGAGGAGAACAGTAGCCGTAGGCACCTTACGGATGGCATCTAAAATCATCTTATAAGTTGTGTAAATCTCACCGTAGCGGTCCATCTGGTCACGGAAAATGTTAGTGATGACAAAAAGGCTAGGCTGGATATAGTCACAGATACGAGATAGACTGGCTTCGTCGATTTCGAGGACGGCAATGTTTTTCCCAGTTTTAGACGATTTGGCAGTCAAGAAGGTTGTTGCAATCCCTGTGATCATGTTGGCACCACTAGGATTGGTCAGAACTTGACCATAAACTTCTTTTAAAATGCCGACAGTGAGGGCAGTTGTCAGGGTTTTTCCATTGGTTCCAGTGACCACGACAATCTCGTAGTTCTTAGCTAGATGTTGTAAAATATCTTTATCAAATTGAAGGGCGAGTTTTCCTGGGAGCGTACTTCCACGGCCAAGACGGCTCAAGATGAAGTGAGATGTACGCCCAGCTAGGAGGCCCAAAGTAGTTTTTAATTTCATGTTTCTATTATATCATAAAAGAGGGAAAAGACAGATTTGAGATTTCGCAGAAACAAAAACAGCCCGATGAGGGCTGTTAGATACGATGTAGTCTCAACTTAAATCGCAAATAAGTCATTCAAGTTCTCAGCCAAGGTTGGGTGAGTGAAGATTTGTTTTGTGAAGTAAGTGTAAGGAATCTTGTTGTCCATCGCAACAGTGATGATGTTGATGATTTCTTGAGAACCTTCTGAGAAGATAGTTGCACCAATAATTTCTTTTGTTTCAGTATTGACAACAGCTTTGAAGGCTCCGCGAAGATCTCCATTTACGTGACCACGAGGCATGGCAGCAACAGGGATTTCCTTCACAGCGTATGGAAGTTTCAGATCAGCTGCTTGGCTTTCAGTCAAACCAACTTGTGAAAGTGCAGGTGTGATGAACATGGTGTTTGGTACATTGAGACGGTTTTCAAGTGTGTAGCTGCCATCTCCAGAAAGGTAGCTGTAGACAACGCGGAAGTCATCAAGTGAAATGTAGGTGAATTGAGGTCCACCGTTGACGTCTCCGACTGCAAAGACACCAGGAACGTTTGTTTGACAATGTTTGTCTACTTTAATAGCGCCACGTTCAGTTAGTTCAATATCTGTATTTTCAAGGTGAAGTGGTTCTACGTTTGGTTTACGTCCAGTTGCGTAGAGAAGGGCGTCGAAACGGTAGGTTTCCTTTTCAGTTACGACAAGAACTTGGTCACCGTCGTTTTTGATTTCAGTTGTACGGATGTTTTGAAGCAATTCAATTCCATCTTCTTCCATGTATTGTTTAGCAAGAGCTGCGATGGAAGGTTCGGCACGAGGTAGGAAAGTATCCATGGCATCTAGGACTGTTACCTTGCTGCCGAGTTTGTTGTAAAGGCCAGCAAATTCAAGACCGATGTTTCCACCACCAAGGACTCCAAGTTTTTCAGGCAATTTGTCCAAGTTTTGGATACCTGTCGAGTCAAAGACATTCTTACTTGTAGCAAGTCCAGGGATTGGCAAGACGTTTGAAACAGCACCCGTGTTGATAACAATGGTTTCGGCAGTCAGTTCTTGTTTGTTATCACCAGCTTGGATTTCGATGACTTTGTTTGAAAGGAAGTGAGCTTCTGCATCAAAGATATCCACACCTGTTCCCGCAACAGTAGCATAGTTTTTACCATTGAGGCGACCAGTGACGGTGTTTTTGGTAGCAATGACTTCTTCAAAAGACAAGTCTTTCTCAGCAGCAACTAGCAAAGTTTTAGTTGGGATACAACCAATGTTGATACAAGTGCCACCGTACATAGCTTTGCTTCGTTCCACGAGAGCAACTTTTTTACCAGCTGAAGCTAATTTACCAGCCAGTGTTTTACCAGCTTTACCAAATCCAATAACGATCAAATCATATGTTAACATCTATAGTCCTCCTATTCGATTTTCATTCTAGCATAAGAAAACACTTTTTGCACAAATCTGCTACGGGAAATGGAGTGAGCTTGAAATGCTCCCTTCAAATCCTTTGAAAAACAAGTTTCAGGCCACTTTACTGTTAGAAAATCGTTTACATGATTTTCCTAAAGGATTCTACTATCTTTTGCCCCTCTCTTGTGTTATACTAGATAGGTTGCAAAGAAACCAGTACTTTTCTTTCGTGGAAAAGAAGCAACACGGTATCTCGTTTTGAAGAAGATACGTCATGAAAAGAAAAGTATACACTAAAGCCCTATAGGGTGGCTTCGCACCACCTTTAGAAAGAAGAAAAACGTGAAATTTAATGAATTTAACTTGTCTGCTGAATTGCTAGCAGAGATTGAAAAAGCTGGATTTGTAGAAGCCAGTCCCATCCAAGAACAGACCATTCCCTTGGCTCTCGAAGGAAAAGACGTTATCGGTCAAGCTCAGACTGGTACAGGGAAGACTGCAGCCTTTGGCTTGCCAACCCTTGAAAAAATCCGTACAGAAGAAGCGACCATCCAAGCCTTGGTTATCGCTCCAACTCGTGAACTCGCTGTCCAAAGTCAAGAGGAACTCTTCCGCTTTGGCCGTAGCAAAGGAGTGAAAGTTCGCTCAGTTTACGGTGGTTCCAGCATTGAAAAACAAATCAAAGCTCTTAAATCTGGTGCTCACATCGTGGTAGGAACACCAGGCCGTCTCTTGGACTTGATTAAACGCAAGGCCTTGAAATTACAAGATATTGAAACTCTGATCCTTGATGAAGCGGATGAAATGCTCAACATGGGCTTCCTTGAAGACATTGAAGCCATCATTTCCCGTGTCCCTGAAAATCGTCAAACCTTGCTCTTTTCAGCAACCATGCCAGACGCTATCAAACGTATTGGTGTTCAATTTATGAAAGATCCTGAGCATGTCAAGATTGCTGCCAAGGAATTGACAACAGAGCTGGTTGACCAGTACTATATCCGTGTTAAGGAACAAGAAAAATTTGATACTATGACGCGTCTCATGGATGTGGAACAACCAGAACTTGCTATCGTATTTGGTCGTACCAAACGTCGTGTGGATGAATTGACTCGTGGACTTAAAATCCGTGGTTTCCGTGCTGAAGGAATTCATGGCGACTTAGACCAAAACAAACGTCTTCGCGTCCTTCGTGATTTTAAAAATGGCAATCTTGATGTTCTAGTTGCGACAGACGTGGCAGCACGTGGTTTGGATATCTCAGGTGTAACCCATGTCTACAACTACGATATTCCACAAGATCCTGAAAGTTATGTTCACCGTATCGGCCGTACAGGTCGTGCTGGTAAGTCAGGTCAGTCTATTACTTTCGTAGCTCCAAATGAAATGGGTTATCTGCAAATCATTGAAAATTTGACCAAGAAACGCATGAAGGGTCTCAAACCAGCTAGTGCAGAAGAAGCTTTCCAAGCTAAAAAACAAGTGGCTCTTAAGAAAATCGAACGAGACTTCGCAGATGAAACCATTCGTGGGAACTTTGAGAAATTTGCTAAAGATGCTCGTAAGTTAGTTGCCGAATTTAGTCCAGAAGAACTGGCAATGTATATCTTGAGTCTGACAGTCCAAGATCCAGATAGCCTTCCTGAAGTGGAGATTGCGCGTGAAAAACCACTGCCATTTAAACCATCAGGTAATGGCTTTGGCGGCAAAGGTAAGGGAGGTCGTGGAGGCCGTCGTGGGGACGACCGTCGAGATCGTGATCGCCGTGGCAATGGTCGCCGTGATGACTTCAAGAAAGGCAACCGCGGAAACGATCGTTTTGATAAAGACAGACGTTACCGTAACAAAGACAATAAAAAACCTCGCAACACTTCAAGCGAAAAGAAAACCGGCTTTGTTATTCGAAACAAAGGAGACAAATAGAAAAAAGCGATTCACATTGTGAATCGCTTTTATATATAAGGAGACCGATAGTAAAAGAAGATGGTGATAGTAAAGGATAGGTGAAACGGAAAGGGATTTATCATATCATCTTCTTGTAATGTTATGATATCAAAAACAAAATAGGATGTCAATAAAAAAATCGCTTTTTTTCTAAAATATTTTTGCTGTTCAAAATTGCAATTAAATAAGCAATTTTCAGATAATTATTGAAATAAAGACTTTTCTATGTTATAATGGAAGCGATTATATGCGAGGTAAAAAATGGCACATTTATTAGAAAAAACAAGAAAAATCACGTCTATTTTAAAGCGCTCTGAGGAGCAACTTCAAGATGAACTTCCTTACAATGCGATTACACGCCAGTTAGCAGATATTATTGATTGTAACGCTTGTATTGTGAATAACAAGGGACGTCTCTTGGGCTACTTTATGCGTTATAAGACCAATAATGACCGTGTAGAACAGTTCTTCCAAACCAAGATTTTCCCAGATGACTATGTTCAAGGGGCAAACATGATTTATGACACGGAAGCTAATCTTCCTGTTGAACATGATTTGACCATTTTCCCTGTGGAGAGCCGTGCGGACTTCCCAGATGGTTTGACGACCATTGCTCCGATTCATGTGTCAGGGATTCGCCTAGGTTCGTTGATTATTTGGCGCAATGACAAGAAATTTGAAGATGAAGATTTGATTCTTGTCGAGATTGCGAGCACGGTTGTGGGAATTCAACTATTGAACTTCCAACGTGAAGAGGACGAGAAAAATATTCGCCGTCGTACGGCTGTTACTATGGCGGTCAACACCCTTTCCTATTCAGAACTTCGTGCTGTATCAGCTATTTTAGCTGAATTGGATGGAAATGAAGGGCAGCTGACTGCATCAGTTATTGCAGACCGTATTGGCATTACACGCTCAGTGATCGTCAATGCGCTTCGTAAACTGGAGTCAGCGGGAATTATTGAGAGTCGCTCATTAGGAATGAAGGGGACTTATCTCAAAGTTCTAATTGGTGATATTTTTGAGGAAGTGAAAAAGAGGGATTACTAATGGCAAAAGCTTTAATCTCGATTGACTATACAGAGGATTTCGTAGCAGACCATGGAAAGCTAACTGCCGGAGCACCTGCTCAAGCAATATCAAAAGCCATTGATCAGGCAACCAGATTAGCTTTTGATCGTGGAGACTATGTCTTTTTCACCATTGATGCTCATGAAGAGAAGGATACATTCCACCCAGAAAGTAAGCTCTTTCCACCACACAATATCATCGGAACTAGTGGGCGTAACCTTTATGGCTCCCTAGCCGACTTTTATGCTGAGCATGAGGCGGATAGTCGCGTCTTTTGGATGGACAAACGTCACTATTCAGCTTTTTCAGGAACGGACTTAGATATCCGTTTGCGAGAACGTCGGGTTGATACGGTCATTTTGACCGGTGTATTGACTGACATTTGCGTCCTTCATACGGCGATTGATGCCTATAATTTAGGTTATCAAATCGAGATTGTCAAGCCTGCAGTTGCCTCTATTTGGCCAGAAAATCATCAGTTTGCTCTTGGGCATTTTAAGAACACTCTGGGAGCAAAATTACTGGATGAAAACCTTGCTGAAATTGAACTATAAGCCGGTTGGAAAAATGAAAAAAATCTGAAAAAAGTGTTGACAAAGATTTTGAAAGTTGATATACTAGTAAAGTAATCGACGCGGGGATGGCGGAATTGGCAGACGCGCAGGACTAAGGATCCTGTGACCGCTTTAGGTCGTGAGGGTTCAAGTCCCTCTCTCCGCATAGGGTAAGAGTTAGCTTTGGCTAGCTCTTTTTGTTTTTAAAAAGAAAACTAGAGGCTACATTTCGTATATCGAAAAATATTGGCATCAAGAACAGTCGTTGTATCAGAACATTTAAACTGAGTTTTCCATTTCATCCTATCAAGAATTTTCTCAGATACAAGTCAGAAAATGAAGAACTTAGGAAATGGAAAATGCTAAGCTGAAAGATGGTGCCAGCATTTATAAAATGGAGTATATTTTTGATTGATAAAATGCATTCTATATGAGAAAAGTTATG
>NZ_KQ969521.1:971647-982444 GCF_001578935.1 Streptococcus oralis | reverse complement strand
TTAGCGTTCGCTAGCTTTTTTGTTTTTTTCAAAAAAATTTTCGATTTCATAAACATTTCATATTTGGATTTTATAATAGTCTTACAAATATGGAGGTGACAAATGAATCCAATCCAAAGAGCTTGGGCTTATGTCAGCAGAAAACGACTGAGAAGTTTTATTTTATTTCTTATTTTATTTGTCCTTTTAGCAGGAATTTCAGCCTGTTTGACTCTGATGAAGTCCAACAAAACAGTAGAAAGCAATCTTTACAAATCACTCAATACTTCTTTTTCTATCAAAAAGATAGAAAATGGACAGACCTTCAAATTGTCTGACCTAGCATCCGTGAGCAAGATTAAGGGACTGGAAAATGTCTCTCCTGAACTCGAAACGGTCGCAAATCTGAAAGACAAGAAAGCGGTGAGTGGTGAGCAGAGCGTAGAACGCGATGATTTGTCGACTGCAGATAAGAATTTGGTTAGCTTAACGGCTCTTGAGGATTCATCCAAGGGTGTCACCTTTACCAGTTCGGCTTTCAACCTAAAAGAAGGGCGACACCTTCAAAAAGGAGATTCTAAGAAAATCCTTATCCACGAAGAGTTGGCCAAGAAGAACGGTCTTTCGCTTCATGACAAGATTCGCTTGGATGCTGGTCAGTCCGAAGCTGGAAAAGGGCAAACAGTAGAGTTTGAGATTGTCGGCATCTTTTCTGGTAAAAAACAAGAAAAATTTACAGGCTTGTCTTCTGACTTCAGTGAAAACCAGGTCTTTACAGACTATGAAAGCAGCCAAACCCTTCTGGGAAATAGTGAACCACAAGTCAGTGCAGCTCGCTTCTATGTGGAAAATCCTAAGGAAATGGACGGACTCATGAAGCAGGTAGAAAACTTGGCTTTAGAAAGTCAAGGCTACCAAGTAGAGAAGGAAAACAAGGCCTTTGAACAAATCAAAGACTCAGTAGCAACCTTCCAAACCTTCCTCACCATCTTCCTTTATGGGATGTTGATAGCTGGAGCAGGAGCCTTAATTTTGGTCTTGTCCCTCTGGTTGAGAGAAAGGGTCTACGAAGTGGGAATTCTTTTGGCACTTGGAAAAAGCAAGATTTCGATCTTCCTCCAGTTCTGTTTAGAGGTAGTTTTGGTATCTCTCGGAGCTTTGCTTCCATCCTTTATCGCTGGAAATGCCATTACATCCTATCTGCTCCAAACTGTACTAGCCAGTGGAGATCAGGCAACCTTACAGGACACGCTGGCCAAAGTAAGCGGTCTATCAACCAGTCTCCTATCCTTTGCAGAATCCTATGTATTTCTGCTCCTGATTGGTTGTTTGTCTGTAGCCCTTTGTTTCGTATTTCTATTTAGAAAATCGCCTAAGGAAATTTTATCATCTATTAGTTAAGAAGGAGAAATCATGACTTTATTACAATTGCAAGATGTTACCTACCGTTATAAGAACACTGCTGAGGCAGTTTTATATCAGATCAAGTATAATTTTGAACCCGGAAAATTTTATAGTATCATTGGTGAGTCAGGAGCTGGAAAATCCACTCTCTTGTCCCTACTGGCTGGTCTAGATAGTCCTGTTGAAGGTTCTATCCTTTTCCAAGGAGAGGACATTCGAAACAAGGGGTATTCTTACCATCGCATGCACCATATTTCCCTGGTCTTTCAAAATTATAACTTGATAGATTATCTTTCTCCGCTGGAAAATATCCGCTTGGTCAACAAAAAGGCAAGCAAGGATACGCTTCTTGAGCTTGGTTTGGATGAAAGTCAGATCAAGCGGAACGTTCTCCAGTTATCAGGTGGTCAACAGCAACGTGTAGCCATCGCTCGCAGTTTGGTATCAGAAGCTCCGGTTATTCTCGCTGATGAGCCAACAGGAAATCTGGACCCTAAAACTGCTGGAGATATTATCGAACTGCTCAAGTCACTTGCCGAGAAAACAGGTAAATGTGTGATCGTCGTTACCCACAGTAAAGAAGTGGCGCAAGCGTCGGATATTACACTTGAATTGAAGGATAAGAAACTGACTGAAAATCGCAATACTACAAAATAAGACGAGCTTGTTTTGATAGAATTATTAAATCAAATCTAGAAAGGGAACCTATGTTACACAACGCATTTGCCTATGTTACAAGGAAGTTTTTCAAATCGATTGTTATCTTCCTGATTATTCTCCTCATGGCGAGCTTGAGTTTGGTCGGCTTGTCGATCAAGGGAGCTACTGCCAAGGCTTCTCAGGAGACCTTTAAAAATATCACCAATAGCTTCTCCATGCAAATCAATCGTCGCGTCAATCAAGGAACGCCACGTGGTGCTGGGAATATCAAGGGTGAGGATATCAAAAAAATCACCGAAAATAAGGCCATCGAGTCTTATGTTAAACGCATCAACGCTATCGGAGATTTGACTGGATATGACCTGATCGAAACGCCAGAAACCAAGAAAAATCTCACACCTGACCGTGCCAAACGGTTTGGCAACAGCATGATGATCACAGGGGTCAATGACTCTTCTAAAGAAGATAAGTTTGTCTCCGGTTCATATAAACTAGTCGAAGGTGAGCACCTAACCAATGACGACAAAGACAAGATCCTCATGCACAAGGACTTGGCTACTAAACACGGCTGGAAAGTCGGAGATAAGGTCAAACTAGACTCCAATATCTATGATGCAGACAATGAAAAAGGTGCTAAGGAGACAGTCGAAGTGACAATCAAGGGACTCTTTGATGGGCACAATAAGTCGGCAGTAACCTACTCACAAGAACTCTATGAAAATACAGCTATCACAGACATTCACACTGCTGCAAAACTTTATGGATACACAGAAGACACAGCTATTTATGGGGATGCAACCTTCTTTGTAACAGCAGACAAGAGCTTGGATGACGTCATGAAAGAATTGAACGGTATCAGCGGTATCAACTGGAAGAGCTACACACTTGTGAAGAGCTCCTCTAACTACCCAGCTCTAGAGCAATCCATCTCTGGTATGTACAAGATGGCCAACCTCCTCTTCTGGGGTAGCTTGAGCTTCTCAGTTCTTCTCCTTGCACTCTTGCTTAGTCTTTGGATCAACGCCCGTCGCAAGGAAGTGGGAATCCTCCTCTCTATCGGTCTCAAGCAGGCAAGTATCTTGGGGCAATTCATCACTGAATCCATCTTGATTGCCATCCCTGCTCTAGTTTCTGCTTATTTCCTAGCCAATTACACAGCTCGTGCAATCGGAAATACTGTTCTTGCCAATGTCACTTCAGGTGTTGCCAAGCAAGCCAGCAAGGCTGCTCAAGCCTCTAACCTTGGTGGTGGTGCAGAAGTAGACGGCTTTAGCAAGACCTTGTCGAGCCTAGACATTTCCATTCAGACATCAGACTTCATCATCGTCTTTGTCCTTGCCTTGGTTCTAGTGGTTCTCGTTATGGCGCTTGCTTCAAGCAATCTCCTCAGAAAACAACCAAAAGAGCTCTTGCTTGATAGCGAATAAAAAAACTTGCTACCTATTCTCCCCTAAATGGGGTATAATATAGGTAGCATTTTTATCTGTTTTGTCTTGATAAGGACTCTTCCTATCAGGATGAAACAGAGAAGATTTACAAGAAATTTAAAGGAATGTGAAACGTTTTTCTATGAAAATTTTAATTGTAGAAGATGAAGAGATGATCCGTGAGGGAATCAGTGACTATTTGACGGATTGTGGTTATGAAATCATTGAAGCAGCAGATGGACAAGAAGCTCTAGAAAAATTTTCCAGCTATGAGGTGGCTCTGGTTTTACTGGATATCCAGATGCCCAAGCTCAATGGTCTAGAAGTCCTAGCGGAGATTCGTAAGACCAGTCAGGTTCCTGTCTTGATGCTGACAGCCTTTCAGGATGAGGAATACAAGATGAGTGCTTTTGCTTCTCTGGCAGACGGTTATCTGGAAAAGCCTTTTTCTCTCTCCCTTTTAAAAGTAAGGGTGGACGCGATTTTCAAGCGCTACTACGATACGGGACGAATCTTTTCCTATAAGGATACCAAGGTGGACTTTGAGAGTTACAGTGCAAGCCTCGCAGGTCAAGAAGTGGCCATCAATGCCAAAGAGTTGGAAATTCTGGACTATCTGGTAAAAAATGAAGGCCGGGCCTTGACTCGTTCTCAGATTATCGATGCGGTTTGGAAGGCGACAGATGAGGTTCCCTTTGACCGTGTCATTGATGTCTATATCAAGGAACTGCGGAAAAAGCTAGATTTGGACTGTATCCTCACTGTGCGCAATGTTGGTTATAAATTGGAGCGAAAATGAAACGAACAGGTTTATTTACAAAGATTTTTATCTATACCTTCTCGATTTTTAGTGTTCTGGTTATTTGTCTTCATTTAGCCATTTATTTTCTCTTTCCCTCTACTTATCTGAGCCACCGTCAGGAAACCATTGGCCAGAAAGCGACAGCTATTGCCCAGTCTCTAGAAGGAAAGGATCAGCAGAGTATTGAACAAGTATTAGATTTGTATTCCCAGACCAGTGATATCAAAGGAGCTGTCAAGGGAGAGATGACTGAGGATAAGTTAGAAGTCAAGGACAACCTTCCTCTGGATACGGATCGCCAGACCACTTCCCTCTTTATTGAGGAGCGCGAGGTAAAAACGCAAGATGGTGGAACTATGACTCTCCAATTTCTAGCTTCCATGGACCTGCAAAAGGAAGCAGAGCAGATTAGTCTTCAATTTCTTCCCTATACTTTGCTGGCATCCTTTCTGATTTCCCTTTTGGTAGCCTATATCTATGCTCGGACTATTGTTGCCCCGATTTTGGAAATCAAGCGGGTGACCCGTCGGATGATGGATCTGGATGCTGAAGTACGGTTGCGTGTGGATTCTAAGGATGAGATTGGGGATCTCAAGGAACAAATCAATAGCCTTTACCAGCATCTTTTGACTGTTATTGCGGACTTGAATGACAAGAATGAAGCTATTCTCCAGCTGGAGAAGATGAAGGTTGAGTTTCTTCGAGGGGCTTCTCATGAACTGAAAACACCTCTGGCCAGTTTGAAAATCCTGATTGAGAATATGAAAGAAAATATCGGTCGCTATAGAGATAGAGACCACTATCTGGGAGTTGCTTTGGGGATTGTGGACGACCTCAGTCACCACGTTCTCCAGATATTGTCTCTTTCTTCTGTTCAAGAATTGCGAGACGAGAAAGAAGAGGTTGACCTCCTTCAGATGACGCAAAGTTTGGTTAAGGATTATGCTTTGCTCGCCAAGGAGAGAGAGCTTCAGGTAGACATTAGCCTAACCCATCAGCAGGCTTACATAAACCCATCTGTCATGAAACTGATATTATCGAATCTTATCAGCAATGCTACCAAGCACTCCACTACAGGCGGCTTGGTCCGCATTGGAGAAAGAGAAGGAGAATTCTTTATCGAGAATAGCTGTAGTCCTGAAGAACAAGAACAATTGGCCCAGTCTTTTTCTGAAAATGCTAGTCGCAAGGCCAAGGGTTCGGGGATGGGACTCTTTGTGGTCAAAAGTTTATTAGAACACGAGAAACTCCCTTATCATTTTGAGATGCAAGATGATCGCTTGACCTTCTTCATACGTTATCCCAAAGTCGCTCAGGACTAAGAATAAGAAAGGGTTTACATTGATTGGATTGGAAGAAATTCAATCTAAAGTATGGGAAAAACTAGCTTTTTTTATCAAAAAGTGATAAAATGAACAATGTAAATGGGATGTCCCAAAAAATATATAGGAGGCCTGACAAATGGCAATCGTTTCAGCAGAAAAATTTGTCCAAGCAGCTCGTGACAACGGTTATGCAGTTGGTGGATTTAACACAAACAACCTTGAGTGGACTCAAGCTATCTTGCGTGCAGCAGAAGCTAAAAAAGCTCCAGTTTTGATCCAAACTTCAATGGGTGCTGCTAAATACATGGGTGGTTACAAAGTTGCTCGCAACTTGATCGCTAACCTTGTTGAGTCAATGGGTATCACTGTACCAGTAGCTATCCACCTTGACCACGGTCACTACGAAGATGCACTTGAGTGTATCGAAGTTGGTTACACTTCAATCATGTTTGACGGTTCACACCTTCCAGTTGAAGAAAACCTTAAATTGGCTAAAGACGTTGTTGAAAAAGCACACGCTAAAGGTATCTCAGTAGAAGCTGAAGTTGGTACTATCGGTGGTGAAGAAGACGGTATCATCGGTAAAGGTGAATTGGCTCCAATCGAAGACGCTAAAGCAATGGTTGCAACTGGTATTGACTTCTTGGCAGCTGGTATCGGTAACATCCACGGTCCTTACCCAGCAAACTGGGAAGGTCTTGACCTTGATCACTTGAAGAAATTGACAGAAGCTCTTCCAGGATTCCCAATCGTATTGCACGGTGGTTCAGGTATTCCTGATGACCAAATCCAAGCAGCTATCAAACTTGGTGTTGCGAAAGTTAACGTTAACACTGAATGCCAAATCGCATTCGCTAACGCAACTCGTAAATTTGCTCGTGACTACGAAGCAAACGAAGCAGAATACGACAAGAAGAAACTCTTCGACCCACGTAAATTCTTGGCTGACGGTGTAAAAGCTATCCAAGCATCAGTTGAAGAACGTATTGACGTATTCGGTTCAGAAGGTAAAGCTTAATCTACTTTTGACCAATAAAATGAGACTTGTCCAGTGGGCAGGTCTTTTTTGCAATGGCTTGTTTGTGTCCAAGTAGTGTAAAGAAAAGGTTATTTCATGAGCGAATGACTATCTGTCGGATAGAGCTACTTGTGTACTTTATAGAAAATGCTGTAAGAAAAAATGCTAGATGATAAAAGGTCTAGCATTTTATTGTTCTAAGGTTTCTAAGATAAGGTTGATGGCATCAAGTAGCTTTCTTCGTTTTGAGATAGGGAGTTCAGAAATCTGCTCAAATGTTTTTGTTATTTCGGAATCAGCTTCTTGGTTTAGGAAGTTAAAGAATTCAGCTTCGGCAACTTCTAAAGCGATGATAATTTTCTCTAATGTTTCTAGTTTGATGTTTAAATTTTTATTCTCTATATTATAGATATAATTAATACCTAGATTTGCTTTCTTATTCAATTCCCACTGTGTCATTTTCTTTTGCTTTCTCAAGTAGCGTATTCGGAGAGAGATATGCTTTTGTAAAGTGTATTTGTCCATATGAACCCCTATCTTATTTATTCTAACTCTTAAATCATTACTAGGAATCCTACTTATATAGTTAAAAATATATCAAAACAACTTTACAAAGTGGTTCTTTTGTATTAAAGTAATGATAGAAAAATTTATAAGGAGTGAGGAATGGATAAAAGAACAAAATGAAGTTTAGCGGTAGCTACTCTTGCTACCATCACATTAATAAATGTAATACAAACGAAAAGTTGAGATTTCAAAGAGCGTTAAGTATTTGCAGGAAACCACGGTATGACAGATAAAATTCCCTATAACGTAGACGATTCTGTAGTTGAGTCTATAAAAATAGGGTAATCCTACAAGAAAATAGTCAGATTATTTATGAACTATGATTTTTTATAAAAGGTAGTCGATGAAAGATTATGATAAAGAAATGGATAAAACAATTAAAGGAATTTGTTAACAGAACGAAGTTAATAAATCAAAATAAGCTCTTGCTTATCATTTTACCTATCATTGGTTTTATTTTTTGGTATTTTACAAGAGCGAGAGTGGCAATTCGACTATATTATTATTTACCAAGTTTTCTAAAAGTGAACGATAAGCTGATTTATGTTTATCAAGATGAAATTTTATATTTTTATCTTATAACAATAGCGATTATTTTGTTGATGTTACTTATAGGAAAATTAATACCAACACCTATCACTTTTTTAAAGGAAAAGGGTTGCTTTAAAACCATGCTTTTTGGAATATTATCTTTAATAATTATTTATACTATTTATTGGTTGTTGATATTTATTATTCGATTTTTAATCGGTTTAGTAATTTTTGTTGTTGCCATTGTGATAATATTGAGTGAAGCTGGTCGCAGTCCTTCAACTGATAATAATAGCAGTTCAACTGATGCTTACGATAGGGAAAAGGAAAAAAGAGAAAAAGAGTTTGAATTTATTCGTTACGCTGAAGATAAAAAGAAAAGAGATAGGGAAGGAAGATGGTAAATATTTGGGAGTATTTGTTGCACTTGACTTTATATCTAGGATAAACTAGGTGATAAATTATTTTTAGAATACATGTTTTTTAAGACAATTATACAAATGAGGGCGGGACAAAAAATCTCAGCCTTGTTTTTTAAGAAATGATTACTGTATAGGATTTCTTAAGAATGGTCTAATAATAGTAATGTCGTTTTCAGGAAGGATTAAATTGACAAGTAATGGAAAATGTTATACAATAGCGTTACAAATGTTAAGAGAGGTGATGAAAATGGGAAAAACGGCTACAATTAACGTTCGAGTTGATGAAGCGGATAAACAATCAGCTGAACAAGTCTTGAAACAACTCGGGATGCCAATGTCAACTTTAGTTACCCTATTATTAAAACAAGTGTCCTTAACGAAAAGTGTTCCTTTTGCTATCACCTTACCAGAAGCCCCTTCATCAGTGAGTGTGGAAGGAATGGCTTCGGATGAATTTGGACAAATGATGGTTGATGCCTATCAAGAGGCAGAGAATGGCCAGGTTCGGTCAGCTAATGAGTTCTTTAAAGAATTTAAGGAACAGCATGTATGAGTACAATAACCATTAACATTTTAAAGCAGGCTGAGCAAGATATGGAAGCCATTTATCATTATATTGCAGATGAGCTTCAATCACCGCAGGCTGCTATGAATCAATTTGAAGCTATTGCAGAGGCTATTCAAACCTTAGAAATATTTCCTGAGAGATGTGCTATTGTAGAAGAATTGCTCCGCTTAGATATCAAAATTAGACGATTACTAGTAAAGAATTACTCAGTGTTCTATCGTTTTGATAGGGATACAGTTACCGTGTTAAGAGTGTTGCACCAATCAAGTAGTCTGGATGGATTATTGTCTGAAATCGGGAATAAAAAAGATTGAAATTTGCATACAAAACAGAAGCCTGCCCATGAGGGTGGGTTTTTTGATGTAGTATTATAAAAACGAAATCTATTTGACAATTAGACTTAAGTAAGATAGGATGTATTTACTTTTATGTATTTTAAAGGTGATGATTTGTGAAGAACACTTATATTTTACTTCGACATGCTCATTCAGTTTTTTCGAGTGATGATGTTAATAGAAACTTGTCAGAAAAAGTATTTGCCTCTCTTGCTCAGTTAGTTTTTTTGAATCTTTACACTATTGATTATTGTGTCTCTAGCCCTTATAAACACGCTTTTGAAACGGTCAATAGCTCTCCGGTAATTGTACTTGATGAACGTTTACGAGAAAGAAAATTATCCTCTAAAGTTATAAAAGATGCTGAATTTCAAGATACCATAAACTATTTATGGTAAAATCCTAGTCAATCTCTGTTAGGTGGGGAACCAAATCAAGAAGCCTTAGCTAGAATACTCGATTTAGTGATGGAATTGGAAGAAAGTTACTCGGATAAAAGAATTTTACTGAGTTCGCATGGCAATCTGATAGGAATTTTACTCCATTATTTAGACTCAAGTTTTGATTATGAAAGATGGAAGTAAATGACATTTCCAGATTGTTTCCTCATTGAGAAAGATGCAACAGTGAGAAGGATAATGAGGGATAATGGACATAAAAATGATAGAAATTAGAGAAGTGGTGAAGCCAAATCAAAAGATGCTGGTAGTCGCTGAGATTTTACAGGACCTACCGGAATGGTTTGGTATACCTGAAAGTACGCAGGATTACATTGAAGGAGCTAAGGATTTACGCGCTTGGGTAGCTTATGATGGAGAACAGCCAGTCGGTTTCATCAGTCTGTCCTATTCCAGTGAGGATTGCGCGGAGATTGACTGTCTTGGTGTGAAGAAATCAAGGCAGAGGAATTGGTAGTAAGTTGTTTACTGCTTTAGAAAGAGAAGCAGCAAAAAAGGTTGACTACCTCCAAGTAAAAACAGTAGCAGAAGGTTCGAATAAAGATTATGACCGAACCAATGTCTTCTATCAAAGTGTTGGGTTTAAGAGATTAGAAATTTTTCCGCAATTATGGGATCCGCAAAATTCTTGTCAAATCTTGATTAAAAAGATAGAATAAAATCCCTTGACATTCATTCTCAGAGTGCTATACTAAAAGGGTAATCGCCGATTTAGCTCAGTTGGTAGAGCAACGCACTCGTAACGCGTAGGTCACAGGTTCAAGCCCTGCAATCGGCAAAATCAAGAAGCCCAAACGGGCTTCTTTTTCTTTTATTACTACTATTTAACCACTTAGACAGAGATATTGACCAGATAGGCAAAAGGGCTTGTTACTGAAAAATTCCTCTGCTATAATGGTTCATGTAAGGGGCGTGAGGGGTCAGTATCAGACAACTCAAGAACCAAAAAAAAGAAAATGGAGACAAAAAAATGAAAAAATTATTGGGACTTGTATTTTTAGTAGCAGCAGCGCTAGTATTGTATTTCGGTTCTGTTGGTTGGCCAAGTTTGGATGTCAACCTCTGGTCACTCATTCCGGTAGGATTGTTCCTTTATTTCACGCTAGAAAACTTTTTGAAAAAAGACTACAAGGCTAGCTTGATGTGCTTGATCATCGCCTTTATCATTGCAAATGCTATTTTTGATCTCTTACCCATTTCAAGTGGTTTGGTGATTGGTGCCGGTGTGCTAGCTTGTGTAGGACTTGGCTACCTCTTTCCTGATAAAGATAAAAAAGAAGACAAATAGAAAAGTCTCGAGA
>NZ_KQ969521.1:933880-970322 GCF_001578935.1 Streptococcus oralis | reverse complement strand
CATTTCTCGAGACTTTTTATCGACCAGCGTAATATTTTTGGATCCCTTTCACGATGCCTGCGACCAGTTTATCTTGGTAGTGGCTATCTCTGATTTGTTGGTTTTCGGAGAAATTATCCATATAACCAAGCTCTAGGAGAACGGCTGGTTTGGCTGTTTCGCGTAGTACGGCATAGCTGCTTTCCAATAAGCCAGCATCCTTGGCCCCTGTTTCTGCTAGAAGAGAGGAGTGGATGGCAGCGGCGAGGCGTTTGCTTTCACTCATACGATCTGGGTGATTGTGCCAGTATTTATTAATCTTACTTGGATAATCAGGTTCATCGCTATAGGAGTAGGTTTGAATACCGCTCGCTTTTGAGTAGGTATTACCAGTAGCGTTGAAGTGAATACTGATAAAAATATCAGAGTTGGTCTTATTAACCATACGAGAACGTTCGGTAACAAAATCAACGTCAATATCACTATCACGAGAAGTGAGGACCTTGTAGCCTAGTTCTTCTAACTTAGTACGAAGCTTACGGTAAATCTGCATGTTGAGATCTTTTTCAGCTACATTGTAGTAAAAAGCTCCTGAATCTCGACCACCATGCCCAGGGTCTAGGAAAATGGTATTGCTGTATAGGCCTTTTGTAAATCCGCCTTCAGTTGAAACTTCAGAAATCCATTGGCCGTATTTTTGGAACAAGTGTTCTTTACCGTCTATCTTGTAAGTTCCTGATACATAGTGCCCGCTATCATCTAAGTAGTAACGTGCTTTATCAGAGTTATCGTAAATCCATTCGCTCTTTGCCATGTAACCACCTGACTTGAGGTAGTATGCTCCAATCCACTCCTGCTTTGCATAACGGCCATCCGCTTTTAGATAGAACCAGCTGTTGTAGGTTTTGTCAAAAATCCATTCTTTTTCAGCCATTGCTCCACTTGCTTTTAGATAGTAGCTTCCTTTCCATTTGTTGGAAAGCATGACGCCATTTTGTTCAAAGGCATACCAAGTTCCTTTGATTTTCTCCCATTTGTCGTGAATATATTTTCCATATTCATTAGCGTAATACCAATTTTGGTCGATCTTCACCCAGGAGTTTTCTGCCATAGCACCGCTACTGCCAAGCAGATAAGCATCAATAGTGGTTTTACTGAGCATAACCCCGTCTTTGTCAAAGTAGTACCATTTGCCGTTTACTTTTTCCCATTTTTGTTGAATGATTTTTCCAGACTCACTAGCGTAGTACCATTTGTTGTTAAGAGCTGTCCAGCCATTTTCTACCAGGATGCCCTCTTTGTTGAGAACATAGCCATCAAAGATAGTATCACTAAGTCGGTTGCCTTCATGGTCAAAATAGTACCATTTGTTTTGAATTTTTTTCCATTTTAAAACAGGTTGATTGTTTTCATAGAAACGCCATTGATTGTCTTCTTTCTGCCATCCTTCTTTTTTAGGAGCTTCTTCTTTGATTTTCTCCGTAGCTTTTTCTTTTGGAAGTGTTTCTGATTTAGAGTTTTCCTCAACACTAGACTCTTTCTTTTCTTCTTTGGCAATTGCTTCCTTGACAGCAGATGTGGATTGAGTTGTGTTTTCTTCTCCTAAGACGGATGCGGGTGCTAATCCTGCGATTGAAAGGATTAAAGCACTGGTCAGTAGTATCTTTTTCACTTTCTATTTCCTAACTTTTTCTTTTCCCTTTTTCATTTTTCTATTAATTATCGAATTGAACTTCTTCTAGTAAGTATTCGATAAAGCGTTCGCCCATCTTAGACAGGCTGGTTTTTTCATGCTGGATATAGACCAGTTCAATGGGGTCATCAATGTCCAGTGGGATGGAAACGATGTTATCTCCATTGAGATTACTGTTCAAGATCCCCGTTGCAATGGTGTAACCATCCAAACCAATCAAGAGGTTAAAGAGGGTGGCACGGTCACTGACTACGATGGATTTCTTGTGGTGCTCTTGTGAAAGAATCTCCTCTGAAAAGTAGAAGGAGTTGTGCGTCCCTTGGTCATAACTGAGGTAAGGAAAGTTTTCCAAATCAGATAGTTTCACCTTGCCTTTCTTTGCCAGAGGATTGGTCTTGCTGACAAAGATATGGGGCTGGGCTGTAAAGAGATGGTGAGCTAGCAGGTGATTGTCATCTAGCATCTTCGTTAAAACATCGCGGTTGTAGCTGTTTAAAAAGAGGACACCGACCTCGCTACGGAAGTTCTTGACGTCATCGATAATCTCCCAGGTCCGAGTTTCACGAAGGAAGAGCTCGTATTTCTCCATATCACTTTTCTTGAGCAAGGAGACAAAGGCATTGACTACAAAGGCATAGTGCTGAGAGGAAACGCTGAAAAGTTCGCGGTGGGCGATAGGATTTTTATAGCGTTCCTCCAGAAGCTGAGTTTGCTCAACGACCTGACGGGCATAGGAGAGAAACTCCATCCCATCACGGGTTAAGGTAATACCCTTGGGATTGCGGATAAAGATTTCAATACCCATTTCATTTTCCAAGTCTCGAACAGCATTAGAGAGACTGGGTTGAGTGATAAAGAGTTGCTTGGCTGCCTCATTCATAGAGCCAGTTTCGACGATTTTGATAATATAGTGTAGTTGTTGAATTCTCATGTTTTTATTGTACCATACTTGCGGAAGAATGGGCAATGAAGACGAAGAAAATAGGGGGAAAGAGCCTGTCCAGTATTGAAAAAAAGTCTAGAATCTGCTAAAATGGAAGCTATGAAAACATTCTATGATGTGCAGCAATTTCTCAAACAATTTGGCATTATTGTTTACATGGGGAAGCGCTTGTATGATATTGAACTGATGAAGCTCGAACTCTCTCGGATCTATGATGCAGGTCTGATGGACAAGCTAGATTACCTAGAAGCGGAAGCTGTTCTTCGTAGAGAGCACAAGATAGAATTAGACTACATAGAGAAAAATGGAGAAATGAACTAATGGTTACTTGGATTTTGTGGGCACTTATACTGGCAATGGTGGCATGGATGGGCTATAACTACCTTCGTATTCGTCGTGCGGCTAAGATTGTGGACAATGCAGAATTTGAAGCCTTGATTCGGAAAGGGCAATTGATTGATGTCCGTGAACCAGCAGAATTTCACAGAAAACATATCCTCGGAGCTCGCAATATTCCTTCAAATCAGTTGAAGTCAAGCCTTGCAGCACTTCGCAAGGATAAACCTGTCCTTCTCTACGAAAACCAACGCGGACAACGAGTGACCAATGCAGCTCTCTATCTGAAAAAACAAGGTTTCTCTGAGATTTATATCCTTTCTTATGGGTTGGATTCTTGGAACGGGAGAGTCAAAGTTGAGAAATAAGAAAACGAGCTTGGATATTTTCCGAGCTCATTTTTTAACCACTTTTCTGAGAAATTCACGAATGTTTGCTAATTCTTGGGAGTTTAGGGGGCGATAATCTCCTTCTTTTAGATTGTCATCCAAACTCCAAGGCCCAAAATGGACTCGTTTTAGGGCAGTCACCTTGACACCAACCGAGAGAAACATTTTCTTGACTTGATGAAATTTGCCCTCAGAGATAGTGATGGAGGCATGGCTCTCTGTTGGGCTTGTGTCTAGAATTTCGAGCTGAGCAGGTTTACAAGTGGTTCCGTCTAAAAAGACGATTCCTTCCTTAAACAGTCGGATATGGTCTGGTGTGAGAAGTCCGTTGACCACCACTTGATAGGATTTATCGACATGGTACTGGGGATGGAGGAGCTGAAAGCCCAAGGGACCGTTATCTGTCAAGAGGAGGAGTCCCGTCGTATCACGGTCTAATCTGCCGACAGCATAGAGCTGGTCAGACTGGATGTCAAGTGGAAGGAGGTCCATGACGGTTGGTAGGTCCTTATCCTGACTGGCTGTTACCACTCCACCTGGTTTATGAAGCATGAGGTAGTTGTGCTCGTAGCCTTGGATTTGCCGTCCTTGAAAGACTAATTTCTGTAATCCAGTATCGACATTTTGAGCCAGGGAGCGAGCTGGACAATTGTCCACTAGGATTTCTTTTTTCAAAAGTGCCTGTTTCATAGCCTTGCGACTGACCTTTTCTTGGGCTAATAATCTATCTAAACGCATACCAGCTTATCTTATCATAAGTCTCTGACTTTGAAAAGAGTTGCCTTGACTAGAAAAGCAGAGTGAAAACATTTACACTTAGCTGAACTGTGATTTTTGAATGAGACTGTGGTATAATTGTTCAGTTAGAAATAAAAATTTAAAATATTAGAGGAAATCATGACAAAATTAAGAGAAGATATCCGTAACATTGCGATTATCGCCCACGTTGACCACGGTAAAACAACCCTCGTTGATGAATTGTTGAAACAATCTTCAACATTGGATGCTCGTACAGAGTTGGCAGAGCGTGCTATGGACTCAAACGATATCGAAAAAGAGCGCGGTATTACGATCCTTGCTAAAAATACAGCCGTTGCTTACAACGGAACTCGTATCAATATCATGGACACACCAGGACACGCGGACTTTGGTGGAGAAGTTGAGCGTATCATGAAAATGGTTGACGGTGTTGTCTTGGTCGTAGATGCCTACGAAGGAACTATGCCACAGACTCGTTTCGTATTGAAGAAAGCCTTGGAACAAGATCTCGTCCCAATCGTGGTTGTCAACAAAATCGACAAACCATCAGCTCGTCCAGCAGAAGTAGTGGACGAAGTCTTGGAACTCTTCATCGAGCTTGGTGCAGATGATGACCAGCTTGATTTCCCAGTTGTTTATGCTTCAGCGATTAACGGAACATCTTCATTGTCAGACGATCCAGCTGATCAAGAAAAAACAATGGCGCCAATCTTTGACACCATTATCGACCATATCCCAGCCCCAGTAGATAACTCAGATGAGCCTTTGCAGTTCCAAGTGTCACTTTTGGACTACAATGACTTCGTAGGTCGTATCGGTATCGGTCGTGTCTTCCGTGGTACTGTGAAGGTTGGTGACCAAGTTACCCTTTCTAAACTAGATGGCACAACCAAAAACTTCCGTGTTACAAAACTCTTTGGTTTCTTTGGCTTGGAGCGTCGTGAAATCAATGAAGCCAAAGCGGGTGACTTGATTGCCGTATCCGGTATGGAAGATATCTTTGTTGGTGAAACCATTACACCGACAGATGCAGTTGAGCCTCTTCCAATCCTACACATCGATGAGCCAACGCTTCAAATGACTTTCTTGGTAAACAACTCACCATTTGCTGGTCGCGAAGGGAAATGGGTAACTTCTCGTAAGGTAGAAGAACGCCTGCAGGCCGAACTGCAAACAGACGTATCCCTTCGTGTTGATCCAACAGATTCACCAGACAAGTGGACAGTTTCAGGTCGTGGCGAATTGCACTTGTCAATCCTGATCGAAACCATGCGTCGTGAAGGGTATGAGTTACAAGTATCTCGTCCAGAAGTTATCGTAAAAGAAATCGATGGTGTTAAATGTGAACCATTTGAGCGTGTACAAATCGACACACCAGAAGAATACCAAGGATCTGTTATCCAAAGTCTTTCTGAACGTAAGGGTGAAATGTTGGATATGATCTCAACTGGGAATGGTCAAACTCGTTTGGTCTTCCTTGTTCCAGCACGTGGTTTGATCGGTTACTCAACTGAGTTCTTGTCAATGACTCGTGGTTACGGTATCATGAACCACACCTTTGACCAATACTTGCCATTGATTCCAGGGGAAATTGGGGGACGTCACCGTGGTGCCCTTGTTTCCATCGATGCTGGTAAGGCTACAACTTACTCAATCATGTCTATCGAAGAACGCGGTACGATCTTTGTCAACCCAGGTACTGAGGTTTACGAAGGAATGATCATCGGTGAAAACTCTCGTGAAAACGACTTGACAGTTAACATCACTAAGGCGAAACAAATGACCAACGTTCGTTCAGCTACCAAGGACCAAACAGCTGTTATCAAGACACCTCGTATCTTGACCCTTGAAGAGTCACTTGAGTTCTTGAACGACGATGAGTACATGGAAGTAACGCCTGAGTCTATCCGTTTGCGTAAGCAAATTCTCAACAAGGCAGAGCGCGAGAAAGCTAACAAAAAGAAAAAATCAGCTGAATAAGAGCTAGAAAGAGATAAAGATGGTCTATTTAATCATAGGGATACTCTTATTACTACTCTATGTATTTGCGACACCCCAAAGTATCAAAGGAACAGTCAACATCGTTATCTTGGTCTTTGTAGTTGTTGCACTCTTGATTTTGCTGATGTTGTCCATCTTGCAAATCTTCCAATTACCGACAGAATTCTTTGTCACAATCGCTATGCTGGCCCTAGCTTACTTTAGCTTGAGAGACATTACGCTCATGTCTGAAAAAAAGAGCAGAAGAAGATAAATAGAAAGAGAGCTATGGCTCTCTTTTTCAATGTCAGAATGAGGACTAGAGCATTTTCGTTTAGTATTATTTCCATAAAAATGGTAAAATAGTAGGAGTAGAAATGGAGTTTGAGACATGAAAGTAATCGATCAATTTAAAAATAAGAAAGTCCTTGTTTTAGGTTTGGCTAAGTCTGGTGAGTCTGCGGCCCGTTTGTTGGACAAGCTGGGAGCTATTGTGACAGTAAATGACGGCAAGCCTTTTGAGGAAAATCCTGCTGCTCAAAGCTTGCTAGAAGAGGGAATCAAGGTTGTCACTGGTGGGCATCCTTTGGAACTCTTGGATGAAGATTTTGCTCTGATGGTGAAAAATCCAGGTATCCCGTATAGCAATCCCATGATTGAGAAGGCTCTGGCAAAGGGGATTCCAGTCTTGACTGAGGTGGAATTGGCTTATTTAATCTCAGAAGCGCCAATTATCGGTATCACTGGTTCAAATGGGAAAACAACTACAACGACGATGATTGGGGAAGTTTTAACTGCTGCTGGTCAAGGTGGTCTCTTATCAGGAAATATCGGCTATCCTGCTAGTCAAGTGGCTCAAACTGCGACAGCCAAGGACACGCTTGTCATGGAACTTTCTTCTTTCCAACTGATGGGTGTTCAAGAATTCCATCCTGAGATTGCAGTCATTACCAACCTCATGCCAACTCATATCGACTACCATGGTTCTTTTGAGGAATATGTAGCAGCTAAGTGGAATATCCAAAATAATATGACAGCGGATGATTTTCTTATCTTGAACTTTAACCAAGACTTGGCAAAAGAACTGGCTAGCAAAACACAAGCCGCTGTTGTTCCATTTTCAACACAGGAAAAGGTTGATGGAGCTTATCTGGAAGATGGTCAACTCTACTTCCGTGGAGAAGTGGTTATGGCAGCTGATGAAATCGGAGTTCCAGGTAGCCATAATGTGGAAAATGCCCTTGCGACCATTGCAGTAGCCAAGCTTCGTGGTGTAGACAACCAAACCATCAAGGAAACTCTTTCAGCCTTTGGTGGTGTCAAACACCGTCTCCAATTTGTAGATGAGATCAAGGGGGTCAAATTCTATAACGATAGCAAATCAACCAATATCTTGGCTACTCAAAAAGCCTTGTCAGGATTTGACAACAGCAAGGTTATCTTGATTGCAGGTGGTTTGGACCGGGGCAATGAGTTTGACGAATTGGTGCCAGATATCACAGGCCTCAAGCAGATGGTTATCCTCGGTCAGTCTGCAGAACGTGTCAAACGGGCAGCGGATAAGGCTGGTGTGGCTTATGTAGATGCGACAGATATTGCTGATGCGACCCGCAAGGCTTATGAGCTCGCGACTCAAGGAGATGTGGTTCTCCTCAGTCCTGCCAATGCTAGCTGGGATATGTATGCTAACTTTGAAGCACGTGGCGACCTCTTTATCGACACAGTAGCGGAGTTAAAGGAATAATATGAAAAAAATTGTCTTTACAGGTGGGGGGACGGTTGGACATGTTACCCTCAACCTTTTGTTAATGCCTAAGTTCATCGAAGACGGCTGGGAAGTTCACTATATCGGTGACAAGCATGGAATCGAACACCAAGAAATCCTCAAGTCAGGTCTGGACGTGACCTTCCATTCCATTGCGACTGGGAAGTTGCGTCGCTATTTCTCTTGGCAAAATATGCTGGATGTCTTTAAAGTTGGTTGGGGAATTGTCCAATCATTCTTTATCATATTACGACTGCGTCCACAGGCTCTTTTTTCAAAAGGAGGATTTGTCTCTGTACCGCCGGTTATCGCAGCGCGAGTGTCAGGAGTGCCTGTCTTTATTCATGAATCTGACCTTTCTATGGGCTTGGCCAATAAAATCGCCTATAAATTTGCGACCAAGATGTATTCAACCTTTGAGCAGGCTTCAAGTTTGTCTAAGGTCGAGCATGTGGGGGCAGTGACCAAGGTTTCAGACCAAAAAACTCCTGAACCAGATGAATTGGTGGATATCCAAACCCACTTTAATCCTAAATTGCCAACGGTATTGTTTGTTGGTGGTTCTGCAGGAGCTCGTGTCTTTAACCAATTGGTGACAGATCATAAGCAAGAACTGACAGAGCGCTACAATATTATCAATCTCACTGGAGATTCTAGTCTCAATGAGTTGAGTCAAAATCTCTTTCGTGTTGATTATGTGACGAATCTCTATCAACCCTTGATGGAGATGGCAGATGTGGTGGTAACGCGTGGCGGTGCCAATACGATTTTTGAGCTCTTGGCCATGGCGAAACTCCATCTCATCGTACCATTGGGTCGTGAAGCAAGTCGAGGAGACCAGATTGAAAATGCGGCTTACTTTGTTAAGAAAGGCTATGCAGAAGAACTTCAAGAAAGTGACTTGACCTTGGAAAGCTTGGAGGAGAAACTCAGTCACTTGCTTAGTCACAAGGATCAGTACCAAGCTAGCATGAAAGCTTCGACTGAATTGAAATCTCTTGCAGATTTTTACGATCTACTAAGAAAAGACCTAGCATAAGGAATATCAATGTCAAAGGATAAGAAAAAAGAATCAAACCAGAAGCAAGAATTGTCTGAATGGCAGAAACGAAACCAGGAATACCTGAAGAAGAAGGCTGAGGAAGAAGCTGCCCTAGCTGAAGAGAAGGAAAAGGAAAAACAAGCTCGTAAGGAAGCCAACTCGAAACTATTGGAGGAATCCAAGAAATCATCGAGTGAGTCAGATGAGGAAGCCTCAAGTCCAAGCAAGGAACCATCCGAAAAAGAAGAAAAATCTCAAAAGGATGCCCCTAAAGTCAAAGAGGAAAAAGAGAAGAAGAAAAAGAAAAACCAGAAAAACCAGAAAAACCAGAGAAAGCAGAAAAACCTGCCAAGCCTAAAATTGCGCCTGTTCATATTTGGCGAGCTGTGAGTATCTTGGTACCTAGTGTCCTGGTACTCCTTCTTTCAGTCTATCTATTGACTCCACTTTCGACCATCAAAAATATCGAGGTTAAGGGAAATAGTAACACGCAATCAGATGACATCAAACAGGCTTCTGGGATTCAAGATAGCGACTATACTTTAGTCCTATTGTTGGATAAGGAAACATACGCTGAGCGAATCAAGTCCAATCATTGGATAGAATCAGCGAAGATTAACTATCAATTTCCGACTAACTTTACGATTGAGGTTAAGGAATTTGATATTGTCGGTTATTATGTGTCTGGTGAAGAACATTATCCTATTCTGTCTAGTGGTACAGTAGAGTCAACTCCTGTAAGTCGCTTAAACTTGCCTGAGACTTATCTGACAGTTACCTTTAATGACGAGCAACAGGTGAAAGAACTGATCACAGGATTGTCTACTATCAGTGAGGATATCAAGAGTCAAATCCAGAAAATCGAATTAGCGCCAAGCAAGGCAACAGCAGATCTTTTAAAAATTACTATGCTGGACACAGATGAGGTTTTGGTTCCCTTGTCAGAATTGAGCAAGAAATTGCCTTACTACAGCAAAATCAAGCCCCAATTGACAGAACCGAGTGTAGTCGATATGGAGGCTGGAGCATACAGCTATACCATAGCGGATAAGCTGATAGAAGAAGCAGAAGAAAAAGCCAAACAAGAGGCAAAGGAAGCTGAGAAGAAAAAACAAGAAGAAGAAAAGAAAAACAAGAAGAACAGGGAAATCAAAGCCAAACGAGCCAGCAGTCACAGAGTCGTTAGACTAACTTTTCATCTTGATTTTGAATGGTATAGAAGTCCAGTTTCGAGTTTTTGCTTGACAAGTCCTGCCATAAATAATAGAATAGAAAAAAACCTTTAAAGCAGTCCAGAGAGGCAGCTAAGGTTAGACGGTGAAAGGGTGGACTCTACCCATTTTTCGTGGAACCTTGCTGTTGGCAGGTTCCTTTTTTGTGGTTTGTTTTTGACCATACTCTCTTGCTCGTAAAGGTAAAAGGAGAAATCTATGCGTGAACATCGTCCAGTTATTGCTCTTGATTTTCCTAGTTTTGAGGCGGTCAAGGAATTTTTATCTCTTTTCCCAGCAGAAGAAAGTCTTTATCTAAAAGTGGGGATGGAGCTTTATTATGCGGAAGGTCCAGAAGTTGTCCGTTATTTGAAGTCATTGGGGCATAGTGTCTTTTTGGACCTCAAGCTACATGACATTCCAAATACAGTCAAATCTGCCATGAAGGTCTTGTCTCGGCTTGGTGTGGAGATGACCAATGTTCATGCAGCTGGTGGTGTGGAGATGATGAAGGCTGCGCGTGAAGGTTTGGGGACACAAGCCAAATTGATCGCTGTGACCCAGCTTACATCAACGTCGGAAAGCCAGATGCAGGATTTTCAAAATATCCAAACCAGCCTGCAAGAGTCTGTGATTCACTATGCCAAGAAGACAGCTGAAGCGGGCTTGGATGGTGTCGTTTGCTCAGCTCAGGAAGTCAAGCTTATCAAAGAAGCAACAAGCAAAGACTTTATCTGTTTGACACCGGGAATTCGTCCAGCGGGAGCTGCGGTAGGAGACCAAAAACGTGTCATGACGCCAGCGGATGCCTATCAAATCGGTAGTGACTATATCGTAGTAGGACGTCCCATTACCCAAGCTGAAGATCCTGTTGTAGCTTATCATGCCATCAAGGATGAATGGAACCAAGACTGAAATTAAAGAAATAGATCATAAAAACAAAAGGAGAATACTATGACACTTGCTAAAGATATCGCTAGCCACCTCTTGAAAATCCAAGCCGTTTACCTCAAACCAGAGGAGCCTTTTACTTGGGCATCTGGTATCAAATCGCCGATTTATACTGACAACCGTGTGACGCTTGCCTATCCAGAAACTCGTACTTTGATTGAAAATGGTTTTGTGGAAGCTATTAAAGCAGAATTTCCAGAAGTAGAAGTGATTGCAGGAACTGCGACAGCAGGAATTCCACACGGAGCGATCATTGCTGACAAGATGAACTTGCCTTTTGCCTACATCCGCAGCAAACCAAAAGACCACGGAGCTGGTAATCAAATCGAAGGTCGTGTAGCTCAGGGGCAAAAGATGGTTGTTGTTGAAGACCTCATTTCAACTGGCGGTTCTGTTCTTGAAGCTGTTGCAGCTGCAAAACGCGAAGGAGCAGATGTGCTTGGAGTTGTAGCGATTTTCAGTTATCAATTGCCAAAAGCAGATAAGAACTTTGCGGATGCTGGCGTGAAATTGGTGACACTTTCTAACTACAGTGAGCTTATCCATCTAGCCCAAGAAGAAGGATATATCACGCCAGAAGGACTCGACCTCCTAAAACGCTTTAAAGAAGACCAAGAAAATTGGCAAAATGCTTAAAACATAGAAAATCAGGTAGTCACTAGGATTACCTGATTTCTGTTTATTTTCGAAGAGTATTAATCAACTTTTCCGCCTTCAACAACCAGGTCATCTGCCTTAGCAGCGTCACCGTAGGTTGGGTGAAGTGTTTTTTCATAAGCCTTGTGGAAGAAGTTTTCCTTACCAAGTTTTTCGATTTCTTGGTTGATGTAGTCAAGAAGTTCTTGATTCCCCTTTTGAACTGCTGGCGCAATGGTATCTGGATCACCGAGGGAAGTAATGCCGACTTCAAATCCTTTGTTTTCGAGTGCCCAAGCTAGAACTTCAGTATTGTCAGTAGAGAAGGCATCTCCACGTCTGTCAAGAAGAGCTTGGTAGGCATCGCTATATTGGTCGTATTTTTGAAGCTTGATTTCTGGATGATTCTTTTCAAAATAAGTTTCAGCAGTCGTTCCTTTTGTGACAATCAAGGTTTTACCTTCCAATTGTTTGACATCTGTAATGAGACCAGTCTTAGGTGATACGACACCAAGAGAAACTTTCATGTAAGGAAGGGCAAAGTCAACTTGTTTCTTACGTTCGTCAGTAACTGTGAAGTTGGCAAGTGTGATATCCACCTTGTTTGAAATCAAGTATTCAGCACGGTTGGCAGCATCGACTGAAACGTATTTAACCTTCACACCAAGATCTTGAGCTAATTGGTTCCCGAGTTCAATATCGTATCCTTGGTAAGAACCGTCGTTGTCAACATAACCAAATGGTTTTTTGTCTCCAAATACGGCGATTCTAAGTTCACCGCTTTTTTTGATTTCGTCGATAGTGCGGGCCTTGGCAGTGGTTTTGCCTGATGCAGCATCAGAGTTTCCACCTGAGCTACAAGCTGTGACAAAGATAAGCGCAAAGGCTAGGGCAAAAACAGTTAGAATTGGTTTGAGTAGTTTCATAAAAATCTCCTTTATAGATATGAGCCGAACTGGCTAAAGTCAAAGACGTTTAAAAATTCCTGTGCTCGTTTGGTTTGAGGATTGGTGAAGAATTCCTGAGCTGTTCCTTCTTCAGCAATTTTCCCTTGATCGAGAAAGATAATGCGGTCTGCAATGGCTTGGGCAAACTGCATTTCGTGGGTTACCAGAATCATGGTGCGCCCTTCTTGAGCCAAGTCATTGATGAGTTCCAGAACTTCACGCACCATTTCTGGATCAAGTGAAGCCGTCACTTCGTCAAATAGGATAATTTCTGGATGCATGAGAAGGGCACGGACAATCGCCACTCGTTGTTTCTGTCCACCAGATAATTGGCGAGCAAAACTGTCTTTTTTATCAAGCAAACCCACACGTTCCAGTAGTTGCAAAGCTTCCGCCGTTACTTCTTTCTTGTCTCGTCCCTGAGCTTTGATAGGGCCTAATATGAGGTTTTGAAGGACATCTAGGTGAGGAAAGAGTTCATAACTTTGAAAGACCATGCCAATCTTTTGACGAACCAGGTGAAAGTTTTTCTGATTACCAACAATAGACTGGCCATCCAGAAGAATATCTCCACCTTGTATGGTTTCTAGACCATTGAGGCAACGAAGGAGAGTGCTTTTTCCGCAACCAGATGGTCCTAGAATGACCACAACTTCTCCCTTTTTGATATCCAGAGAAAGGCCTTGGAGGATGGGATTGTCTCCAAAGGATTTTTTTAAGTCCTTGATTTCTAAAATAGTTTCAGACATTTAGTTCCTCCAATGTTTTTCTAAGTGAGTGGATAGTTTGGAAATAGGAAAACAGACTGCGAAATAAAGGACCAGAATGGTTCCATAAATCCAAAAGGAAGCGGTTGGGATGGTCAAGCGATTGCTATCGATGATTTGTTGTCCTACCTTGGTAACTTCAACAACTCCAATCAAAACGACTAAGGAAGTGGTTTTGATCATCCGAGTAACCAGATTGATGGCCTGCGGAAGCAATCTTCTCAAGACCTGTGGAACGATAATATGATAGTAAAGTTGGAAGTTGGTCAAGCCCAGAGCCTGTCCGCTTTCAAACTGATGTTTAGGGAGGGAAGTGATAGCTCCACGAACCAAGTCTCCCATTTCAGCTGTACCCCAGAGGGTAAAAACGATAATGGCCGAAGTCTCGCCTGAGATGTTGATATTAAAGTTTCGAGCCAAGCCGAAATAAACTATGAAAAGTAATACCAGCTGGGGCATGATACGGATAAATTCCAGATAAAAACGTGTTAAAAAACGAATAACTCTAGAATGGGAGGTCATGATGATTCCCATGACTGTTCCGAAAATCATTGATAGAAGGACAGAGAGAATGGAAATTCCAATCGTGACACCCAATCCTTGTAAGATTCGCAGGAGATTATTTCCCTGAAAGAGTACTTGCATTCCCGAATCCTGCATGGCGGAGCCTCCTTTCTATCCAGCTAAAGATCAGTGAGACAGGCAGTAGCATGATCAGATAAGCAATTACCAACATGGCTAATGCAATGTCTGTCTCATAGTAGAGCCCAATCAAGTCCTTGGCGACGTACATGAGATCGGCTAAGGCTACCGCAGAGAAAACTGAGGTTTCTTTGATGAGAAAAATGACATTGGCACTAAAGGACGGTAGGGCTACCGCAGTCGCTTGCGGAAGAACCACATAGCGAAAGACCTGTACAGGAGTTAGACCGATGGCTAAACCAATCTCGTGCTGGGTTTGACTGACGGCTTCTAGCCCACTTCGGAAAGATTCTGCCATATAGGAGCCACCTAAAAAGATGAGCCCAACTGTTGCACAGACTTCTGAAGAAAGAACAATCCCTATTCGGGGAAGCCCGAAATAGAGGAAGAAGAGCTGAATCAAAAGGGGCGTGTTTCGTGACAATTCTATATAAGCTGTTGCTAGCTGTGAAAAGATAGGAACATGATAATGCCGAATGACACTAACGATTAGACCAACAAGAAAAGAACCCAAAATTCCCCAAACTGCGATATGTAAGGTCAGAAAGAATGCCTTTTGATAGAGTGGTAAATATTGTTCAACAATGGACCAATCCAAAATAGAACCTCCCATCTAGGAATAATATAGCTATTGTAGCACTAAAGGGCATGTTTGGATAATATGAATTTTTTATCACAATGATAGAAAATATTTATCATGTTTGTGATTTGAAATTTCCAGACAAAATTTTTGAAAGGATTCTGAAAAAGAGGTAAGATAGTTTATGTAAGAAAAAGTAAACGCTTACTTAACAAGGAGGACACTTTATGTCATATAAAACAAGCAATGCAGAAGGACCTGTAGATTTTATTAACACTTATGATTTGGAGCCAATGGCGCAACAAGTCATTCCTAAAGCTGCCTTTGGTTATATCGCTAGTGGAGCAGAGGATACTTTCACCTTACGCGAGAACATCCGTGCCTTTAACCACAAACTGATTGTTCCTCATACGCTTTGTGATGTTGAAAATCCAAGTACAGAGATTGAATTTGCAGGTGAAAAATTATCTTCACCAATTATTATGGCGCCTGTTGCGGCTCATAAATTGGCAAATGAACAAGGTGAAGTGGCTACTGCGCGTGGTGTGCATGAGTTTGGTTCTCTTTATACAACTAGTTCCTACTCTACCGTTGACCTTCCAGAAATTACGGAAGCTCTTCAAGGAACACCTCATTGGTTCCAATTTTACTTTAGTAAGGATGACGGCATTAACCGCCATATCATGGACCGTGTGAAGGCTGAAGGCTACAAAGCGATTGTCTTGACGGCAGATGCAACTGTAGGGGGCAATCGTGAGGTTGATAAGCGCAATGGTTTTGTCTTCCCAGTTGGCATGCCGATTGTTGAGGAATACCTGCCAGAAGGTGCTGGAAAATCAATGGACTTTGTTTACAAGTCAGCCAAACAACGCTTGTCTCCACGTGATGTCGAATTTATCGCTACATACTCAGGTCTTCCTGTCTATGTCAAGGGGCCTCAATGCCGTGAGGACGTTGAACGTTCGCTTGCCGCAGGTGCTTCTGGTATCTGGGTAACCAACCACGGTGGCCGCCAAATCGACGGTGGACCAGCATCCTTTGACTCGCTTCAAGAAGTAGCAGAAGCAGTTGATAAACGTGTACCAATTGTCTTTGACTCTGGTGTTCGTCGCGGTCAGCACGTCTTTAAAGCCTTGGCTTCAGGAGCAGACTTGGTAGCTATTGGTCGCCCTGTGATTTATGGTTTGGCTCTTGGTGGTAGTGTGGGTGTACGTCAAGTCTTTGAACACTTGAATGCAGAATTGAAGACAGTCATGCAGTTATCTGGAACTCAGACTATTGAAGATGTCAAGCACTTCAAACTCCGTCACAATCCGTACAATCCATCCTTCCCAGTTGATTCACGTGATTTGAAGTTGTATTGATAAAGTAGAAAGTCTCCATTTGATGTGGAGATTTTTCTTCGTGTATAGAAAGATTAAATCATTATCAGAAACTATATAAATATATTTTCCAGTCAAATATCTTGCTAGGGCTTTCAAATTCTGTTATACTGGTCCAGTAATAAAATAATAAAGACATTTGGGGTGCTTTAGGCTGAGATGATACCCATTGAACCTGATACAGTTAAGACTGGCGAAGGGAAATGTGAAAAGTTTTTTTTCGTATGTCGAAAAGAACTGTCTAATCTTGTAAGGTAAACTCTAATTCTCGTTTGTAATTGGAGTTTTTTTGTTTATCAAAAGAGGATAGACTTGACGGCAAGCCTTTTGGTAGCTCTCCTTGAATGCCTCACGTTTCTTTAAAAAAGGAGTTTTTTATGTTGAAAAAATGGCAGTTAAAAGATGTGATCTTGCTTGCTTTCTTGTCTATCTTTTTTGGTGGCGTTTTTGTGGGTTCCGGCTATCTGTTTGATATCCTCACTCTGATCTTGGCCCCTCTTGGTTTGCAGGCCTTTGCCAATGAAATCCTCTTTGGTCTTTGGTGTATGGCTGCGCCCATTGCAGCTATCTTTGTTCCAAGAGTCGGAAGTGCAACGATTGGAGAAGTGCTCGCTGCGCTTGCTGAAGTCCTATATGGTAGCCAATTCGGTTTGGGTGCCCTTTTGTCTGGCTTGGTTCAAGGCTTGGGAAGTGAATTTGGTTTTCTTGTGACCAAGAATCGCTATGAAAGTTGGCTCTCTCTAACTGCTAATAGTATTGGGATTACGCTTGTTAGCTTTGTCTATGAATACATTAAATTAGGTTATTACGCCTTTTCCCTTCCTTTTGTGCTTTCCTTGCTTGTGGTTCGTTTTATTTCCGTCTTTTTCTTCTGTACCATCTTGGTTCGTGCTATTGTCAAACTCTATCATCAGTTTGCAGCTGGAGGAAAGGCGTAGATGGGGCTGGAACTACGGGGAATTCAGTCCCCAATCTTTTCGGAGTCGATTGATTTTACTTTTCACGCGCAAGCCTTTACCTTGTTAGTTGGGAGCAGTGGTTCAGGAAAATCTAGCCTCTTTCAATTCATTGCCCAAGTCAGTTCTCTTCCCTATAGTGGTCAAGTCCTGATAGATGGGAGCGAGGTCAGTCAGCTTTCTATCGTCGAACGTGTCCAGACGGTTGGTATTCTCTTTCAAAATCCCAATCATCAATTCACCATGGAGAACTTGTTTGAAGAGCTGGTTTTTACTTTGGAGAATATTGGGCATCCCGTTCAGGAGATTGATTCTAAAATAGCTGAGGTGATCCAGCAATGTCGCTGCATGGCGATCTTGCACCGTCCCATTCATCACTTATCAGGTGGTGAAAAGCAGAAAGCTGCTTTGGCTGTTCTCTTTGCCATGAATCCTAGGGTCTATCTCTTGGATGAACCCTTTGCTTCCATTGACCGAAGAAGTAGGCTGGAGATCCTAGAGATTCTGAAAGAGTTGGCCTCTAATGGGAAGACAGTCATCCTGTGCGACCATGATTTAACGGACTATGGAGCCTACATTGACCATATAGTGGAGCTGAGAGATGGACAGCTAAGGGAAGTTTTTCAAATCCCTACCTCTGAGATGACACAGGTTGCTTCAAAGAAAGTTGCTTCTAGCCCAGAACTATTCCATATAGACCGTATGACGTGTGAGCTGGGTAATCGCCCTCTCTTTTCGATTGCTGATTTTACTATCTACCAAGGAATTTCCTGTATCTTGGGTGATAATGGTGTTGGGAAATCAACCCTCTTTCGCTCCATTCTTCAATTTCAAAAGTATAAGGGGTGCATTACTTGGAAGGGGGCGGTTCTCAAAAATAAAAAGAATTTGTATCGTGATCTGACGGGTGTTGTTCAGGAAGCTGAGAAGCAGTTTATTCGAGTCAGTCTGAGAGAGGAACTGCAATTAGATAGTTCAGACTCAAAAAGAAATCAGCGGATTCTCCAAGCATTACAATTTTTTAATTTAGAGCAGGCACTCGATAAGAGTCCTTATCAATTAAGTGGCGGTCAGCAAAAGATTCTTCAGCTATTGACCATCTTGACCAGCAAGGCTTCTGTGATTCTGCTAGATGAACCTTTTGCAAGTTTGGATGATAGAGCTTGCCATTATTTCTGTCAGTGGATTGTGGAGGAGAGCAATCAAGGAAGAAGTTTTCTGATTATTAGCCATCGTTTAGATCCCTTGATTTCTGTGGTTGATTATTGGATCGAGATGACTAGTGAGGGTCTCAGTCATGTGAAAGACGTGACCATCAGCAAACCTCTCAGTTTTCTGAGTAGGAATACTCAAGGGGAGGTGAGGTAGTATGATCAAAGTAGCAACCCAGACACCGATTATTAGTCTTTTCTTGCTGATTTTATCCTTGGAAACATCTTTCCTTCCTTCGATTGCTCTTAATCTTTCAGTAGTCGCATTTTGTATTCTTTTCATGCTCTATTACCGTCGATTTAAAATGTTGGCTTGGATGCTATTGCTCGCCATTTTACCATCTTTTGCCAACTACTGGGCAGTTCAGTTACATGGGGATGCTTCGCAGGCAGTGATACTTGGAACGAGGGTATTTGTGACCGTTTGTATCGGCCTTGTCTTTGTTTCCAGTATTTCCCTAAAAGAGCTTCTCTTGTACTTGGCTCAAAAGGGGTTATCACGGTCTTGGGCCTATGCCTTGATTGTGGTATTCAATTCCTTTCCCCTCATTCAGCAAGAAATCAAGTCTCTCAAGGAAGCTTGCCTATTACGCGGTCAAGAACTGCATTTTTGGTCTCCCTTGATTTACAGCAAGGTTCTGATGACAGTCTTTAGGTGGCGCCATCTTTACCTGAGAGCCCTATCGGCGCATGGATATGACGAACATGCACAGTTGGAAAATCGCTATCGGACTTTTTATATTTCTAAAAAAACAAAATTAATCTACCTGCTGTTCTTTTTACTACTTCAAACCAGTCTATTTTTATAAAGGAGTTATTATGGAATTTACAGATATTGCGATGGAATTATCCAAGGAAGCTTGGCAGGCTTCCTTTCATCACCCCTTTGTTCTACAGTTACAAGAGGGAACGTTAGAACCTACTATTTTCCGCTACTACCTGATTCAGGATGCCTACTATTTGAAGGCTTTCTCAGAAGCCTATCACCTTTTGGCTGATAAGACTTCAAACCAAGAGATGAAAAGACTCTTGAAACAAAATGCCCAGAGTCTAGTGGAGGGTGAGTTATTTATCCGCCAACAATTTTTCAAGGAATTAGGAATCAGCGACCAGGAAATGGACGAGCAACCGATTGCTCCAACCTGTTATCATTACATTTCTCATATTTATAGGCAATTTTCAGAACCAAACTTGGGCATTGCTTTTGCTAGTTTGCTTCCATGTCCTTGGTTATACCATGATTTGGGCAAGGAACTTAATCGCAAACCATCCCCGAATCCTCTTTATCAACAGTGGATTGAAACCTATATCACCGATGAGTTAGAACAGCAGATTAAAGAGGAAGAAGCCCTGGTCAATCAGCTCTATCAAGAAAGCAACGAGACGGACAAACAAAAAATGCTAGAGGCCTTCCACAGAAGTGTCCACATGGAAGCCAAGTTTTGGGAGATGGCTTACCAACATCAAACCTGGACGAGTGATTTGCAGTCCTTAGAAAAAGAGAAGAAATAGAAAATGAGAAACCACCAACTTCAAGTTCACAAATTAACTATTTTATCCATGATGATTGCCCTTGACGTAGTCCTTACACCCATCTTTCGAATTGAAGGAATGGCACCGATGTCTAGTGTAGTCAATATCCTAGCTGGTATCATGATGGGACCTGTTTATGCCTTGGTCATGGCTACTGTCACAGCCTTTATCCGTATGTCTACTCAGGGCATTCCGCCTTTGGCCCTAACAGGAGCTACCTTTGGAGCCCTCCTTGCAGGTCTCTTTTATAAGTACGGTAGAAAATTTCACTATTCTGCTCTAGGAGAGATTTTGGGAACAGGGATTATCGGTTCTATTGTTTCCTATCCTGTCATGGTTCTCTTTACGGGATCTGCTGCCAAGCTCAGCTGGTTTATCTACACTCCTCGATTTTTCGGAGCAACCTTGATCGGTACAGCGATTTCCTTTATTGCCTTTCGATTTTTGATCAAGCAGGAATTCTTTAAAAAAGTGCAGGGATATTTCTTTGGAGAAAGGATAGAATGATGCAGGAATTGACAAATCCTTTCCCTCTAGCAACCAGTTCCTTGATTCACTGCATCACCAATGAGATTTCTTGTGAGATGCTGGCAAATGGTATTTTGGCTCTGGGATGCAAACCTGTTATGGCAGATGACCCTCGTGAGGTTCTTGATTTTACCAAACAAAGCCAAGCCCTCTTCATCAATTTGGGGCATTTGTCAGCCGAGAAGGAGAAAGCAATCCGTATGGCAGCTACTTATGCAAACCAAGCTTGTCTCCCAATGGTAGTAGATGCGGTTGGTGTATCAGCGTCACCCGTTCGTAAGACCTTAGTCAGAGATCTTTTAGAATACAAGCCTACAGTCCTTAAGGGGAATATGTCGGAAATCCGAAGTCTTGTTGGCTTAAAACATCACGGAGTTGGGGTCGATGCTAGTGCTAAAGATCAAGTAACTGAGGATTTGCTTCAAGTCTTGAAAGACTGGTGTCAGCTTTATCCTGGTATGTCATTTTTAGTCACTGGCCCCAAGGACCTCATTGTTTCGGAGAATCAGGTTGCAATATTGGGAAATGGCTGTGCAGAATTAGACTGGATAACAGGGACAGGAGACTTAGTTGGAGCCTTGACAGCTGTTTTTCTCAGCCAAGGAAAAACGGCCTTTGAAGCTTCTTGCCTAGCGGTCTCTTATCTCAATATCGCTGCTGAGAGAATTCTTGTCCAAGGAATGGGATTGGAAGATTTCCGCTTTCAAACTCTCAATCAGCTCTCTCTTCTAAAAAGAGACGAAAACTGGCTAGAAACAATCAAAGGAGATATTTATGAATAGAGAAGCACTCAGACTATATCTGGTAACCAATCGCTACCAAGATTCCTTGGAAAGCTTTCTTGAAAAAGTGGAGACAGCCTGCCGTTCAGGTGTTACCATCATCCAACTACGAGAAAAAAATCTCACAACCAATCAATACTATCACTTGGCAAAACAAGTCAAGGAAATAACAGATTCCTATCAGGTTCCCTTGATTATCGATGATCGTTTGGATGTTTGTCTCGCGGTTGATGCTGCAGGTTTGCATATTGGCGACGATGAACTACCAGTTTCGGTTGCCCGCAAAGTCTTGGGTCCTGAAAAAATCCTCGGTGTCACTGCTAAAACAGTTAAAAGAGCCCTCGAAGCAGAAACATCGGGTGCGGATTACTTGGGAACAGGAGCCATTTTCCCGACTACGACCAAAGAAAATGCACCCATCACTCTGATTTCAACCTTGAAAACAATTTGCCAAACGGTCGCCATTCCAGTAGTTGCTATTGGAGGCTTGACGTCAGAGAACATTGACCAGCTTATTGACACTGGTATTGCTGGAGTAGCTGTCGTTAGGGATCTGATGCAGGCAGAAGATATAGAGGCAAAAACACAAGCCTTTTTAACAAAGCTGGATGACATTATTTCCTAATCAAAAACTCTCTAATTTCCTTAAAGTGGGAACTAGAGAGTTTTTCTTAATCTTTAAAACTTGTATGGTTGACTGGACCAGAACCATGACCGAGTTGAGGTGCGTCTTGGATGGCTTTTGTAATAAAAGTCTTGGCCTTATCGACTGCCTGATAGAGAGTCTTCCCCTTGGCTAGTTCAGCCGTAATCACTGCAGCAAAGGTACAGCCAGTACCATGGGTGTGACAGGTTTGAATTCTAGGACTTTCCCAGACAAATTGTTCCTCCTTAGTAAAGAGGAAATCCTTGGCACCGCCTTCGAGATGGCCACCTTTGATTACCACAGACTGAGGACCAAATTCTTTTAAAATCAGGCGACCGGCACGTTGCATGTCTTCTGGATCATGGATTGAAAAACCAACAATCTCTTCTGCCTCAGGAAGATTGGGGGTGATGATGGTAGCAAGGGGAAGCAGATTTGTTTTTAGGTAGCTTCTCGCACTAGTATCTATCAGGGTGTCCCCACTTGTAGCGACCATAACAGGGTCAAGCACATAGGGACAGTCCAGCTTTTTAAGGTAGGGTTGGATGATCTCCATGATCTCAGTAGTTGCCAACATCCCAGTTTTTACAGCCTGAGGCTTGATATCCGAAAAGACACTTTCCAATTGAGCTTCCAACATTTGGTTGGAGACGTGCTCGATTAGCTGAACACCTCTGGTATTTTGAGCAACAAGGCTAGTCACAACGGCCATTCCATAGATATCTCTAGCTTGGAATGACTTTAAATCAGCCATAATGCCAGCACCGCCACTAGGGTCAGTCCCTGCAATGGTTAGAGCAACGGGTAAATAAGTCATCTAAAACCTCCCAACCAACTGAAGTTTGTATTCTTAAGAACAAGCTAGTCTATTTCAGGAAAGCAATAGAAGACCAGTTAGTCCTCATTATCATTTCCACTTCCATCAGCTAGCATTACCTAGATTGAGTCAAAGGGATCTAACAGTCGTTAATCTCAGCTTTACGCACCCCTAGTGGTTGTTTTCTTTTTTCTTCAGTATAGCATATTTTTATAGTTTATATAGTAAAATTTGACTGCAAATCTCCCATCAAATGATTAAACTTCTTTTTTAGAAATATGTAATTTCATAATTGACAAATGTAGATTTTGAGAGTATACTTAGATTTATAATTGACAAATGTAGATTTTGGAGGAATGCTAATGCAGATTTCAGATGCAGAATGGCAGGTTATGAAGATTGTTTGGATGCAGGGCGAGCAGACTAGCACGGATTTGATTAGGGTTTTAGAGGAGAGATTTGATTGGTCCAAGTCTACAGTTCAGACCCTTTTGGCTCGTCTGGTTGAGAAAGAGTGTTTGACTCGGAAAAAAGAGGGCAAGTCCTTTGTTTATTCAGCCCTTTTAACTCTAGACCAAAGCCGAGCCTTGCTTGTCCAAGATATCAAAGACAAGGTTTGTTCCCGTAGGATTAAGAACTTGTTGGCTGATTTGATTGTCGAATGTGATTTCACTCAGGCTGACTTGAAAGACTTGGAAGCTGTGATTTCTGAGAAAAAAGCCAGCGCAGTTGCTGAAGTAAAATGTAATTGTATGTAAAGGAGACGTCATGTTAAATAGCATTGTAACCATTATTTGTATTGCCCTTATCGCGTTTATCTTGTTTTGGTTTTTCAAAAAGCCTGAAAAATCTGGACAAAAGGCCCAGCAAAAAAAGGGCTACCAAGAGATTCGAGTGGAAGTCATGGGGGGCTATACGCCTGAGTTGATTATCCTTAAGAAATCAGTGCCAGCCCGCATTATCTTTGACCGCAAGGATCCGTCACCCTGTCTGGATCAGATTGTTTTTCCAGACTTTGGTGTGCATGCGGACTTGCCTATGGGTGAAGAGTATGTAGTGGAAATCACGCCTGAGCAGGCTGGAGAGTTTGGCTTTGCATGTGGTATGAACATGATGCACGGTAAGATGATTGTAGAGTAGGAGGAGACTATGACAGAAATTGTGAAAGCAAGCCTAGAAAATGGCATTCAAAAAATCCGTATCCGAGCTGAAAAGGGTTATCATCCAGCTCATATCCAGCTTCAAAAAGGGATTCCAGCTGAGATTACCTTTCATCGTGCAACCCCTTCAAACTGTTACAAGGAAATCCTTTTTGAAGAAGAAGGAATTCTAGAACCAATCGGCGTGGATGAAGAGAAGACAATTCGTTTTACACCTCAAGAGTTGGGGCAACATGAATTTTCATGTGGCATGAAGATGCAAAAAGGAAGCTATACCGTAGTTGAGAAGACGCGAAAATCTTTATCACTTTTGCAACGTTTTTGGATTACTAGCATCTTTACCCTGCCTCTTGTTTTCCTCATGCTTGGGATGTTGACAGGAACTATTAGTCATCCAGTTATGCATTGGGGTACCTTTTTGGCTACAACACCTATCATGCTAGTTGCCGGTGGTCCTTATATTCAGAGTGCTTGGGCCAGCTTTAAAAAACACAATGCCAACATGGATACCTTGGTGGCACTGGGAACTCTAGTGGCCTATCTCTATAGTTTAGTTGCTCTCTTTGCTGGGCTCCCTGTTTACTTTGAAAGTGCTGGATTTATCCTCTTCTTTGTTCTTTTGGGAGCCGTTTTTGAGGAGAAAATGCGAAAAAACACTTCCCAAGCTGTGGAGAAATTACTGGATTTGCAAGCTAAAACAGCAGAAGTCTTGCGTGAGGATAGCTATGTACAAGTTCCTTTGGAACAAGTCAAGGTAGGTGACCTGATTCGAGTGCGTCCCGGTGAAAAGATTGCGGTTGATGGTGTTGTTGTCGAAGGCGTCTCCAGTATTGACGAATCCATGGTGACAGGTGAGAGTCTGCCAGTAGACAAAACAGTTGGAGATACTGTGATTGGCTCTACCATCAATAATAGTGGCACTCTTATTTTTAAAGCAGAAAAAGTTGGTTCAGAGACTGTCTTGGCACAGATTGTGGACTTTGTGAAGAAAGCCCAGACCAGCCGTGCACCGATTCAGGATTTGACGGATAAGATTTCAGGAATTTTTGTTCCTGCAGTTGTCATTTTAGCGATTCTGACTTTTTGGGTTTGGTTTGTCTTGCTTGAGGCTAGCTTTGTGACCTCTCTCCTTTATGGGGTGGCTGTTTTGATTATCGCCTGCCCTTGTGCCTTAGGACTTGCAACACCGACGGCTCTCATGGTGGGAACAGGGCGGAGTGCCAAGATGGGGGTTCTCCTCAAGAATGGAACCGTTTTACAGGAAATCCAGAAAGTCCAAACTCTCGTCTTTGATAAGACAGGAACTTTGACAGAAGGAAAACCAGTAGTCACTGATATCATTGGTGACGAGACAGAAGTGCTCGGCTTAGCTGCCTCTTTAGAAGAAGCCTCACAGCATCCATTGGCTCAAGCCATTGTCAATCGAGCGAGTGAAGCAGGACTTGAACTTCAACCTGTAGAAAATTTCCAAGCCCTACACGGAAAAGGTGTTTCAGGGCAAGTCCATGGGAAACAAGTCTTGCTTGGAAATGCTAAAATGCTAGATGGCATGGATATTTCGAGTGCTTATCAGGAAAAACTTGAAGAACTGGAAAAAGAAGCTAAGACAGTTGTATTCTTGGCTGTTGACAATGGAATCAAAGGCTTACTTGCCCTGCAAGATATTCCTAAGGGAAATGCCAAGCTCGCCATCAGTCAGCTGAAAAAACGTGGCCTTAAAACAGTTATGTTGACAGGAGATAATGCAGGTGTGGCGCGTGCCATTGCGGATCAAATCGGCATCGAGGAGGTTATTGCTGGTGTCTTGCCAGAAGAAAAGGCCCATGAAATCCATCAACTACAACAGTTTGGTAAAGTAGCCTTTATCGGAGATGGTATCAATGATGCGCCAGCCCTCAGTGTGGCAGATGTCGGGATTGCCATGGGCGCAGGAACCGATATTGCTATTGAGTCAGCAGGGATTGTTCTTACTCACAATGATTTGACAGGAGTGGTTCGTGCCTTTGATATGAGCAAGAAAACCTTCAATCGAATTCTTCTCAACCTCTTCTGGGCCTTTATCTACAATGTCATCGGAATTCCGATTGCAGCAGGAGTCTTTTCAGGAATTGGTCTCGTTCTCAATCCAGAACTGGCAGGTCTAGCCATGGCCTTTAGTTCTGTATCTGTTTTAACCAGTTCACTCATGCTAAACTTTAGTAAAATAGACTAAAAGCGAGCTTGCTCGCTTTTTATACTCTTCGAAAATCTCTTCAAACCACGTCAGCTTCGATATATGTAACTGACTTCGTCAGTCTTATCTATAACTTCAAAGCAGTGCTTTGAGCAGCCTGCTCCTAGCTTTCTAGTTTGCTCTTTTATTTTCATTGAGTATTATTATAAAACAGAGACTAAAAACGCTTTCGAACTGTACTGTAATAGAGAATAAAAACTTCTGAGCACATTCTTAGGAGACCAAAAACAAATGTGGTAAAGTAGTAGAGTAAAAATTTGCTGAAACGTTTCCAATTAGTATATGAAAACGGATTTATCAAGTTTTAAAAATATTTGAAGGAGAGTTATCATTATGACTCAAGGAAAAATTACTGCTTCTGCAGCAATGCTTAACGTTTTAAAAACTTGGGGTGTCGACACCATCTATGGTATCCCATCAGGAACACTTAGCTCCCTTATGGACGCTTTGGCTGAAGACAAAGATATCCGCTTCTTGCAAGTTCGCCACGAAGAAACAGGTGCTCTTGCAGCGGTGATGCAAGCTAAATTCGGCGGCTCAATCGGGGTTGCAGTTGGTTCAGGTGGACCTGGTGCGACTCACTTGATTAACGGTGTTTACGATGCAGCGATGGATAATACGCCATTCCTTGCTATCCTTGGTTCTCGTCCAGTTAACGAACTCAACATGGATGCCTTCCAAGAATTGAACCAAAACCCAATGTACAATGGGATCGCTGTCTACAACAAACGTGTAGCTTACGCAGAGCAATTGCCAAAAGTTATTGACGAAGCTTGCCGTGCTGCCGTTTCTAAAAAAGGTCCAGCTGTTGTTGAAATCCCAGTAAACTTCGGTTTCCAAGAAATCGACGAAAACTCATACTACGGTTCAGGTTCATACGAACGTTCATTCATCGCTCCTGCTTTGAACGAAGTTGAAATCGACAAAGCTGTTGAAATCTTGAACAATGCTGAACGCCCAGTTATCTACGCTGGATTTGGTGGTGTTAAAGCTGGTGAAGTGATCACTGAATTGTCACGTAAAATCAAAGCACCAATCATCACAACTGGTAAAAACTTTGAAGCCTTTGAATGGAACTATGAAGGTTTGACAGGTTCTGCTTACCGTGTTGGTTGGAAACCAGCCAACGAAGTGGTCTTTGAAGCAGACACCGTTCTTTTCCTTGGATCAAACTTCCCATTTGCTGAAGTTTACGAAGCCTTCAAGAACACTGAAAAATTCATCCAAGTTGACATCGACCCATACAAACTTGGTAAACGTCATGCCCTTGATGCTTCTATCCTTGGTGATGCAGGTCAAGCAGCCAAAGCAATCCTTGACAAAGTAAACCCAGTAGAATCTACTCCATGGTGGCGTGCAAACGTTAAGAACAACCAAAACTGGCGTGATTACATGAACAAACTCGAAGGTAAAACTGAGGGTGAATTGCAATTGTACCAAGTTTACAATGCTATTAATAAACATGCTGACCAAGATGCTATCTACTCAATCGACGTAGGTAACACCACTCAAACATCTACTCGTCACCTTCACATGACTCCTAAGAACATGTGGCGCACATCTCCACTCTTTGCGACAATGGGTATTGCCCTTCCTGGTGGTATCGCTGCTAAGAAAGACAATCCAGATCGCCAAGTATGGAACATCATGGGTGATGGTGCATTCAACATGTGCTACCCAGACGTTATCACAAACGTTCAATATGACCTTCCAGTTATCAACCTTGTCTTCTCAAATGCTGAGTACGGATTCATCAAGAACAAATACGAAGACACAAACAAACACTTGTTTGGTGTAGACTTCACAAATGCTGACTACGCGAAAATCGCTGAAGCTCAAGGAGCTGTTGGATTTACAGTTGACCGTATCGAAGACATCGACGCAGTTGTAGCTGAAGCTGTTAAATTGAATAAAGAAGGTAAAACTGTTGTTATCGATGCCCGCATCACGCAACACCGTCCACTTCCAGTAGAAGTTCTTGAACTCGATCCAAAACTTCACTCAGAAGAAGCCATCAAAGCCTTCAAGGAAAAATACGAAGCAGAGGAACTCGTACCATTCCGCCTCTTCTTGGAAGAAGAAGGATTGCAATCACGCGCAATCAAATAATTCCTCTCATCGAAAATCAAATGTAAACTTTGTAAATTTTATTCTTTGATTTTCTTAGAGCAGAACTTGAAAAGATCGGAGCAATCCGGTCTTTTTCTGGAGGATAGTAAATGAATTTAAATCAATTAGATATCATCGTTTCAGATGTTCCTCAAGTCTGTGCTGACTTGGAGCGTATTTTGGATAAAAAAGCCGATTATGTTGACAACAGTTTTGCTCAGTTTACGATTGGCAGTCACTGTCTCATGTTGTCCCAAAATCATTTGGTTCCTTTGGAAAACTTTCAGTCAGGAATCATTCTTCACATTGAGGTTGAGGATGTAGAGCAGAACTACCAACGGTTGAAAGAGATTGGTGTCGAGATTTTACACGGTCCTTGTGAAACGGATTGGGGAACAGAGTCCTTATTAGTTAAAGGCCCTGCTGGTTTAGTGATTGATTTTTATCGTATGAAATAGGGCGCGTAGTCATTTGACGTTAACCTTAGCTATTTTTAAAACAGAAATTGAGGATGTGAATTGTTAAAAGATCGGAGCAATCCGGTCTTTTTTTGTTTCCTCTTTCTTATCACAAGATTGTGATAGTTTACATCTTCATAACAAAAGCTACAAAGTCTTGATTGTTTTGTGAGAAGATTATAAAATAAGATTCAGTAAAGATAAAAGAGGTTATAAAAATGTCTGAAAAACAAATGAAAATTTTGGGTTGGGTAGCGACCTTCATGTCTGTTATGATGTATGTATCTTACTTCCCACAAATTATGAACAACCTGGCTGGTCAAAAAGGAAATTTCATACAGCCCTTGGTCGCAGCCATCAACTGTAGTCTCTGGGTTTATTACGGTCTTTTCAAGAAAGAAAGAGATATTCCCCTTGCGGCTGCTAATGCGCCAGGTATCGTTTTTGGCCTAGTAACAGCTATCACAGCTTTGATTTAAAAGAAGACTGTTTTCAGTCTTTTTTTCGTCTATGAAAGCAAAATTAGTACTATAATTATTCAAAACGTTCCAAACTTTTTCCTTACTTTCTAGTATAATAGAAGCAGCAAATCAAGCGAGGTAAAATTATGACAGAAAAACTTCAATTTCCAGAGGGCTTTCTCTGGGGTGGTGCTACGGCAGCTAATCAATGTGAGGGTGCTTATAATCAGGACGGTCGAGGTCTTGCTAATGTTGATGTGGTACCGATCGGTCCAGACCGTGAGGCCATTATTACAGGTCAGAAAAAGATATTTTCTTTTGAGAAGGGCTATTTTTACCCAGCAAAGGAAGCCATTGATATGTACCATCATTACAAGGAAGATATTGCGCTTTTTGCAGAAATGGGATTTAAAACCTATCGACTTTCCATTGCTTGGACTCGGATTTTTCCTCAAGGTGACGAAGCAGAGCCAAATGAAGCTGGTCTAGCTTTTTATGAGGATTTATTTAAGGAATGTCACAAGTATGGGATTGAACCTCTGGTGACCATCACGCATTTCGATTGCCCCATGCACTTAATTAGGGAGTACGGTGGTTGGCGAAATCGTCGTATGTTGGACTTTTACGCAAATCTCTGTCGCACCCTCTTTACCCGTTACAAGGGGTTGGTCAAATACTGGCTCACCTTCAACGAAATCAATATGATTCTGCATGCACCTTTTTTAGGCGCTGGGATTTGTTTTGAAGAAGGAGAAAATCAAGAGCAAGTCAAATGCCAAGCGGCTCACCATGAGTTAGTAGCCTCAGCCCTTGCGACTAAAATTGCCCACGAAATTGACCCAGAAAACAAGGTTGGATGTATGTTGGCAGCAGGGCAATACTATCCCAACACTGCCCATCCAAGAGACTACTGGGCAGCTATGGAGCAAGACCGCAAGAGTTACTTTTTCATTGATGTTCAAGCGCGTGGGGAATACCCAAACTATGCCAAGAAGCAGTGGGAGCGTGAGGGGATAGAAATTGAAATGACGACAGAAGATTTAGATTTATTGAAGAATCACACTGTTGACTTTGTTTCCTTCTCTTATTATGCGAGCCGAGTGGCTTCAGGCGATCCAGAAGTGACAAACCTGACTGCTGGAAATGTCTTTGCTTCTATCAAAAATCCCTATCTGGAATCCTCAGAATGGGGTTGGCAGATTGACCCACTGGGGCTTCGTATCACTCTTAATGCCATCTGGGATCGTTATCAAAAGCCTATGTTCATCGTAGAAAATGGCCTCGGTGCTATGGATACGCCGGATGAAAATGGCTATGTAGCGGATGACTATCGGATTGCTTATCTAGAAGCCCACATCAAGGCTATGCGAGATGCTATTTACCAAGATGGCGTTGAATTGCTTGGTTATACGACTTGGGGTTGTATAGATCTGGTTTCAGCTGGAACAGGCGAAATGAACAAGCGCTATGGTTTTATCTATGTGGATCGTGATAATGCAGGTCAAGGAAGTCTCAAACGGAGCAAGAAGAAATCCTTCTACTGGTACAAGGATGTCATTGCCAGCAATGGTGCAAGTATTAAGTAGAGCACATTTGTTCACTATTTTTATAAAATCTTCTCCCTACTTTATAAGATGTGAAAAAGAGTTCAATTAAATCTAGCTTTTTGCTATAATGAGGGAAGAAAAATCAGATAGGAGAAGAAGATGTCAGAACCATTATTTTTACAATCAGTTATGCAAGAAAAAATCTGGGGGGGAACCAAGCTACGTGATGAGTTTGGCTATGATATTCCAAGTGAAAAAATCGGAGAATACTGGGCCATCTCTGCTCACCCCAATGGGGTTTCAAAGGTTGCTAATGGTTGCTTTGAAGGAACAGATCTAGCTACCTTGTATGCAAAGCACCGTGAATTATTTGGTAACCGTCCAGAGCCTGTATTTCCACTGTTGACCAAGATTCTAGATGCCAACGATTGGCTCAGTGTCCAAGTTCACCCAGACGATGCCTATGGACTAGAGCATGAAGGCGAGCTCGGGAAAACAGAGTGCTGGTACATCATCGCAGCAGACGAAGGTTCTGAGATTATCTATGGGCACAACGCCAAATCAAAAGAAGAACTCCGCCAGCAAATCGAAGATAAAAACTGGGAGGCCTTGCTGACAAAAGTACCAGTTAAAGCTGGAGATTTCTTCTATGTACCAAGTGGTACCATGCACGCTATAGGGGCAGGTATCTTGATTCTTGAAACCCAGCAGTCTAGCGATACCACCTATCGTGTTTATGACTTTGATCGCAAGGACGACAAGGGCAACTTGCGTGAACTTCACCTTGAAAAATCCATCGATGTTTTGAATATTGGCGAGCCTGCCAATAGCCGTCCTGTGACTGTCAAAGCTGATGATCTGCGTTCTACACTCCTCGTTTCCAGCGAGTTCTTCGCAGTTTACAAGTGGGAAATTACTGGGAAAGTTGACTTTGAAAAGACAGCTGACTATAGCCTGTTGAGTGTCTTAGCTGGTCAAGGTCAACTAACTGTTGACGGGAAAAACTATCCAATCCAAAAAGGTAGCCACTTTATCCTACCAAGTGATGTTGAAGCTTGGACCCTAGAAGGGCAAGGTTTGGAGCTAATTGTTAGCCATCCATAAGACCAAACTAGCAGGAAGCCCTCCTGCTGGTTTTTCTTGTGCTTCGTTTTTGAGAAAACTATTCAAAAACTCTTGACCATCCCCTAAGGGGAGGGGTTATACTATCAATGTAATACTCTTCGAAAATCAAATTCAAACCACGTCAGCGTCGCCTTACCGTAGATATATGTAACTGACTTCGTCAGTCTTATCTACAACCTCAAAGCGGTGCTTTGAGCAACCTGCGGCTAGCTTCCTAGTTTGCTCTTTGATTTTCATTGAGTATAAGGAGGAAATCATGTACCATATAAAAGAAGCTGCGCAGCTTTCAGGTGTCTCTGTCAAGACCCTGCACCACTACGATAAGATAGGGCTCTTGGTTCCCTTAAAGTCGGAAAACGGCTATCGAACCTACAGTCAGGAGGATTTGGAACGCCTTCAGGTCATTCTGTATTACAAATATCTAGGTTTTTCTTTAGAAAAAATAGCAGAGCTGTTAAAGGAAGAAAGGACAGATTTATTGCCTCATTTGACTAGGCAGTTGGACTATTTGACCCAAGAAAGGCAACATCTGGATACCTTGATTTCCACCTTGCAAAAAACCATTCAAGAACAAAAAGGAGAAAGAAAAATGACGATTGAGGAAAAATTCACTGTATTCAGCTATCAAGACAATCAAAAATACCACCAAGAGGCGGTAGAGAAGTATGGACAGGAAGTCATGGGACAAGCGCTTGAACGCCAAAAAGGCAAGGAAGAGGAGATGGTGGCCGCCTTGAATAGAATCTTTGAGCATTTCGCACAACAGAAACAGGCAGATTTCCCCATCGCTGCGCTCGAAAATCAAGCCTTAGCAGCAGAGCTCCTGCAAGTCATTCGTAGTTATAGCTTTGACTGTTCGGTAGAAGTCTTTGGGCAGATTGCTCAAGGCTATGTTGCGAACTCAGAGTTTAAGGAAAATATTGACAAATTTGGACCTGGAACAGCCCAGTATGCAGCGGAGGTCATTGCCCACTATGTTCATCGTCAAGCAAAATAGTTTTTGCTTGTAAACAGCGGATTTTTCAACCTCCAGTTCTTTTTAGTTGACATTCTACCTACTGATAGGTATAATTATCTTATCAACAGATAAGGAGACTTTCAAATGAACCAATCAACTGTATTTCATGAACGGATCTCAATCCGTGATTTTCAGGCAAAAGAAGTAGCAACAGCTCTTTTAAGACAAATTGTAGCGGAAGCGCAACAGGCACCATCTTGGGCTAATTCCCAACCGTGGAAGGTTTATGTGGCAACAGGTGCTACGATGGAAGCCATCCGAAAAGAGCATCTGGAGAAGTCTCAGGAGGGGGTCAAAGGAACTGCAGACTTACCCGTTAAACCGATTCAGGACTGGGGAGATCTCCCTTGGTCCAATATGGAGAAGTGGCTAGAGGAAGTCAAAACAGATCCAGACATGGAAACTTTTGCCAAAGCTAATGCCCAACTTTGGAATGCGCCTGTCATGGCCTATATTACCGTTCCTAAGACGACGCCAGTCTGGTCGATTTATGATGCAGGAGCTTTTGCGCAGACCCTGATGCTAAGCGCTAGCAGTAATGGCCTTGATAGCATGGTTGCTTACGAAAATATCAAGTATCCAGACGAAGTGCGACGCCATTTACCTGTTGGTGAGGATGAAATCATTGTAGCGGGAATCGCACTCGGTTACCGAAGTGACCACAAGATTAACAACTTCAAGAGCACTCGAATTGGTTTGGACAAGATCTTAACCATTCAGTAAAACTAGAAGACAGATAATTTTCAGCTGAATATTGAATAATCTTCAAAAACTGCTATACTTAAGATATAGCAGTTTTTTTGTAAGGAGAATTCATGAAAAAAGTAGGTGAAACGGAAGGTAAGATTATCCAGTTGGCAACGGATTTGATTCAAAAACGAGGAGTCAATGGATTTTCCTTTGCAGATATTGCGACAAAGATTGGGATTAAAAAGGCTAGTATCCATTATTATTTTCCAAGTAAACAAGATCTGGTCTTGCGAGTGATCGCTCTTTACTCTGAAAATTTTGCCTATGATTTACAGATGATTAAGGATCGTGAAACGAACTTAACTGATCGCTTGTCTCAATTTGCAGGTCTCTACCGAAGAAACCTTGAGACTGACAAATTGTGTTTGTGTACCATGTTATCAACAGAAAGTCAGTCCTTGTCAGAACCCATCAACCAAGCAGTGGCTGCTTTTTTCCAGATGAACCATGATTGGCTCCATGAGGTTTTTAAAGAAACCACACTTTCTAGTCAAGAAGCCCAAGAATTTTTTGCAATGGTGCAAGGTTTGCAGGTCCTTGCTCGAGCCAGTCAAGATCTAGCAAGCTTTGACCAAGTGATCCAGACGAAAATCAATCAACTACAAAAAAAATGAGGGTTCACCCTCATTTTTCTATGGTTAAGACTTGGTTAACAGCCTCGATCGCACCCGATAGAAACCCAGGTGTCGTCGGTGCGAATTCACTGGCGATTCCGACTAGAAAGTCAGTCCATTCTCCCGGTATCCTAGCAGTTGCAGGATGAGGATGACTAAGGCTAAAATCTTGATCCGTTTCTGTTGCTAGATAGGGATCAACTGACCAGTCTTTGATGCTCTCCTTTTCTAAATATTGTAAGGTTTCAAGCCCAAAAAGTCTCACTAACTGAGCACGAGCTAATTTTTTTAACTGTTCTTCTCCTAAAGCTTGTCGTTCTTGAGCTGGAATACCAAAGAAACCAAAGAGACTGGCATTCTCCCCGTTTGAATCGCTAATATCATGAATTTCTGTTAAGGGACCCAAGTGGCTCATGGCGTTTCCAGTCAGCCCCTTGTCAAACCAGAAGGCCCGGGAAAATTGAGCTAAGTATTTGGCATGTGGAGCCATCCAGCTTGCTGTCCCTAGCCAATTAGCCATCAGGTTCTCAGGAAGGCTAGGGTGAAACTCAATGGTTTTGGCAGCTAGCCTGGGAGGAAGGGCCAGAAAAACTTGATTTCCTGTCCATTCATGTTCATCCGTCTTTACAGTCACATGACCTGATTCTAAGCGAACAGAGCGAGCGGCTTCTTGGTAGTGGATCTTTTTGGGATCCAGAACCGCTAAGAGAGCCTTGATTAGCTGCGACATCCCCCCAGAAATGCGACGTCCATCAGAAAATGCACGTTCAAATGAGCGAATGTCATGAATCGACTTTTCGTACAGATAGGTGCCTGTTTTTTGGTCAAAAGTTTCTAGCTGTAAGTCTGCGACAAGGCTGGCTAGTTCCTTATCGAAATCTGGCCAAAACCATGTTGCTCCAAGTTCCAGCTCACGCTGATTTCCAGTTTCTAAGCCACTAGCCCGACCTCCAGCCTGATCTTTTGCTTCGAGAATCAGATAATCCTTCCCGGCCTCTTGTAGTCGATAAGCCATATAGAGACCACTAAGGCCAGCTCCGATGATGATTGATTTCATAAGCAACTCCTCTCGATAATTGTACAACAATTATACCTACCAGTAGGTAGTTTGTCAACAAAAATGAATTTTCCTAGTTGGATCAAGCAAAAAACCTTGAAAAACATGCTGGTTAAAGCATTGATTTTCAAGGTTGTTTTAGGTTATGTGAGTTTTAGTCCGTCTCGCTCCTTTAGGTGCGAGACAAAAGAACCACCCGCTATGCGGGTGCGCTATCTATGGATATACCCAAAAACTCCAAACGCAATACAATAAAGGTGTTCAAGCCAATTGTAAAGCGAAAGGAGAAGAAAAATGATCCAGTGGATGATTTCTTCACGAGTACGAAAAGAGAAGAACAAGTAAAGCATGATATAGCACTAGATTCTTAAGTGTAAAAGAATATGATACTCAATGAAAATCAAAGAGCAAACTAGGAAACTAGCCGCAGGCTGTACTTGAGTACGGCAAGGCGACGTTGACGTGGTTTGAAGAGATTTTCGAAGAGTATGAGGATCCCTTTTGGGATAGTGGTAAGTAATACTAAAGCCTCTTTAAGAGGTAAGTGACGAGTCAAGAGCAATGAGGCTTGAACAAGGTGAAAGCCAGCGTCTTTAGGCGCTGGCTAGTAATTTGGGCTTATAGCCCTGGTTCAAACCACCCGTTTGACGGGTGGTTATGATTTCAAGTACTATTTGGTTAACAGTTTTTCCACGACGTTTAACTTTCGCATGGTAAAATCCACGCCAAAAAGTTTTTCAAGATAGTTGGTATTGAGCTTTTTTCGTTTTGCAGTTCTAGGGAGATAGAGGTAGAGACAGTGATCACCTACACAAATTTCTTCTTCACCGTAGTCAGCTTTCAAATTTTCTAATGGCAGACTTTGGATAAGTCCTTGATAAAGAATCACATGTACACGATCATGAAGATAGTCTTCTCTAAATGGGTTCTCTTGAACAATCTTTTCAAAATCGTCCTTATTCTTGATAACCATTTTTAAGTTAGCTCCAATTTTCTCCTTTATCAGAATATGAACGCGTTCTCGTATTTCTTCTAAATCTAAGTCACTCTCAAGAATGATATTCCCGCTTTGAATATAGGTTCGAACGTGTTGAAACCCAGCTTCTGTTAAAATATCTACCAAATAAGACATTTTCGGGATAGCATTTTTTCCATTAGGAGTAACGCCTCTTAATAAAATAATATGTTCCAAAGGACTTCCTTTCTTATTTGGTATTTATTGGATTTGAGCCTGCCACCCAGCCGGTACAGAGGGCTGAAGTGATGTTAAAGCCACCCGTGTGGGCATTGATGTCTAACACCTCTCCAGCAAAGTGGAGCCCAGGAACGAGCTTGCTTTCGAGGGTCTTTGGATTGATTTCCTTAAGACTGACCC
>NZ_KQ969521.1:916378-933860 GCF_001578935.1 Streptococcus oralis | reverse complement strand
CACAAAGGACTTGGCAAGAGACATTTTACCAGTTACAAGGATTTGGAGGGCCTTGATGGACTGGACAAGTTGTTCTTGTTCTTTCACAGTTAGCTGTTTAACTTTTTCAGGATAGCCTTGCACAAGAAATTCTGCCAAGCGTTCTGGAAGCAAGGTTCTTAAAGCATTTTTCAAGGATTTTTCCCGATTTTCTTCTAGAAAAACTACCAAGTCGCTCTCAGAAAGTTGTGGTAGGGCATCCAGTGAAAGAACTTCCCCACCCTTGACAAAACTAGACATACGCAGAGCAGCAGGACCGGATAGACCAAAGTGGGTAAAGAGCAAATCGTGGGTGATGACATGTTTTCCATAGCTTAAGGTCACATCGTCCCGCGAAATCCCCTGAAGTGCTTTGTGAGGAAAATCTGTCAACAAAGGGCTCTCAGCGGCTTCAAGCTCGGTAATGGTGTGTTTAAAATGGCGGGCAATCTCATGTCCAAATCCAGTCGAACCGGTGGAAGGATAAGATTTACCACCTGTTGTGACAATGAGTTTTTCACAAGTGAAGCTTTGGTCTGCGGACTTGAGGACAAACTGGTCATCTATCTTTTTAACCGAAACAATCTCTGTTTGAGTAGCAACTTGACCACCGAGTTCAGTGATTTTCTTTTCTAGCGTCTCGATAATGGTCCGAGACTTATCACTAGCAGGAAAGACGCGTCCGTGGTCCTCGACCTTAAGTTTAACACCATTTTCTGTAAAAAAATTGATGATATCGTGGTTATCAAACTGGGAAAATACACTGTATAAAAAGCGCCCGTTACCAGGAATTCCAGCCATTAGGTCATCTAAAGTTCCATTGTTGGTCACATTGCAACGACCACCGCCTGTTCCAGCTAATTTTTTCCCAAGTTTTCGATTCTTTTCGATGAGAAGAGTTTTCTGACCATAAAAGCTACTGGAAATCGTAGCCATCATGCCAGCAGGTCCACCACCGATGACAATAGTATCAAAATGTTTCATAGCTCTATTGTACCACAAAAAACAAGAGATGCTTGGCATCTCTTGTTGCTAATAATCTTAGTTAATTTCATATCCCATCAACAAACCGCCATCTTCTGCATAGAAACTGCAGAGACCAGACGTGGGTATGATTTTGATATCCGCTTGTGGGAAGGTTTCCAGCAAGCGTTCTGACAATTGCTGACAGAATTTTTCATTGCTGCGGTGGGCCATAGTGATACGGCCTCCAGCGTATCCAGCTTTGAGCAATTCTTCATAAGCTGCATCGAGAGATTTTTTAGCACCACGAGCTTTTTGCAATAGTTCAAGTGTCCCTGTCTGGCTAGCTTCCCCCACCATTCGAATATTGAGTAGGCCCACCACTGTTCCCAAAAGTTTGTTGAGACGGCCATTTTTGACCAAGTTATCAACTTTAGCAAGAACAAAGAGTAACTTCGTTTTTCTTGGTAGGCTGTAATCGCTTCAACAATTTCTTCAAAAGAAAGTCCTTGTTCAATCAAACTATTGATTTTCTCAACAATCAAGTCAACCTCACCACCTGCAGACAATGTATCAATTACATGAATCTGAGTGTCAGGGTGTTCTTCCAGATAGATATTTTTAGCGAGCTGTGCACTATTATGACTACCTGAAAGAGTACCAGTAATGGTAACGACAAAGATATGCTTAGCACCTTCAAATGCACGCAAGTAATCATCAGGGCTTGGGCAAGCTGATTTTGAAGCTTCTGCGGTTGCATACATGGTTTCCATCATTTTATCAATGTCAAGACTAGCGTCATCAACAAAGACCTGATTACCTACTTGAATGGTTAAAGGAACACTAATAAATTCCGTATCAATAGCAGGAGTTTCTAGTTGACGATAATCACAACCAGAGTCAGCTACAATCTTCCAAGTCATAGAAATTCTCCATCTTTGTCACTTATACATTGACAAAGGTTCTGTCTTTTTTTACAATTATATCATGAAAGCCCTTGAAACAAAAGTACCACCTCTCTGTTGTCACAAGTAGAAAGAAATTGTTATGTCTGAACGTAAAATATCTGAAAAATCTCTTGAAAATCTCAGAAAATCAAATCAAGAATCCAATTTTTTAACCAGAGAAGCAATCGAGACGGCTCTTTTGCAACTTCTAGAGAAAAAAGACTTGGCCAAGATCAGTATTTCGGAGCTGGTCAAACGGGCTGGCGTCTCTCGTGCCGCCTTCTATCGCAACTATGATTCCAAAGAAGAGATTTTGGAAAGTGTTTTTAGACGCAGTGTCCATAACATTATGGAACAGTTGAGCCGCTACGATGTCAAAACGGATCTTTATCTAGTATGGGTTCACCTTTTTCGCGCAGCCAAGAAAGAAGCCAAGGTTATCCAACTTGCTCTGGACTACCACTTGGAAAAGATTTTTGTCCAAGCCATGCAGGAATTTCTAGAAAAATACCACGGAAAGTCAAAAGGCGTTAGCAGCTACCTTCATTCCTTTTGGAGTTCTGCCATCGTATCGGTTCTGCTCAAATGGATCAAGGATGGCATGAAGGTTCCGGCTGAAAAGATTGCAGATTTACGCTTGCCATTTTTCAAAAAATAGAGGAAAAGGAGAAGAGCCATGATAGAAAAAAGACTGGCTTGGGATGAGTACTTTGCAGCCCAGGCTTTACTAATTGCCAATCGTTCGACCTGTAAACGTGCCAAGGTGGGAGCTGTCCTCGTTAAGGACAATAAAGTCATTTCAACTGGCTATAATGGTTCCGTATCGGGAACGGAGCACTGTATTGACCACGACTGTTTAGTCATTGAAGGTCACTGTGTCCGAACCCTTCACGCCGAGGTTAATGCCATCTTACAAGGATCCGAACGAGGGGTTCCCAGAGGATTTACAGCCTATGTGACCCATTTCCCTTGTCTGAACTGTACAAAACAACTGCTACAAGTTGGTTGCAAGCGCGTGGTTTATATCAACCAGTACCGAATGGATGACTATGCCCAGTACCTTTATCACGAAAAAGGTACCGAGTTGACCCATTTACCATTAGAGACTGTTCAGACAGCTCTCCAAGAGGCAGATTTGATTTAGAAATTAATAAAAATAAATGGTTTAGAAAGCTTTTTAAACCGTTTTTTGATATAATAAGAAGAATAAATTGAAAGAAGGAACTCAGAAAATGGGAAAAATTGAAGTCATTAATCATCCACTCATTCAACACAAATTGTCAATCTTGCGTCGTACAGACACTTCTACAAAAGCTTTTCGTGAGCTAGTAGACGAGATTGCAATGTTGATGGGATATGAAGTACTTCGTGATCTTCCACTTGAAGATGTGGAAATCGAAACACCTATCACAAAGACCGTTCAAAAACAATTGGCTGGGAAAAAATTGGCGATTGTCCCAATCTTGCGTGCAGGTATCGGGATGGTAGATGGCCTCTTGAGCTTGGTTCCAGCAGCCAAAGTTGGTCATATCGGTATGTACCGTGATGAAGAAACCCTTCAACCAGTTGAATACTTGGTGAAATTGCCTGAGGATATTGACCAACGTCAAATCTTTGTCGTTGATCCAATGTTGGCAACAGGTGGCTCAGCAATCTTGGCGGTAGATTCGCTTAAAAAACGAGGCGCATCCAATATCAAGTTTGTCTGCTTAGTATCTGCTCCAGAAGGAGTGAAAGCTCTTCAAGAAGCTCATCCAGATGTAGAAATCTTTACAGCAGCCTTGGATGAACGCTTGAACGAACATGGTTATATCGTTCCAGGTCTTGGGGATGCTGGAGACCGCTTGTTCGGTACTAAATAAAATCTCAAAGTAAATAGTGAAACTAGAAGTTCGTTTTTGACTTGAAAGGAGGTTGAGTTTTTGTTTCTGTTTAGAGAATAGAGCAAAAATTTGACCTTTTTTGACCAAAAAGATATAATAGTTCTGTATTGAAGTCGTATGACTAAGAAAATTCAACATAAAAGGAGAAATGAATGATTCCTGTAGTTATTGAACAAACAAGCCGTGGAGAACGTTCCTATGACATTTACTCTCGTCTTCTGAAAGACCGCATCATCATGCTAACAGGTCCAGTTGAAGACAACATGGCCAACTCCGTTATTGCCCAATTGCTCTTCTTGGATGCCCAAGACAGTACAAAAGATATTTACCTTTATGTAAATACTCCGGGTGGTTCTGTTTCAGCTGGTTTGGCAATCGTTGATACCATGAACTTTATCAAGGCAGATGTCCAAACCATCGTGATGGGGATGGCAGCCTCAATGGGGACTATCATTGCATCAAGTGGAGCAAAAGGTAAACGTTTCATGCTTCCAAATGCAGAGTACATGATTCACCAACCAATGGGTGGTACAGGCGGTGGTACCCAACAAACAGATATGGCAATCGCTGCAGAACACTTGCTCAAAACTCGTAAGACTTTGGAGCAAATCCTTGCAGATAACTCTGGTAAATCAGTCGAGCAGATTCATGCAGATGCGGAACGTGATTACTGGATGAGTGCCCAAGAAACACTTGAATATGGCTTTATCGATGAAATCATGGCCAATAATTCTTTAAGCTAAGCAACCTAGAAAGCAAACTCGACGGAGTTTGCTTTTTTTGGTATAATAGGAGAAGATTTCTTAGAAAGAGGATCCCTCATGTTTGAAAAAACAAATAGATCAGGATTAATCATCTATCTCTACTATAATCGAGACGCAAAAAAACTTCAGGAATACGGTGATATCTGTTACCATTCTAAGAAGCATCGCTACCTGCAACTCTATGTTCCAACTGAGGAGCTAGATGACTTAGTTGAGAGATTAGGTAAGGAAAGATATATCAAGAAAATTAGACGTTGCCATATCCAAGAGCTAGAAGCTCCCTTCGTTGGGAATCTCTATCGGACTGAAGAAAACGTTATCATTTAAAAAGTTAGACAAATACATTGACAATTTTCTGATAATTCGGTATATTCTTAACATACAATTTTTGAAACAACTATAAGGAGATTAAAAATGAAGAAAAAATTTGCCCTATCTTTTGTGGCTCTTGCTAGTGTGGCTCTTCTTGCTGCCTGTGGAGAGGTCAAGTCAGGAGCGTCAAACACAACTGGAAATCCAGTGGACGAAAAAACAATTAAAATCGGTTTTAACTTTGAAGAGACAGGTGCTGTGGCAGCTTACGGTACAGCTGAACAAAAAGGTGCCCAACTTGCTGTAGACGAAATCAACGCTGCAGGTGGAATTGATGGAAAACAAATCGAAGTTGTAGACAAAGACAACAAGTCAGAAACTGCTGAAGCAGCTTCTGTTACAACAAACCTTGTTACCCAATCAAAAGTAGCAGCTATTGTAGGACCTGCGACATCTGGTGCAACTGCTGCAGCTGTAGCTAACGCTACTAAGGCTGGAGTGCCATTGATTTCACCAAGTGCTACTCAAGACGGTTTGACTAAAGGTCAAGATTACCTATTTATCGGAACATTCCAAGATAGCTTCCAAGGGAAGATTATTTCTAACTATGTAACAAACAAATTGAATGCTAAGAAGGTTGTTCTTTATACTGACAACGCTAGTGACTATGCTAAAGGTATTGCTAAATCTTTCCGCGAAGCCTACAAGGGTGAGATTGTAGCAGATGAAACGTTTGTAGCAGGTGATACTGACTTCCAAGCAGCCCTTACAAAAATGAAAGGGAAAGAGTTTGACGCTATCGTTGTTCCAGGTTACTACACAGAAGCTGGTAAAATTGTAAACCAAGCTCGTGGAATGGGAATTGATAAACCAATCATTGGTGGTGATGGATTTAACGGCGAAGAATTTGTTCAACAAGCAACTGCTGAAAGAGCATCAAACATTTACTTCATCTCAGGATTCTCAACTACAGTTGATGTTTCTGCAAAAGCTAAAGCTTTCCTTGAAGCATACCGTGCTAAATACAATGAAGAACCTTCAACCTTCTCAGCCTTGGCTTATGACTCAGTTTACCTAGTAGCCAATGCTGCAAAAGGTGCTAAAAACTCAGGTGAAATCAAGGATAACCTTGCTAAAACAAAAGATTTTGATGGTGTAACTGGTCAAACGAGCTTTGATGCTGATCACAATACAGTGAAAACTGCTTACATGATGACCATGAACAATGGTAAAGTAGAAGCAGCAGAAGTTGTAAAACCATAACATTAGAATAGTAGTTGAAATGGGGAATGAGCCTTTGACTCACTCCCTGTTTCGGTGTTTATGAACTTGTGAAAATAATGAAATTTTCTAAAAAATAACGATAGAAAAGAGTGAATGCTATGCTCCAACAACTTGTGAATGGTCTAATTCTGGGTAGTGTTTATGCACTTTTGGCTCTGGGTTATACCATGGTTTATGGAATTATCAAACTCATCAACTTCGCCCATGGCGATATTTACATGATGGGTGCCTTTATTGGTTACTTTTTGATTAATTCTTTCCAAATGGATTTCTTTTTAGCTTTAATTATTTCAATGGCAGGGACCGCATTACTTGGTGTTGTGATTGAGTTTCTTGCCTACCGTCCTTTGCGACACTCTACACGTATTGCTGTTTTGATTACAGCTATCGGAGTGTCTTTCCTACTGGAATACGGGATGGTTTACTTAGTCGGTGCCAATACTCGCGCCTTTCCTCAAGCCATTCAAACAGTTCGCTATGATTTAGGACCAATCAGCTTGACAAACGTCCAGTTAATGATTTTAGCAGTTTCCTTACTCCTGATGATTTTATTGCAAGTGATTGTTCAAAAAACAAAAATGGGGAAAGCTATGCGTGCGGTATCAGTTGATAGTGACGCAGCTCAATTGATGGGAATTAATGTAAATCGTACAATCAGCTTTACTTTTGCCTTGGGTTCAGCCCTTGCTGGTGCAGCAGGTGTCCTCATCGCCCTTTACTATAACTCTCTTGAACCGTTGATGGGTGTGACTCCAGGTCTAAAATCATTCGTTGCGGCCGTTCTTGGTGGTATCGGGATTATTCCTGGTGCAGCTCTAGGGGGATTTGTGATTGGTTTGTTGGAAACATTTGCAACTGCCTTCGGCATGTCTGATTTCCGTGATGCCATCGTATATGGGATCTTGCTTTTGATTCTGATTGTTCGACCTGCAGGTATCCTTGGTAAGAATGTGAAAGAGAAGGTGTAAACAATGAAGACAAATCTTAAAGTAAATATTCTCTGGTTATTCCTTCTGTTAGCGGGTTATGGGTTGATCAGTCTACTGGTTTCTGCCGGTGTTCTCAATCTATTCCATGTTCAAATTTTAGAACAAATTGGGATTAATATCATTCTTGCAGTAGGTTTGAACCTAATCGTTGGTTTTTCAGGACAATTCTCACTCGGTCATGCAGGTTTTATGGCGATTGGGGCTTATGCAGCAGCGATTATTGGTTCAAAATCACCAACCTATGGTGCCTTCTTTGGAGCAATGGTCTTGGGTGCCTTGATTTCTGGTGCAGTCGCTTTGCTCGTTGGGATTCCAACGCTTCGTTTGAAGGGTGACTACCTGGCTGTTGCGACACTAGGTGTTTCAGAAATCATTCGTATCTTTATCATTAATGGTGGTAGTTTGACCAACGGTGCTGCTGGTATCTTGGGTATTCCAAACTTTACCAACTGGCAAATGGTTTATCTATTTGTGATAATCACAACTATTGCAACTCTCAACTTCCTACGTAGTCCAATTGGGCGCTCTACTCTATCTGTTCGTGAGGATGAGATTGCTGCAGAATCCGTTGGGGTAAACACTACAAAGATCAAGATAATCGCTTTTGTCTTTGGTGCTATTACAGCAAGTATTGCTGGTTCACTTCAGGCTGGTTTTATCGGATCTGTTGTACCAAAAGACTACACCTTTATTAATTCCATCAACGTATTGATTATCGTTGTATTTGGTGGACTTGGATCGATTACTGGTACAATCGTTTCAGCGATTGTTTTAGGAATTTTAAATATGCTCCTTCAGGATGTAGCAAGCGTACGTATGATCATCTACGCTTTGGCTCTTGTATTGGTCATGATTTTCAGACCAGGTGGACTTCTTGGGACATGGGAATTGAGTCTATCACGTTTCTTTAAAAAATCTAAGAAGGAGGGACAAAACTAATGGCATTACTTGAAGTTAAACAGTTAACCAAACATTTTGGCGGTCTAACAGCTGTTGGAGATGTCACTCTTGAATTGAACGAGGGAGAATTGGTTGGTCTGATTGGACCAAATGGTGCTGGTAAAACAACCCTTTTCAATCTCTTGACCGGTGTTTATGAACCAAGCGAAGGTACTGTGACACTAGATGGTCACCTCCTAAATGGGAAAACTCCCTATAAGATTGCTTCACTTGGTCTCAGTCGTACTTTCCAAAATATCCGTTTATTCAAGGACTTGACAGTTTTGGAAAATGTTTTGATTGCATTTAGCAATCATCATAAACAACATGTCCTTGCGAGCTTCCTACGCCTACCAGCTTTTTATAAGAATGAGGAAGAATTAAAAAGCAAAGCTTTGGACTTGCTGAAGATTTTTGATTTGGATGGTGACGCAGATACCCTTGCTAAGAATTTGGCCTATGGTCAACAACGTCGATTAGAAATCGTTCGTGCTCTAGCAACTGAACCTAAAATCCTCTTTTTGGACGAACCTGCAGCTGGGATGAATCCTCAAGAAACAGCTGAATTGACAGAATTGATCCGTCGTATCAAAGATGAATTTAAAATTACCATCATGCTCATCGAACACGACATGAATTTGGTTATGGAAGTCACTGAGCGTATCTATGTTCTTGAATATGGTCGGTTGATTGCTCATGGGACTCCAGATGAGATCAAGAACAACAAACGCGTTATCGAAGCTTATCTAGGAGGTGAAGCCTAATGTCTATGTTAAAAGTTGAAAACCTCTCTGTGCATTACGGCATGATCCAAGCAGTTCGTGATGTAAGTTTCGAGGTTAATGAAGGTGAAGTTGTTTCCTTGATTGGTGCCAATGGTGCTGGTAAAACAACCATTCTTCGCACCCTTTCAGGTTTGGTTCGTCCAAGTGCTGGTAAAATTGAGTTTTTAGGAAAAGAAATTCAAAAGTTGCCAGCTCAAAAAATTGTAGCAGGTGGCCTTTCACAAGTTCCTGAAGGACGCCATGTTTTCCCAGGTTTGACTGTTATGGAAAACTTAGAAATGGGAGCTTTCTTGAAGAAAAATCGTGAAGAAAATCAAGCCAACTTGAAAAAAGTATTCTCACGCTTCCCTCGTCTGGAAGAACGCAAAAACCAAGATGCGGCAACTCTTTCAGGTGGTGAACAGCAGATGTTGGCTATGGGACGCGCGCTCATGTCGACACCTAAGCTCCTTCTCTTGGATGAGCCGTCAATGGGACTTGCCCCGATCTTTATCCAAGAAATTTTCGATATCATTCAAGATATTCAGAAGCAAGGAACAACGGTTCTCCTAATTGAACAGAACGCTAACAAGGCCCTCGCTATCTCTGATCGAGGTTATGTACTTGAAACAGGAAAGATTGTCCTATCAGGAACAGGAAAAGAACTCGCAGCATCAGATGAAGTCAGAAAAGCATATCTAGGTGGCTAAAAAGGTCTGGGGGACCTTTTTAGTCGGCAGATAAGGATTGCGTAAGTAATCATCCAATCCAGTGGATTGTTTTAGTCGGAGGATGAGAGTTGCGAAAGCAATTCCCCTATAGACCCGGGGGACCTTTTTAGTCGGAGGGTAAGGATTGCAGCCAAGCGACACCTAATACGACTACTTATCAAAAATATAAAATATTTCAGGGCTCCAGAATAAGGAGCTCTTTTATTTATATGTTTTTTGAGGAAAGGGAAGAAGGCCTTAATTTTTACTCATTGTTTTCCTATTTGAATTGACAGTCATTTTTGTTCATATTATAATCTTAGTAAGAAAAAATTGAACAGGAGGACTAATGAATGGTAACAGAAAAACAATTTAAACTTTTGTGTTTTATGTTGATACATAAAGAAAAGACCTTTACTCAGAGACAGTTAGCTGAAGAGTTAGACCTATCTTTAGGAACAATTAACACATTATTGAAAAAACTGAAAGAAGAGAAGTGGGTTGATGAGGAACTTCACTTAACTGAACTAGGCCAGAAAGTTTTAGAACCCTATCGAGTAAAAAATGCCATTATAATGGCTGCTGGCATGAGTAGTCGTTTTGCTCCCTTGTCTTATGAAATTCCTAAAGGATTACTTCAAGTCAAGGGGGAACGCTTGATAGAGAGGGAAATCAGACAACTGCAAGAAGCAGGAATAGAAGATATAACTGTTATCGTAGGTTATCTTCAAGAAAAAATGTTCTATCTTGCAGAGAAGTTTGGTGTAAAAATTGTAGTGAATAATGATTACTACAAATATAATAACTGTTCGTCTCTTATGTTGGTTAAAAATCAACTTTCCAACACTTATATTTGTTCATCGGATAATTATTTTGTGGAAAATCCGTTTGAGCAATATATTTATAGAGGTTACTACTCGACGATATTTGCAGAAGGTCAAACGGACGAATATTGTGCTATAGAGGATTCGAATCACACAATCATTGATATCCAGATTGGTGGAGAAAATACTTGGGCCATGGTGGGGCACGTTTATTTCGACCGTGCATTTAGCGAGAAATTCAAGGAAATTTTAGAAACCGAGTTTAGGCACGAACCTTATCGTGAACAGCTTTGGGAGGATTACTATAGCCGCCATGTCAAGGAACTCCTTTTAGAAGCTCGCCACTATTCAGCGGATATTGTTAAAGAATTTGATTCACTAGATGAACTCCGTCAATTTGATGAACGTTATTTGGTAAATGCAGATTCGGCCATTATTGATAATATCTGTAAGACATTAAAGTGTGTGGCTTCAGATATTGTCAATATCAAACCTCTAAAAGATGGATTAACCAACACATCATTTTCATTTGACTGTCTAGGGAAAAAATATGTTTACCGTCATCCGGGTAGGGGAACAGAAAATTATATCAATCGAGCTAGTGAAGCAGCTTCAATGGAAATTGCTGCAAAATTAAAGATTGACCGTACCTTCGTAGCCATGAACAAGGATGAGGGCTGGAAAATTTCAGAATTTATTCCCAATGCTAAGCAACTGGATTATGATAATTGGGATGATGTGGCACAAGCAATGGACCTCTTGAGACGGTTACACCAATCTGGAGAAAAAACGGGACATTCCTTTGACCAATTTGAGGGAATTGATGATTTTATAGAAAAATTGAAGGCTAGAAATCGATTCGAGTTTGATGGTCTCGAGGAATTGGATGAAACTGTTTCAATTCTCAAAAACTATTTACAGAATGATCCAAAACAGGTTGTCCTTTGTCATGGAGATTCCTATAGTCCTAATTTTTTGTTGAATGAAGCAGGCGAAATGAGTCTGATTGACTGGGAATATTCTGGAATGGGAGAGCCGGCAGGAGATTTGGGCACCTTTATCGCGTGTTCCAATTATACCGTAGAGGATGCTGAAAAAGTACTGGAATTGTATTTGCAAGAAGTACCAGATAAGAAAACCAAACGTCACTATTTGGCTTATGTAGCAGTGACCTCATATTACTGGTTCTTGTGGGCCTTGTTCCAGGAGAGTGTCGGAAAACCAGTCGGTGAGTTTCTCTACATCTGGTATCGCTATACCAAACAATATGGACAACTAGCCCTTGACTTGTATTTGGAGGAAAACTAAGATGAAAACGACATCCGAAATTGAAGAATTAGTAGCAGCTGAAACAAAGAGAAGATTGGAAGAAATGGAGTCGTCAAACTATGAGTTTGTTCAACCCTTCCTAAAAAGTGATTTCATTTTAATCATTTCCATAGTCCTAATCAACCTTGTTTTGATTATCTTAGCAATGACGGGAGGAATTCAATAACATGTCTAAAATGAATGACTATATCCAACAAGAAACCATAACCGGAATTGTTCCCATGACCAATAAGGATCGTCAGTATTCTTTCTGGGATCTCTTTCTATCGACAAGTGGTTTTGCCATTGCTACTTGGTGTTATACCCAAGGAGCTTATGTAGCTCAATACTTGACCTTTAATCAAATGTTGATAAATATTTTTAGCTTTAACATTATCTGGGTCTTTATTGAATGTCTTCCTATTTTGTTTGCGGTTAAGTATGGAATTGATTTGTGGATTTGGTTGAGAGCTGTTCTAGGAAAAAGAGGTGTAGCCCTGTTATCAACCATTATTAGCTTGGCTAACTTTGGATGGTATGCTGTTGCGGCCAATCTTTTTGCCAGTTCCATGATCCATTTGGCAAATAACTTTGGTCTTGGTTTGGACAAGGGAATATGGGCGCCTATTCTTGGTACCCTCTGTGTTCTGCTTGGAACTCTCATTGCTCTTGGAGGTCCAGAAGTGATTAAATGGACCAATCGCTTCTTGGTTATCGCCTTATTGATTGTCGGTCTGATCATCGTTGGAATCTGCTTTGTCGCCGTTCCTATAACGGATATTATGAATATCCAACCAGCCACTCAAGGAGATTTGACGCCATTAGAACGCTTCATGCTCTCTGGAGAAGGAAATGTTGCATTTGCTTTCTCTTGGTCTACACAAGCATTGGTTTTACCGCGTTTAGCAAAATCAGAACGCAGTGGATATTGGGCTACAGCCTTATCATACGGAGTTGTGGCTCCATTCTTCGTTGCGACAGGTGGAGTCATGGCTCTAGCCATGTTTGTCAAAACAGGTGTTTATGAAAGTGATCCAACAACCATGCTATCAACTCTAAGCACCCCAGCCTTTGCTCTCTTAAGTCTACTACTAGTAGCCTTTGCCAATATTGGAACCCAGGGGACAGGATCGTACGTGAACTGTATGATTGTCAAAAGTGGGATGCCCAAAGTAAGCTATAAACTAATGGTTTGGATTGCCATGGTTTACGTGAGTCTACTCACTATCTGGGGAGGAGTAGAAGAGTATTTCGGATCCTTCATCTCTCTAGCCGCCTATATTCAGGGGCCAATTATTGGTATGATTGTTGTCGACTATTTTATCTTAAGAAAACGAAAACTCGACTTGCGTTCAGCCTATTTCCTTGAAGGGCATGACGCCTACGAGTTTACTAAAGGATTTAACTTAGTTGGCTTGTCTTGCGTATTTATCTCCTTATTGGTAGCGGTACTATTTGTTTACAACCCTGTAACTGCACAAATTCAAAGTCCAATCTTTTTAATCACAACTGGTAGCGGATTTACTGCGCTATTCGGTGGACTACTATACTGGTTAGCTAGTTTGACACCTCTTAAACGGTACATGGTAAAAGATAGAGAACAAGTGACAGTTTAAACTAAAAATGTTGGGCAAAAGATTCAATTTCAGGAGCAAATGAAGTAAATACTCCCACAATAAAACGCATAATATCAAGGTTGTTCACTACCTGATACTATGCGTTTTTCTGATTTCAAAGATTTTTTGACTAGCCTCTTTTTGCAGATTTTTCTGAATCTTGAAAAAGAGATGAAAGCGTTTGATAGATTTTCTAAGAAAGTGTATAATAAAAGTAGCAATATAGAAGGAGAAGTCTCATGGCAGTTAAAGATTTCATGACCCGTAAGGTAGTTTATATCAGTCCAGATACGACTGTAGCACACGCAGCAGATTTGATGCGCGAGCAAGGTTTGCACCGTTTACCTGTTATCGAAAACGATCAATTAGTCGGATTGGTAACAGAAGGAACCATTGCGGAAGCCAGCCCATCTAAAGCAACCAGTCTCTCTATCTATGAGATGAATTATCTTCTGAATAAAACCAAAGTAAAAGATGTAATGATTCGAGATGTCGTGACGGTTTCTGGCTATGCTAGTCTAGAAGATGCGACCTACCTGATGCTGAAAAATAAAATTGGGATATTACCAGTCGTAGACAATCATCAGGTCTACGGCGTCATTACAGACCGCGATGTTTTTCAGGCTTTTTTGGAAATCGCTGGATACGGAGAAGAGGGGATTCGTGTTCGTTTCATTACAGAAAATGAAGTCGGAGTACTGGGGAAAATTGTAGCTCTAATTGTAGAAGAGGATTTAAATATTTCCCACACTGTTAATATTCCACGTAAGGATGGGAAGGTCGTCATCGAAGTTCAAATTGATGGAAAAATCGATTTGACTTCATTAAAGGATAAGTTTGAAAAAGAAGGAATTCAAGTGGAGGAAATCACTCAGACCTCTGCCAAAGTCCTTTAAACCAGAGGCTTTCGGGCCTCTTTTCTTCTGCAACAAAAAGCGATGAAAAGCAAAATATGGAAAGAAATAAGAGATTGTGGTATAATAAAACGATATGAAAAGGAGTATCTATGGACATTTCAGAAATTCGTCAAAAAATTGACGCAAATCGTGAAAAATTGGCTTCTTTCAGGGGGTCTCTTTGACCTCGAAGGCTTAGAGGAAGAGATTGCCATCTTGGAAAACAAGATGACGGAACCTGATTTTTGGAACGATAATATCGCGGCCCAAAAAACGTCGCAAGAATTAAATGAATTAAAAAACACCTACAACACCTTCCGTAAAATGGAAGAGTTGCAGGATGAAGTTGAGATTTTATTGGACTTTTTAGCAGAAGACGAGTCAGTCCATGATGAACTGGTCGAACAGTTGACAGAACTGGATAAGATGATGACCAGCTACGAGATGACCCTTCTCTTGTCAGAACCTTATGACCATAATAATGCAATCTTGGAAATCCATCCAGGATCTGGTGGTACTGAGGCTCAGGACTGGGGGGATATGTTGCTTCGTATGTACACTCGTTATGGAAATGCAAAAGGCTTTAAAGTAGAAGTCTTGGATTACCAGGCTGGTGATGAAGCAGGTATCAAGTCTGTGACCTTGTCTTTTGAAGGACCCAATGCATACGGTCTACTTAAATCAGAAATGGGTGTTCACCGTTTAGTCCGTATTTCACCATTTGACTCTGCCAAACGTCGCCATACTTCATTTACATCCGTAGAAGTGATGCCGGAGATGGATGATACTATCGAAGTGGAGATTCGTGAAGATGATATCAAAATGGATACCTTCCGTTCAGGTGGTGCTGGTGGACAAAACGTCAATAAGGTTTCAACAGGTGTGCGTTTGACACACATTCCTACGGGAACTGTCGTCCAATCAACGGTCGATCGTACCCAGTATGGAAATAGAGATCGTGCCATGAAGATGTTGCAGGCTAAGCTCTATCAAATGGAGCAAGAAAAGAAAGCTGCGGAAGTTGATTCCCTTAAAGGTGAGAAAAAAGAAATCACTTGGGGAAGTCAAATCCGTTCATATGTTTTCACGCCTTATACCATGGTAAAAGATCACCGTACAAGCTTTGAAGTTGCTCAGGTAGATAAGGTCATGGATGGAGACCTTGATGGTTTCATCGATGCCTACCTCAAGTGGCGAATCAGCTAAGATAGAAAGGAACTCATATGTCAATCATTGAAATGAGAGATGTTGTCAAAAAGTATGACAATGGAACGACTGCCCTGCGTGGTGTATCTGTTACCATTGAACCAGGAGAGTTTGCCTATATCGTAGGACCTTCTGGGGCAGGTAAGTCAACCTTTATTCGAGCTTTATACCGAGAAGTAAAGATCGAAAAAGGAAGCCTAACAGTTGCAGGCTTTAATTTAGTTAAAATTAAGAAGAAAGATGTCCCGCTTCTACGTCGTAGTGTTGGGGTAGTCTTTCAGGATTACAAACTTTTGCCTAAGAAAACGGTTTATGAGAATATTGCCTACGCAATGGAAGTAATCGGAGAAAACCGTCGAACCATCAAAAAGCGCGTCATGGAAGTCTTGGATTTGGTTGGTTTGAAACATAAGGTTCGTTCTTTCCCAAATGAGCTCTCAGGAGGAGAGCAACAGCGTATTGCGATTGCGCGTGCAATCGTGAACAATCCGAAAGTATTGATTGCCGATGAACCAACAGGAAACTTGGACCCAGATAATTCATGGGAGATTATGAATCTGTTGGAACGCATCAATCTCCAAGGTACTACTGTTTTGATGGCGACTCACAATAGCCAGATTGTAAATACCTTGCGCCACCGTGTCATTGCCATTGAAAATGGCCGTGTCGTTCGTGACGAAGCTAAAGGAGAATATGGATACGATGATTAGTAGATTTTTTCGCCATTTATTTGAATCATTAAAAAGTTTAAAACGAAATGGCTGGATGACTGTAGCAGCAGTGAGTTCGGTTATGATTACCTTAACACTCGTTGCCCTGTTTGCATCTGTAATTTTTAATACAGCGAAACTGGCTACCGATATTGAAAACAACGTTCGGGTCATGGTTTACATTCGTAAGGATGTAGCGGATAACAGTGAAACGATTGTAAAAGAAGGTCAGACAGTTACCAATAATGACTACCACAAGGTCTATGATGCTTTGAAAGCTATGCCTGCTGTTAAGAGTGTTACCTTCTCAAGTAAAGAAGAACAGTACGAAAAACTAACGGAAACAATGGGTGACGATTGGAAGGTCTTTGAAGGGGATGCAAACCCTCTCTATGATGCCTATATCGTTGATACAAATTCTCCGAGTGACGTTAAAACGGTAGCTGAAGAAGCTAAGAAAATTGAGGGAGTATCAGAGGTTCAAGATGGTGGAGCTAACACTCAACGACTTTTTGAACTAGCTTCCTTTATCCGTGTTTGGGGATTGGTTATTGCAGGACTCTTGATTTTTATCGCAGTCTTCTTGATTTCCAATACCATCCGCATCACCATTATTTCGCGCAGTCGCGAGATTCAGATTATGCGTTTGGTAGGTGCTAAGAATGGTTATATTCGTGGGCCATTCCTGCTAGAAGGTGCATTTATTGGTTTATTGGGTGCAGCTATTCCTTCGGTATTAGTTTTCTTTATTTACAATATGGTTTATCAATCTGTTAATAAATCTCTGGTAGGGCAGAACTTGTCAATGATTACGCCGGATGTATTTATCCCATTGATGACCGTTCTGTTATTTATAATTGGAATTTTCATTGGCTCCATCGGTTCAGGAATTTCAATGCGTCGATTCTTGAAAATCTAGTTGGATATAAATGCAAATTGAGACAAAAACAGAAAAACAAAACAATTTTAAAGAGAAGTTTTCGTAAACTTCTCTTTTTCTTTTTTTAAGATTTAAAAAAAGGAGACAATTTTTTGTAAAAGCCTTTACAAAAAAAATAAAAGTGGTATAATTAATGCATAAGCAAATGCAAACGTTTTCGTAAAACGTTTGCCTAAGTGAAATAAAGGAGATTTGAATGATGAAAGCTACATTCAAAAATGTATTGTCTTTCGAATTTTGGCAAAAATTCGGTAAGGCTCTAATGGTGGTTATCGCCGTTATGCCAGCGGCTGGATTGATGATCTCAATCGGTAAATCAATCGTGATGATTGACCCAAACCTTGCTCCTCTAGTGATTACAGGTGGAATCCTTGAGCAAATTGGTTGGGGGGTTATCGGCAACCTTCAT
>NZ_KQ969521.1:862286-916349 GCF_001578935.1 Streptococcus oralis | reverse complement strand
AGCTGGGCAAAAGAACGTGCAGGTGGTGCATTTGCAGCCGGGCTTGCCTTTATCTTGATTAACCGTATCACAGGTACTATCTTTGGAGTTACAAGTGATATGCTGAAAAACCCTGAGGCTATGGTCACTACTCTCTTTGGGGGCTCAATCAAAGTTGCTGATTACTTCATCAGTGTTCTTGAAGCACCAGCATTGAACATGGGTGTTTTTGTAGGGATTATCTCTGGTTTTGTAGGGGCAACAGCTTATAACAAATACTACAACTTCCGTAAACTTCCTGATGCCCTTTCATTCTTTAACGGGAAACGTTTCGTACCATTTGTAGTTATTCTTCGTTCAGCAATCGCTGCAATCGTACTTTCAGCTTTTTGGCCAGTAGTTCAAACAGGTATCAATAACTTTGGTATTTGGATTGCCAACTCTCAAGAAACTGCGCCAGTTCTCGCACCATTCTTGTATGGTACTTTGGAGCGTTTGCTCTTGCCATTTGGTCTTCACCACATGTTGACAATCCCAATGAACTATACAGCTCTTGGTGGAACATACGAAATCCTTACTGGTGCAGCTAAAGGAACTCAAGTATTTGGTCAAGACCCACTTTGGCTTGCTTGGGTAACAGACCTTGTTAACCTTAAAGGTTCAAATGCTGACCAATACCAACACCTTCTTACAACAATCACCCCAGCTCGTTTCAAAGTTGGTCAAATGATCGGTTCATTCGGTATCTTGATGGGTATCATCGTTGCTATCTACCGCAATGTTGACGCTGACAAGAAACACCAATACAAGGGTATGATGATTGCGACAGCCCTTGCAACATTCTTGACAGGGGTTACTGAACCTATCGAGTATATGTTTATGTTCATCGCAACACCTCTTTACCTAGTGTATGCTCTTGTTCAAGGTGCTGCCTTTGCTATGGCGGATATTGTTCACCTTCGTATGCACTCATTCGGTTCAATTGAATTTTTAACTCGTACTCCGCTCGCTATCAACGCTGGTCTTGGTATGGATATCATTAACTTTATCTGGGTAACTGTCCTCTTTGCAGTCATCATGTACTTCATTGCCGACTTCATGATTAAGAAATTCAACTATGCAACTCCAGGACGTAACGGAAACTATGAAACTGCTGAAGGAGCATCAGAAGATGCAGCTCCAGGAGAAACAAAAGTTGCAGCAGCTTCTCAAGCTGTAAATATCATTAACCTTCTTGGTGGTCGTGCAAACATCGTAGATGTAGATGCATGTATGACTCGTCTTCGTGTAACTGTTAAGGATGCAGATCGTGTTGGTACTGAGGAACAATGGAAAGCTGAAGGAGCTATGGGTCTTGTCATGAAAGGACAAGGTGTCCAAGCTATCTATGGACCAAAAGCTGACGTATTGAAATCTGATATCCAAGATATCCTTGACTCAGGTGAAGTAATTCCTGAAACTCTTCCAAGCCAAATGACAGAAGCTCAAAAGAATACTGTACATTTTAAAGGTGTAACTGAGGAAGTTTACTCAGTAGCTGACGGTCAAGTTATTGCCTTGGAACAAGTGAAAGATCCAGTCTTTGCTCAAAAAATGATGGGTGATGGTTTTGCAGTAGAACCAGCAAATGGAAACATTGTATCTCCAGTTACAGGTACTGTATCAAGTATCTTCCCAACAAAACATGCTCTTGGTCTTGTGACTGAAGCAGGTCTTGAAGTATTGGTTCACATTGGTTTAGACACAGTAAGCCTTGAAGGAAAACCATTTACTGTTCACGTTTCTGAAGGACAAAAGGTTGCAGCAGGTGATCTTCTTGTGACAGCTGACTTGGATGCTATCCGTACAGCAGGTCGTGAAACATCAACAGTGGTTGTCTTTACAAATGGTGATGCTATCAAATCAGTTAAATTAGAACAAACAGGTTCTCTTGTGGCTAAAACAGCAGTTGCTAAAGTAGAATTGTAATATACTCGAGGTTGGAATCTGTTTTCTAACCTCTTGTTTTAGGAGAAAAGCATGAAATTTTTAACACTCAATACTCATAGTTGGATGGAAAAAGAAGCAGAGGAAAAATTCCAGCTCTTGCTCCAAGATATTCTTGACAAAGCTTATGATTTAATTTGTTTTCAAGAAATCAATCAAGAAATGACTTCGCCGGAGGTAGAGGTTAACAATCACTATCAAGCTTTGCCATCAGCAGAACCTATTCATCAGGATCACTATGTACGGCTCCTGATTGAAAAATTGGCTGAGAAAGGGAAAACCTACTACTGGACTTGGGCTTACAATCATATCGGCTATGACCGCTACCATGAAGGTGTAGCCATCTTATCCAAAACACCGATTAAGGCGCGTGAAATTTTAGTGTCAGATGTAGATGATCCAACGGACTACCATACTCGCCGTGTTGCCTTGGCGGAGACAGAGGTTGAAGGCAAGGAACTTGCTCTTGCAAGTGTCCATCTCTCTTGGTGGGATAAAGGTTTCCAAGAAGAGTGGGCACGATTTGAGGCTGTATTAAAAGAATTGGACAAACCTCTGATTTTAGCAGGTGATTTTAATAATCCAGCTGGTCAGGAAGGTTATCAAGCGATTTTAGCTAGCCCATTAGGAATACAAGATGCGTTTGAAGTTGCAAAAGAAAGAAGTGGTAGCTATACCGTTCCACCAGAAATTGATGGTTGGAAAGGCAATACTGAACCACTACGAATCGACTACGTCTTTACGACCAAAGAGTTAGAAGTAGAGAGTTTACAAGTAGTTTTTGATGGAGAAAATAGTCCACAAGTCAGTGATCACTATGGTTTGAATGCTGTATTGACCTGGAAATAAAAATGAAAGGAAGTAATTCCTTTCATTTTTTGTTTCTCGAACTGGACTACTGAAAATGTTTAAAATATGGTATAATGGTTAGATGAATAGAATTGAGGATAATATGTCATTTACGAAATTTCAGTTTAAAAACTATATAGAAAAGGCATTGGAGGAGTTGAAGTTTGCGACTCCTACCGAAGTTCAGGAAAAGTTGATTCCTATTGTCTTGGCGGGTCGTGACTTGGTGGGCGAGTCAAAAACAGGTTCAGGAAAAACCCACACTTTCTTACTCCCCATTTTTCAGCAATTAGATGAAACCAGCGATAGTGTGCAAGCAGTCATTACTGCACCAAGTCGTGAGTTAGCCACTCAAATCTACCAAGCAGCTCGTCAGATTGCAGCTCACTCAGATGTCGAAGTTCGTGTGGTTAATTATGTAGGTGGTACGGATAAGGCGCGTCAGATTGAAAAACTTGCCAGCAACCAACCACATATCGTTATCGGAACGCCAGGTCGCATCTATGACTTGGTCAAATCTGGTGATTTGGCTATTCACAAGGCCAAGACCTTTGTAATTGATGAAGCGGATATGACCTTGGATATGGGCTTCTTGGAAACCGTTGATAAGATTGCAGGAAGCCTTCCAAAAGACTTGCAATTCATGGTTTTTTCAGCGACTATTCCACAAAAATTGCAACCGTTCTTGAAGAAATACTTGTCAAATCCTGTCATGGAAAAAATCAAGACTAAAACAGTTATCTCAGATACGATTGACAACTGGTTGATTTCGACCAAGGGCCGCGACAAGAATGCTCAAATTTATCAGCTGACTCAGTTGATGCAGCCTTATTTGGCAATGTTCTTCGTTAATACCAAAACACGTGCTGATGAATTACATTCTTATTTGACAGCTCAAGGTTTAAAAGTGGCAAAAATCCATGGAGATATTCCCCCACGGGAGCGCAAGCGGATCATGAATCAGGTGAAAAATATGGATTTTGAGTACATTGTCGCAACGGACTTGGCAGCGCGTGGAATTGACATTGAAGGGGTCAGCCATGTTATCAATGATGCCATTCCGCAAGACTTGTCCTTCTTTGTTCACCGTGTTGGACGAACTGGACGCAATGGTCTACCTGGTACAGCGATTACCCTTTACCAGCCTAGTGATGACTCGGATATCCGTGAGTTGGAGAAATTAGGAATCAAGTTTACTCCTAAGATGGTCAAAGACGGAGAGTTTCAAGATACCTATGACCGTGATCGTCGTGCTAATCGTGAAAAGAAGCAGGATAAGCTTGATATTGAAATGATTGGCTTGGTTAAAAAGAAAAGAAAAAAGTCAAACCAGGCTATAAGAAGAAGATTCAATGGGCGGTGGATGAAAAACGCCGCAAAACCAAGCGTGCTGAAAATCGCGCACGTGGGCGTGCTGAGCGAAAAGCCAAACGCCAAACATTTTAAAAACTCAGTAGAATCACCTGACTCTACTGAGTTTTTATTATGTGACTATTAGTCCGTCTCGCTCCATTAGGTGCGAGACAAAAAAACCACCCGCTATGCGGGTGCGCTATCTACGGTTATACCAAAAAACTCCAAACGCGATACAATAAAGGTGTTCAAGTCAATTGTAAAGCGAAAGGAGAAGAAAAATTATCCAGTGGATGATTTTTGCCGAAACCTAAAAATAAAGAAGTTGAGGGCACAAAAGGCACATAGTTTATCACACACAAAGTGGATGTGTTCTATCATATTGTGTTCACCCCTAAGTATAGACGAAAAATCATTTATAAACAATATCGAAGTAGTTTGGGAGAAATATTCCACCGATTATGTAGTTATAAAGGTGTTGAGATTATCGAAGGTCACTTAATGCCTGATCATGTACATATGTTAGTCAGTATTCCACCGAGGATAAGTGTTTCAAGTTTCATGGGGTATTTAAAAGGTAAAAGTGCACTCATGATGTTTGACAAACACGCCAACCTCAAGTATAAGTTTGGAAATCGGCATTTCTGGGCAGAAGATTATTATGTAAGTACAGCAGGACTTAATGAAGCCACAATTAGGAAATATATTCAAGATTAAAGAAATGATCCAGTGGATGATTTCTTCACGAGTCTAAAAAGAGAAGAACGAGTAAAGCATGATATAGCACTAGACTCTTAAGTGTAAAAGAATATGAGGCTCCCTTTAGGGATAGTGGTAAGTAGTACCAAGGTCTCTTTAAGAGGCAAGTGACGAGTCAAGAGCAATGAGGCTTGAACAACGTGAAAGCCAGCGTCTTTAGGCGCTGGCTGGTAATGTGGGCTTATAGCTCTGGTGCAAACCACCCGTTAGACGGGTGGTTATGATTTTACGAAATATTCAAAATTGGTAATAATTATATATTTTAAATAATTTGAATCATAAAACAGTAACTGTTTTAAAGCTTGTTTTTAGACTGATATTTTATTTAAAACGTAAGGAAAAAATTGAAAACTATACAAATTTGTGTTATTATACTATAAAACAATCGGATTATACTATTTGATCCGTAAAAAGAAAAGGGGACTTCTATGGATAAAACATTTATGAAACAACAACGTTTTTCATTCCGTAAAATGAAAGTTGGGTTGGCTTCTGTAGCAATTTTGTTTGCTTTTGCTCAGGTAGGACAAGTGTCTGCAGATGAAACAACAAAACCGGCATCTACTTCAACTGAAACAGTAAAGAAAACTGAAGCAAGTAAATCGGCAGTCGAAACTGCTGTAGCAGAAATCAAAGCTGACGAGGCAAAACCAGTCGTTAACAAATCAGATGCAAAACCTGGAGAACTTGTTGATGTTTCTAAGAAGGTTTCACCTATTGACGTGAAAGAACGCCAAGAAGGTGATCAAAAGATTCATGAAGAAACTGCAACAGTAGAAGTTACAAAGACAGAAGTGGCACCTGTAAAAAGCGAAGAACTTCCTGCTCCAAAGACTGAAACAACTGAGAGTACAGTGAGTGGGAAAGATGAAGATGGAAATTCTTATACCCAATATGAACGTGTTGATAAAACAACTACAGTCGAAATCAAGAAAGCGACAAGAACGATTTCAAAATCTAAATCAGCCGATATCGTTTTTGTTGTTGATCGTTCGCTCTCAATGCAGACTGTTATTGATACTGTCCGAGATAATGTTAATGAGTTTGTTAATAATCTCTCGAAAGATGGTGTGGCAGCACGCTTTGGTTTAGCAACATTTAGCGATGAGGTTTATGGGCGTAAGTATAAAAAAACAAATGAAGGTACAATTCTAACAAAATTTGGTGGCTCTTATTTCACATCTGATCCAGCTGAACTAAAAAAAGCACTCGCTGCAATTGAGCTTGCTCATGGAGGAGATTCTAAGGAAACGTCAACACCTGCACTAAATCAAATTGTTTCGACATATGATTGGTCTAAATCACCTAAAAACAAAAAGTTTGCGGTCCTATTATCAGATAATCCAATTAAAGAAGATCCATCAGTTCCAAAAATTGCAGATACAATTGCAACATTAACTGCAAATGGTATTGAGAGAATTGTAGTAACGTCTAGCATATTTAAAAAAGACTACAAGGATTTTACTAATGATGATAAAATTCTGGATTACCGTAAGAAATTTGGAGATACCTTGACTAAAGATGTGGCGTCTTTGATTGTTGAAACTGTGACTGAAGGACACAATTACAAGGTAACGAAAGATAATTACCAATTCTACCTAGAACGCCGTACAACACTACCTATTGCTCAGACAGGAAGTGCGACTCCAACTTCCACAGTTCAGGTAGCTACAGCTTATAAAAAAGAAGTGGCGAAACTCCCTGATACAGGAAGTATTGATACAGCAAACTATGGTATTGTAGGACTTGGCCTCCTAATGGCTGGACTTGGCTTAACTGTAAGCAATAGAAAGTCAAAGGAACAGTAAGTCTAACTGGAAGATTGTTTGTAAGAACATTGTGATAAAAAATAGGTAGTTTGTAAACGAAGTATGCAGATAAGCATAGGTATGATCTTCTGTATTATGGAGTACAAACCGAATTTTTATGACGAGAAAAGAGCCGTAAGGTTCTTTTTTTCGATTTAGAGAAAATACTGCAAAAAAAAGTAAAAAGTGGTATAATGATAAGGTTATATAGTCCCGATAAGGTGGTAGGTATTCATTACTAGTAGTTTTCCTATCAGTACTTTGTAACTCTATAACAATATTTTTTAAGGGGGGACATTTTTATGTCAGAACGTAAATTATTCACGTCTGAATCTGTATCTGAGGGGCATCCGGATAAGATTGCAGACCAAATTTCAGATGCGATTTTGGATGCTATTTTAGCAAAGGATCCAGAGGCGCACGTTGCTGCTGAGACAGCTGTGTACACGGGTTCTGTCCATGTTTTTGGTGAAATTTCTACGAATGCCTATGTAGATATTAACCGTGTGGTTCGTGATACCATTGCAGAGATTGGTTATACCAATGCAGAATATGGTTTTTCTGCGGAGACGGTGGGAGTTCATCCGTCACTTGTTGAGCAGTCACCAGATATTGCCCAAGGTGTTAACGAAGCCTTGGAGGTCCGTGGAAATGCAGACCAAGATCCACTTGACTTGATTGGAGCTGGAGATCAAGGTCTCATGTTCGGGTTTGCAGTGGATGAGACAGAAGAACTCATGCCTTTGCCAATCTCACTTAGCCACAAGTTGGTTCGTCGTTTGGCAGAACTTCGTAAGTCTGGTGAAATCAGCTATCTCCGTCCAGATGCCAAATCACAAGTTACAGTTGAGTATGATGAAAATGACCGTCCGGTACGTGTGGACACAGTCGTTATTTCAACTCAGCACGATCCAGAAGCTACTAATGAACAAATCCACAAAGATGTGATTGACAAGGTTATCAAAGAAGTTATTCCAGCTTCCTACTTGGATGATCAAACAAAATTCTTCATCAATCCGACTGGCCGCTTTGTAATTGGTGGACCTCAAGGAGACTCAGGTTTGACTGGTCGTAAGATTATCGTGGATACCTATGGTGGCTACTCTCGTCATGGTGGTGGTGCCTTCTCTGGTAAGGATGCGACGAAGGTGGACCGTTCAGCCTCTTATGCAGCTCGCTACATTGCCAAGAATATCGTGGCAGCAGGTCTTGCTAAGAAAGCAGAAGTGCAATTGGCTTATGCTATCGGGGTAGCGCAGCCTGTTTCTGTTCGTATTGATACTTTTGGTACAGGAACAGTAGCTGAAAGTAAGCTTGAAAAAGCAGCGCGTCAAATCTTTGACCTTCGCCCTGCAGGAATTATCCAAATGCTGAATCTTAAATGTCCAATTTACCGTCAAACAGCGGCTTATGGACACATGGGACGTACAGATATTGACCTTCCATGGGAACGTTTGGACAAGGTAGATGCTTTGAAAGAAGCAGTGAAATAAAATGAAAAAAGATTGGTAGTTGCATACTGCCAATCTTTTTTGTGAGTGAAAACCAGCTTTCCCGACCAATCTTCTTATTTTATAGGGATTGAAATCTCAATCAATTTATCTGAATAGATAGTTTTGATATTGGCTTCGTCTACGGTTCCTTTATCTATTTTACGTTTCATGAAAAAGTCTTGGATAATTTCGATTTCAGAGTCACGAATAGCCCGGTGTTTGTTTGAAATGAGGATTTCATAGTGAAGCGGGGCTTGTGTAAAAACCACATCAGTATTTCCTGCAGAATAGACTTCAACAAGTGTTGCGTCTGTGCTTTCTAATTGACTTTTAACGAGATGCGAGTGCGAGTTTGTCGTATTGATGAGCTTCATAGTATACCCTCCTGTATTTCTAACTCTATTATAGCACTTTTTGGATAAAATCGTGTATTTTAGTCAATCCCATGCTGGATTTTCCATGCTTCAATGCCCCATTTGTGGCTACCACGTTTGAGTTTTTCAATTGCTTCATCAATAGGAAACCAAGCAATATGATTAAAATTTTCCAATGGTTTTTGTACTTCTTGGAAAGAAATAGCTTCATAGAGGTAAGCTGGATTGTAGTAGTAGGTATCACGGTGGCGAGAGTAGAAATACTCATCAGCTTGCCCATAATAGGTTCCAATCTCAGCTGTAAAGCCAAGTTCTTCGATTAGTTCTCTCTTCAGTGCTTCTTGATGATCTTCGCCTGCTTCAATCTCTCCACCTGGCAAGAACCAAGCACCATTGGGAGCTTGGACTAAGACGATTTGTTTTTTTTCTGCATCAGGAATAACTGCGTACACACCATGGCGGGGCTGGTAGGTCACATTCTCTTTTTTATCACCAAAAGTTGGGTTTGCCATTGCATTTTCCTCATTCTCTAGTATCTTTATTATTATCATAATGGACGAGGCGCTAGCTGTCAAGAATAAACCAACGAACTTGTGCAGAAAAAGCTACTTTGTCTTGATCAATACTTGTCTCGTTAAATTTTCCAATCCTAGCACTACAACTGGTATAATAAAAGAGAGGTGATTTTATGGCAGAATCAAGACTATTTCGTATCCTATATCTACTTTTAGAAAAAGGCAGTACAACGGCTCCTGAATTAGCCCGATTATTTGAAGTATCTGTACGAACGATTTATCGTGATATCGAGCGGTTGAGTATGGCGGGGATTCCCCTTTATTCGATACCTGGGAAGGCGGGCGGAATCTTTTTAATGAAAGACTTTGTTCTGGATCGTGCTCTCATATCTGAGGATGAAAAAATAGAACTTCTGTCAGCTTTGCAAGGGATTCAAGCCCTGACTGATGATAGGCAAGACCTGTTACTTGAAAAATTGGAATCTATTTTTCAAGTTTCTACCAGTCCTTGGATAGAAGTAGACTTGACTGACTGGAGAAAGCGAGAAGGTCAAAAAGAATTATTTGATAACATCAAACAAGCTATTCTTGAGAAAAGACGGCTGGTAATCACTTATCTAGGTGGGGGTGGTCAGAAAACGATTCGTGCAGTTGAACCTTTTAAACTCGTATTTAAAAAGAGAGATTGGTATCTTCATGCCTACTGTTGTTTGAAGGAAGAGTGGCGTTTTTTCAAATTGTCTAGAATTAGGAATTATCACCTAACAACTGAAACTGTGAAGCAGAAAAATGTGCTGGATTCCGTTGATAGTTCAGATCAAGTGGCAAATCAAATCGAAGTTTCCTTGAAGTTTAGCCCCAAGCTTGCTTTCCGGGTTTATGAAGATTTTTCAGAAGATGAGATTAGTTTGGGGAGAGATGGCTACTACTATGTCAAGACAGTCTTACCAGAGCACGAAAGTCTGTATACTTACCTTCTATCTTATCTAGATGGGGTGGAAACACTCGTCCCCAATCATCTGAAGAAGGAATTGCTTTCTAGATTAGAAAAAATCCAAAAACTTTACAAATCTTGACAGAAGATGTCAGGTTTTTGGTGCTATACTAGAGATAGAAAGGAGAAGAACCAAATGAAGTACGAATGGAGAAAAGAAGCGAAAGATCTTTATCAAGTGAAGGCTAAGCCCACTATATTGCAGGTATCTGGTCAATCCTATATCGTGATTGATGGTAAAGGCGATCCAAACCAAGAAGATTTTTCAGAACGAGTAGGGGCCTTATATGTCTTAGCCTATGCGATAAAGATGAAGTATAAAAAAACTCCTCTGGATGAGGTTTACACTGATTTTACTGTCTTTCCTTTAGAAGGTATCTGGAAAAAGGAGAAGGAAGGAGAACTGGTAAAAAGTGAGCTTTCTTATAGTATTATGATTGGGCAACCCGATTTTATTACGAGAGAACTATTTGAAAAAGCTTTGGAAGAGGTCAAAATCAAGAAGCCAAATCTTCTTTATGAGGCTATTCGTTTTGAAATGATAGAAGAAGGCCAAATCCTTGCTATGCTTCATGTAGGACCTTTTGATACTGAAAATGAGACTTTTGCAGAGATGGAGCATTTTTGTCAACTTCATAAACTCAAAAGAACTTCGGAAGTCCACCGAGAAATCTATCTCAATAATATTCATCGAACGGAGCCAAGTAAATTGAAAACAATTCTTCGCTATCAAGTTCAAGAAGAGAATTAAAAAAGAACAGGAAATCTTGTTTCCTGTTCTTTTTTACGAGTTCTAATCTTCTCTTTCAGAAGCAATTTCTTCTGCTTTCTCGATTTTTTTGGCAGATTTGATTTGAATCTTACCATTGCTTGTCATAACTGCCTTGAGTTCTTTTTCACTTGGGTTTTCAAGGTAGTAGTCTGTGATGGCATCCTCGATATGGTCTTGAATGGTACGACGGAGTGGGCGTGCTCCCATTTTTGGATCATATCCCAAGTCAACCAACTTTTCCTTGACCTTATCTGTCACATCGAGATGGATGTTGTTACTAGAGAGGCGTTTGTTGACATCCGCTAGCATAAGTTCGACGATTTGGAGAAGGTTGTCCTTGCTGAGAGGTTTAAATTCGATGATGCCGTCAAAACGGTTCATAAACTCTGGGCTAAAGAAGTTACCGAGTTCACCGAGAACAGAGTTGGTTCGACCTTCACGAGCTGCCCCAAAACCAACACTGGCTTCGGCCTTACCTGTACCTGCATTTGAGGTCATGATAATAATGGCGTCCTTGAAGCTAACGGTACGTCCTTGCCCATCTGTTAAACGGCCATCGTCCAAGACTTGGAGGAACATGTGCATCACATCTGGATGGGCTTTCTCGACTTCATCGAGAAGGATGAGAGAGTAAGGATTGCGACGAACTTTTTCTGTTAATTGACCCGCTTCATCGTAGCCTACATAACCTGGAGGGGCACCGACTAATTTAGCCACGCTGTGTTTTTCCATGTATTCGCTCATGTCAAAGCGAATCATGCTGTCAGCAGAACCAAAGAGCTCAATGGCTAGTTGTTTGGAAAGTTCTGTCTTACCGACACCAGTTGGTCCGACAAAGAGGAAGCTTCCGATTGGGCGGTTAGGAGTTCCAAGTCCAACACGATTTCGACGGATGGCTTTGGCAATCTTATCGACAGCTTCATCTTGACCAATGACATGAGCTTTGAGGTCGTCTGCTAGATGGATAAGCTGAGATTGTTCCTTTTCTTTGAGTTCTCCAACAGGGATATTGGTTTTCTGCTCAATGATATGTTCAATGGTTTTCTCGCTGATGATTGGAGTATCCTGATCGGTCACCTTGTTCTTTTGCATTTCCTTGTACTTGGCAATCTGATCGCGGAAATAAGCGGCTTTTTCAAAGTCTTCCTCTCGTGTAGCTTGAGCCTTGAGATTTTCAGCCTCAATTAAGCGCTGATCAATCACTTTAGGATCAATAAAGTTCAGCGTCAGATTCATCTTTGAACCAGCTTCATCTAACAGGTCAATAGCCTTGTCTGGTAAGAAGCGGTCTTGGATGTAGCGGTTGGAAAGATTTGCAGCAGCTTCGATAGCAGCATCAGTATACTTGACGTGATGGTAGTCTTCGTATTTCTTTTGAACCCCTTTAAGGATGATAATGGTTTCTTCGACAGTTGGTTCATCTACCTTGACAGGTTGCATACGGCGCTCTAGGGCAGCATCTTTTTCAATGATGCGGTATTCATTGAGAGTAGTGGCACCGACCAATTGCAATTCACCACGGGCAAGGGCTGGTTTGAGGATATTTCCTGCATCCATATTGCCATCGCCCGCCGAACCTGCACCGACAATTTCATGGATTTCATCGATAAAGAGGATGATGTCCTCTCGTTTGCGGATTTCTTCCATGAGCTTTTGCATACGTTCTTCAAATTGGCCTCGGATCCCTGTTCCTTGAACTAGACTGACCACATCCAAACGGATAACTTGCTTGCCTTGGAGTTTGTGTGGTACATCGCCATCAACGATTTTCTGAGCTAGACCTTCGACAACGGCAGTTTTACCAACACCTGGTTCTCCGATAAGGACAGGATTATTCTTGGTTCTACGATTGAGAATCTCGATGACACGGATAATCTCATCATCGCGCCCAATAACGGGATCGATATCGCCACGACGGGCAATCTCAGTTACGTTGATACCAAATTCTTCAAGCAGGCCTTTTTCTTGGCTTGGAGGCGGAGTTTGGGCAGGTCCACGATTTTGGGAACCATAACCGCCGTTTCCACCGTAACCTCCACCTGATTGGGTCGGGGGAGTAGGAGGAGTGTTGTTAGAAGGTCTGAAATTGTTTAGATCGTTGAAGAAATCGCCGAAAGGATCAAAGTCATGATTGTTTAAGTCAGTCATTCCTTTAAAGAGGGTATTATTTGGATCTGTTTTGATAATTTTATAGCAATTTTGACAGAGATCAATTTGCTTTTGTTGTCCATTGATATTGGTATACAGATGAATTGTTGAGTCGTTAATTTTACAGTTTTGACAGAGCATACATCTACCTCATTTCATTCTTATTCTTGGCCTAAGAAAAAGGTCAAGAATAGTCAAAGTTTTATACTCTCATTATAGCATGATTAAGGTGTAAAGCAAGTAAAAAGATTGGGAAGTGGTCGTTTTTAAAAGACGGATTCATGGAGAATCAAGCGACATTGAAGTTAAGAAAAAATCCCATTTGCGGTGACAAAAAGGATTCTCATTCATCGGGCCTTACTGCCCGTTGTTTTTATATTAGTAAAGGAGTTCGTAGATCTCCATTGCAATCAAATCAATGCTATCAAAGGTATAAGTTTCACGAGCTTCTACATCGCGAAGGGTGAAGAGTGATCCGTTTTCTTCGTCGTGGCTGTATGCAACTTCTGCGACGACAACACCTTCACGTTCAAAATTACGTTTTAGATTTCCACCATCTTTTGTCATTGCTTCTAGGCGGTTAATGATTCTAACCAAATGTGATTCCATTTTGATTCTCCTCCATTTCTTATCGTTTCTATTTTACCATAAACAAGAGGTAGTTGACTAGAAAAAAACTGTGATTTCTCTCTATTTCTCCATTCTATCAAGTTAATTGTTAAAATTAGAGAAAAAGGATTGCATTTTAATTCAATTCATGTTATAATCATACAAAAATGCATAGAAAGTTGATTGAATATGAATTTTTCTTTTTTACCAAAGTATTTACCATATTTTAACTATGGTGCTCTGATTACCGTTTTGATTTCCATCCTTGTTGTCTGCTTAGGGACCATTATAGGTGTGTTACTGGCCTTTGCTCAGCGATCACGCTTTAAACCGCTCGTTTGGTTTGCAAATGTGTATGTTTGGATCTTCCGTGGAACTCCGATGATGGTTCAAATAATGATTGCCTTTGCTCTTATGCATATCAATGCTCCGACTATCCAAGTGGGAATTTTAGGAGTTGATCTTTCTCGTTTGATTCCTGGTATTCTGATTATTTCTATGAACAGTGGAGCTTACGTTTCAGAAACTGTTCGTGCGGGGATCAATGCGGTTCCTAAAGGGCAGTTAGAGGCCGCTTACTCTCTTGGTATTCGTCCGAAAAATGCCATGCGTTATGTCATTTTGCCACAAGCTATCAAGAATATTCTTCCAGCTCTTGGAAATGAATTTATCACCATTATCAAGGATAGTTCTCTCTTATCAGCGATTGGGGTGATGGAGTTATGGAACGGTGCAACGACTGTAGCAACAACAACTTATTTACCATTGACTCCCCTTTTATTTGCAGCCTTTTACTATTTGATTATGACCTCTGTTTTGACAGTGGCGTTGAAAGCATTTGAAAAACATATTGGACAAGGAGACAAAAAATAATGGCAGAAACCTTGATTAAAATTGAAGAACTACATAAGTCTTTTGGGAAAAATGAAGTTTTAAAAGGCATCAATCTTGAGATTAAACGTGGAGAAGTTGTGGTCATTATCGGTCCGTCAGGGAGCGGGAAATCAACTCTCCTTCGTTCGATGAATCTCCTTGAAAAAGCAAGTAAAGGTAAGGTTATCTTTGAAGGAGTTGATATCACTGATAAGAAAAATGACCTTTTTGCCATGCGTGAAAAGATGGGCATGGTATTCCAACAATTCAACCTCTTTCCCAATATGACGGTGATGGAAAATATCACGTTGTCACCAATTAAAACCAAAGGTGAAAGCAAGGAAGTTGCGGAGAAAAGAGCACAGGAACTGTTAGAAAAAGTTGGTTTGCCAGATAAGGCAACGGCCTATCCACAGAGTTTGTCAGGTGGTCAGCAACAACGGATTGCCATTGCACGTGGACTTGCTATGGAACCAGATGTTTTGCTCTTTGATGAGCCGACGTCAGCCCTAGACCCTGAGATGGTTGGAGAAGTTTTAGCCGTTATGCAAGACCTTGCCAAGTCAGGGATGACTATGGTGATTGTGACGCATGAAATGGGCTTTGCGCGTGAGGTAGCAGACCGTGTTATCTTTATGGCGGATGGAGTTGTTGTCGAAGATGGTACGCCAGAAGAGATTTTCGATCAAACAAAAGAACAACGGACCAAGGAATTTTTGAGTAAGGTTTTGTAATACTTCATTTTTAGAAGAAATGGAATAGGCATCATGGCTTCCAGTAAGGAATATTTAGATTTCATTCTCGAACAGCTATCAGAGCTAGAGGAGATGAGTTATCGTCCAATGATGGGATAGTATATCCTTTATTAACGTGGGAAGATTATTGGGGGAATCTATGATAATCGTTTGTTACTGAAGCCTGTGAAGGTGGTCATGGATCAACTGAGACAGACTAGACTTGAACGTCCTTATGAAGAATCTAAGGAGATGATTTTGATAGAAGACATTGAAGATAAGTCATTTCTAACGAGATTAATCAAGGAGATGTATGAAGTCTTACCGGCTCCAAAAGTCAAAAAGAAAGCATGACAGATTTACCTAGTATAAATAGGCACAAAAGCTCGATATGAGCTTTTTCTTATAGTTTCAGACTATAAGGTCTATTAGTCAAGAAATGTTAGAATGACAAGGTATTTTTTGTTATAATAAAGGATATTTGATAGAAAAGAGAAGAGATATGGCACAGATTATTGATGGGAAGGCTCTTGCAGCTAAGTTACAAGGACAGTTAGCTGAAAAGACTGCCAAACTAAAAGAAGAAACAGGTTTAGTTCCAGGCTTGGTGGTGATTTTGGTGGGGAACAATCCAGCCAGCCAAGTCTACGTTCGCAACAAGGAACGGTCAGCTCTCGCTGCTGGCTTCCGTAGTGAAGTAGTGCGAGTTCCTGAAACCATTACACAAGCGGAATTGTTAGACTTGATTGCCAAATACAATCAAGATCCAGCTTGGCATGGGATTTTGGTCCAGTTACCATTACCAAGACATATTGATGAAGAGGCCGTTTTATTAGCCATTGACCCTGAAAAAGACGTGGATGGTTTTCATCCCCTAAACATGGGTCGCCTCTGGTCTGGTCATCCAGTTATGATTCCTTCAACACCAGCAGGAATTATGGAGATGTTTCATGAGTATGGGATTGATCTAGAAGGTAAACATGCGGTTGTTATCGGTCGCTCAAATATCGTTGGAAAACCGATGGCTCAGCTTCTTTTGGCTAAAAATGCAACAGTGACCTTGACTCACTCACGTACCCATCATCTTGCCAAGGTGGCTGCTAAGGCGGATATTCTTGTGGTTGCAATCGGTCGCGCTAAGTTTGTGACTGCTGACTTTGTCAAACCAGGAGCGGTTGTCATTGACGTTGGGATGAACCGAGATGAAAATGGCAAGCTTTGTGGAGATGTTGATTATGATGCTGTTGCACCACTTGCTAGTCACATCACACCTGTACCTGGTGGAGTTGGTCCTATGACCATTACTATGCTTATGGAGCAAACCTATCAGGCAGCGCTTCGAACACTGAACAAGGATTAGGAAGATGAAATTCGTATTTGACCTGGATGGAACGCTATCTTTTGACTACATGACCATAGATGAGGAGATTCAGCAGGTTCTTTTAAGGGCTGAAGATTATGGGCATGAGGTTGTGTTTGCTTCAGCTCGCTCTTATCGGGATTGTTTGGGTTTATTAGGTTCCGAACTCAGTCAGCGCTTGGTCATAGGGTTGAATGGAGGCGTAGCCTATCATCTGGGGAAGGCTATCTTTAAAAGGAATCTCGATGCTAAAGTTTATCAGGCGCTAGTGGATTATTGCCAGACTTATAATCTCCCTTTCTTTGTAGATGATTGCTTTGACTATAGTGGTCAGATTGTGGAGAAGATTCCATTTATTTCCAGTGTGGATCCCCTAAAGGTGGCTCGTCATCAGAAACTCGATGACTTAGGGACTCCGATTAAGGTAGTCGTTTATATGGGCGACCACGAGGAGTTGCTTGATGATCTGCTTGGTCAGCTAGAAAGGCTGGGGCAGGCTCATCTCTCCTATCATGCGCATGAAAAGTGCCTTTATGTTAATCCCTTGGATACTCATAAGGCGACAACTGTTGAAAAGTTATGTGGGGAGAACTTCATCGCTTTTGGAAATGACCAAAACGATATTGAACTATTTAAAACGTCTCTCTATTCAGTCCAGATAGGAGATTTTGCTGGCCTTACTCCATATGCAGATGACACGTTAGAGCTAAAAGGAGCTCCTTATCCAGCAGTGGCAGCTAAAATTTTACAGACCTTTGCGGAATTTAAGGGAAATAGATAGAAGGAGGTTTGCCCCTCCTTTTGTAGTATAATGGAGTGAGAGGGAAAAATCGATGAAAGTGATTGATCAAGCTTTATTAGAAAAGGTCATTATTGAACGGCCTCGTCACAGCCACAAGGGAGATTACGGGCGTCTGCTCTTGCTGGGAGGGACCTATCCATATGGAGGAGCTATCATTATGTCAGCCATTGCAGCTGTTAAAAGTGGGGCAGGGTTGGTGACTGTTGGTACAGATAAGGAGAATATTCCGGCTCTGCACAGCCATTTACCTGAGGCCATGGCTTTCTCTCTTCAAGACCAGCAATTGTTAGAAGAACAGTTGGTAAAGGCAGAAGTTGTCTTGTTAGGTCCGGGTTTGCGAGAGGATGCATTTGGAGAAGAACTCGTAAAACGGGTATTAGATAGGCTCAAAAATGACCAGATTTTGATTGCAGATGGCGGTGCTTTGGGCATCTTAGCAAACGGCCAGTTACCATTTCCTTCCAGTCAGCTCATCCTAACTCCCCACCAAAAGGAATGGGAAAGACTGTCTGGTATAGTTCTTGACCATCAAAATACAGAGACGACTGCTAGGGCTCTTTCAGCTTTTCCTCAAGGAACGATTCTTGTCGAGAAAGGTCCAGCGACTCGTATCTGGAAAGCTGGTCAGCCTGAATATTATCAGTTAGAAGTTGGAGGTCCCTATCAAGCAACTGGTGGGATGGGAGATACTCTGGCTGGGATGATTGCAGGTTTTGCAGGTCAGTTTCACCAAGTCAGTCTCTATCAGAGAGTGGTGGCAGCAACTCACCTTCATTCAGCTATTGCGCAAGAACTAGCTCAAGAAAACTACCTTGTCTTGCCTACCGAAATTAGTAAAGCTCTTCCGAAAACAATGAAAAAAATATCTCAAAAAGGCAGCTAATACCTTAGTTGTCTTTTTATGTTGATGTAGCTTTGTTAATAAGGTTTTCAAATACCTCAGAACCAGGAATCAACTGCTGAACTTGCGTGAAATTCTCACTTTTAAGGTCTGGGTTTTTACTCAAACTCACAAGGAAAGTGAGATTGTTATCAAAGTTGAGGGGTGTCAAATCATGCTTTTTTTGATATAATTTTTAATGATGAATGCGAGAAATGATCGGTATGTAGTCGTTGATTTAGAGGCGACCAGCACCGGAAGCAAGGCAAAAATTATTCAAGTAGGCATTGTGGTGATTGAGAATGGTGACATCATCGATCAGTATGCGACCGATGTCAATCCCCACGAACCCTTGGATTCTCATATCAAAGAATTAACGGGTCTGACCGATCAGCGTTTGGCTGCGGCACCAGAATTTTCTCAGGTGGCCGGAAAAATTTTTGAATTGGTTAAGGACGGTATTTTTGTTGCGCACAATGTACAGTTTGATGCTAACCTTCTTGCAGAATTCCTCTTTTTTGAAGGATATGAATTGCGTACACCGCGGGTGGATACAGTTGAGCTTGCCCAGATTCTGTATCCTCAGTTTGAAAAGTATAACTTAGGTATCCTTTGTCAAGAGCTGGGCATTGAGCTGGAACATGCCCATACTGCCCTATCAGATGCTCAGGCAACAGCTGAACTCTTGCTTTACATGCGTCAAAAACTTTTTGAACTACCTAAAGGGCTTTTAGAAAGCTTGTTAGACCTTGCAGACAACCTTCTCTATGAAAGTTATCTGGTGATTGAGGAGGTCTATCAGCAACAATCTCTCTTGTCTTCGCCAGACTTGATGGAACTTCATGGGCTTTTTCTCAGAAAGGAAAGCAAAGGCTTAGTCCCACGAAAGTTATCCAAAGACTTTGCTAAAAATATTTCTTTATTGGGGCTGGAGGAGCGACCGCAACAGTTGGAATTTGCGGAGAAGATTGAGCAATTATTGGAAGAACACCAGACATCCTTTATCCAAGCCCAAACGGGACTGGGCAAGACTTATGGTTATCTCCTCCCAGCTTTGAACTTGGAGAGTCAAGCAGGTATCCTAGTGAGCGTTCCGACCAAAATTCTTCAAAATCAAATCATGCAAGAAGAAGGTCAGCGTTTAAAAGAGGTCTTCCATCTGGAAATTCATAGTCTCAAGGGGCCTCAAAATTACTTGAAATTGGATGCTTTTCACCAAGTCCTCCATCGACCGGAGTCCAATCGTCTATTTACTCGCTTTAAAATGCAGTTACTTATCTGGCTAACAGAGACAGAGACAGGTGATTTGGACGAAATCGGGCAACTTTATCGCTACCAGCATTTTCTACCAGAACTAGTCCACGATGGCAAGCTTTCAAAGAAAAGTTTATTTGCTATGGAGGATTTTTGGAAACGAGGGCAGGAAAAGGCCAAGACCAGTCGTGTTCTTCTGACCAATCATGCCTATCTGGTCACTCGTTTGGAAGACAATCCAGAGTTTGTTGATAACCGTTTGGTAATTTTGGATGAAGCTCAAAAAATGCTGCTAGCCCTTGAAAATCTAGCCCAGCAGGCTTACCGCCTTGAGGAACTTGTAACTCAAATTGAAAAGTCCTTAGAGTCAGAGGAAGATTTGGTTCAGAAACGCTTGCTTGAGAGTATAGGTTTTGAATGTCGTTACTTGATGGAGCAGTATCAATCAGGTCTTAAGAATGGAAAGTGGTTGGATTCTCTTGAACAGTTGCGCCAGCATTTCTCGGAGTTAGCTCTCCCAGAGTATAGAGAGATTGCAAACTTTTTCACCTCGGACCGTGAATTTTGGCTTGCTGCAACTGAGAAGTCTAGCAAGGACGTCTTGATTTGTTCAAGCAAAAAAGGACGCTTTATACTAGCAGATTTATTGCCAGAAGACTGTAGGCTCCTAGGAGTATCTGCCACTCTTGAAATCAGCAATCGGGTTTCCCTAGCAGATTTATTGGGATTTCCAGATGCTCCGCTTGTTAAGCTTGATGTAGCAAAGCAGGGGCAACAAGAAGTCTTTCTAGTCGATGATTTTCCTCTTGTGACAGAAGTTTCACCTTTTGACTATGCTAGTGAAGTGGCTTCTGTTATCCGAAGCTTACAAGCCTTTCAAGAACCTATACTGGTCTTGTTTACCTCAAAAGAAATGTTACTGGCAGTTTCGGACCTGCTCGACCAATCGCATCTAGCTCAGTATAAAAATGGGGAACCAAGCCAACTGAAAAAACGTTTTGAAAAAGGTGAACGCCAGATCTTGCTTGGAACAGGTAGTTTCTGGGAAGGGGTTGATTTTTCAACACATCCTTGCGTGATTCAAGTGATTCCGAGATTGCCTTTCCAAAATCCCCAAGAACCTTTAACTAAAAAATTAAACCAAGAACTGCGCCAAGAAGGGAAAAATCCTTTCTATGATTATCAGTTGCCGATGGCGATCATTCGGCTAAAACAAGCCCTGGGCCGTACTGTTAGACGATCTGACCAAGGTTCGATTGCTCTAATCTTAGACAGCCGTGTCGTCAGCAAGCGTTACGGCAAACAAATCGCTCAGGCCTTGTCAAAAGAAAGGGCGGTTCAGGTTCTTTCTAGAGAACAGCTAGAGCCTGCTGTAGCTGATTTTCTCCAATCTCGTCGCAATAGAATGAAAGAAAAATCCAAGAAAGAGAAAAGGTAAAAAATATGAAACGTTCCTTCGACTCTCGAGTCGATTATAGCCTCCTCCTACCAGTGTTTTGTTTACTGGTGATTGGAGTAGTGGCCATTTATATAGCAGTTAGTCATGACTATCCAAATAATGTATTACCAATTCTAGGTCAGCAAATCGCTTGGATTTCCTTGGGGCTTGTCATTGGATTTGTGGTCATGTTCTTTAATACCGAGTTTTTATGGAAGGTGACTCCCTATCTTTATGGTCTAGGGCTAGCTTTGATGGTCCTCCCCCTTGTTTTCTACAATCCAAATCTTGTAGCGTCAACAGGTGCTAAGAACTGGGTATCGATTGGTGGAACGACACTTTTCCAGCCATCGGAGTTCATGAAGATTTCCTATATCTTGATGTTGGCTCGAGCCATTGTAAGATTCACTCAAAAACACAAGGAATGGCGACGGACTATTCCCTTGGATTTCCTACTGATTGGTTGGATGATTGCCTTTACCATACCAGTCTTGATCCTCTTAGCCCTACAAAGTGACTTGGGGACGGCCTTGGTCTTTGTAGCTATTTTTTCCGGTATGGTCCTCCTTTCAGGTGTTTCGTGGAAGATTATCATTCCTGTTTTTGCGACAGGAGTGACTGCAGTTGCAGGCTTTATGGCCATCTTTATAAGCAAGGATGGACGTGCCTTCTTGCATCAGATTGGGATGCCAACTTACCAGATCAACCGCATCTTGGCTTGGCTCAATCCCTTTGACTTTGCGCAAACAACGACATATCAACAGGCGCAGGGACAAATTGCGATTGGAAGTGGTGGCTTGTTTGGACAAGGTTTCAATGTGTCCAATCTCCTCATTCCAGTACGCGAAAGTGATATGATTTTCACCGTAATCGCTGAAGATTTTGGCTTTATTGGTTCAGTCTTTGTTGTTGCCCTGTACTTGCTTCTTATTTACCGGATGTTGAAGATTACACTTAAGTCAAACAACCAGTTTTACACCTATATTTCGACTGGTTTTATCATGATGTTGCTCTTCCATATCTTTGAAAATATCGGTGCCGTGACAGGCTTACTTCCTTTGACAGGGATTCCTCTGCCTTTCATTTCTCAAGGGGGCTCTGCGATTATAAGTAACCTCATTGGTGTTGGTCTCCTCTTATCTATGAGTTACCAGACAAATCTAGCAGAAGAGAAAAGTGGAAAAGTTCCATTCAAACGAAAGAAAGTCGTCCTAAAACAAATCAAATAAGGAGGCCACCATGGCAAAAGTAGCAGTTATTTTAGCCCAAGGTTTTGAAGAAATTGAAGCCTTGACAGTAGTCGATGTCTTGCGTCGAGCAAACATTTCTTGTGATATGGTAGGATTTGAAGAGCAGGTGACAGGGTCACATGACATTCAGGTAAAAGCCGACCGTATCTTTGATGGTGATTTGTCCGACTATGACTTAGTAGTTCTTCCAGGTGGCATGCCAGGCTCAGCTCACCTACGAGATAATCAAGCGCTCATTTCACAGATTAAAGCCTTTGATCAAGCAGGAAAGAAAATTGCTGCCATCTGTGCAGCCCCAATCGCTCTTCATCAAGCAGGTGTCCTGAAAGGCAAGCACTTTACTTGTTATGACGGAGTTCAGGAGCAAATTACTGACGGAATTTATCAAAAGCAAACAGTGGTTGTAGATGGCAATCTAACAACAAGCCGAGGACCGTCAACCGCACTTGCCTTTGCCTATAAGCTCGTAGAGCAATTAGGAGGAGATGCTGAAAGTTTACGAGACGGCATGCTCTATCGAGATGTCTTTGGAAATCAACAGTAAGACGAGAGTTCGGCTCTCGTTTTTTTATTTACTCCATCTCTAAAAAATATTTCATATGATTGTCCTGCGCTTTTATATCAATCTTTTATAAATCAACCAAGATTCGTTTAACATAAGAAGGAACTCTATCTCTAGAAATGTTAGTGTTTTCAAGTTGTTAGATAGAATACTTCAGATTGTTACTGAAATCAATAGATTCTTGAAAAAGATAGAATATTCAATAAATGCTATATTAAAATGCTTTATCATGCGAATTAATCTGCTTGTATTAATTTGAAATATAAAGTACTTTCTCTGTAATATAATTGAAACGTGTTACTAGTATATTAAAATTAGTAAGAATTTTTTGCATATACGAAACTGGGGGGAGTGATATGTTGAAAGCATTTGGAAAAATATTCAAAGTCATTAGAGAATCAAAAAAAATGTCCCTGAAAGAGGTAGCTGCTGGTGATATTTCCGTGGCTCAGCTATCTCGTTTTGAACGGGGAGTCAATGGGATCACACTTGATTCTTTTTATTGCTGTTTAAAAAATATGGCCGTTTCCCTAGAGGAGTTTCAGTATGTTTACCATAATTACATTGATTCAGATGATGTGCTGTTCTCAAAAAAAGTAGCTGATGCATATCAGGAAAACAATGTTGTCAAGCTCCAGAATATTTTGTCTAGCTCAGAAGCTTTGACCGAACAGTTTCCTGAGAAGAAAAACTATAAACTCAATACGATCATTGTCAGAGCTCTTCTGTCTTCCTGTTGCCCAGATTTTCAGATTAGCAAGAAGGATATAGAATTTCTGACGGATCATCTCTTTTCTGTTGAGGAGTGGGGGCGTTATGAACTCTGGCTCTTTACAAACAGTGTTGATTTGATGACCTTGGAAACGCTGGAAACCTTTGCTAGTGAGATGATCAATCGTACCCAGTTTTATAACAACCTACCTGAAAATCGCCGCCGTATTATCAAGATGCTACTTAATGTCATTAGCGTCTGTATAGAAGGAAACCATCTGCTAGTTGCTATGAGGTTTCTCAATTATCTCGATCACTCTAAAATTCCTGAAACAGATCTATATGATCGAACGCTGATTAAGTATCATAGGGCTCTGTATGCCTACAAGGTCGGGAATACCAATGCTTTAAATGATATCGAGCAATGTCTATCATTTTTTGAATTTTTAGATTCCTTTGGTGTTGCCCAAAAGCTTAAAGAACAGTTTGAAAGAATTTGCCTTTCATAGTTGTAGATGTGCAACAAAAAATGATCATTTTGAAAAATATACTAGAATAAGGGCATAACTTTATACTAAATTCAGAAGGAGGTTTTATGATGGAGAAAAAGATTCATTATAAGATGCATAAAGTTAAGAAAAACTGGGTAGCCATTGCTTTGACTACCTTGGCACTTATTGTAGCACCAAAGGTACTTGGTCTAGAACCAGGCGTTGTCCATGCGGATGATGTAAAGCAGGTTGTAGTTCAAGAACCTGCTACAGCTCAGACTAGTGGTCCGGGTCAGCAAACTCCAGCCCAAGCTAACGTAGCTTCTGAGAAAGAAGCAGAAAAAGCAACCCCTGCAGACAAGATGACAGGCGATGTTGCTGCTAGTGAAAAACCTGCTAAACCAGCAGAAAATACGGAAGCAACAGTTCAAACCAATGCTCAAGAGCCTGCTAAACCAGCAGATACGAAAGAAGCATCTACAGAAAAGGTTGCTGTTGCTGAAGAAGTTAAAGCTGCTAATGCAATCACAGAAAACCCTAAAACAGAAGTAGCAGAGCAGAATAAACAAGCAAGGCCAACAACTGCCCAAGAGCAAGATGACAGCAAACAAGAAAAAACGGCTGTTGCAGATAAGATTGTTGAAAATTCAAATATTGCAAAGAAAGATCGCTTGCCCGAACCTGCTCAAAAACAGGAAGCAATAGCTGAAAGAATGGTGGCAGATCAGGCTCAACCTGCACCTGTAAATGCTGACCACGATGATAATGTCCTATCTCACATCAAGACCATTGATGGTAAAAATTACTATGTTCAGGACGATGGTACAGTTAAAAAGAATTTTGCAGTTGAACTTAATGGGAGAATACTTTATTTTGATGCAGAAACTGGTGCCTTAGTTGATTCAAACGAATATCAGTTCCAACAAGGAACCAGCAGTCTCAATAATGAATTCTCCCAAAAGAATGCTTTCTATGGTACGACTGACAAGGATATTGAAACTGTAGACGGTTATTTGACAGCAGATAGCTGGTATCGTCCAAAGTTCATCTTAAAAGATGGAAAAACATGGACGGCTTCGACAGAAACAGACTTACGTCCCCTTTTGATGGCTTGGTGGCCTGATAAACGTACTCAAATTAATTACCTCAACTATATGAACCAGCAAGGTCTGGGAGCAGGTGCTTTTGAAAACAAAGTTGAACAAGCTCTCCTGACAGGAGCTTCTCAGCAGGTTCAGCGCAAAATTGAGGAAAAAATTGGTAAAGAAGGCGATACCAAATGGTTGAGAACGCTGATGGGTGCCTTTGTCAAAACCCAGCCAAACTGGAATATCAAGTCAGAGTCTGAAACAACTGGTACTAAAAAGGACCACTTGCAGGGTGGAGCTTTGCTTTATACCAATAATGAGAAGAGCTCTCATGCTAACTCTAAATTCCGTTTGCTTAACCGTACCCCTACTAGTCAAACAGGTACACCTAAGTACTTTATTGACAAGTCAAACGGTGGTTATGAGTTCTTGCTCGCTAACGACTTTGACAACTCTAATCCAGCTGTTCAGGCCGAACAACTCAACTGGTTGCATTTTATGATGAACTTTGGAAGCATCGTAGCCAATGATCCGACTGCTAATTTTGACGGAGTTCGTGTCGATGCGGTGGACAATGTTAACGCAGACTTGCTCCAAATCGCATCTGACTACTTCAAGTCTCGCTACAAGGTTGGAGAAAGTGAAGAAGAAGCTATTAAGCATTTGTCTATCTTGGAAGCTTGGTCTGATAACGATCCTGACTACAACAAAGATACTAAAGGCGCTCAACTAGCAATTGACAACAAGCTACGCTTGTCCTTGCTTTATTCATTCATGCGTAATCTATCTATCCGTAGCGGAGTAGAGCCAACGATTACAAATAGTCTAAATGACCGTTCTTCTGAAAAGAAAAATGGCGAACGGATGGCTAACTATATCTTTGTTCGGGCTCATGACAGTGAAGTACAAACCGTTATTGCCGACATCATCCGGGAAAATATCAATCCAAATACGGATGGTTTGACCTTTACCATGGATGAACTCAAGCAAGCCTTCAAGATCTACAACGAAGATATGCGCAAGGCAGACAAGAAGTATACGCAGTTCAACATCCCAACTGCTCATGCTCTCATGCTCTCCAATAAAGACTCTATCACTCGGGTCTACTATGGTGACCTCTATACCGATGATGGTCAATACATGGAGAAAAAATCTCCTTACCACGACGCTATCGATGCCTTGTTGCGTGCTCGTATTAAGTATGTAGCAGGTGGACAAGACATGAAAGTCACTTATATGGGTGTACCTCGTGAGGCTGATAAATGGTCTTACAATGGTATTTTGACTTCTGTGCGCTACGGTACTGGTGCCAATGAGGCAACAGATGAAGGAACAGCAGAAACTCGTACTCAAGGTATGGCTGTGATTGCTTCAAACAACCCTAATCTCAAGTTAAATGTATGGGATAAACTGCAAGTCAATATGGGAGCAGCCCACAAGAATCAATACTATCGCCCTGTACTTTTGACGACCAAAGATGGCATTTCCCGCTATCTAACTGACGAAGAAGTGCCACAGTCGCTCTGGAAGAAGACAGATGCTAATGGTATTTTAACCTTTGATATGAATGATATTGCAGGCTATAGCAATGTACAGGTTTCTGGATATCTGGCTGTTTGGGTACCAGTTGGCGCTAAGGCAGATCAGGATGCCCGTACAACAGCAAGCAAGAAGAAAAACGCTAGTGGTCAGGTCTACGAATCTAGCGCAGCCCTTGATTCTCAGTTGATTTACGAAGGATTTTCTAACTTCCAGGACTTTGCAACCCGCGATGACCAATATACCAATAAAGTCATTGCTAAAAATGTCAACCTCTTCAAGGAATGGGGAGTAACTTCATTTGAGCTACCACCTCAGTATGTATCTAGCCAAGACGGTACTTTCTTAGATTCTATCATTCAGAATGGTTATGCCTTTGAAGACCGCTACGATATGGCGATGAGCAAGAATAATAAATATGGTTCTCTAAAAGATTTGCTCAATGCTCTTCGTGCGCTTCACAGTGTCAATATCCAAGCCATCGCGGACTGGGTACCAGACCAAATCTATAACCTACCAGGTAAGGAAGTGGTAACAGCAACACGTGTCAATAACTATGGAACCTACCGTGAAGGTGCAGAAATCAAGGAAAAACTCTATGTAGCTAATAGTAAGACCAATGGGACTGATTTCCAAGGTAAGTACGGTGGAGCCTACTTGGATGAGCTTAAAGCTAAATATCCAGAGATCTTTGAACGAGTACAGATTTCCAATGGTCAAAAGATGACAACAGATGAGAAGATTACCAAGTGGTCGGCTAAGTACTTCAATGGTACCAATATCTTAGGTCGTGGTGCTTACTATGTTCTTAAAGACTGGGCTAGCAACGACTATCTCACTAACAAAAATGGCGAGATAGTATTGCCTAAGCAATTAGTTAATAAGAATGCTTACACAGGATTTGTTAGTGATGCCAATGGTACTAAGTTCTATTCAACTAGTGGTTATCAAGCAAAAAATTCCTTTATCCAAGATGAAAATGGAAATTGGTATTACTTCGATAAACGAGGCTATCTTGTAACAGGTGCTCATGAAATTGATGGCAAGCACATTTATTTCTTGAAGAATGGTATTCAACTTCGTGATTCTATCCGTGAAGATGAAAATGGTAATCAGTACTACTATGATCAAACTGGTGCCCAAGTTCTTAACCGTTACTACACTACTGATGGTCAAAACTGGCGTTACTTTGATGCTAAGGGTGTTATGGCTCGAGGTCTTGTCAAGATAGGAGATGGACAGCAATACTTTGACCAAAATGGTTATCAAGTCAAGGGCAAGATTGTGAGTGCTAAGGATGGCAAACTTCGTTACTTTGACAAGGATTCAGGAAATGCTGGTACAAACCGCTTTGCCCAAGGTGATAACCCAAATGATTGGTACTATTTCGGAGCAGATGGAGTTGCTGTGACAGGCCTTCAGAAGATTGGCAAACAAACACTTTACTTTGACCAAGATGGCAAGCAAGTCAAGGGTAAAGTAGTAACTTTGGCTGATAAAACCATCCGTTACTTTGATGCCAATTCAGGAGAAATGGCAGTCGGCAAGTTTGCAGAAGGTGCCAAGAGCGAATGGTATTACTTTGACCAAACTGGAAAAGCAGTGACAGGTCTCCAAAAGATTGGCAAACAAACACTTTACTTTGACCAAGATGGTAAGCAAGTCAAGGGTAAAGTAGTAACTTTGGCTGATAAAACCATCCGTTACTTTGATGCCAATTCAGGAGAAATGGCAGTCGGCAAGTTTGCAGAAGGTGCCAAGAGCGAATGGTATTACTTTGACCAAACTGGAAAAGTAGTAACAGGTCTTCAAAAGATTGGCAAACAAACACTTTACTTCGACCAAGATGGCAAGCAAGTCAAGGGCAAAATCGTGACACTTTCAGATAAGAGTATCCGTTACTTTGATGCTAACTCAGGAGAGATGGCAATCAACAAGTTTGTCGAAGGTTCCCAAAATGAGTGGTATTATTTTGATCAAGCTGGAAAAGCAGTGACAGGCTTGCAGCAGGTTGGTCAACAGACTCTTTATTTCACGCAAGACGGCAAGCAAGTCAAAGGAAAAGTTGTTGATGTGAATGGAGTTAGTCGATATTTCGATGTCAATTCAGGGGATATGGCTCGAAGCAAATGGATTCAACTTGAAGATGGAAGTTGGATGTATTTTGACCGCGATGGTAGAGGTCAAAACTTCGGAAGAAACTAATCGAATTTAGCTCAATAAAAATCAAACTTTATCTGACGATATACAAAAACGATAACTCCTTTAAAGGACGTTATCGTTTTTTGCCTGTTTGGAGAAGAAATTACAATTGAAAAGAAAGATGGAATCATTGGAAACTGAAATGAATTAACAAGAGATTCCATATTGGAATAATCTTTTTCTGCTCTCTAATGTGGTATTCAAAGCAATGAGGATTCTATTTTTAAAGTTTGGAAATCCAAAAGCGTTTCGTTTGCGAATAATGATGTAGTTGTTAGTAGTTTCTATTTTTTAATTTGTACATTTGAGATAGGAAAGATTTTGCTTGATTATTCATAGAGGAGCTTTTCTTCACAAAAAGACTCTATAGATGCAATAGTGTTTTACCCTCTATAGAAATTATAGAGCCGAAAAATCTAGGAAATCATCGCTTTTTTCATAAAAAAATGGTATAATGAAGGGTATGAAATATCACGACTATATATGGGATTTAGGTGGTACCCTATTGGATAATTATGAGTCTTCTACAGCAGCCTTTGTAGAAACCTTAGCCCAATACGGAATAGAGCAAGAACACGACCGTGTCTACGAAGCTTTGAAGGTTTCGACAGCTTTTGCCATTGAGAAGTTTGCACCAAATATCGAGGGGGTTTTAGAGAACTACAAAGAAAATGAAGCGCGTGAGCTAGAGCATCCAGTTTTGTTTGAGGGAATTCCAGAATTACTCAAAGACATTTCGGACAAGGGTGGTCGCCATTTCTTGGTTTCTCATCGAAATGACCAAGTGCTAGAACTTCTTGCTAAGACCCAGATAGCGAACTACTTCACCGAGGTGGTGACTGCCAGTTCTGGCTTTAAACGAAAACCAGATCCTGAATCCATGATTTATTTACGTGATAAATATCACATTACATCTGGTTTGGTCATTGGTGACAGAAATATTGATGTAGAAGCAGGTGAAGCTGCCGGCTTAGATGCCTATCTTTTTAAAAACGTTGTGACACTGAGACAAGCAATAGACATGTAAGAAAAGGGAAAAAATGACAGAAGAAATCAAAAATCAACAGGCACAAGATTATGATGCCAGTCAAATTCAAGTTTTGGAGGGACTTGAAGCTGTTCGTATGCGTCCAGGTATGTATATTGGATCGACTTCAAAAGAAGGTCTTCACCATCTAGTATGGGAAATCGTTGATAACTCAATTGACGAAGCCCTAGCTGGATTTGCCAGTCACATCCAAGTCTTTATAGAGCCTGATAATTCCATCACCGTTGTGGATGATGGGCGTGGAATTCCTGTTGATATTCAGGAAAAGACAGGACGTCCCGCTGTTGAGACCGTTTTTACAGTCCTTCACGCTGGAGGAAAATTCGGCGGTGGCGGATACAAGGTTTCAGGTGGATTGCACGGTGTAGGTTCATCAGTAGTAAATGCTCTCTCAACTCAACTAGATGTTCATGTTCATAAAAACGGTAAGATTCATTACCAAGAATACCGTCGTGGTCATGTTGTTGCAGATCTTGAGGTGGTTGGGGACACAGATAGAACTGGAACAACAGTTCATTTTACACCGGATCCAGAAATCTTCACTGAAACAACAACTTTTGATTTTGATAAATTAAATAAACGGATTCAAGAGTTAGCCTTTCTAAATCGCGGTCTTCAAATCTCCATCACAGATAAGCGTGAAGGTCTGGAACAAATCAATCATTACCACTATGAAGGTGGGATTGCTAGCTACGTTGAATATATCAACGAGAACAAGGATGTGATCTTTGATACACCAATCTACACAGACGGTGAGATGGATGATATCACAGTTGAAGTAGCCATGCAGTACACAACCGGTTACCACGAAAACGTCATGAGTTTCGCCAATAACATTCACACCCATGAAGGTGGTACGCATGAGCAAGGTTTCCGTACAGCACTGACGCGTGTTATCAACGATTATGCTCGTAAGAATAAGTTGCTTAAAGATAATGAAGACAACTTAACAGGGGAAGATGTTCGCGAAGGATTAACTGCGGTAATTTCAGTTAAACACCCAAATCCACAGTTTGAAGGACAAACTAAGACCAAACTTGGAAATAGCGAAGTAGTTAAGATTACCAATCGTCTCTTCAGTGATGCTTTCTCTGATTTTCTCATGGAAAATCCTCAGATTGCCAAGCGTATCGTGGAAAAAGGAATTTTAGCTGCCAAGGCTCGTGTAGCTGCCAAGCGTGCGCGTGAAGTCACACGCAAGAAATCTGGTTTGGAAATTTCCAATCTTCCTGGAAAACTAGCAGACTGTTCTTCGAACAACCCTGCTGAAACCGAACTCTTCATCGTCGAAGGAGACTCAGCTGGTGGATCAGCCAAATCTGGTCGTAACCGTGAGTTCCAAGCTATCTTACCAATTCGTGGTAAGATCTTGAACGTTGAAAAGGCTAGCATGGATAAAATTCTTGCTAACGAAGAAATTCGGAGTCTCTTCACAGCCATGGGGACAGGATTTGGTGCAGAATTTGATGTTACTAAGGCTCGTTACCAAAAACTCGTTTTGATGACCGATGCCGATGTTGATGGAGCCCACATTCGAACTCTCTTGCTAACCTTGATTTATCGCTATATGAAACCAATCTTAGAGGCTGGTTATGTCTACATTGCCCAACCACCGATTTATGGGGTTAAAGTTGGAAGTGAGATCAAAGAATACATTCAACCTGGTGCAGATCAAGAAACTAAACTCCAAGAAGCCCTAGCACGTCACAGTGAAGGGCGTTCAAAACCAACCATCCAACGTTATAAAGGTTTGGGAGAAATGGATGACCACCAATTGTGGGAAACAACCATGGATCCTGAACATCGCTTGATGGCGCGTGTTTCGGTAGATGATGCTGCCGAAGCAGATAAAATCTTTGATATGTTGATGGGAGATCGAGTGGAACCTCGTCGCGAATTTATCGAAGAAAACGCTGTTTACAGTACACTTGACGTCTAAAAAATGTGGGAAATAGTTCCCTTGGTTTAAAAAATATGATATAATCATTACGATTGTTTCTAGTATAAAAGGAGTTTAATATGTCTAACGGACAACTAATTTATCTTATGGTTGCAATTGCAGTCATTTTGATTCTAGCTTATGGAGTAGCCATATTTTTACGTAAGCGCAATGTAAGTAGGTTAACAGCTCTCGAAGAAAGAAAAGAAGAGCTTTACAATCTTCCTGTCAATGATGAAGTTGAAGCCGTTAAAAATATGCACTTGATTGGTCAAAGTCAGGTAACCTTTCGTGAATGGAATCAAAAATGGGTTGATTTATCTCTGAACTCATTTGCTGACATTGAAAATCATCTCTTTGAAGCTGAAGGCTACAATAATTCTTTCCGTTTCTTTAAGGCAACACACAAACTTGATCAAATTGAGAGCCAAATCGGCTTGATTGAAGAAGACATTGCTGCTATTCGCAATGCTCTCTCAGAACTTGAAAAACAAGAATCTAAGAACAGTGGTCGTGTCCTTCATGCCTTGGACTTGTTTGAATCCCTTCAACATACCGTTGCAGAAGATTCAGAGAAATATGGTAAGGCCCTTCCTGAGATTGAGAAACAATTGGAAAACATTCAATCTGAATTCTCTCAATTTGTTACCCTAAATTCATCAGGTGACCCAGTTGAAGCGGCTGCAATTCTTGATTCAACCGAAAATCATATTCTCGCTTTGACACACATCGTTGAGCGAATTCCAGCTCTTGTTGAAAACTTGACAAAAGAATTGCCAGACCAATTGGCAGATTTGGAAGAAGGCTATCGCAAGCTGTTGGATGCCAACTACCACTTTACAGAAACAGATATCGAGTCTCGTTTCCAACTTTTGCACGAATCTCTGAAAAATAATCAAGAAAATATTCGTCAGTTGGAATTGGACAATGCAGAGTATGAAAATAATCGCATCCAAGAAGAAATCAACGCACTTTATGATATCTTCACTCGTGAAATTGCAGCTCAAAAAGTAGTTGAAAGTCTTCTTGCTACATTACCAACTTATCTCAACCACTTGAAAGAAAATAATCAGGTGCTTGTTCAAGATCTTGAACGCTTGACTAAAACCTACCTTCTTCCTGAAAGTGATGGAAATCATGTTCGTCGTCTTCAAGCAGAATTGGCTGCACTTGATACGGCAATCATGGAAGTGACAGAGGATCAAGGTGAGTCAACACAAGCCTACTCTGTTCTTGAAGAACAGTTGGAAATGCTTCAAAGCAACCTCAAGGATATTGAGGATGAGCAAATCTCTGTTAGCGAACGACTTGCGCAAATTGAAAAAGACGACCTCAATGCTCGCCAAAAAGCAAATGTCTATGTGAACCGTTTGCATACCATCAAACGTTACATGGAGAAGAGAAACTTGCCAGGTATTCCTCAAAGTTTCTTGAAACTTTTCTTTACTGCGAGTCATAACACAGAAGATCTGATGGCAGAGTTAGAACAACCGCAAGTGAATATTGAATCGGTTAAACGCGTTCTTGAAATTGCAACAAATGATATGGAAGCACTTGAAACAGAAACCTATGATATCGTTCAATATGCAACCTTGACGGAGCAACTCTTGCAATACTCAAACCGTTACCGTTCATTCGATGAACGTATCCAAGAAGCATTCAACGAAGCGCTTGAAATTTTTGAAAAAGAGTTTGACTACAAGGCATCATTTGAAAAAATTTCACAAGCCTTGGAAGTTGCTGAACCAGGGGTTACAAACCGTTTTGTAACCTCATATGAGAAAACACGTGAAGCGATTCGTTTTTAAAAATAGAAGCTTAGAAGATTTCTAAGCTTTTTTATTTTCCTAAAAAGAAGCCAGAATCCCTGTTTATCATTGAAATAATAGCCTCGATTTGATATGATGGAAATATGAAAAAAAATAGAGCGAAACGTGTTTCTCACGATAAAACGAGAAGGCTATTGCTTTCCCTTATTGGAATCTTTGGAATTGCTACGATTCTATTAGGGAGTGCTATTGGTTATAAGCTACTACAAAAGCAATCTTACGAACAAAAAATTGAAGTGCTAAAAAGCGAAAAGGACCAGCAATTTAACTCAGGTAGTCAGAAGGACCATTTTCGAAAAGGTCAAGCTGAGGTGATTGCCTACTACCCTCTGCAAGGAGAGGAAGTCATTGCGTCTGTTAGAGAAAAAATCAACCAGGATATTAAAGAAAAGCTGGAAGATAAAGAGGATTTGGTCTTTTATTATACTGAACAGTTGGATCCTGTCTTAAAGGGAGTTGTTGCTCGTAATATCAGCAAGCAAGTCTACGATTTATCTGCATCAAAGGTTGAAGAAAAAGAAAAGACTTCTTTAGGGAAAATTTTCTTGACTGAAGATGGGAAAGATTTTGACCTCAGCAAACTCTTCAAAGATGCAAGCAAGGCTAAGGAACTCTTACTGACTCAAATCAAATCAACTCTAGAAGATAAGAAACTTGACCAGGCAAAAATTGATCAAGTTATAAAGAGCTTCACAGACCAAGAATTGACATCTTGGACTTTTGATTATAAGGATAGTCAAATCATCCTTTATCCTGCTAATGCTGGAGAGACTGTTGAGGAAATTGCTTTACCAATATCCAGTTTCTTTGATGTCGTTGAGTCCTCTTATCTATTAGAAAAGGACGCTGAACTCTACCAAGCTTACTTTGTAAAGAAAAATAAAAAAGTTGTAGCCCTCACATTTGATGATGGTCCAAATCCGTCTACAACTCCACAAGCTTTGGATACTTTAGCTAAGTACGGTGTAAAAGCAACCTTCTTTGTACTTGGAAAAAACATCTCAGGTAATGAAGACCTTCTCAAGCGTATGAAATCTGAAGGTCATGTTATTGGAAATCATAGTTGGGATCATCCTGTTCTTTCTAAATTGTCTCTTGAAGATGCTAAAAAGCAAATCACTGATACAGAAGATTTGTTAATTCAAGTTCTAGGCTCAAGCTCTAAACTGATGCGTCCACCTTATGGAGCAATCACTGATGATATTCAAAATAATCTTGACTTGAGTTTTATCATGTGGGATGTGGATAGTTTGGACTGGAAGAGTAGAAATGAAACAGCTATTTTAACAGAGATTCAGCATCAGGCACGTAATGGTTCCATTATTCTCATGCACGATATCCATGAGACAACAGTTCATTGTTTACCTAAAGTTATTGAGTATTTGAAGAGTGAAGGGTATGAATTTGTAACGGTTCCAGAGTTGCTCAACGGTCGCTTAAAGGCGCATGAACTCTACTATGATAATAATCAATAAGCATAAAATCTAGAGAGAATGTTCGGCTTTCCCGAAGTAATCTCTTTAGATTTTCTTGTATGTGAAAGGAAATAGAATGAAAAATTACCAATTAAATAATGGAGTGGAAATTCCTGTCTTAGGATTTGGAACATGGAAAGTTGAAAATGGAGAGGTAGCCTACCAAGCCGTTTTAGAAGCCTTAAAGGCTGGTTATCGTCATATCGATACTGCAGCTATCTATAAAAATGAGGAGAGTGTTGGTCGTGTTATACGAGATAGCGGTATTTCACGCCAAGAAATCTTTGTAACGACCAAACTCTGGAATACCAATCACAGCTATGATGAAGCTCGCCAAGCATTTGAAGAATCAATGGAAAAACTGGGCTTGGATTATCTAGATTTGTACCTTATCCATTGGCCAAATCCAAAACCACTAAGAGAAAATGACGAATGGAAAATTCGCAATGCTGAAGTCTGGAGAGCGATGGAGGACCTTTATAAAGAAGGTAAAATCCGTGCTATCGGCGTTAGTAATTTTCTTCCCCATCATTTGGATGCTTTGCTTGAGACAGCAAGAGTCATTCCAGCGGTCAATCAGGTGCGCTTGGCGCCAGGGGTTTACCAAGAGGAAGTGGTTGACTACTGTAGAGAGAGAGGAATTCTCTTAGAGTCTTGGGGACCATTTGGGCAAGGGGAGTTGTTTGAACAGAAAGAAGTCCGAGAAATTGCTGCTAAGCATGGGAAATCAGTAGCTCAAATTGCCTTGGCTTGGAGTTTGGCAGAAGGATTTTTACCTCTACCTAAGTCAGTGACAGCCTCTCGTATCCAGAGCAATCTTGACTGTTTTGGGATTGAACTCAGCAAAGAAGAGAGAGAAGTCTTAAAGACCATCTCGGTGACTTCTGGTGCACCGCGTGTGGATGAGATGGATTTTTAGATTGTAAAATCTATTTATACCGAAATAACAAAGACTAGGAATTTTAAATCCTAGTCTTTTTGTGTATAAAAAATCTAAATTGTTTGTATAATGAAATAATTCTATGGATTGAAATATAGGAACGAACTTAGAAAATATTGGTTTGATAGAGCAAATAACACGAATGATAAAATTAAATAAGTAAAACATATACGTAAATATTACATTTTTGTGACAATTCAGATTTTTATGAAAATTTATGGTTATTTGCGTTATAATAGGTATACTTTAAAGAAAAAGGAGATTATTTATGAATAGACGACAACGTTTTTCATTACGGAAATACAAATTTGGTCTTGCTTCAGTTTTATTGGGAACTGCTTTGGTTTTTGGAGCAAGTCAAGTCAGTGCCAATGAGCAGAGTACAGGTGAAAATCAAGCACAAACTCAGGCAATCAAGACAGAGCTAAAAGACGATAAACACTCAAACTCTTCAACAGACCAAACCAAAACTAATGTGATAGCTCCAGTAGTTGGAGAGAAACAAGAAGCTGAAACTTCTAAAGAGGATGCTAGTAAACAAGATGCTAAGGTAGAAGCTCCGGTTGATAAAACTGCTGAAGCCCAAGAATCAGGGAAAGATAGCGCAGTTGCAAATGAAGAAAATCAAGGTGTCGTTCAAAAAGAAACAACAGTAGATACCAGTCCAGCGCCTGCTACTGAGAAGGCTTTTGACTTGGAGAAAAAAGAGGCTAAAGTAACGACAGCTCCGAAAACTACTGGCGAGACAGCAACTACTGAAAAGGAAAAACAAAATACTGAATCTGCAAAACCCAATAGTCTTTCAAGTAATGATATCATCACAGTACCGAAAACTTGGAAGGCTGGTTACAAGGGGACAGGGACCGTTGTTGCCATTATTGACTCAGGGATTGATTTGAATCATGAGGTTCTTCGAATTTCGGATCCGTCAAAAGCAAAATTTAAAAACAAGGAAGCCATCGAAGCAGCTAAAAAGGCTACTGGAATCGACTACGGTAAATGGTATAGTGATAAGGTTGTCTATGCCTATGATTACTTTGACGGAACAGATAGAATCAAAGAAGCAGAAAGAACTTCTCATGGAATGCACGTAACAGGGATTGCAGCTGGAAACCCTGATAAAGAAGCACCAAATGGTGAAAAGGTCTATGGTGTGGCGCCAGAAGCCCAAGTTATGTTTATGCGTGTCTTTTCAGACCGCCAAAAAACGACCAGTTCTGCCCTTTATGTAAAGGCGATTGATGACGCAGTTGCCTTGGGAGCAGATGCCATTAATATGAGTTTGGGATCTAGCACTGGTTCTATGGTAGATGCTGGTTCTGATATTGTGGATGCCATCAAACGGGCTCGTACCAAGGGAGTTTCTGTTCTTATCTCAGCAGGAAATAGCAATACATTCGGAAATGGTTATTCAAAACCACTAGCCGAAAACCCAGACTATGGCTTGGTTGGAAATCCATCCACTGTTGAGGATTCGATTTCAGTTGCTTCTGTCAACAACAAAACATTGACAACAGCGGTTTTTGAAGTCAAAGGTCTAGAGGGAAATGCCGGTCTTCATAACGGAAAATTTGATTATAATCAACCTGAAGCAGATAAGGACTTTGAAAAAGGAAAAGAGTATGAATACGTCGAAGCAGGGTTAGGTCGTGAAGAAGACTTTGCGAAGTTGGATTTAACTGGGAAACTTGCCCTCATTCAGCGAGGAGCTATGAACTTTTCAGAGAAGATCAAAAATGCACGAAAACACGGTGCAGTTGGTGCTTTGATCTACAATAATGTAGAAGGTGCAAACATCAATATGTCTATTGATGATGAGGCAAAGAAAATTCCTTCCGTATTTATTTCTAAACAGTATGGTGAAGCCTTAAAATCAGGAAACTACAAGATTGTTTTTAATGGTAAGATGGACAATCGTCCTTCGGATGTAGCCAATCAGCTATCTGACTTTTCAAGTTGGGGAGTGACCACCGATGGACAATTGAAACCGGATGTGACAGCTCCTGGCGGCAATATCTACTCATCCTTTAACGACAATACCTATGGTAGTATCAGCGGAACCAGTATGGCGGCTCCTCACGTTACGGGTGTTGCAGTTCTGGTTAAGGAATACCTTCAAAAACACCATTCAGAATTGACTCCTGAGCAAGTATCAGAGACTGTCAAGGCCTTGATTATGTCAACTGCAAAACCACATGTTAATAAGGATACAGGCACTTATACCTCACCTCGTCAGCAAGGTTCTGGTATTGTGGATACAGCTGCTGCAGTTTCAACCGACCTCTATGTAACTGGTGAAAATGGTTATCCGAGTGTGACTTTGGGAAATGTTGGAGACCAATTTACTTTTAAGGTTACTGTACACAATATTTCAGATACTGACCGTACTCTCAAGATGGTAGTGAATACCAATACAGATGATATCCAAGATGGAAAATTCACCCTTCGACCTCGAAAACTAACGGAGACAGTCTGGCCTGAAGTGATGGTCAAAGCCCACAGCAGTCAAACAGTCACTGTTAAAGTGGATGCTCGAAAATTTGCTGATCAACTCAGCAAACAAATGCCAAATGGCTATTTCCTTGAAGGTTTTGTTCGCTTTGTAGATCCAGCAGATGATGGGGATATTGTGAGTCTTGCATTTATGGGCTTTCGAGGAGAATTCCAAAATCTCCCCGCTGTCGAAAAACCAATTTACAATCTTGTCCGAGAAGGGAAAAATGGATTTTACACGGAAGTTGACAAGGAAAATCCTGCCGTTAACTACTCTAATGATGCCACCTATCTCGCTACCTTGCAAAATGATCTTCTAGTTTCTAAAGGTCAACGCCAAGGACGCCGAATTACCGTTCTTGGAATCGAACAAAATGCTGAAGGCAAGCATGTTCTTCAGTTGGACGAAAAAGGGAATGTCCGTCTTGCTATTTCTCCAAACGATGATGGAAACAAAGACCTAGTTGAATACAAAACGGTTGCTTTGAGAAATCTTGTAAATCTTCGGGCTACAGTTTATGCGGCTACGGATACCAAGCATGAACATCCTATTTGGGAGGGCGATGCAAAGGATCTTCGTAAGAATTATTTTGATGGAGACAGTAGAAATCTGAAGAGTTATATTCTAGATAATACCGCTTGGAGAGGTCAGGATTTTGATGGCAATACCGTTGCAGATGGTTTATATGACTATGTTATTAGTTACACACCAGATGTTCCAGGAGCCAAAGAACAATACACGACCTTCAAAATTCAAATTGATACTCAAAAACCTGTCATCACAAGTGGTTATATTCGCTTTAAAGATGGAAACCAAGAATTCGTAGCTCGCAAACCCAAAGATGTGGGTCAAGGCGGTATCCTTTCAGAAAAAGTCTTCTATATCACACCATTTGACCAGAATGGGACCATGGTTCTATCTGAGAAAGACCAGTCTGGAACTCGTGCGCTTGAGAACACCCATCTGATTAAGGCCAATGCTGACGGTAGTTATACACTTCCTAAGGATGTTGACAAGGCTAATATTTACTATCTTGTTGAGGATCATGCAGGAAATGTAGACTATATCTCACTTGCTGAACTTGTGCGCGATCAAAATAGTGGTCGAGTGAAAATTGCCTTGAAGGATGCAAAAACAAACCAGGATATTGATACCCTCTACGTCTATCGAATCAAAAATAGCAAGGGACAATATGTTGATGTTGACAAGGCAAAAGCGATTCATTTTTTACAATTTGGTCATTATACAGCAGAAATTTTCAGTTATGATCGAACAGAATTGAAATTTATCAGTGCCTTGTCCCAAGAGTTTGACTTGACGGAAGAAAATAGTTTCCAAACCATTACCTTCCTAGCAAATCTCCTAGAATATGCACCTGTGTCTGTTTCCTTCAATCAAGCAGTTCCAAAGACGACTACTGTGGTTCTGAAAGGTGAAGATGGGACAAGTATCACTCTTCCTGCTGAAAAATACGGGCAATACGCCTTTGGTAAGAAAATTGCTACAGGTCGTTATACTGTAGAGGTCACCTTGCCAACTGGATATGAACTCATTGAAGATCTCGTTTCCTTGCTCGTTCAGCCAGGTCGAAACAATGCTTTGCGTCTATCTGTTGTGTCTAAGTTGGCCTTGCTTGCTGCGGTAAATCAACAAAAAGAACTGGTAGAAACGTCTCGCTACTTTAATAGTAGTGCAGATAAGAGAAAAGCTTATGACCAAGCTTTCCAAGTGGCGCAGTCAGCCTTGTCAAGCAAGTTGAAGCAAGAATTGATTGATGGCGTTCTCGCTAGTCTGGAAGCTGCTGGTAAGGCTTTGGATGGAAAAGATTCGAACGTTACAGCCTTGAAAGAAGCTATGAAAGCTTACTATGCAACAACTAAAACTGGACGATATGCTAATGCCAAGGAAAAAGTACGTCGAGCTTATGATCGTTCCTTCCAAGAAATTGCCTTACTAGTTGTGGATCCTAAAGTCAAACAGGATCAAATTGACCAATCTCTCATTGCTCTAGCAACAGCTAAAAGCAAATTAAATGGCAAAGCTACTGACTTCTCTAGTCTGAAGAAACTGATCAAGGATGAACGACTTTTCCAAGAAAAGAATGCGAGATTTATCTATGCAGACAAGAAAGAAAAAGTAGCTTATCTTCTAACTTTTAAAGAGGCACAGGAACTCCTTAATGATCCAGGAGCTAGCCAAGAAGATGTCAAAGATGCCATTACAGCCTTGAAACAAGCCAAGAGAAATTTGCATGGCAAAAAACCAAAGGCAAGAAGACTTCCTTAAACAGGACTTTCTGAAGCTTTACTATTAAATGAGTCTGGAACTTTGTTTTCAGACTCATTTTTTGTTTACACTAGCTAGAAAATCTGCTATAATACTAGCTAGGAAAGAAAGTCTTATGGCGTTCTTCAAGCGAGCTTGGGGTAGTGGGAGCCAAGTAGAACAAGGTAAGAAACTGGCGCTTTCTGTCGTATTTTTAAAAACAATGAAGTAATAAATTAGGGTGGAACCGCGTTTCAGACGCCCCTAGGTCACAGACTTAGGAGCAAAGACACGGTTCTTTTTGTATCCAAAGTCATAAGAATTTATAAAAAAGGAGTAAACAATGTCTAAAAAATTGACTTTCTACTGCGTCAGTGGCAGAGACCTCCTTATAGTCGGACTGCCCCACGCTCAGCACTAGGGTGCTGAGCTAGACGCAGTACTAACTCGTCTTGCCTCGTATAATCGACGAGGCAGACTCGTGTCGCAAGAAATCATTTTTTATTAAGGAGTATTCAATGTCTAAGAAATTAACATTTCAAGAAATTATTTTGACTTTGCAACAATTTTGGAATGGCCAAGGCTGTATGCTGATGCAGGCTTATGATAATGAGAAAGGTGCGGGGACGATGAGTCCTTACACTTTCCTTCGTGCTATCGGTCCTGAGCCATGGAATGCGGCTTATGTAGAGCCATCACGTCGTCCTGCTGACGGTCGTTACGGGGAAAATCCTAACCGCCTTTACCAACACCACCAATTTCAAGTGGTCATGAAGCCTTCTCCATCAAATATTCAAGAACTGTACCTTGAATCCTTGGAAAAATTGGGTATCAATCCTTTGGAGCACGATATTCGCTTCGTTGAAGATAACTGGGAAAATCCATCGACTGGTTCAGCTGGTCTTGGTTGGGAAGTTTGGCTTGATGGAATGGAAATCACTCAGTTCACTTATTTCCAACAAGTTGGTGGATTGGCAACGGGCCCTGTGACTGCGGAAGTTACCTATGGTTTGGAACGTTTGGCTTCTTACATTCAAGAAGTGGACTCTGTTTATGATATCGAGTGGGCCGATGGCGTAAAATATGGAGAAATTTTCATCCAGCCTGAGTACGAGCACTCAAAATATTCATTTGAAATTTCGGACCAAGAAATGTTACTTGAAAACTTTGATAAGTTTGAAAAAGAAGCTGGTCGTGCTTTGGAAGAAGGATTGGTTCACCCTGCCTATGACTATGTTCTCAAATGTTCACATACCTTTAACCTACTTGACGCGCGTGGTGCCGTATCCGTAACAGAGCGTGCAGGCTATATCGCTCGTATCCGTAACTTGGCCCGTGTCGTAGCCAAAACCTTTGTCGCAGAACGCAAACGCCTAGGCTACCCACTTTTGGATGAAGCAACACGAGCTAAACTCTTAGCAGAAGACGCAGAATAAAGAGAGTGACAAATTACGAAAATGGGCGAACAGAGTTAGCCCTGAGCCAGTTGCCACAGTGGTGAATGTATCCTTAGTGAAGCTAAGGATACTAGGCAAAATTGGAGACTTTTGGCTCCAATTTTAGCAATGAAACAACGAAGTTGGTTGCTTGCGTGCCAATCACATAAGGCCAACTGGAAAATAAAAAGATACTTTTCGGAGAAAAACATGACAAAAAACTTATTAGTAGAACTCGGTCTTGAAGAGTTACCAGCCTACGTAGTAACTCCAAGTGAAAAACAACTAGGTGAAAAAATGGCAGCCTTCCTCAAGGAAAACCGCCTGTCCTTTGAAGCCATTCAAACCTTCTCAACACCACGTCGTTTGGCTGTTCGTGTGACTGGTCTTGCAGACAAACAGTCTGATTTGACAGAGGATTTCAAGGGACCAGCAAAGAAAATTGCCTTGGATAGTGATGGAAACTTCACCAAAGCAGCTCAAGGATTTGTCCGTGGAAAAGGCTTGACAGTTGAAGATATTGAATTCCGTGAAATCAAGGGTGAAGAATATGTCTATGTTACCAAGGAAGAAGTGGGGCAACCAGTTGAAGCCATTGTTCCAGGTGTAGTAGACGTCTTGAAGTCACTAACTTTTCCTGTCAGCATGCACTGGGCTAACAACACTTTTGAATATATCCGCCCTGTACACACTTTGACAGTTCTTTTAGATGAAGAAGAGTTTGACTTGGATTTCCTTGATATTAAGGGCGGTCGTGTGAGTCGTGGTCATCGTTTCTTGGGACAAGAAACCAAGATTCAGTCAGCATTGAGCTACGAAGAAGACCTTCGTAAGCAGTTTGTAATCGCGGATCCACGTGAACGTGAGCAAATGATAGTTGACCAAATCAAAGCAATCGAAGCTGAACATGGCGTACGTATCGAAATTGATGCTGACTTACTGAACGAAGTCTTGAACTTGGTTGAATACCCAACTGCCTTTATGGGAAGTTTTGATGCCAAATACCTTGAAGTTCCAGAAGAAGTTTTGGTGACTTCGATGAAAGAGCACCAACGTTACTTCGTTGTTCGTGATCAAGACGGTAAACTCTTACCAAACTTCATTTCAGTCCGTAACGGGAACGCAGAGCATTTGGAAAATGTTATCAAGGGTAATGAAAAAGTCTTGGTAGCACGCCTGGAAGATGGAGAATTCTTCTGGCGTGAAGACCAAAAATTGGTGATTTCTGACCTTGTTGAAAAATTGAACCATGTGACCTTCCATGAAAAGATTGGTTCCCTTCGTGAACACATGATTCGTACAGGGCAGATTGCCATTCTTTTGGCAGAAAAAGCTGGTTTGTCAGTGGATGAAACAGTTGACCTAGCCCGTGCAGCAGCTATTTACAAATTTGACTTGTTGACAGGGATGGTTGGTGAGTTTGATGAACTCCAAGGAATTATGGGTGAGAAATATGCCCTTCTTGCTGGTGAAACTCCAGCAGTTGCAGCTGCTATTCGTGAACACTACATGCCGACAGCTGCTGAAGGAGAACTTCCAGAGAGTAAGGTAGGAGCCATTCTAGCCATTGCAGACAAATTGGATACGATTTTGAGTTTCTTCTCAGTAGGCTTGATTCCATCAGGTTCTAATGACCCTTATGCCCTTCGTCGTGCGACGCAAGGTGTGGTTCGTATCTTGGATGCTTTTGGTTGGCACATTGCTATGGATGAGTTGATTGATAGCCTTTATGCTTTGAAATTCGACAGCTTGACTTATGAAAATAAAGCAGAGGTTATGGACTTTATCAAGGCTCGTGTTGATAAGATGATGGGTTCAACTCCAAAAGACATTAAGGAAGCAGTTCTCGCAGGTTCAAACTTTATTGTGGCAGATATGCTAGAAGCAGCAAGTGCTCTTGTAGAAGCAAGCGAAAAAGAAGATTTCAAATCGTCTGTCGAATCTCTTTCTCGTGCCTTTAACTTGGCTGAAAAGGCCGAAGGAACTGATACTGTTGATCATGCTCTCTTTGAGAATGAAGAAGAGAAAGCCTTGGCGGAAGCCGTAGAATCTCTTGTTTTGTCAGGGGCTGCAAGTCAGCAATTAGAACAACTCTTTGCGCTTAGCCCAATTATTGATGCTTTCTTTGAAAATACCATGGTAATGGCTGAAGACCAGGCTGTCCGACAAAATCGCTTGGCTATCTTGTCGCAATTAACCAAGAAAGCAGCTAAACTTGCACGTTTCAACCAAATCAATACCAAATAAAATCTGGTAAATGGATTAAACCTTATCATAAAGGAGATAAACATGGATCCTAAAAAAATTGATCGTATTAACGAGCTTGCCAAAAAGAAAAAAACAGAAGGCTTAACTTCTGCTGAAAAAGTGGAACAAGCTAAACTTCGTGAGGAGTATATCGAAGGATATCGTCGTTCTGTTCGCCACCATATTGAAGGAATTAAAATTGTGGACGAGGAAGGAAATGATGTTACACCAGAAAAACTACGCCAAGTACAACGTGAAAAAGGTTTGCACGGCCGTAGTATAGATGATCCTAACTCATAAAATGAAAGGGGTTTGTAGATGATTTACAAGCCCCTTTTCTGTTGTAATAAAAAAAGGAGCCAAGTGGCTCCTTTTTGATTTCTTAGTTGCTTGCACCAGAAGTAGCGTCTGCGCCACCACCGTGGCCTCCCGCATCACCTGAATCCGAAGCGCCAGAAGTAGCATCGGCGTCTCCATGACCTCCAGCAGCAGGAGCAAATGGTCCGCTACCACCCACCAAACGTTGCCCAGTCTCTTTTAGGTACCAGTCAAGCCATGGTTGGAAGTTAAAGACGATTTCATTGATACCAGCGTATGATCCATCAGGATAGTACATTGCTTGGTAGTTGTGGGTGTTGATGACACCTGCAGGAGAGCCTGGAACAATCGTACGAACGTATTCTTGGTTTCCGTTGCGAAGTGTTCCGATAACCCACTCTACATTCTTCATACGTGCTGGTGGAAGAGAACCATGAACAGTAGACATACGGCTACCTGATTGAGGTGGTACACGTTTAGCAAACATGGTGTCTGGATCTTGGTGAGCGTTGTTGTAGTAGAGGAATTGGTTGTTGTCGTCAGCATATGTCAATTCAAATGGCATAGCTTTCAAGAACATATCGATTTGGTTAACTGTCAAGATACCGTGGTCCAATTTGACATAGGTATCACCAGAAACAGCTCCAGTGATTGCAGCAACTTTTTCTACCCATTCTGGATCGTCAGGATCAACTTCCGTAATGGTTGTAGCAATTGGTTTTCCACAATCCAAGTCTTCTGGTTCGATTGGTTTTGGTTTTTTCAATTTCGAAACGACTCCTACGTATTTTACAAAGTTATCTAAGCAAGTTTCAAGGAATTTAACAGTTCCTTCGTTGGTGATATTTCCGTCGTTATCAAAAGCTTCCTTAGCTTTACCAAGAAGGAATTCGTTACCTGGAAGCGTGTAGGCATTAACACCTGGAGCATCAAGGATTTTACGAAGGTGAACTTGGGCACGTGATGTTCCTTGGTCGTAGTATGATGCACCCACAATCATGACCGGCTTGTTTTCAAATGGATGAACTTCGTATGAAAGCCATTCAAGTAGAGATTTGAGTGAAGCTGAGATAGTGTGGTTGTGCTCAGGAGTGGCGATAATGACACCATCAGCACGTGTAATCTTGTTATACAAGAAACGCAATTGGAAGCTTTCGTCCCATTTTTCGTCTTGGTTAAACATTGGTACTTCGTCGATTTCAAGGACTTCTAATTCAAATTTGAATTTGAAATTGCGACGAATAAATTCCAAGAGTTTGCGGTTATATGATTGATCGTAGTTTGATCCAACAAGTCCAACAAATTTCATTCTTTCGGTCTCCTATCTTACAAATTTTCCCAGTCAAATTCTTCAGCATCTTTGCGAAGCAATTCTTGTGCATTGCGCAATTTTTCAGTAATTTTCACAAAGATACGGAAGTCATCAAAGATGGCATCCAATTTCTTGATGACGTCAAGGTCAACCAAGTCGCCACTTGGGTTAAATGCTTGAAGAGAGTGTGAAAGCAAGAATTCATCTGGTAGAACATTTGCCTTGATTTCAGGAGCGTTCAAGATTTGACGAAGTTGCAATTGGGCACGAGATGAACCAAGTGTACCATAGGAAGCACCAGTGATCATGATTGGTTTGTTCAAAAGTGGGTAGATACCGTAAGATAGCCAAGCAAGAGCGCTCATCAAAACTGCAGGGATAGAGTGGTCGTACTCAGGAGTACCGATAATCACACCATCAGCCTCTTCAATTTTAGCTGCAATTTCAAGAATTTCAGCGGGAAGAAGTTTATCTGCAGGTTTGTTGAAAACAGGGATATCCTTGATTTCAACGAGTTCAATTTCAGCTTTATCAGCAAAGTGTTTTTGCATGTATTGGAGCAATTGGCGGTTTGTAGAACGTTTAGAGTTCGTTCCAACAATGGCAATAAGTTTTAGCATGAGATTTCCTTTCTCTTTTTACATAATACAATTTTGAAGGCCTGAAGAACATGCAAGACGCCCCTCTTTGTCGATGAGGATGGCTTCAATGCCATCTATACTTTCGACTTGCCAGAGGATAGAAGCGCTTCGTTCTCCGAAAAGGCGAGTTGTCCATATCTCACCATCAACGGATTTATCAGAGACAATCGTTAGGCTAGCAAGATCGGTTTCGACAGGGAATCCTGTCTTACTATCAAAGATATGGTGATAGTCTTTTCCATCTACTGTCAGGTGGCGTTCATAGATACCTGAAGTGACAACGGATTTGTTAGAAGCAGGGATCGTTAGGAGATGATTGCCACGAGGATTTCGCGGATCTTGAATCCCAATCTGCCAGGCTTTCCCTTCTTTGGCTTGATTGTTCCCGATGGTGAGGATATTTCCTCCGAGATTGATCAAGGCAGAGGTGACACCGTGTTCTTTCAAATACTGGGCAACCTTATCTGCACTATAGCCCTTAGCTAAACAACCTAAATCAAGCTTCATTCCTTTCTTCTCTAAAAAGACAGTAGAGCTAGTCGGATCCAACTTGATAAAATGCGGGTCAACTAGAGGTAAGACAGCTTCGATTTCTTTAGAGTCTGGAAGCCGTGCATCTGCAAATCCGATTCGCCAGGTTTGAATCAAGGGGCCAATGCTGATGTTTAGATGGCTAGATGGAGCTAGGCTATGCTCAAGTCCAAGAGCAATCAGTTCAAATAGGTCAGGGTGAACCTTAACAGGTTTGATTCCAGCCTGGTAGTTGATTTCCATCAGTTCGGATTCTTGACTGTTGGCGTTAAAGCGGTATTCGAGTTCCTTGAGCAAATCAAAGGCTCCTTGAAGTAGGCAATCAGCCTGTTCATCTACTAATGAAATCGTGATCGTTGTTCCCATTAGCCGTTCAGAACGTGAATGAAGAGGCAAGCTACCAGCTCCTTTCTCTTTATAGGAAATCATTCAATATAAGGTCGTTAAAGAAAAATTAAACCCCTTACATTTTCTTTCCATGTATCTAGCATATCATAAAGTCAGCGTTTTCACAAATGAATTTTGACAAAAAGTCAAGAAATATGCTCAAAATTAATGTGAAAACGATAGAAAAATTAGATTTATCAATGTTAAGTGTATTTTTTTCTGAAAAAAAGAGAATTCTGAGCAAATGCCTTGTAAACGCTAACAGTAAATGATATACTAGAAAGGTAAATCAAAAATTAAAGGTAGGAATTTTTCTATGAGTAAAATCGTTGTAGTTGGTGCTAACCACGCTGGTACAGCTTGCATTAATACCATGTTGGACAACTTCGGACATGAGAACGAAATCGTAGTATTTGACCAAAACTCAAATATTTCATTCCTTGGTTGTGGAATGGCGCTTTGGATCGGGGAACAAATTGATGGCCCAGAAGGTCTCTTCTACTCTGATAAAGAAAAATTGGAAGCAAAAGGTGCTAAAGTTTACATGAACTCACCAGTTCTTTCAATTGACTACGATAACAAAGTTGTGACTGCAGAAGTTGAAGGTAAAGAACACAAAGAGTCTTATGATAAATTGATCTTTGCAACTGGTTCAACTCCAATTTTGCCACCAATAGAAGGTGTTGAAATTGTTAAAGGAAACCGCGAATTCAAAGCAACTCTTGAAAATGTACAATTTGTTAAATTGTACCAAAACGCTGAAGAAGTTATCGAAAAACTTGAAGACAAGAGCAAACACCTTGAGCGCATTGCCGTTGTTGGTGGTGGTTACATCGGTGTAGAACTTGCTGAAGCTTTTGAACGTCTTGGAAAAGAAGTTGTCCTTGTTGATATTGTAGATACTGTCTTGAACGGTTACTATGACAAAGACTTCACACAAATGATGGCGAAGAACTTGGAAGACCACAACATCCGCTTGGCTCTTGGTCAAACAGTTAAAGCCATTCAAGGTAATGGAAAAGTTGAACGCTTGGTGACAGACAAAGCAACATTTGATGTAGATATGGTGGTTCTTGCTGTTGGTTTCCGTCCAAACACAGCTCTTGCTGATGGTAAGATTGAACTCTTCCGCAACGGTGCCTTCCTTGTAGACAAGAAACAAGAAACTTCACTTCCAGGTGTATTTGCCGTTGGTGACTGTGCAACTGTTTATGACAATGCTCGTAAAGACACTAGCTACATCGCGCTTGCTTCAAACGCTGTTCGTACTGGAATCGTTGGTGCCTACAACGCTTGTGGACATGAATTGGAAGGAATCGGAGTTCAAGGATCAAATGGTATCTCTATCTACGGACTTCACATGGTTTCGACTGGTTTGACTCTTGAAAAAGCCAAGGCAGCTGGTTATAACGCAACTGAAACAGGCTTTAACGATCTTCAAAAACCAGAATTTATCAAACATGACAATCACGAAGTTGCCATCAAGATTGTCTTTGACAAAGACAGCCGTGAAATTCTTGGTGCACAAATGGTTTCACATGATGCCGCTATCAGTATGGGAATCCACATGTTCTCACTTGCTATCCAAGAGCATGTAACCATTGATAAATTGGCATTGACAGATCTATTCTTCTTGCCACACTTCAACAAACCATACAACTACATTACAATGGCTGCACTTACAGCTGAAAAATAAAAATTGACGAGCTATCTGGCCTTAGGTTAAGGTCAGATAGTTTTTTAGTTATACTCTTCGAAAATCAAATTCAAACCACGTCAGCTTCGCCTTACCGTACTCAAGTACAGCCTGCGGCTAGCTTCCTAGTTTGCTCTTTGATTTTCATTGAGTATCAATTTGTACCCATACAATTATCCTTTTTTTATCTTGTACTTCATTCTGTTCTGACTTAAAATGAAATGGTAGCTACCAATAAAAATGATGAGGATTAAGAAATGACTGAAAATCGTTATGAACTAAATAAAAACTTGGCACAGATGCTCAAAGGTGGGGTTATCATGGACGTTCAGAACCCTGAACAGGCTCGTATCGCAGAAGCTGCTGGTGCGGCAGCTGTGATGGCCTTGGAGCGGATTCCAGCAGATATTCGTGCTGCTGGTGGAGTTTCCCGCATGAGTGATCCAAAGATGATTAAGGAAATCCAAGAAGCAGTTAGCATTCCAGTGATGGCCAAGGTCAGAATCGGACATTTTGTTGAAGCTCAGATTTTAGAGGCTATTGAGATTGACTATATTGATGAGAGTGAAGTTCTATCTCCAGCTGACGATTGTTTCCATGTGGACAAGAAAGAATTCCAAGTTCCTTTTGTTTGTGGGGCTAAGGACTCGGGTGAAGCCTTGCGTCGTGTTGCTGAGGGAGCTTCCATGATTCGGACAAAAGGAGAACCCGGTACAGGAGATATCGTCCAAGCTGTTCGCCATATGCGCATGATGAATCAGGAAATTCGCCGCATTCAAAATCTACGTGAGGACGAACTTTATGTTGCTGCGAAGGACTTGCAAGTCCCTGTTGAATTGGTCCAATACGTTCATGAACATGGAAAATTGCCAGTTGTAAACTTCGCAGCTGGAGGTGTTGCAACACCAGCAGATGCTGCACTGATGATGCAATTGGGGGCAGAGGGCGTCTTTGTCGGTTCAGGTATTTTCAAGTCAGGCGACCCTGTTAAACGAGCAAGTGCTATTGTTAAGGCCGTAACCAACTACCAAAATCCTCAAATTCTGGCTCAAATCTCTGAAGACCTAGGGGAAGCCATGGTTGGTATCAATGAGAATGAAATTCAAATTCTCATGGCAGAGCGAGGAAAATAGATGAGAATTGGAATATTGGCCTTGCAAGGTGCCTTTGAAGAGCATGCAAAAGTGCTAGAAAAGTTAGGTGTTGCTAGTGTCGAAATCAGAAATTTAGATGATTTTCAACAAGGTCAGAGTGACTTGTCTGGTTTGATTTTGCCTGGTGGAGAATCTACAACCATGGGCAAACTCTTGCGTGACCAGCAGATGCTGCTTCCCATCCGAGAAGCCATTCTCAATGGCTTACCAGTCTTTGGAACCTGTGCGGGTTTGATTTTGCTAGCTAAGGAAGTCGCTTCCCAAGAAGAAAGTCATCTAGCGACTATGGACATAGTAGTAGAGCGCAATGCCTATGGGCGCCAACTAGGAAGTTTTTATACAGAAGCAGAATGTAAGGGAGTTGGTCAGATTCCCATGACCTTTATCCGTGGACCGATTATCAGCAGTGTTGGAGAGGGTGTAGAAATTCTAGCAACAGTAGACGATCAAATCGTTGCAGCTCAAGAACAGAATATGCTGGTAACTTCTTTTCATCCAGAATTGACAGATGATGCTCGCTTGCACCAGTATTTTATCAATATGTGTAAAGAAAAAAGTTGAGAAAAGATTCTCAACTTTTTTACATGTAATAAACAATCGCGATATATTGAAGTGCAGATGCTGCTAGGATAAAGAGATGCCAAATCATGTGGAAATAGGGTCTTTTCTTAGCGTAAAATCCAGCTCCAACTGTATAACAGAGTCCACCAGTTACCATAAGACTCCAGAAAATTGGCGTCGTTTGACTGATAATGGCAGGAATGATAGCCAGAACCAACCAGCCCATAATCAGGTAAAGGGCAAGGCTGAATTTCTCATTGACCTTTTTAGCAAAGATTTTATAGAGGATGCCAAAGATGGTCGTTCCCCACTGAATGGCAATAATTAGATATCCAAACCAGTTATTCATCAAAGTCAATACGACCGGCGTATAAGAGCCTGCGATAGCCACGTAAATCATAGAATGGTCGATGATTCGCAAGACGTATTTGTGGGTCGAACCATAGGCCATAGAGTGATAGATGGTTGACGAGAGGAACATGAGAAAGAGACTGATAACAAAGATAGAAACACCAAAAGATGATAAAAATCCATGTGCTTCATAACTATAGGTGGATGAAATAGGGAGCAAGATGAGCATGATAACGGCACCTACAGCATGGGTCACGCTATTAGCAATTTCCTCTCCAAAACTGAGTTTTTTACTGAGCTTTAGACGGGTGTTCATTGGATTTCCTCCTTGTCTTTACTAAGGATTAAGTCTAGAGTTTGATGATAGAGTTTAACCGTTTGACAGCTAGTTTGGATAATAGGATTTTCTGGATCAATCCCATGGTTCATGTAGTCTACAAAAGCGTCGTAGAGCTGGTCTGAGCTTGCTTGAGTTTGCAGAGTATTCAGTGTTTGAGCGATTTCTTGGATTGAAAAGACAGACTTGAGAGTGGTGATGGCAATCAAGCGGGCAATCTGTTTGCGTTGGTATTTTTTCTTGTCTGGCTTTGTCAGGTAACCATGTTTGACATAGTTATTGACCATGGATGCTGTTAGCCCTTTGTCCTTATCTGGAGAGATAGGGGCACAGACTTGATTGACATAAAGTAAAACCTGATCCAGATAGAGGTCAATGTTTGGAATGTCTTCCCATTTTGGGTAGGAAAAGTTAGAATTCATTTCCAACTCCTTTTTATCTAGTTTTGATAACTAGATTATAAAATAATAAAAAACAAAAGTCAAGTTTCAACTGCTTGTAGAAAGCTTTAAATTATGCTATGATGAGAGAAACTAGTCAGAAATGAGGAGAAAAGATGGAGATTCGTTTAGCTTTTCCAAATGAAGTAGATGCGATTATGCGGGTGATAGATGATGCTAAAAAACGTTTAGCAGATGCTGGTAGTGACCAGTGGCAAAATGGCTATCCAAATGCGGATGTTATTATCGATGATATCATCTCAGGTCAAGCCTATGTGGCCTTGGAAGAGGGAGAACTGTTAGCCTATGCTGCTGTGACCAAGAGTCCAGAGGAAGCCTATGAAGCCATTTATGAAGGAAGTTGGCAGGGGGGAGAATCAGAATATCTGGTCTTTCACCGTATCGCTGTGGCAGCAAATGTCCAAGGACAAGGTGTTGCTCAGACTTTCTTAGAAGGCTTGATTGAAGGTTTTGATTATCTAGATTTTCGTTCAGATACGCATGCACAAAACAAGGCTATGCAACATATTTTTGGAGAACTCGGTTTTAAACAGGTCGGTAAGGTGCCAGTAGATGGTGAACGCTTGGCCTATCAAAAATTAAAGAAATGAAGCAGAAAAAGTACGCAAAAATGCTCTACCCGTCGCCAATTGGAACCTTATCCTTAGTTGCTGATGACAATTATCTGTATGGCATTTGGGTGCAGGAGCAGAAGCATTTTGAGAGGGGATTAGGGGATGAAACGATAGAAGAAGTTGTTAGCCATCCTGTATTAGAGCAAGTTATTTCCTATTTAGATACCTATTTCGAAGGCAGTGGTGAGAATCTATCTGACTTACCTTTGGCTCCTATTGGAACAGATTTTGAAAAGCGGGTCTGGGCTTACTTACAGGACATTCCTTATGGTCAAATAGTAACTTACGGACAAATAGCTCAAGACCTGCAAGTGGCTTCTGCCCAAGCGATTGGCGGAGCAGTGGGGCGCAATCCTTGGTCCATCCTCGTTCCCTGTCACCGTGTGCTGGGGTCAGGCAATCGCTTGACAGGCTATGCATCGGGAGTCGAAAAGAAAGCCTGGCTCTTGCAACATGAAGGTGCAGCATTTCAAGAAAACAAAGAATAGAAAGCGAAGAAAATGTTAGAATTTATCGAATACCCAAAGTGTTCAACTTGTAAGAAAGCAAAAAATGAATTGAATCAACTTGGACTGGAATACCAAGCTGTCCACATCGTAGAAGAAACACCAAGTGAAGACGTGATTTTGAACTGGTTGGAAACTTCCGGATTTGAAGTGAAACAATTTTTCAATACTAGCGGGATCAAATACCGCGAACTGGGCCTAAAAGATAAGGTGGGAAGTCTGTCAAACCAAGAAGCAGCCAAGCTTCTAGCGAGCGATGGTATGTTATTGAAACGTCCAATTTTGGTGGAGAATGGTGCTGTTAAACAAATTGGCTATAGAAAACCCTATGAGAACTTAGGTTTGAGATAGTTTTTATTTATCTCCTTGATAGGTAAAATATATAGCCTCCCTGTTTTAAAGTGTGATAAACTAGAAGATAGACAAAGTCTGATCAGCCCGTAGCAAATAATTTGCTTGCGAGCAGAAGTATGATAGAATGAATCATTATCAGGAGAGGATGTTTTTATGACTGTTACAACATTTTTAGCATCAGATTGGTATCAAAGTTTGATGCAACTCATTCCGGATGGTAAGCTCTTTAGTTTGCGTTCGGTCTTTGATGGAATTCCAAGGATTGTCCAACAACTGCCGACAACCTTGATGTTGACGCTTGGGGGGGCTCTCTTTGGTTTAGTACTAGCTTTGATTTTTGCCAT
>NZ_KQ969521.1:857350-861991 GCF_001578935.1 Streptococcus oralis | reverse complement strand
GCTTGGGGGGGGCTCTCTTTGGTTTAGTACTAGCTTTGATTTTTGCCATTGTGAAAATCAATCGAGTAAAGATTTTATATCCCTTGCAAGCCTTTTTTGTCAGCTTTTTAAAAGGCACACCAATCCTAGTCCAACTCATGTTGACCTACTACGGTATTCCTTTAGCTCTGAAAGCCATCAATCAACAGTTGGGAACTGGTTTCAATATCAATGCGATTCCAGCAGCAATTTTTGCAATTGTGGCCTTTGCTTTTAACGAGGCGGCTTATGCAAGTGAAACGATTCGTGCAGCCATCCTTTCTGTTAACCCAGGTGAAATTGAGGCGGCGCGTAGTTTGGGTATGACACGAGCGCAAGTTTACCGTCGCGTGATTATTCCAAATGCGGCGGTGGTAGCGACGCCGACTTTGATTAACTCTCTTATCGGTTTGACTAAGGGAACTTCTCTTGCCTTTAGTGCAGGTGTTGTGGAAGTCTTTGCTCAGGCTCAAATTTTGGGTGGAGCCGATTATCGCTATTTTGAACGTTTCATCTCCGTAGCCCTTGTTTATTGGGTAGTCAATATCGGAATTGAAAGCCTCGGCCGTTTCATCGAGAGAAAAATGGCTATCTCAGCGCCGGATACAGTGCAAACAGATGTGAAAGGAGACCTTCGTTAATGATTACGATTTCGAATTTAAGCAAATCCTTTTCAGGACAAACTGTCTTGGATCATCTGGACCTGGATATCCAAAAAGGGGAGGTAGTGGCCTTGATTGGTTCATCTGGGGCGGGGAAATCAACCTTTCTTCGTAGTTTGAACTACCTTGAAACTCCAGATAGTGGAACGATTCAGATTGACAATTTTAAAGTTGATTTTTCTCAGATTAGCCAAGAGGAGATCCTAACCCTTCGTCGCAAGTTATCTATGGTTTTCCAACAGTTTAATTTGTTTGAACGCCGAACTGCTCTTGACAATGTCAAGGAAGGTTTGGTTGTCGTTAAAAAATTATCGGACGAGGAGGCGACAAAAATCGCCAAGGAAGAGTTGGCTAAGGTTGGACTTTCTGATCGCGAGAATCATTACCCTCGTCATTTGTCGGGTGGGCAGAAGCAACGGGTTGCCCTCGCGCGTGCGCTTGCTATGAAACCGGATGTCTTGCTCTTAGACGAGCCCACTTCAGCCCTTGACCCAGAGTTGGTCGGTGAGGTAGAAAAATCTATTGCAGATGCTGCCAAGTCAGGCCAGACCATGATTTTGGTCAGTCACGATATGTCTTTTGTAGCCCAAGTGGCAGACAAGGTTTTATTCCTAGATAAAGGGAAAATCATCGAGTCCGGCACACCGGATGAAATCATCAATCATCCGAAAGAAGAGCGGACAAAAGAATTCTTTGCTAGTTACAAACGGACTTATATTTGATATAATAGAAAAAGGAAAACTCAGTTAGTTGGACTAGCTGAGTTTACTCTTTAAAAAAGATAGAAACGAGAGAGATCATGCTACTGCATCTATTTTCTTTGTATTTCGAGAGTTTGATCTTAACGACCATCCTTGTCGTGATTTTTCTGGGGATTTGGATTGGATTGAGAGCCATGTCTGGTGTGGACAAGACAGCCAAAGCTCGCCAAGCTCATCTCTATGATATGATTATGATTGGAGTTTTGGTCGTTCCGGTGTTATCCTTTGCCGTCATGAGTTTGCTCTTGGTTTTCAAGGCATAATCCTTGCGTGGCTAGCAAGAATGAGTTAGAATAAAGATAGTTACAACAAGAAAGAAGGAATCGAAATGTACGATACGATTATTATCGGTGCTGGACCTGCGGGAATGACTGCTGCCTTATATGCCGCTCGCAGCAATCTGAAAGTGGCTTTGATTGAAGGTGGTCTGCCAGGCGGGCAAATGAATAACACATCTGATATTGAAAACTATCCAGGTTATGCTAATATCAGTGGACCTGAATTGGCTGAAAAGATGTTTGAACCACTTGAAAACCTTGGAGTGGAGCATCTTTATGGCTATGTTGAAAATATTGAAGACAAGGGTGACTTTAAGAAGGTAATCACTGATGATCAAGTTTACGAAACCCGTACTGTCATCGTGGCAACTGGGTCAAAACACCGTCTCTTAGGGGTTCCTGGAGAAGAAGAACTGAACAGTCGTGGTGTCTCTTACTGTGCAGTCTGTGATGGAGCTTTCTTCCGTGACCAAGACTTGCTCGTAGTCGGTGGTGGAGATTCCGCGGTAGAAGAAGCCCTCTTCTTGACTCGCTTTGCCAAGACTGTTACCATTGTTCACCGCCGCGACCAACTTCGTGCCCAAAAGGTTTTGCAAGACCGTGCCTTTGCAAATGAGAAAGTCAACTTTATCTGGGACTCTGTCGTCAAGGAAATCAAAGGTGAAAACCGAGTCGAATCTGTCGTATTTGAAAATGTAAAAACAGCTCAAGTGACAGAGCAAGCCTTCGGTGGCGTCTTTATCTATGTTGGTTTGGATCCCGTTAGCGATTTTGTTAAAGAATTGAATATTCAAGACCAGGTAGGCTGGATTGTGACAGACAATCACATGAAAACGGGTGTTGACGGTATCTTTGCAGTTGGGGATGTTCGCCAGAAAGACCTTCGCCAAGTAACAACAGCAGTTGGAGATGGGGCTATCGCTGGTCAAGAAGCTTACAAGTTTATCACAGAACATAGTTAATACACTTCAAAAATCTCTTCAAACCACGTCAGCTTCGCCTTGCCGTATATATGTTACTGACTTCGTCAGTTCTATCTGAAACCGCAAAACAGTGTTTTGAGCTGACTTCGTCAGTTCTATCCACAACCTCAAAACAGTGTTTTGAGCTGACTTCGTCAGTCTTATCTACGACCTCAAAGCAGTGCTTTGAGCAACCTGCGGCTAGCTTCCTAGTTTGCTCTTTGATTTTCATTGAGTATAATCATAAAAAGTTTCCAATCAGATGACTGGAAACTTTTTTATAGTCGGTTTCGGAAAACTTCGTACATGAGAATAGCTGCAGCAACACTGGCATTGAGGCTTTGAACATGCCCATTCATGGGAATGGTAATCATCTCATCGACCTGTTTTTTGATATTGCTAGAGATGCCTTTTCCTTCATTTCCGATGATGAGGGCGATTTTTCCTTTTGTATTCCACTTGTGGCAAGGAGTACCGTTCATATCCGTTCCAAAGGTCCAGAAGCCTTCAGCCTTGAGTTTGTCTAGGGTTTGACTGAGGTTGGTAACTCGGGCAATCGGTACATGCTCAATAGCACCTGTGGCCGTTTTGGCAACGACAGGAGTCACTCCGACAGCACGGTGCTTGGGAATGATGACACCTGAAACATTGGTCGCATCAGCAGTCCTTAAGATAGAACCTAAGTTGTGAGGGTCAGTTAGACCATCCAGAATCAATAGAAGTGGATTTTCTTCTTGTCGTGTTTTGGCAAGGATGTGATCCAGCTCGCTATAGGCAAATTCGGACACTCGTAGAACAAAACCTTGGTGGACAGCGCCTTCGGTCATTTCAGAGAGGGATTTTTTCGAAGTCCAAGAAATGGATACCTTCTTTTCAGTAGCCAGTTCCTTGACTTTCTCAACATTCTTTCCCCTTAAATCTTCTTGGAGATAGAGTTTGTTTCCTGTGTTTGCAAGGAGGGCTTCTGTAACGGCGTGGACGCCATAGACAATATCATTTGTTTTCATGCCTCTATTATAACACAAAACCCCGTCTTGCAACGGGATTTTCTTTATTCCAGAATCAGTAAACCATCTTTAACAGCAAATGGATCTTTCTCATTGATACGATCGTAAAACATGATTCCGTTTAGGTGATCAATTTCATGTTGGACAACGATAGAGTTGTATCCTTTGAGCTTGATACGGTGTTTTTCGCCATCCTTGTCAAAGTAGTCAACAGTAACGCGAGCATGGCGGACTACATAGCCAGGTACGTTTCGGTCAACAGACAGGCAACCTTCTCCTTCACCAAGAGCAGCATCTTGAACAGAGTGAGAGACGATTTTTGGATTGTACATAACAGCTTGCAAGTCGTAGGCTTCCTGTGGAGTTTCACCTTCTTCCACAATATTTGGGACCAAAACGGCAATAATGCGTTTTGAGATATCGAGTTGGGGAGCAGCCAATCCAACACCACCGCGGAGCCCCATTTTCTCAGCCGTAACAGGATCCTGAGAATGCTTGAGGAATTGCATCATCTTTTCGCCAAGGATGATTTCCTGGTCAGACAGTGGGAAAGTGACCTCCTCAGCAACTGCGCGTAGAGTTGGATTCCCCTCGCGGATAATATCATTCATATCAATTAAGTGAGCAGCTTTTGTAATACGTTCTATTGCAGACATTTTCTCTCCTTTCATTACCTCTACATGATAACACAAAATAGGCGAGAAAGAAAGTCGCAGAAGTTCCTAAAAAATAATATAATAAACGGTATTCCTCTTTTGTCTGTGGTATAATAAAAGAAAAGACTTGCACCAAAAAGCAAGGGGGAATAAAGATGGAAAAGCGACAAGATAGACGGTCTCAGGGCTCTCTTTATGGGGTGTGGAGAACTAGTGTGGATTTCTTTCGGAATTATAAATCATGGACCAATGCCCAGTTTATTATTGTGTTATTGCTTGCAGTTGCCTTATCCATGG
>NZ_KQ969521.1:789776-857330 GCF_001578935.1 Streptococcus oralis | reverse complement strand
GGGGGGGAACTTATTAGTTCGAGCAGTACAAGGTAGTAAGGGAACGAGTCCTAGTAGTCAAACTCTTGATTCTGCAAGTACTTCCAGTCAATCCAAGGAAAATCAGTCTGGTGAAACGACGGCGCGTATCATGGCAAATGGTGACCTTCTCTACCACATCCCCATCTACCGAACAGCTCTGAAAGAAGATGGTAGCTACGATTTCCACGAAAATTTTGAATATGTGAAACCATGGCTCAAGCAAGCGGATTTAGTGCTTGGTGACTTTGAAGGAACGGTGAACAAGGACCACTACTTGGCAGGTTATCCCCTCTTTAATGCACCAGGAGAAGTCATGGATGCGATCAAGGATGCGGGCTATCAAGTCTTAGATTTGGCTCATAATCATATTTTGGATTCGCAGATAGAGGGAGTGGTTTCAACGGCTCAAGCTATTGAAAAGGCTGGAATGACACCCATCGGAGTCTACACACATGAATCCCGTGACCAAGCCCCTATAGTCATCAAGGAAGTCAATGGTATCAAGGTAGCTCTCCTGGCCTATTCCTACGGTTTTAATGGCATTGAGCAGTATATCTCTCAAGAGGACTATAATCACTATCTTTCTGATCTGAATGAAGATAAGATGAAGGCAGAAATCGAGCGTGCAGAGAAGGAAGCGGATATTACTGTCATCATGCCTCAGATGGGAATTGAGTACCAGCTAGAACCGACGGAAGAACAGAAAACACTGTACCACAAGATGATTGACTGGGGAGCCGATATTATCTTTGGAGGGCATCCTCACGTCGTTGAACCTGCTGAAACAGTTGAAAAAGATGGTGATAAAAAACTGATTATCTACTCCATGGGAAATTTCCTCTCAAACCAACGCATTGAAACCATGCAAGATGAGGAAAATGCCAAGTGGACGGAGCGCGGTGTTCTCATGGATGTGACCATTAAGAAAAAAGATGGAAAGACAAGAATTGACACGGCCAAAGCACATCCTACTTGGGTCAATCGAACACCCAAAGGGACTTACTCTCCAGAAGGCTATCCGCTTTTCCTCTATCAGACCTATATCCTAGAGGACTTCATTGAAGGAGGCGGTCAGCGTGACAAGTTGGACGAAGAGACCAAGGAACGAATTGACACGGCCTATAAAGAAATGAATGAACATGTAGGGTTGAAGTGGTAGGTGCTCACCCTAAAGGAGATATGATGACGATTAAATTAATTGCAACAGACATGGATGGAACCTTGCTAGACCCGAGGGGGCAGCTGGATTTGCCCCGCTTGGAAAAGATTTTAGATCAGCTGGATCAAAGGGATATCCGTTTTGTCATTGCGACGGGGAATGAAGTTCACCGTATGAGACAATTGCTTAAACATTTGGCGAGTAGAGTAGTTCTAGTAGTTGCCAATGGGGCGCGTATTTTTGAAAATGATGAACTGATTCAAGCGCAGACCTGGGATGATGCTATGGTTGACAAGGCTTTAGCTCATTTTAAAGGGAGAGAGTGCCGAGATCAGTTTGTCGTAACAGGTATGAAGGGTGGTTTTGTCAAGAAAGGGACTGTTTTTACAGACCTAGAAAAATTTATGACACCAGAGATGATTGAAAAATTCTATCAACGAATGAATTTTGTGGAAGACTTGCACACAGACCTCTTCGGTGGAGTGTTAAAGATGAGCATGGTTGTTGGAGAGGAACGCTCTAGTTCTGTTTTGCAGGAAATCAATGACCTCTTTAATGGTCATATAAGAGCTGTTTCCAGTGGTTATGGGTGCATTGACATCCTCCAAACTGGTATTCACAAGGCCTGGGGATTGGAAGAATTACTCAAGCGCTGGAATTTTCAATCGGAACAAATCATGGCCTTTGGTGATAGCGAAAACGATGTCGAAATGTTAGAACTGGCTGGGATTGCCTATGCTATGGAAAATGCAGATGATGCGGTCAAGGCAGTTGCGACTGCTCTAGCGCCAGCTAACAGCCAGGCGGGCGTTTATCAAGTTCTAGAGAATTGGTTAGAGAAAGAGGGATAGGGTGGCAGTACAGTTATTAGAGAATTGGCTCTTAAAGGAGCAGGAAAAGATTCAAACCAAGTATCGTGAATTGAATCAAGTATCTGTTCTAGAGCCAGATATCATCTTTATTGGTGATTCGATAGTGGAATATTACCCTCTGCAAGAGTTGTTTGGGACGGCCAAGACGATTGTTAATCGTGGCATCCGAGGCTACCAGACGAGACTTTTATTAGAGAATTTGGATGCCCATCTTTATGGTGATGCTGTGGATCAAATTGTTCTCTTAATTGGGACAAATGATATTGGGAAAGATATTCCCTTGAATGAAGCTTTGGATAATCTTGAGCGAGTTATCCAATCAATTGCCCGAGATTATCCGTTGTCACAAATAAAGCTCCTTTCTATTCTGCCAGTCAATGAGGGAGAGAAATACAAGCAGACGGTTTATATCCGAACAAATGAGACGATTAAAGAATGGAATCAAGCTTATGAGACTCTAGCATCCGCCTACATGCAGGTAGATTTTGTGTCGATTTATGATAGTTTGGCAGATTCAGAAGGGCAACTTCAATCAGCCTATACCACAGATGGGCTCCATCTAAGTGTAGCCGGTTATCAAGCCTTATCAGAAGCCTTAAAAGGGGTTCTTTTCTAAAGAAACGGCTTGATTTTGCATTTTTTTTGAAGATAGGTTATAATAGTTCTATCCTTTTGGGGTCGTTACGGATTCGACAGGCATTATGAGGCATATTTTGCAACCCGTGTGGCGACGTAAACGCTCAGTTAAATATAACTGCAAAAAATAACACTTCTTACGCTCTAGCTGCCTAAAAAACAGCAGGCGTGACCTGATTTGGATTGCTCGTGTTCAATGACAGGTCTTATGATTAGCGAGATACAATCAAGCCTTGTCTAGTGGTTTGATAAGAGATTAATAGACTCGCAGTTCCTAGGCTTGAGTTATGTGTCGAGGGACTGTTAAAACAATACATAACCTATGGTTGTAGACAAATATGTTAGCAGGTGTTTGGACGTGGGTTCGACTCCCACCGGCTCCATTATGAACAGGTATACAGTATGATTTTTTCCAAATTGTATCCTTTGTTGTATCCTATTTATTCTAGTGTGTTAGTGGAGAATTACTCAAGAGGCTGAAGAGGACGGTTTGCTAAATCGTTAGGTCGGGTAACTGGCGCGGGGGTTCGAATCCCCCATTCTCCGTTAGATAAACCCAGTGTTTTTCTAAACCAATCAACTTGGAGGTGGTCTCCAAGAGTAAATTTTCATAAAGAGGTGAAACATGAAAAAGATCAAGTTACTAAGTATCTTAGCACTTTCAACAGTTGTCTTGGGTGCATGTTCTGTATTTTCTAATCAGTCATCTGAAGCTTCTTCTGATAACAAGGAGAATACAGAACAAGTTGAGAAGAAAGATGAAGCAGCAGAAGTTAAAGAAAAAGTTACAAAAGATGCTGAGATTCTCTTAGACTCAGTTCTTACTAGCGACTCTGCTCGATTTAAGAAGATTTATGGCGACACTTATGAAAAATGGACTGAGGCAGTATTTGCTGTACAAACAAGTGAAAAAATCAAAGAAGAAGGTCTTTCACCTGCATCTACCTATTCAGTACAATGGCACAAAGATTTCCCTGTAGAAACTCCAGAAGAAACCATTTCAGGTTTCTTGAAGATGAGACGTAGATTATATCAAGATATCGGTTCTTACACTGTTAAAGACGTGAAGGTTGATGAATCAGGAAATACAGCGACTGTTACTTTCAACTCTAAGAAGTTACACTCTAAAGGATTGGCTTCATCTACAAGGGAAGTTCTCACTACTCTTATTGGAGGTGTTGATAACCTAGGTAAATACAACCAAGCTGGTTCAAACGTTGACATCAAGCGTTACCAAACATTGGTTTCTTACTGGATTTTTGAGCATCTATTCAAGAAAGATTTCTCAACCTACAGTGACGTTGACCCTAACTTAGCTCATACACCTTTCACTACTGGAGATTTTGATACTGAAATCAAATTAACAAAGGATAAGGATGGAAACTGGCTGATTTCTCAAGAAGATTACCGTACTTTGGCGACAGAGTTGCTTGATGATACAGAAGGTTATGATAAAATTGTCCGTAAAAACTCAACCAAGTCTAATGACAAATCAACAGACAAGTCTTCTGATAAATCAACAGACAAATCTTCAGATAAAAAAGATAAAAGCAATATCTAATCTTTAGATTTAAAAGAAAAACAAGTAGTCCAATAAACTACTTGTTTTTTTATGAATTAGGATAGGGTAGGATACAAAAATGTGGTGTGATAGTTAGAGTAACTCAGCCTTTCATTTCTAGATATTGTTCTTAGAACGATAAAAAACTGCATTGAGGTGCAGTTTTTCTTTTTTCTACGGAAGACATGGGATTCGAACCCACGCACGCTGTTACACGTCTACCGCGTTTCCAACACGGCCTCTTAAGCCTCTTGAGTAATCTTCCAATACTTACTCAAATAGTCTACCATAAAGCCACTTATCTTGCAATAAAAATTTTGGAAATAAGAAAAATGATAGAATTTGAAAGAAAATGACAAAAAATGCTTGACTTTGATAGAAATTGTGCTAGAATGAATAGTGTAAACGATAACAGGAGGTGATTTGGTGTTAAAAACTGAGCGGAAGCAACTGATTTTAGAAGAGTTAAATCAACATCATGTAGTTTCCCTAGAAAAATTGGTTAGTCTATTAGAAACATCAGAATCAACGGTACGAAGAGATTTGGATGAGTTGGAGGCGGAAAACAAGCTTCGCCGTGTGCATGGTGGAGCAGAATTACCCCACTCCTTGCAGGAAGAAGAAACCATCCAAGAAAAATCTATCAAAAACCTTCAAGAGAAGAAGTTACTGGCTCAGAAAGCAGCCTCTCTTATCAAGGAACAAGATGTTATCTTTATCGATGCTGGAACGACAACTGCTTTTTTAATCAAGGAATTGGTTAATAAGAATATTACAGTTGTGACCAACTCCATTCATCATGCGGTTCAGTTGGTTGAAAAACAGATTCCAACTGTCATGGTTGGAGGGAGTGTCAAGATGGCAACAGATGCATGTATCGGTGGTGTTGCTCTTAACCAAATCAATCAATTGCACTTTAACCGTGCCTTTATCGGGATGAATGGCGTCGACGATGGTTATTATACGACTCCTGATATGGAGGAGGGAGCTGTAAAGCGAGCTATTTTGGAGAATGCTAAACAGACTTATGTCTTGGTGGATTCGTCAAAAATTGGACAAACTTGCTTTGCCAAGGTAGCTCCACTCAAACGAGCAATTGTTATCACAAGTCAAGGGCATGAACTCTTGCAGACAATTAAGGAGAAAACGGAGGTAATAGAGGTATGATTTATACAGTCACACTCAATCCATCTATTGACTATATCGTGCGCTTGGACCAAGTCCAAGTCGGTAGTGTCAATCGTATGGACAGTGATGATAAGTTTGCTGGTGGGAAAGGAATCAATGTCAGTCGTGTCTTGAAGCGCTTGGATATTCCTAATACTGCGACTGGATTTATCGGAGGATTTACTGGTAAATTTATCACAGATACTTTGGCAGAAGAGGAAATCGAGACGCGTTTTGTCCAAGTAGCAGAAGATACTCGTATCAATGTCAAGATTAAAGCGGACCAAGAAACAGAAATCAATGGAATAGGTCCAACTGTGGAACCAGCTCAGCTAGAAGAATTGAAAGCTATTTTATCTAGTTTGACAGCAGAAGATACGGTTGTGTTTGCGGGTTCGAGTGCTAAGAATCTAGGTAATGTTATTTACAAAGATTTGATTGCCTTGACACGCCAGACTGGTGCGCAAGTGGTTTGTGACTTTGAAGGACAGACCTTGATTGATAGTTTAGACTACCAGCCACTTTTGGTTAAACCAAACAATCACGAACTTGGAGCTATCTTTGGAGTAAAACTTGAAAGTTTAGATGAAATCGAGAAATATGCTCGTGAGTTACTAGCTAAAGGTGCTCAAAACGTCATTATCTCCATGGCTGGCGACGGTGCCCTTCTTGTAACATCCGAGGGAGCATACTTCGCCAAACCTATCAAGGGAACTGTGAAAAATTCAGTCGGAGCTGGTGACTCTATGGTTGCTGGATTTACCGGTGAATTTGTCAAATCAAAAGACGCAGTAGAGGCCTTCAAATGGGGAGTGGCTTGTGGGACAGCAACTACTTTCTCTGATGACTTGGCAACTGCAGCATTTATAAAAGAAACTTATGAAAAAGTTGAGGTAGAAAAACGATGAAAATTCAAGACCTATTGAGAAAAGATGTCATGTTGCTGGATTTGCAGGCGACTGAAAAAACAGCAGCTATCGAAGAGATGATTCATAGCTTGGTAGATCATGGTTATGTGACGGATTTTGAAACCTTTAAAGAAGGAATCTTAGCGCGTGAAGCACTTACTTCAACGGGGCTTGGTGAAGGGATCGCTATGCCTCACAGTAAAAATACAGCTGTTAAGGAAGCAACCGTTCTTTTTGCAAAATCAAACAAGGGCGTGGATTATGAGAGCTTGGATGGACAGCCAACAGACCTCTTCTTCATGATTGCAGCTCCAGAAGGAGCAAACGATACTCACTTGGCAGCTCTTGCAGAATTGTCTCAATATTTGATGAAAGATGGTTTCGCTGACAAACTTCGCCAAGTAACATCTGCAGATCAAGTTATCGAACTTTTTGACCAAGCTTCAGAAAAAGCTGAGGAGCCTGTTCAAGCACCTGCCAATGAATCTGGCGACTTTATCGTAGCTGTTACAGCTTGTACGACAGGTATCGCTCACACTTACATGGCTCAAGAAGCCCTTCAAAAAGTAGCTGCTGAAATGGGTGTTGGGATCAAGGTTGAAACCAATGGTGCTAGCGGTGTTGGAAATCAACTAACTGCAGAGGACATCCGCAAGGCTAAAGCTGTTATCATCGCTGCTGACAAGGCTGTTGAGATGGATCGTTTCGATGGCAAACCATTGGTTAATCGTCCAGTTGCTGACGGAATCCGTAAGACAGAAGAGCTGATCAACTTGGCTCTTTCTGGAGATGCTGAAGTTTACCATGCGGCTAATGGAGCAAAAACTGCGACAGCATCTAATGAAAAACAAAGTATCGGTGGTGCTTTCTACAAACACTTGATGAGTGGTGTATCTCAAATGTTACCATTCGTTATCGGTGGTGGTATCATGATTGCCCTTGCTTTCTTGATCGACGGTGCTTTTGGTGTGCCACAGGATAGTCTTGGCAATCTCGGATCCTACCATGAACTAGCTTCTATGTTCATGAAAATTGGTGGAGCAGCCTTTGGCTTGATGCTTCCAGTCTTTGCAGGATATGTTGCCTACTCTATCGCTGAAAAACCAGGTTTGGTAGCTGGTTTCGTGGCTGGTGCTATTGCCAAAGAAGGTTTTGCCTTTGGTAAAATTCCTTATGCCGCAGGTGGTGAAGCAACTTCAACTCTTGCAGGTGTCTCATCTGGCTTCCTAGGTGCCCTTGTTGGTGGATTTATCGCAGGTGCCTTGGTTCTTGCTATCAAGAAATACGTAAAAGTTCCTCGTTCACTTGAAGGTGCTAAATCAATCCTTCTCTTGCCACTTCTTGGAACAATCTTGACAGGATTCGTCATGCTAGCTGTTAACATCCCGATGGCAGCAATCAACACTGCTATGAATGACTTCCTAGGCGGTCTTGGAGGAGGTTCAGCTGTCCTTCTTGGTATCGTTCTTGGAGGCATGATGGCTGTTGACATGGGTGGACCAGTCAACAAAGCTGCTTATGTCTTTGGTACAGGTACGCTTGCAGCGACTGTTTCTTCAGGTGGTTCTGTAGCCATGGCAGCAGTTATGGCTGGAGGAATGGTTCCACCACTTGCCATCTTTGTCGCAACCCTTCTCTTTAAAGATAAATTTACCAAAGAAGAACGTAACTCTGGTTTGACAAACATCATCATGGGCTTGTCATTCATCACTGAGGGAGCGATCCCATTTGGTGCAGCAGACCCAGCTCGTGCGATTCCAAGCTTCATTCTTGGATCAGCAGTAGCGGGCGGACTCGTTGGTCTTGCAGGAATCAAACTCATGGCACCACACGGAGGAATCTTCGTTATCGCTCTAACTTCAAATGCCCTTCTTTACCTTGCCTCTGTCTTGGTTGGCGCAATTGTAAGTGGTGTGGTTTATGGTTACCTACGCAAACCACAAGCATAAAATGGATTAGAATAGAAAGATTGTTACCATTTGGTGCAATCTTTTTCTCTATTCGAAATGGCTGTGAAATATGGTATAATAAAAGAATGGCAAACAAGAATACTACAAAAACAAGACGGAGACCGTCTAAAGCAGAACTCGAAAGAAAACAGGCTATCCAGAGGATGTTGATTTCCTTAGGAATTGCCTTATTGTTGATTATTGCAGCCCTCAAACTCGGCGCGGCAGGTGTCACACTTTACAATCTCATTCGACTGGTGGTCGGAAGTTTGGCCTATGTGGCCATTGGTGCCCTTCTCATTTATCTTTTTCTATTTAAATGGATCCGCAAGCAGGAAGGGCTTCTGTCAGGATTTCTCTGTATCTTTGCTGGCTTGCTCTTGATTTTTGAGGCCTACTTGGTATGGAAATATGGCTTGGAGCAGTCAGTTCTAAAAGGGACCCTGTCTCAAGTTATGACGGACCTGACTGGTATGCGGGTGACTAGCTTCGCCGGTGGAGGCTTGCTTGGTGTTGGACTCTATATCCCCATATCCTTTCTTTTCTCCAATATCGGATCGTACTTTATTGGAGTTCTCTTGATTCTAGTTGGGGCACTCTTGGTTAGTCCTTGGTCTATTTATGATGTCGCAGCCTTTATTGGAGCTCAGTTCAGATCCTTCATGGAAAAACAGGAACAGAGAAAACAGGAACGCTTCATCAAGAGAGAAGAAGAGAAGGCTCGTCAAGAAGCTGAAGAAGCAGCCAGAATTCAGAGAGAACAAGAAGAACAGGATGCATTACCGCTTCCTCCTGTAGATCCTGAAACGGGAGAAATCTTATCAGAGGTACCAGACTACGATTTCCCCCCAACTCCTGAGGAAGAATGGATCGAACCGGAGATTATCCTCCCTCAAACTGATTTTGACGTTCCAGATGTGGAAGAAGACTTTGAGGATGAAGAGGTGCAGGTTGATTTTTCTGCCAAGGAAGCCCTCGAATACAAGCTACCAAGCTTGCAACTCTTTGCGCCAGATAAACCCAAAGATCAGTCCAAGGAAAAGAAGATTGTTCGAGAAAATATCAAAATCCTAGAAGAAACCTTTGCTAGCTTTGGTATCAAGGTGACGGTGGAACGAGCTGAAATTGGACCATCAGTTACCAAGTATGAAGTCAAACCAGCAGTCGGTGTACGGGTTAACCGCATTTCCAATCTTGCAGATGACTTAGCGCTGGCTCTAGCAGCAAAGGATGTTCGGATTGAGGCTCCGATTCCTGGTAAATCCTTAGTCGGAATTGAAGTGCCCAACTCTGAGATTGCGACCGTTTCCTTCCGTGAACTCTGGGAACAGTCTCAGACTAAACCAGAAAATCTCCTTGAAATACCTCTAGGTAAGGCTGTCAATGGAACTGCTCGAACCTTTGACCTTTCCAAGATGCCCCACCTACTCGTTGCAGGTTCGACGGGATCAGGGAAATCAGTTGCAGTTAATGGTATTATCGCGAGCATTCTCATGAAAGCAAGACCAGACCAGGTCAAGTTTATGATGGTGGATCCAAAGATGGTTGAGTTATCTGTTTACAACGACATTCCTCACCTCTTGATTCCAGTTGTGACCAATCCACGCAAGGCCAGCAAGGCTCTGCAAAAGGTTGTGGATGAGATGGAAAATCGTTACGAACTCTTTGCTAAGGTTGGAGTACGAAATATCGCTGGTTACAATGCCAAGGTCGAGGAATTTAATAGCCAATCTGAGTACAAACAAGTGCCCCTGCCTTTGATTGTTGTCATTGTGGACGAGTTGGCTGACCTTATGATGGTGGCCAGCAAGGAAGTGGAAGATGCTATCATCCGTCTCGGGCAGAAGGCACGTGCTGCAGGGATTCACATGATTCTCGCAACGCAGCGCCCATCGGTTGATGTCATCTCTGGTCTTATCAAGGCCAATGTTCCATCACGTGTGGCTTTTGCAGTTTCATCAGGTACAGATTCACGAACCATCTTGGATGAGAATGGAGCAGAAAAACTGCTCGGTCGAGGAGATATGCTCTTTAAACCAATTGATGAAAATCATCCAGTCCGTCTGCAAGGCTCCTTTATCTCGGATGATGATGTTGAACGTATCGTAAACTTCATCAAGGCTCAGGCAGATGCGGACTACGATGAAAGCTTTGACCCAGGAGATGTTCCTGAAAATGAAGGAGATTTTTCTGATGGTGAAGCTGGTGGCGATCCGCTTTTTGAAGAAGCTAAGGCTTTGGTTATCGAAACCCAGAAAGCTAGTGCCTCCATGATTCAGCGTCGTTTGTCAGTCGGTTTTAACCGTGCAACCCGCCTTATGGAAGAACTGGAATTAGCTGGTGTTATCGGACCAGCTGAAGGAACCAAACCTAGAAAAGTTTTGCAGCAATAAGCCTTAAAAGACTTCTTTCCACTCAGGAGAGAAGTTTTTGTGATAGGTTTTCTTTATCAGAGCGATAGAGAAAATATATGAAAGAGCAGGCAGTTTCATGATAAAATGAAAGAATATGAAAAGGAGGAATTTATGTCAGAAAAGATTGAAAATCATCAGTTTGAGGGTGAAGGCGAATTTCAACGCAAGATGACCAGTCGTCATCTCTTTATGCTTTCCCTAGGAGGCGTTATTGGAACGGGCTTGTTCCTAAGTTCAGGCTATACCATTGCCCAAGCAGGTCCCTTAGGAGCTATTTTGTCCTATTTGGTCGGAGCAGTCGTTGTTTATTTGGTTATGTTGTCGCTAGGTGAACTAGCAGTAGCTATGCCGGTGACAGGCTCATTTCATACCTATGCGACCAAATTTATCAGTCCCGGAACTGGTTTTACCGTAGCGTGGCTTTACTGGCTTTGCTGGACGGTAGCTCTGGGGACGGAATTTTTGGGAGCAGGACTTTTGATGGGCCGTTGGTTTCCGGATATTCCTGCTTGGATTTTCGCGACCATCTTTGCCCTTGTCATTTTTGGGTTAAATGCCCTTAGTGTGCGATTTTTTGCAGAGGCAGAGTTTTATTTTTCTAGCATCAAAGTAATCGCTATTGTTCTCTTTATTCTCTTGGGACTTGGTGCCATCTTTGGTGTCCTTCCCTTAGCTGGTCAGTCTGAAGCTCCCTATTTCAGCAATCTAATTAGTCATGGAGCCTTTCCTAATGGAATCATGGCTGTCGTTTCGGTTATGTTAGCTGTTAATTATGCTTTTTCAGGAACTGAGCTGATTGGGATTGCAGCTGGCGAGACAGATAATCCTAAAGAAGCGGTTCCGCGAGCCATCAAAACTACAATTGGGCGCTTGGTTATTTTCTTTGTCTTGACCATTTTGGTTTTGGCTTCTCTTTTACCTTTAGAGGAGGCTGGTGTAACCCAAGCTCCCTTTGTGACCGTGTTTGATAAAATCGGGATTCCCTATGCTGCTGATATCATGAACTTTGTCATTTTAACCTCGATTTTATCTGCGGGAAATTCTGGACTTTACGCCTCTAGTCGCATGCTCTGGTCCTTGGCAAATGAAGGCATGATTAGCAAGAAAGTCGTGAAAATCAATCAACATGGGGTGCCGATGCGGGCTCTCCTCCTGTCCATGATTGGGGCAGTTCTAGCACTCTTTGCCAGCATCTATGCAGCTGACACTGTCTTTCTTGCCTTGGTTTCCATCGCAGGATTTGCTGTAGTAGTGGTTTGGCTCTCCATTCCCCTCGCTCAAATTCGCTTCCGAAAAGAATGGCTCAAAGAGCATAGCGAGAATGAACTTGCTTATAAGACCCCTTTTAACCCATACTTGCCTTATGTGACCATCTTGTTATTGATTGTTTCGATTATTGGAATTGCCTTGGATGAATCGCAACGACCTGGGCTTTACTTTGGTTTGCCCTTTATGGCTGTAACCTATCTTTACTATTATCTTGTTCATAAAAAGTGGTGATACTATGGGAATTTTAAAAGAACTCTTAGAAAAAAAGCAAGTGCTCCTTTTAGATGGAGCACTAGGAACAGAACTGGAGTTGCAGGGACATGACATCTCTGGAAAACTCTGGTCTGCCAAATATCTGGTAGGCGATCCTAGCGTTTTAGTGGATCTCCATGCCCAGTATGTGGCAGCGGGTAGCGACTTAATTACCAGTGCAAGCTACCAAGCCAGCCTAACAGGATTTTTGGAGGAAGGCTTGAGTTTAGAAGCAGCCAAGGCAGCTCTGACTTCAACGATTGGTTTAGCACGACAAGGAATCGAAAGAGCCTGGTCACACTTACCTGAGAAGGAGAAAGAGAAGCGCATCTATCCACTGGTCGGAGCCAGTATCGGACCTTACGCAGCCTATCTGGCAGATGGGTCTGAATACACGGGGCATTATCCAATCGGTCGCAAGGAACTGGAGGCATTTCATCTGGAAAGGATGGAACTGCTTGTCGAAGCAGGAGCGGACTATCTGGCTCTTGAAACCATTCCAAATAAGCTTGAGACTGAAGTTTTGCTCTCGCTCCTGGATAAATTTCCACAAGTAGATGCCTATATTTCTTTTTGCTCCCAGGATGGCAAAAGGATTTCAGATGGCACTCCCATCGAGGAAGTCGGTCAACTTTGTGAGTCAGTAGAAAACCTCGTGGCGGTTGGCCTCAATTGCACAGCACCACGTCACATCACTCCATTGTTAGAGAAGCTGTCAATTGTCACTAAGAAACCCTTGTTAGCCTATCCAAACTCAGGCGAGATTTATGATGGGGAACTAAAATGCTGGCATGAGGCACCAGCAGAAGAAGGTAGTTTAGTTGAAAATAGTCAAACGTGGATCAAATCCGGTGTACAACTCTTAGGCGGCTGTTGCAGAACCAGACCAGCAGATATTGCCAATTTGCGCAAAGCTCTGTTTGAATAACGAAAAACCACCGTGGTTGCGGTGGTTCTTTTTATGGATTAGTGCTGTTTCCCGTACTTGGAGTTGAACTTGTATCTGTATTCTGGCTATTAGATGCCAGAGTTTCTGAGGCAGTCGTTTGGGTATTAGCATCTGATTTTTGCTCATTTTTGCTACTAGAAGCAGGAGTTTCTTCTGTTGTCTTTTCTTGACTAAGGTCACTTCCTTGATTGGCAGTGGTATTTTCCTGAGGGACTTCTTTCTGAATTTCCTTGACAATCGTCGTTTGGGGCGTTGAGTTGTCCTTCTGTTTATCCTGATTTTTATTCATGGCGTTCATAATGGTGATAGTAGCGGTGATTAGACCTAGGATACTACCGATGGTAGCAATCGTTTTTTGAAAGACAGTAAATCCCTTTTTGATGTGTTCTGTTTTTGCTTTAGGTTTTGAACTTGAAGTTCTACGATAGTTAGACATGATACTCTCCTTTGATTATGATTTATTATACCTCATTTCTTTAAAAAAATCTTAAAAGAAGGAGATTTTTCTACACGAACTTCAGTAGTCTTAGTTGAAATAAATATAATTTATGATAAAGTAAAATTAAGAAAGCGGTTACAAAAAGGAGGGCGTTTTATGTTCGAAATCAGAAACTTGAGTCTTTCTTTTACAGGTAGGCAGTTGCTAGAGCCGACAGATTTGATATTTGAAAGGGGAAAAGTATATACAATATATGGGAAGTCGGGCGTAGGAAAATCTTCTTTACTAAATAAAATTGGTTTAATCTCTGCTAGTGACCCTAGTGTTTCCTATTTCTTTGATGGAAAAGAGATTGATACCGAAAATAAGAAATCAGTCTCTGCCTTTATAGCTGAAGAAATCGCCTTTGTATTTCAAGGTCAAAATCTAATAAATGATTTGGCCGTATATGAAAATTTAAGACTAGCTTTAAACTTTTATGACTTGGGTCCAGATGAAATAGAAAGCAAAATTGATACAGTATTGGCGGATTTACAGATTTCTTCTTTAAAGCATGCTTATCCAGAAGATTTATCCGGTGGTGAAGAACAACGAGTGGCAATCGCAAGAGCCTTAGTTACAGAAAAGACTCTCATCCTAGCTGATGAACCAACAAGTTCCTTGGATAAAGAAAATAGAGAAAAAGTCTCCTCTTTGTTGATTGATCTAGCTCACAAATATCATAAAATTGTATTGATTGTTTCACATGATGAGGCGATGATTGAAAAAGGAGATGTTCAGCTTCATTTTAAAGACCATCAATTAGTTGGGAATGGTCATATTTTGAATTCTGATGAAGGGAGAAAGGATTCTAAAAAATGGTCTTCCCATTTGTTACCTTCTCACACAAAATTATCCGTTTTGAAGCATAGAAGACCTTTTTTACCTAGATTATTAGCATTTTTTATCGCATTTGTAGTTGCTATAGCAGTCACTTCTATTCATTTTCAGTCCTTATTTGCAGATAAGTATCACCAACTGGTGAACAACTCACTCGAAAATGGCTTCTTGGTGATTCATGATTCGCTTCATTTAAAAACTACAAAAGTATTGGATGATTTTCTCAGTTTTGATAAGGAGGAAATCACCTCAATTAGCACAAGTCAGAATATTCAAACCGTTAAGCCTTATATAGAGTTTCTCTCTTTAGGGATGACGTTTGATAATTCAAAAGACTATTCACAACTTCAAAAGAACTTTCAGCCAACTTTGACGATTGATGGTCAGACCAGAAGTTTGACAAGAAATTTTTCAATTCAACCCTTGTATCAGACAAATACAACACAGAGGCAGATAGAGTATTTTGATAGGAGCAATGAAAAAGGGATTTATCTATCTGAGCAGTTCATTTCAGATGAAAAACTACCCAATATCGTATCGGGTTCTACCGTGACACTGACTTTTTACATTCCAATTTCTTTATATGAATCCAGTATAGAGAAAGAGGGGAATGTATTGAAAGGAGATGGCGATTTATTTGTCAAAGTGGAGAAAACCTATCCTGTTTTAGGCATCGTTAAAAAAAGTTATCCGTTTGAATATTCCCCTCATGGGAACACCCTATTTATGAATATTGCTGAAATGGAAGAATTGCAAAATAAAGCAATTCAACAGCATCCCATGACGAAGATGACTTTGGATGGTTTTCCTTTGAAATCATGGATGCCGAGTGCTGTTCATGTGTTGCTAAAGGATAGCGGTGCTATTCCTGAAGAATTGAGCAGGATAAGAGCCATCTCTCCACAAATTACCATTCTATCCTCATATGAAAACTATGAAGAATTTAATAAAGGACTCACCTATATAAGGCAATTTTTAATGCTACTCTCCCTAGTCCTTCTCATCCTTGTCATCGCAGTATTGTCCTTTGTTTTCTTTTTGCTCAATCGTCCTCGACGCTTTGAAGTAGGGATTTTAAAATCTTTAGGATACAGTACTCAGAATATTGTTTGGCTTTTCTTAAAAGAATTAATCGGTTATAGTAAAACGATTTCGCTCTTAGCAAGTTGTGTTCTCGTTATTCTTTCCATTTTAGCCATTCAAGTGCTTCAATTGGAAATCTCTGCTGTTTTTCAATTCTATCTAACTTCCGTTTTCACTTTAATTGGCTTATCAGTTTCAGTACTGATCATCAGTGGCTTACTTCCTATATCCACAACTTGTAGGTAAACAGTGGTGGATACTATCCGAAAGAATGGATGAGGTGTCATCATGAAACAAGAAGATAATAAAGAAAATCATTGTAGCGGTGTTTACTAGCCTATTGGTAACATTCTCAAATCAGGTACATGCAGGATATGTCAGTAAATCTAGTTCTTTAGATGGGTATAGTTTGGTAGGTTTGAATGTTCTTAATGTGACTTTTCATGCTTCTGGCTATTCTTATGCTTATAGTGGCAGTGTGTCAAATATGTATTTCACTGACTGGGCTTGGTTTCCTAATACGATCAGCAATCGTTCCACTTGGAAAAGTTCGATTCCCTATGGTCAACGTGCAAATGGTACAGTCCAGATAGGTGTAGGAGTCAATTCTCCTTGGGGAGCGGTTAATCTCTGGGGCGGACAACATTACTTTTCTTTAGATTTTTAATAGAGATAATCAAAGTTAGATAGAATGAAACAGAATACTCTTGGTGATGGTATCAAGAGTATTTTATGTTATTCAGATTAATGTAAACATTGCCCTTTCTTGTCGCAGGTCTCTTTTCGTGATACAATAGAGGGAGTGATTTTAGAAAGCGTGAGAAAACATGATCTACTTTGATAATTCGGCGACAACCAAGCCTTATCCTGAAGCACTTGAAACTTACATGCAGGTCGCTTCAAAAATTGTAGGAAATCCGTCTAGTCTCCATCGTTTGGGAGATCAGGCAACACGAATTTTAGATGCTTCCCGGCAGCAAATTGCAGATTTGATTGGCAAGAAGAGTGAGGAAATCTTCTTTACCTCTGGTGGAACAGAAGGAGATAACTGGGTCATCAAAGGTGTGGCCTTTGAAAAAGCCCAGTTTGGCAAGCACATTATCGTATCAGCTATTGAACATCCTGCGGTCAAGGAGTCAGCTCTTTGGCTGAAAAGTCAAGGTTTTGAGGTGGACTTTGCTCCAGTAGATGATAAGGGATTTGTGGATGTGGAGGCGTTAGGAAGTTTGATTCGCCCTGATACGACCCTCGTTTCTATCATGGCAGTAAACAATGAAATCGGCTCTATTCAACCTATCAAGGCTATCTCAGAACTTTTGGCAGATAAGCCGACCATTTCTTTCCACGTTGATGGCGTTCAAGCTCTGGCTAAGATCCCGACAGACAAGTATTTGACGGACCGAGTAGATTTTGCTACTTTCTCTAGCCACAAATTTCATGGTGTCCGTGGTGTTGGCTTTGTCTATGTTAAGTCTGGCAAGAAAATTACGCCTTTGTTAACGGGTGGCGGTCAGGAGCGTGATTATCGTTCGACGACTGAAAATGTCGCTGGGATTGCTGCTACGGCTAAGGCTCTTCGTTTGGCTATGGAGAAACAGGACTTGTTCGCGAGCAAGACAGCCCAGATGAAGGCCGTTATTCGCCAAGCTCTTTTCGATTATCCCGATATTTTGGTCTTTTCGGATGAGGAGGAGTTTGCCCCTCATATCCTGACTTTTGGGATCAAGGGCGTGCGTGGTGAAGTCATTGTTCACGCTTTTGAAGACTACGATATTTTCATTTCCACGACCTCTGCTTGCTCGTCCAAGGCAGGGAAACCTGCGGGAACCTTGATCGCTATGGGAGTGAATAATGACAAGGCTCAGTCCGCCGTACGTCTCAGTCTGGACCTTGAAAATGATATGAGTCAGGTTGAGCAGTTCTTGACCAAGCTAAAATTAATTTACAATCAAACTAGAAAAGTAAGATAGGAGTATCCATGCAGTATTCAGAAATTATGATTCGCTACGGAGAGTTGTCAACCAAGGGCAAAAACCGTATGCGTTTCATCAACAAACTTCGTAATAATATCTCGGACGTTTTGTCTATCTATCCCCAAGTTAAGGTGACAGCTGATCGCGACCGTGCTCACGCTTACCTGAATGGAGCCGACTACATAGCAGTTGCAGAATCACTAAAACAAGTCTTTGGAATTCAAAACTTTTCTCCTGTTTATAAGGTAGAAAAGTCTGTGGAAATTCTGAAGTCTTCTGTCCAAGAGATTATGACAGATATCTACAAGGAAGGTATGACCTTTAAGATTTCTAGTAAGCGTAGCGACCACAACTTTGAACTTGACAGTCGTGAACTCAATCAAACTCTCGGTGGAGCAGTATTCGAAGCTATTCCAAATGTCCAAGCTCAAATGAAAAATCCTGATATCAATCTTCAGGTGGAGATTCGTGAGGAAGCGGCTTATCTTTCTTATGAAACTATTCGTGGAGCAGGTGGCTTGCCTGTGGGAACTTCTGGTAAAGGTATACTCATGTTGTCAGGAGGGATTGACTCACCTGTGGCAGGTTATCTTGCTCTTAAACGAGGGGTAGATATTGAGGCGGTTCACTTTGCCAGTCCGCCATACACGAGTCCTGGTGCCCTTAAGAAAGCCCAAGATTTGACCCGTAAATTGACCAAGTTTGGCGGCAATATCCAGTTTATCGAGGTGCCTTTCACAGAGATTCAAGAGGAAATCAAGGCTAAAGCGCCAGAAGCCTACCTCATGACCTTGACGCGTCGTTTTATGATGCGGATTACCGACCGTATTCGTGAGATACGAAATGGTTTAATTATCATTAATGGGGAAAGTCTTGGTCAAGTAGCCAGCCAGACCTTGGAAAGCATGCAGACTATCAACGCTGTGACCAGCACTCCTATCATTCGTCCCGTGGTTACCATGGACAAGTTGGAAATCATTGATATCGCGCAGGAAATCGATACCTTTGAAATTTCAATCCAGCCTTTTGAGGACTGCTGTACTATTTTTGCACCTGACCGTCCTAAGACCAATCCTAAGATAGAGAATGCAGAGCAGTATGAAAAACGCATGGATGTTGAAGGCTTGGTTGAGCGAGCAGTGGCTGGGATTATGATTACTGAAATCACTCCCCAGGTTGAAAAAGATGCTGTCGATGAGTTAATTGACAATCTCCTCTAATCAGAAAATCCAGAAGAATTCAGAAAAACAAATGAAGAAAGTTAGTTATTTATCCTTAAAATGGACATTAACTGACTTTTTTTCTATTTTTATGGTATAATAAGATAAAATTTTGAATATAGAGAGTTTTCTGACAATGAATCATTCCTACTTTTATTTAAAAATGAAAGAACACAAACTCAAGGTTCCTTATACTGGAAAAGAGCGTCGTGTGCGTGTTCTTCTGCCTAAGGACTACGAGAAAGACACAGACCGTTTTTATCCTGTAGTTTACTTTCATGATGGGCAAAATGTCTTTTACAGCAAGGAGTCTTATATCGGGCACTCTTGGAAGATTATTCCGGCCATTAAGCGGAATCCTGATATCAGTCGCATGATTGTCGTTGCCATAGATAATGATGGTATGGGGCGGATGAATGAGTATGCAGCTTGGAAGTTTCAAGAATCTCCTATCCCAGGTCAGCAGTTTGGTGGTAAGGGTGTGGAGTATGCCGAGTTTGTCATGGAGGTGGTCAAGCCTTTTATCGATGAAACCTATCGTACCAAAGCTGATCGCCAGCACACGGCTATGATTGGTTCGTCGCTAGGAGGCAATATCACCCAGTTTATCGGACTAGAGTACCAAGACCGAATTGGTTGTCTAGGTATCTTCTCATCTGCCAATTGGCTTCACCAAGAAGCCTTTAACCGCTATATCGAGCGTAAGAAATTGTCGCCTGAACAGCGCATTTTCATCTATGTAGGAACAGAAGAAGCAGACGATACGGACAAGACCTTGATGGCTGACAACATCAAGCAAGCCTATATCGACTCGTCGCTTCGCTATTACCGTGATTTGATTGCGGGTGGAGTAGGCTTGGATAATCTTGTCTTGAAAGTTCAGTCTGGTGCCATCCATAGTGAAATCCCTTGGTCGGAAAATTTGCCAGACTGTCTCCGATTTTTTGCAGAGAAATGGTAAGTTAAGAAAGGAGAAAATATGCATATTGAAAACCTCAGCCACTGGAGTGGCAATCTCAACCGTGAAATGTACCTCAACCGTTATGGACATGCTGGGATTCCAGTTGTTGTTTTTGCTTCATCTGGTGGCAGTCACAACGAATACTATGATTTTGGTATGATAGATGCCTGTGCTTCCTTTATCGAGGAGGGACGCGTCCAGTTCTTTACTCTCTCCAGCGTAGACAGTGAGAGCTGGCTAGCCACTTGGAAAAATGGTCATGACCAAGCGGAGATGCATCGTGCCTACGAACGCTATGTGATTGAGGAGGCCATTCCTTTTATCAAGCATAAGACAGGTTGGTTTGACGGAATGATGACGACAGGTTGCTCGATGGGGGCTTACCATGCACTCAATTTCTTTCTCCAGCATCCAGATGTCTTTACCAAGGTGATTGCCCTCAGTGGTGTTTACGACGCACGTTTCTTCGTTGGTGATTACTACAATGACGATGCAATTTACCAAAACTCACCTGTTGATTATATCTGGAATCAAAACGACGGCTGGTTTATTGATCGTTACCGTCAGGCAGAAATCGTCGTTTGTACGGGACTTGGTGCCTGGGAACAAGACGGTCTACCATCTTTCTACAAGCTTAAAGAAGCCTTTGACCAGAAACAAATTCCAGCCTGGTTTGCTGAATGGGGACACGATGTCGCCCACGACTGGGAATGGTGGCGCAAACAAATGCCCTATTTTCTTTGGACACCTGTATCTATAAAAGGAGTTGCCTATGAATTACCTTGTTATTTCTCCCTACTATCCGCAAAACTTCCAACAATTTACCATCGAGCTAGCCAATAAAGGCATCACCGTTTTGGGAATTGGTCAGGAGCCTTACGAGCAACTAGATGAACCTTTGCGCAATAGCCTAACCGAGTATTTCCGTGTAGACAATCTTGAGAACATAGACGAAGTCAAGCGTGCAGTTGCCTTTCTGTTCTACAAGCATGGACCAATCGACCGCATCGAATCTCACAATGAATACTGGCTTGAGCTGGACGCAACACTCAGAGAGCAATTCAATGTTTTTGGTGCCAAACCAGAGGATCTCAAAAAGACGAAATATAAGTCTGAGATGAAGAAACTTTTCAAAAAAGCAGGCGTCCCTGTGGTACCTGGTGCTGTTATCCAGACGGAAGCAGATGTGAATAAAGCTGTGAACGAAATCGGTCTACCAATGATTGCCAAACCTGACAATGGAGTGGGAGCAGCAGCGACCTTTAAGCTTGAGACAGAAGACGATGTAAATCACTTTAAGGCTGAATGGGACCATTCAACCGTGTATTTCTTTGAGAAATTTGTCACTTCTAGCGAAATCTGTACCTTTGACGGACTTGTGGACAAGGATGGTAATATCGTCTTTTCAACGACTTTTGACTACGCCCATACACCACTTGATCTCATGATTTATAAGATGGACAATTCCTACTATGTACTCAAGGATATGGATCCCAAACTGCGCAAGTATGGTGAGGCCATAGTCAAGGAATTTGGAATGAGAGAACGCTTTTTCCATATCGAGTTCTTCCGTGACGGGGACGACTACATTGCCATTGAGTACAATAACCGTCCTGCAGGTGGTTTTACCATTGATGTTTATAACTTCGCTCACTCCTTGGACCTCTATCGAGGTTATGCGACGATTGTTGCAGGTGAAGAGTTCCCAGCATCAGAGTTTGAACCACAATACTGTTTAGCTACATCACGTCGTGCCAATACAAACTATGCCTATTCAGAAGAAGACTTGCTTGCTAAGTACAGCCAGCAATTCAAGGTCAAAAAAATCATGCCCGCAGCCTTTGCAGAGCTACAAGGGGACTACCTTTATATGCTGACTACTCCGAGTCGCCAAAAGATGGAGCAGATGATTGTAGACTTTGGTCAACGTCAAGAATAACGAATAGGATGAAAGGAGTTTGACTCCTTTCATCCTATTCTTAAAGATAAGTTAAATAAAGCGTTTTCCATAGATTCTTTTAGAAAAGATATTGCTAAAAGGCCTAAAAATTGATAGAATAAGGAATGTCTAAAAAAATTTAAGGAGAATCTATCAAATGGATTTTACATGGGCTATTAAATATGCCACAGAATTCTTGGGAACTGCTATTTTGATCATTCTTGGTAATGGTGCAGTTGCTAACGTTGAACTTAAAGGTACGAAAGGTCACCAAAGTGGCTGGCTCGTTATCGCGGTTGGTTATGGTATGGGGGTTATGATCCCAGCTTTGATGTTTGGTAATGTATCTGGTAACCACATCAACCCAGCTTTCACTCTTGGACTTGCTGTTAGTGGACTTTTCTCTTGGGAGCAAGTACCATATTACATCCTAGCACAAGTTTTGGGAGCAATCTTCGGTCAAGCTTTGGTTGTAGCGACTCACCGTCCTTACTACTTGAAGACAGAAAACCCTAACAATATCTTGGGTACCTTCTCAACAATTTCAAGCATCGACCACGGTACAAAAGAATCACGTTTTGCAGCTACTATTAACGGATTCCTCAATGAGTTTGTAGGTTCATTTGTTCTTTTCTTTGCAGCACTTGGTTTGACTAAAAACTTCTTTGGTGCTGAGGTTCTTCAATACATGAAACAAATGGCTACTCAAGCTGGACAAACTGTTGATTTAAGTGAATTGGCAGTGAAAGCTCAAGTAGCTCCACATACAGCTGCTGGGATTTCAGTTGCGCACTTGGCACTTGGTTTCCTAGTGATGGCCTTGGTAACTTCACTTGGTGGACCTACTGGACCTGGTTTGAACCCAGCTCGTGACTTTGGACCACGTCTTCTTCACGAACTCCTTCCAAAATCAGTTCTTGGTCAACACAAGGGTGATTCAAAATGGTGGTATGCATGGGTTCCAGTTGTAGCTCCAATTGCAGCGGGTATTGCAGCAGTAGCATTATTTAAACTACTTTACCTATAAGAAATGAAACTGGGAAATCCCAGTTTTTTTGTTGATAAATTTCTAAAATAAAATAGATAGGGCTTGTAAAATATTCGAAAATCCTTTAAAATAAAAGAGTTGGAGGAATTTATGAATGTGAATGAGATTGTTCGGATCGTTCCGACTTTAAAAGTTAATAATCGAAAATTAAATGAAAGATTTTACATTGAAACCCTGGGGATGAAACCTTTGCTGGAAGAGTCTGCCTTTATTTCTCTAGGTGATCAGACAGGTACGGAGAGATTGATTTTAGAAGAGTCTCCAAGCATGCGAACACGCAGAGTTGAAGGACTTAAGAAGCTAGCTAGACTCTTGATAAAGGTTGAGAATCCTTCTGAAATCGAGGGTCTTCTTTCTCAGATGAAGTCTCTTCCTCGCCTATTTAAAGGTAACCGTGGGTATGCTTTTGAGATTGTCTCTCCTGAAGAGGATGTGATCCTTGTTCATGCAGAAAATGATATAAGAGATTTGGTTCCACTGGAAACCGTTCCTGAATTTTATTCAAATACAAGTATAAAATACGTGAGTCAATTTGAGGTTTCTATGGAGTTGCGTTTACCTGAAGGGATAGAGAGTTTACTTGATCCTGAAGGAGTAGCGCCAGCAATCACCTTTACTAAAGGGCAAGGAGCAGATTTGGCTGTTGAAAATAATGTCACTTGGGACCTGACGATGTTGAAATTTTTAGTCAAGAATTTTGATCTAACCAGTCTTCGTCAGAAATTTGAAAAGACAGGCTACTTTGTCCCTAAGTCTGAAAAATTCTTCCTTGGTAAAGATACCAATAACATTGAATTGTGGTTTGAAGAAGCATGAAGTTGGAAAAAATTCTAAGAAAAATAGAAAATCAAATCGAGGCAGGGATTTATCCCGGAGCCTCTTTTGCGTATTATAAGGATGGTGAATGGAAAGAATCTTATCTAGGATTGAGTGATCCAGAACGGGGCTTAAAGACAGAGAGCGGTTTGGTTTATGATTTGGCGAGTGTGAGTAAGGTCGTGGGAGTGGGGACGGTTTTTACCTTCTTGTGGCAGCAGGACAAATTCGATATTGATCGACCGGTGACGGATTTTTTATCGGAGTGTGATTATCCTGATATCACTATACGGCAACTTTTGACCCATGCCACAGACTTGGACCCCTTTATTCCCAATCGAGACAAGTTAAGTGCAGAGAAATTAAGAGAAGCCATGTTTCACCTCAATAGACGAAATCAGCCAGCCTTCCTATACTCGGACGTTCACTTTTTACTCTTGGGCTTTCTTTTGGAAAAAATCTTTAACCAAGACTTGGATCAGATTATAGAAGAACAAGTTTTGAAACCATGGGGGATGAAAGAGACCAAGTTTGGTCCCGTTGAGGTTGCTGTACCAACAGTGAGAGGAGCGGAGGCCGGAATCATTCACGATCCCAAAGCCCGTCTATTAGGGAAGCACGCTGGAAGTGCTGGTTTGTTTTCGACTGTTAAGGATTTGCAGATCTTTCTGGAACATTACTTGAAAGATGATTTCGCTGTAGGTTTGTGCCGAAATTTTTCTCCCTTAGATGATAAGGAGCGTTCTCTAGCCTGGAATCTGGAAGGGGCTTGGCTCGACCATACGGGCTATACGGGTACCTTTATCATGTGGAATCGAGAGAAACAAGAAGCTGCTATCTTTTTATCCAATCGAACCTATGAGAGGGATGAGCGTGCTCAGTGGATAATCGATCGGAATCAAGTGATGGATATGATTCGTAGGGAAGAGTAGGGGTGAAGCATGTCAAAAACCGTAAAAGGAACTCTATATACAGTAGTGGCAGGGATTGCTTGGGGCTTGTCTGGAACTAGTGGTCAATACCTGATGGCACACGGGATTTCCGCTCTAGTCTTGACCAATTTGCGACTTATCATTGCAGGTTTGGCACTGGTAGTCTTATCCTATGTGACTTCAAAGGATAAACTCCTTTCTTTTTTAAAAGACAGAAAAAGCCTTTTATCTCTGTTGTTATTTGCCTTGTTTGGACTTTTCTTAAACCAGTTTGCCTATCTTTCTGCCATTCAGGAAACCAATGCTGGAACGGCGACAGTTCTCCAATATGTGTGCCCCGTTGGGATTTTGGTTTATACCTGTATGAAAGATAAGGTAGCTCCGACACTGGCTGAGATTATTTCGATTGGATTGGCCATAGGAGGAACTTTTCTGATCGCGACGCACGGGAAAGTTGACCAGTTGTCTATCACACCCCTAGGTCTGTTCTGGGGCCTCTTTTCAGCCTTGACCTATGCTCTTTATATTATTCTTCCAATCACTCTGATTAAGAAATGGGGCAGTATTTTGGTGATTGGTGTGGGCATGGTTATTTCTGGTGTAGGCGCTATTCCCTTTACAGGGGTTTTGCAAGCCAGTATACCGACCAGCTTAGATTTTCTCTTTGCATTTGCTGGGATTATCATCATCGGAACGGTCTTTGCCTATACCGCTTTCCTAAAAGGAGCTAGTCTGATAGGTCCTGTTAAGTCTAGTTTATTTGCTTCCATAGAGCCAATTTCAGCCGTTTTCTTTGCCTTTCTGATTATGAAGGAACAGTTTTATGCGATTGATTTTGTCGGCATGGCCATGATTTTACTAGCCGTGACCATTATTTCATTGAAAGATTTACTGCTGGAAATAAAGAGTAAGTAATAAAATAATCCACTCAATCGAGTGGATTTTGTGTGTATAGATGATTAGTCTTTATTTTCGTGTGGCAAAATCAAGTTTAAGATAATTCCTGTCATGGCTGATAGAGCAGTACCTGAAAGTGTAACTGGGCCAAGTTTGAGGATAGCTCCACCAAGTCCAAGTACCAACATGGCACTTGCGATGATGAGGTTACGCATCTGGCTGAAGTCAACGCGTTCCTTAATCAAAACTTTCAAACCATTGCTGGCGATAACTCCGTAGAGAAGGATGGACATGCCACCGAGCACAGCATTTGGAATGGTTGAAATCAAGGCAGTGAATTTACCTAGGAAGCTAAGAGCAATGGCGATGAAGGCCGCGTTACGGATAACAGAGACAGAAGCGATACGAGTCATCCCGATAACTCCTGTATTTTCTCCGTAAGTCGTATTAGCTGGTCCACCGAGGAAGGCCGATACAGATGTTGCGATACCGTCACCGAGAAGCGTACGGTGAAGACCTGGATCTTTCAAGAATTGACGGCCACAGATTTGACTCAAAACTGTGTGGTCTCCGATGTGTTCTGAAATTGTTACGATTGCAATTGGCAAGATAGCGATTGTTTCAGGACCGAAGTACAAGTTGTACTCTTTAAAGGCTCCACCAGTGCTAAATGGCAAGTAGAAACCAGGAATTTCAAACCAATTGGCTTGAAGGACTGGGGTAAAGTCAACCAAACCAAGCATCATAGCGAAGATATAACCACCGATGATGGCAAAGAGGAAAGGAATGATACGGAGGAAACCTTTTCCTTTTGTATTGATAAAGGCGGCAATCAAGAACGTCACGACAGCTACAAGAGCGTTTTTCCAGTTTCCGTCTGCTACAAGTCCAGCATTCGTTACAGCAGAACCAGCAAGACCAAGACCGATAACGATGATCATTGGTCCGATAATGATTGGGGGCAAGAGTTTGTCAATCCATTTTGTACCTGCAAAACGAACACTTGCTGCTACAAGGACATAGACAAAACCAGTCAAAATAACCCCAGTTTGAGCAGCAGATACATCGCCCCCCATTTCTTTCATGGCTAGTGACATAGCCGTGATAAAGGCGAATGAAGAACCTAGGTAAACTGGAACCTTAAAGCCAGTAGAAATCATGTAGATCAGTGTTCCAATACCGGATGCGAAGAGAGCAACCGATACGGGCATTCCCAAAATTAAGGGAACGAGAATGGTTGCACCAAACATAGCAAACACGTGCTGGAAGCTTAGAAGAATGCCTTTACCAGCAGAAGGACGTTGATCAATGTCTAGTAACAAGTCAACAGTTGATTCCTGTTTCATAAAAACCTCACTTTTGGGCACCAAAAAAGAGCCCATTATTTTGCAGCAATAGGCCCTCAGAGTAAGACTTTTTAAAAAATAGCTATCTTTTAAAAATTTATATAAATCTGCGCCTTCGTCACCTCACAGGATGACATTAAAAACCTTTGCTTAGGATAGTATAGCAGAAAAAAATGATTTTGTAAATCATTTTTTCCCGAGCCCAGAAATGCGAGAGCGAGGTTGATTTTGTAAATTGTTTAAAGTGGGCGTTTGTTGGGCATGCCAGCCTTACGTGGATATTTGTTTGGGGTCTCCTTTTTCTTTTCGACGACAGTGATGTAGCGCGGATCTCCATTTGGTAGGGCATAGCTGAGGTTGTCCTCTACCTTACTAAAGAGGAGGTTGAGGGCATTCTTGGCTTCTAACAATTCCTCTGGGGCATTGCTGGCCTTGAGTGCCAATAGTTTTCCGCCGACTTTAAGATAGGGAATGGTCAGCTCAGACAAAACCTGCATACGAGCAACCGCACGAGCTGTTACAAAGTCATATTGAGCACGGAAGTTTTTGTCTTGGGCAAAGTCTTCTGCCCGCCCATGGTAGAAATGAACTCCGTCCAAATCCAGCTCTTGAGCCAAAAGCTGAAGGAAGTTGATGCGCTTATTTAGCGAATCAATGATGGTCACATCTAACTGAGGATAGAGGATTTTCATGGGTAGACTAGGAAATCCTGCCCCCGCCCCGATATCAAGAAGTTTGATAGTTTCATTTGAAATCAAGCCTTGCAGAATAGGTGCAATTGAATCATAAAAATGTTTGAGATAAACTTCTTCCTTGTCTGTAATAGCGGTCAGGTTAATCTTTTCATTCCATTCGACCAAGACCTCAAAATAGCGTTCAAATTGGTTCTTTTGCTGGTCCGAAAGTGGAAGATTTTGCTCGGCAAGCAAGTTGTAAAATGTTTCTGGTTTCATAGTTATTTCCTTCTTTAGTATCATCTTATTTTACCACAATCATTAAAAATTTGATATACTGGTAGTAATCTAAAAGCAGAAAGGACTTATATCATGACTTGGATTATTCTTGGAGTTTTGGCTCTTGTTGTTATTTTTGTGATTGTTAGCTATAACGGTTTGGTTAAAAATCGTATGCAGACCAAGGAGGCTTGGAGCCAAATTGATGTTCAGTTGAAACGTCGTAATGATCTCCTCCCAAACTTGATTGAAACAGTCAAAGGCTATGCGAAGTATGAAGGTTCTACCCTTGAAAAGGTGGCAGAACTGCGTAATCAAGTGGCGGCAGCGACTTCACCAGCAGAAGCTATGAAAGCTAGTGATGCCCTCACTCGTCAGGTTTCAGGTATTTTTGCAGTTGCAGAAAGCTACCCAGACTTGAAAGCCAGTGCCAACTTTGTTAAATTGCAAGAGGAATTGACCAATACAGAAAATAAAATTTCTTACTCTCGCCAACTCTACAACAGTGTTGTCAGCAACTACAATGTAAAACTTGAAAGTTTCCCAAGCAACATCATCGCAGGACTATTTGGATTTAAAGCTGCAGATTTCCTTCAAACACCTGAAGAGGAAAAGATAGTTCCTAAAGTTGATTTTAGTGGTTTAGGTGACTAAGATGTTGTTTGATCAAATTGCAAGCAATAAACGAAGAACCTGGATTTTGTTGCTGGTTTTCTTCCTACTCTTGGCCTTGGTTGGCTATGCGGTTGGTTACCTCTTTATGCGGTCTGGTCTTGGTGGCTTGGTTATCGCACTGATTATCGGCTTTATCTACGCTTTAACTATGATCTTTCAATCGACAGAGATTGTCATGTCTATGAATGGGGCGCGTGAGGTTGATGAGCAAACGGCACCAGACCTCTACCATGTAGTGGAAGATATGGCTATGGTCGCTCAGATTCCCATGCCGCGTGTTTTCATCATTGAGGATTCTTCTTTAAATGCCTTTGCGACAGGTTCTAACCCTCAAAACGCAGCGGTTGCTGCGACGTCAGGTCTTCTAGCAATCACGAATCGTGAAGAACTAGAAGCTGTTATGGGGCATGAAGTCAGTCATATCCGAAACTACGATATCCGCATTTCGACCATTGCTGTCGCCCTTGCCAGTGCCATTACCCTTCTGTCTAGTATGGCAGGACGGATGATGTGGTGGGGTGGCGCAGGTCGAAGACGGAGTGATAATGATCGTGATGGAAATGGTTTGGAGATTATCATGCTTGTTATCTCTCTCTTAGCCATTGTTCTAGCACCTCTCGCAGCAACCTTAGTGCAACTAGCCATTTCCCGTCAGAGGGAATTTTTGGCGGATGCATCCAGTGTGGAGCTGACTCGCAATCCTCAAGGGATGATCAATGCCTTGCGTAAGTTGGACAATAGCGAGCCGATGCACCACCATGTCGATGATGCCAGCAGCGCTCTTTATATCAATGATCCTAAGAAAGGTGGGGGACTTCAAAAACTCTTTTATACCCACCCACCTATCTCAGAACGAATCGAACGCTTGAAACACATGTAAACAAAATCCAGAGATCGGCTCTGGATTTTTGCTTTCAGTATCTCGCTTTTAACTTGTTATCTCACCGGGAAATAGTATAATATATGTAATTCTATATAATTGAGGTGAATGATGTATAAGCGCTGGATGACGTTTTTCTTGATTTTGATTTTTTTGCCGATTCATTTGAGTATAGCAGAGAAAATCATGCGAATAAATTCATTGCCGCTATCAATCCTTTTTACACTTGTTGAACTTGCAATATTTTTATATGTAGGAAAAAAGTATGACATGTTTCACATTCGGAAAATCCGCCTAAAAGATATTCTTAAATGTTTTCTTTCATACGCCTTGCTTTTCCTCTTTTATATTTTGATCAATTTTTTAGGCTCTACCCAATCAGAGACAATTCAAACTGTGCAAAGTTTATCACTTTCCTGGTCTGTACTTTTTGTGGATCTCTGTGTTTTGGCGCCTGTCACGGAAGAAATCTTTATGCGAGGTATGTTACAGGGGATAGTATTTAAGAATACATATTTTGGCTTGTTTGCTACATCGCTTCTTTTTGCTTATCTGCATGGTCCCTATACTATTCCTAGCTTTATCACCTATTTAGGTATGGGATTTGCATTTGGGATAAGGTATAAGACTTCTGACAACCTATGGAATTCCATTCTTTTGCATGTCCTCAATAATCTGGTTGCGTTTTGCTTTTTGTATATGAGATAATGCTGCATTAGAATGCTTTGAGCTGTAAAATAGTAAAAAATGATTTCTAGTTTATACAATTTAAACAAAAGCCAGAGCATAATATGTCACGTAGATGATGCCAGCAGCGCTCTGTGCATCAATTGTCCTAAGAAAGGCGTATGTAAAATATCCAGAGAAATCTCTCTGGATTTTTGCTATGTTCAACATTTATAAATCTTGTAAATCGACGACCTCCAAACCATTTTCTGTCAAACGATAGATACTCGTACAGACCTCTTTTAAGAAGCGTCTGTCATGGGAAACAGTGATGAGACCGCCAGGATAAGAGGCAAAGAGTTTTCTGATTTCGGGTTGAGAAGTGGGAGAAAAGTTTCGTGTAGGCTCATCCAGAAGGAGAAAGTTTGGTTTGCGCAACACTAAATCCAAAAGTAGGAGTTTACCTTGTTGCCCGCCAGATAGGGAGCGGATTTGGTGGTGCATCTCTGGATAGCTGAAATTAAGACTGGCTAGGTGAGATTGGATTTTCTGTAGTTCCTCTTTTTCCCCAGTTTTTCTGAGATAGGCTACTGGAGATAGATCCAATTGCAGTTTTTTATGGTAATCTTGTGGCATAAAATCAAGCGAAATCTCTCTTTTGGCGCTGAGCAGTTGTTGCAACTTGGCTAACAGAGTTGATTTTCCAACACCATTTGGCCCTATGATACCGATTTTATCTTGGCCACGGACCGTTAGTTGTAACTCCTGAGCTAAAATGCGCTGGCCAATGGACAAATTTTCTTTTTCCAGTTGGAATAAGACTTTAGAAGCCGGTAATGGTTGGATGTCTGAAAAGAAAAGTTGGATTTGTTCCTCTTCAAGTGGCTTTTTGGTCATGGACTGAGCTTCCTTTTCAAAGCGTTTTTCTTGAGAGAGAACAGTTTTCATCTTTTTAGCCAATAGGCGACCAGCAACATCATTTTTAGTGTTACGTAAGGCAGTTTCTACATTTTGCTTGACGCGGCGATGCTTTTCTATGGTTTTGTCATAGAGTCTCTGGTCGTTGGCAGCTTGCTGGCTTTGTCTAGCAAAATTAGCCTTTCTCTGCTCACTATAGCGTTCATAGCCTACATGCTCGACTAGTGTTTCTGCTTCTTTCCGGTGCTTGACCTGTTTCAGGTGGACAATCGTATCTGCCGTTTCAGAAAGAAAGTCTTCATCATGAGAAATGAAAATAACAGTTTGCCTCATCTTCTGTATCTTCCTTTTTAGCCAATCAACTGTTTCAAGGTCTAGGTCATTTGAAGGTTCATCTAAAAATAGAATCTCAAAGGGTTTGGCTAATTCATGGATGAGTTGAATTTTCAAAGCTTCACCCCCCGAGAGGCTGCCAATTTCTTGGTCGCTAGCAAAACGGTCGCTATCAAAGTGTAACTCCTCAGCTAAGCGATAGAGGATACTGTAGTCTAAATCAGCAAAATCCAAAAAGAAGTAGTCATGTAGAGTTTTCTTTTTCAGGTTCTCAGCTATCTTTTGTGGAATGTAGGCTAGTGATTGAAGGTCAGACTGGATGTCGCCCTTGATAGTAAAATCAGGCAATTCTTCTCCCATTAAAGCTCCTAGTAAAGTCGATTTACCATTTCCTTCTTCACCAATAATAGCAACCTTTTCTCCGTCTTGGATGGTCATGCTTAGGTCAGATACAAGGTCCCGCAAATCTTTGTTTTGAGTGATGGTTAGATGATTGATGTTTATCATATTATCGCCCTTTCTAGAATGTCGATAGTGCATAACAAAAAGCTCTACTTTACCTAGTAGAGCCCAAAGTCACTGTCAAAACTCTATTATCCTCGTTGAAAAGCTCGTCAAACTAGCTTGGAAATACCTACCCTAACTCAAGAGAAGCATAACTTTCCAGTTTTTTGATTTTCAATGAGGACAAGATACTAGAAAATCTAGTATAAAAAGAGCACACAAAAAGAGACAAAAACAAGATCTACTAAATAAAGTTCTTTATTTGATAGATTAGTTGTTCATGTCTCCCATACCTCCGAGTATTAGTACCTTTATCCTATACCTTTAAGGAAATTTTGTCAACAGAAAACAAGTAATTTCAAGCTCTAAAAACCAAAAACAGGCCCATAGAGAGTCAATATGTGTTTGACATGTTCGTAGTGGAACTTGTCATAGTTGCGCCAAGCAGTACGAGCTTGATTGTTTAGTTTTAGGCTACCCAGTCCAATCAGTAGACTGGTACGTTGGTAAAATTTCTCAAGGTCGATTAAGATACTGTTGTCCAGCTTTTCTGCTTTTTTTAGTTCCTTAAGAGTGGTGTTCAGCAACTCTTGCAGTCGAAGATCATCGGCAGTTCCTTGTTTACAGCTTTGGTAGCTTTTATTTAACTCGGAAAGGAGTTGGTAAGCTTCAGTGATGAGTTCTTTATCTTCCATATGAGCATCCTCCTTGCTCTGATGTATTCTTGCCTATAGTATAGCACTTATAGGGGAATTTGTCATGGTAAATATGTTAAAAATGAGATTTTAATCTCAAAGTTTGGGAGGCTGACTTATAGCCTTTTCATGGTATAATCAAGTGAGTACATCTTTATGGAGGAAATATGAAGTTAAATATTCAAGAAATTCGTAAGCAACCTGAAGGCTTGCACTTTGAACAAGCTTTAGATCTGGCAGCAGACTTGCGTAAACGGAACCAAGAGATTTTAGATGTCAAAGATATCTTAGCAGTGGGAAAGGTGCAGTACGAAGACCGTCTGTATTTTTTAGACTATCAGTTGTCATATACTATTGTTCTTGCTTCCAGCCGCAGTATGGAGCCAGTTGAGTTGGCTGAGTCTTATCCAGTCACAGAAGTTTTCATGGAAGAAGCGATCAACCAACTGGACCAGGAAGTTCTAGACGATGACTTAGTCTTGCCTATCGAAAATGGGGAAATCGACCTTGCTGAGAGCGTAGCAGATAATATCTTGCTCAATATCCCAATCAAGGTCTTGACGGCAGAAGAAGAGGCGGGCCAAGGTTTTGTGTCTGGAAATGACTGGCAAATCATGACTGAAGACGAATATCAAGCCCAACAAGCAGTCAAGAAAGAAGAAAGCAGTCCTTTTGCTGGCTTGCAAGGACTATTTGATGGAGACGAGTAGATGGTTTTATCTAAGAAACGTGCCCGTCATGTCATAGAGGAAATTATTGCCCTCTTTCCAGATGCTAAGCCTAGTCTTGATTTTACCAATCACTTTGAACTCTTGGTTGCAGTGATGCTATCAGCCCAGACAACAGATGCAGCGGTAAATAAGGCCACGCCAGGTCTATTTGCTGCTTTTCCAACGCCACAAGCCATGTCTGTGGCTACTGAGAGTGAAATTGCTTCGCACATTTCTCGCCTGGGACTGTATCGAAATAAGGCTAAATTTCTTAAAAAATGTGCCCAACAGTTACTAGACGATTTTGACGGTCAAGTGCCTCAGACTCGAGAGGAATTAGAAAGTTTAGCTGGTGTTGGTCGTAAAACAGCAAATGTCGTCATGAGCGTGGGCTTTGGAATTCCTGCTTTTGCAGTGGACACCCATGTGGAGCGTATCTGCAAGCATCACGATATCGTTAAAAAATCAGCTACGCCACTTGAGGTAGAAAAACGTGTCATGGACATCCTACCACCAGAAGAATGGTTAGCAGCCCACCAGGCCATGATTTACTTTGGACGAGCTATCTGTCATCCCAAAAATCCAGAATGCGATCACTATCCCCAACTGTATGATTTTAGTAACGTTTAAGGGGACTCTGAAAAAGTTTTTGCTTGATTTTAAGGGTGCTTTGTGCTATAGTAAATGATAACTAAATAGTCCTTTAATCCTGTCCCGTGAGGCAGGCAAGGAGCGCGATAAAGTAGAAGGGTGAAGTCTATACTGTATACAGTAAGGCTCGCTTGGCTATACATTTCAAGTCTCCTTGTAGAAGGAGACTTTTCTTTTTGGAGGTTTGTCATGAAGACAAAAGAAGTTGTAGACGAATTGACTGTCAAACGAGCGATCACGCGAATTACTTATGAGATTATTGAGCGCAATAAAGATTTGAATAAAATTATCCTAGCGGGGATAAAAACGCGTGGTGTTTTCATCGCTCATCGTATCAAAGAACGCTTGGAGCAGTTGGAAAATATCACTGTTCCTGTTGTGGAATTGGACACCAAGCCTTTCCGTGATGATGTTAAAAGCGGAGAAGATACTTCTTTGATTTCTGTTGATGTCACTGACCGTGAAGTTATCTTGGTGGATGATGTACTCTATACAGGCCGTACCATCCGTGCTGCTATCGATAATATTGTTGGCCATGGTCGTCCTGCGCGCGTGAGTCTTGCGGTGCTAGTTGACCGTGGACATAGAGAATTGCCAATCCGTCCAGATTACGTTGGGAAAAATATCCCAACCAGCCGTTCTGAAGAAATCATCGTAGAGATGACAGAACTTGATGGTCAAGACAGAGTTCTGATTACTGAAGAAGCTTAGAAAGCTGAAGGAGTAGCTATGTCAGAAAATCACCAAGCATTGAACCATGTGGTTTCCATGGAAGACCTTACAGTTGATCAAGTGATGAAATTGATTAAACGAGGTATCGAGTTTAAAAACGGAGCCCAACTTCCCTACGAGAACAAACCTATCGTATCGAATCTCTTCTTTGAAGATTCTACACGGACACATAAGTCCTTTGAAGTGGCAGAGATTAAGCTAGGGTTGGAGCGACTAGACTTTGATGTGAAGACTAGTTCGGTCAATAAGGGTGAAACACTGTATGATACCATCTTGACCCTATCTGCTCTAGGAGTGGACGTCTGTGTGATTCGTCACCCAGAGGTCGACTATTACAGAGAGTTGCTTGCGAGTCCATCGATTACGACTTCCATCATCAATGGTGGGGATGGTTCGGGACAACATCCTAGTCAGAGCTTGCTTGATTTGATGACTATTTATGAGGAATTTGGTCACTTTGAGGGGCTCAAGGTCGCTATTGCAGGTGACTTGGACCACTCACGCGTTGCCAAATCCAATATGCAGATTTTGAAACGCTTGGAAGCTGAACTTTTCTTTGCAGGACCTGAGGAATGGAGAAGTCAAGAGTTTGCGGACTATGGACAGTTTGTAACTATTGATGAGATTGTTGATCAGGTGGATGTTTTGATGTTACTCCGAGTTCAACATGAACGCCACGAAAGTGGAGCCGTTTTTTCAAAAGAAGACTACCATGCCCAACATGGCTTGAACCAAGAACGCTATAATCGCTTAAAAGAAACAGCAATCATTATGCATCCTGCTCCAGTTAATCGAGATGTGGAAATTGCTGACCACTTGGTTGAAGCTCCAAAATCACGCATTGTCCAACAAATGACCAACGGTGTCTTTGTTCGAATGGCAATTTTAGAATCCGTATTGGCGAGTAGAAACGCCAACTAAAACACAAGACGTTAAAAGACGCCAGTGAGCGTCCACGAGAGGTGAAAATATGACAAAAAGACTTCTAGTATTAGAAGATGGCACAGTTTTTGAAGGCAAGGCCTTCGGAGCAGATATTGATGTAACAGGTGAAATCGTCTTTAACACAGGGATGACCGGCTACCAAGAATCCATTACAGACCAGTCTTATAATGGACAAATCTTGACCTTTACCTATCCTTTGGTGGGAAATTATGGAATTAACCGTGATGATTATGAATCCATCATTCCAACTTGTAAGGGAGTTGTCGTTTTCGAAGAGGCGCGTCGAGCTAGCAACTGGCGCAACCAAATGACCTTGGACGAATTCTTGAAAGCCAAGAAAATTCCAGGTATCTCAGGGATTGATACGCGTGCCCTTACTAAGATTATCCGTAAGCATGGTACGATGCGTGCAACCTTGACCCATGTTGGAGACAGTATGGACCATGTGACGGACCAGCTACAAGCAACAGTCTTGCCAACAGATAATATCAAGCAGGTTTCCACTAAAACTTCCTATCCAGCTCCTGGAGTTGGTTTGAGTGTGGTCTTAGTAGACTTTGGTCTCAAACACTCAATCCTACGTGAACTTTCTAAGCGTAACTGTAACGTGACGGTTGTTCCGTATTCAACAACGGCAGAAGAAATTCTCCACCTAAATCCTGATGGAGTTATGTTGTCAAATGGTCCAGGTAACCCAGAAGACGTTCCAGAAGCACTGGACATGATTCGTGGTGTGCAAGGGAAAATTCCAATTTTCGGTATTTGTATGGGACACCAACTCTTTGCCATGGCAAACGGTGCTAAAACCTACAAGATGAAATTTGGTCATCGTGGATTTAACCACGCGGTACGTGAGATTGCTACAGGCCGTGTAGACTTTACTAGCCAAAACCACGGTTATGCAGTCAGTCGTGAGGACTTGCCAGAGCATTTGATCATTACCCACGAAGAAATCAATGACAAATCAGTTGAAGGAGTTCGTCACAGATACCAACCAGGTTTTTCTGTTCAATTCCACCCAGATGCAGCTCCTGGTCCACACGACGCTAGCTACCTCTTTGATGAATTTATCGAGATGATGGAAGCTTTTAAACAATCAAACTAAGAACGAGTAAAAGCTCGTCGGAGAATTTATGTAACTGAACACGGACGGAAAGCTCGGAATTTAGAGAAACCAACTTGGATTGTCAATCCTTCCTTGGTCTCCTAAAATTCAATCGCTTTCTATTCGTCCTTTGTATCTTATTTAATGTCAACCTGAGAGTTGCCGAATAGAAAGGCAGGTCGTTTCTTTTAGTCGCTATCGGGCGAACTAAAAACTCCCTGCACTAGATTTTTTATCGAAAAATATCGTTTCTCTAAAAAATCGTCGGAGAATTTATTTAATGGCAACCTGAGAGTTGCCGAATAGAAAGGAGAAGATACATTGTTCGCGGAAGTGAACACGCCCTAAGAACTGTGTGAAAAAGATAAACATCGTCTTGACGCTAAAGGTGTCTGCACCGAGTTTCCTATTTTCACTATGTTCTTTACGGGCTTTGTATCATAAACTATGCCTAAACGTACTGATATTCAAAAAATTATGGTGATTGGTTCTGGTCCGATTATTATTGGTCAGGCTGCTGAGTTTGACTACGCGGGGACCCAGGCCTGCTTGTCTTTGAAGGAGGAAGGTTATGAGGTTGTCTTGGTGAACTCAAATCCTGCCACCATCATGACAGATAAGGAGATTGCGGACAAGGTCTACATCGAACCGATTACACTGGAGTTTGTGACTCGTATCCTCCGTAAGGAACGTCCAGATGCCTTGCTCCCCACACTTGGTGGTCAGACGGGTCTGAACATGGCCATGGAATTGTCTAAAAATGGTATTCTAGATGAATTGGGAGTAGAACTTCTCGGTACTAAATTGTCTGCCATCGACCAAGCGGAGGACCGTGACCTCTTTAAACAATTGATGGAAGAGCTTGAGCAGCCAATCCCAGAATCTGAAATTGTCAACACAGTGGAAGAAGCTGTTGCCTTTGCGGCGTCAATTGGTTACCCAGTTATCGTTCGTCCAGCCTTTACCCTTGGTGGTACTGGTGGTGGTATGTGTGCCAATGAGGAAGAACTACGTGAAATTGCTGAAAATGGGTTGAAACTGTCACCTGTTACCCAGTGTTTGATTGAGCGTTCCATTGCTGGTTTCAAGGAAATCGAGTACGAAGTCATGCGTGACTCAGCTGACAATGCTTTGGTTGTTTGTAACATGGAAAACTTTGACCCAGTGGGGATTCATACAGGGGATTCTATCGTGTTTGCTCCTGCGCAAACCATGTCAGACTATGAAAACCAAATGCTACGTGACGCGAGCTTGAGCATTATCCGCGCTCTCAAGATTGAAGGTGGGTGTAACGTTCAGCTGGCCCTTGATCCGCATAGCTTCAAGTACTATGTTATCGAAGTAAACCCTCGTGTATCGCGTTCGTCAGCACTCGCTTCTAAGGCGACAGGTTATCCGATTGCCAAATTGGCTGCCAAGATTGCAGTAGGTTTGACCTTAGATGAGGTTATTAACCCCGTTACGGGCTCAACTTATGCCATGTTTGAACCAGCCCTTGACTATGTGGTTGCGAAAATTCCACGTTTCCCATTTGACAAGTTTGAAAAAGGTGAGCGTCGTCTTGGAACTCAGATGAAGGCGACTGGAGAAGTCATGGCCATTGGTCGTAATATAGAGGAATCACTTCTTAAGGCATGTCGTTCACTTGAAATTGGCGTTCACCACAATGAAATGCCTGAACTGGCAACCGTTTCTGACGATGCCTTGATTGAAAAAGTTGTCAAGGCCCAAGATGACCGTCTCTTCTACGTATCAGAAGCCATTCGCCGTGGCTACACGCCAGAAGAAATCGCTGAGCTTACGAAAATTGATATCTTTTATCTTGATAAACTCTTGCACATCTTTGAAATTGAGCAAGAATTAGGTGCCCATCCACAAGATCTAGAAGTCTTGAAAACAGCTAAACTCAATGGATTTTCAGACCGTAAGATTGCTGAACTCTGGAAAACGACAGCTGAGCAAGTTCGCCAACTTCGCTTGGAAAACAAGATTGTCCCAGTTTACAAGATGGTCGATACCTGTGCGGCAGAATTTGACTCTGAAACACCATACTTCTATTCAACCTATGGATGGGAAAATGAGTCTATCAAGTCTGATAAGGAATCCGTCCTAGTCCTAGGTTCAGGTCCAATCCGTATCGGACAAGGGGTTGAATTTGACTACGCAACCGTTCACTCTGTTAAGGCGATCCAAGCAGCTGGTTATGAAGCCATCATCATGAACTCAAACCCAGAGACCGTTTCAACCGACTTCTCGGTATCAGACAAACTTTACTTTGAGCCGTTAACATTCGAAGATGTCATGAATGTTATCGATTTGGAGCAACCAAAAGGCGTTATCGTTCAGTTCGGTGGTCAAACAGCTATCAACCTTGCCGAGCCATTGGCAAAAGCAGGTGTGACCATCCTTGGTACGCAAGTCGCTGACTTAGACCGTGCCGAAGACCGTGACCTCTTCGAGCAAGCCCTTAAAGACTTGGATATTCCACAGCCACCAGGTCAAACGGCTACCAATGAAGAAGAAGCCGTACTTGCAGCTCGCAAGATTGGATTCCCAGTCCTCGTTCGCCCATCTTATGTCTTGGGTGGACGTGCTATGGAAATCGTCGAAAACGAAGAAGATCTTCGTTCTTACATGCGTACCGCTGTTAAGGCCAGTCCAGACCACCCAGTCCTTGTTGACTCTTACATCGTTGGGCAAGAGTGTGAAGTTGATGCCATCTCAGATGGGGAAAATGTTCTCATCCCTGGTATTATGGAACATATCGAACGTGCCGGTGTCCACTCAGGTGACTCAATGGCCGTTTATCCACCACAAACCTTGTCGCAAAAGGTGCAGGAAACAATCGCTGACTATACCAAACGTCTAGCAATCGGTCTTAACTGTCTTGGAATGATGAACATCCAGTTTGTCATCAAGGATGAAAAAGTCTACGTTATTGAGGTCAATCCACGTGCCAGCCGTACGGTGCCATTCCTTTCTAAGGTAACTAATATTCCTATGGCTCAGGTAGCGACTAAGCTCATTCTTGGGCAGAGTCTTGAAGAACTGGGTTACCAAGATGGACTTTATCCAGAAAGCACTCGCGTTCATATCAAGGCACCAGTCTTCTCCTTTACGAAACTAGCTAAGGTAGATAGCTTACTCGGTCCTGAAATGAAGTCAACAGGGGAAGTTATGGGTTCTGATACTACTCTTGAAAAAGCTCTCTACAAGGCCTTTGAAGCTTCCTACCTACACTTGCCAACCTTTGGGAATGTGGTCTTTACCATTGCTGATGATGCCAAAGATGAAGCCTTGGACTTGGCTCGTCGTTTCCAAAATATCGGTTATGGTATCCTTGCGACAGAAGGGACAGCAGCCTTCTTTGCCAGTCATGGACTTCAAGCCCAACTTGTTGGTAAGATTGGTGACGATGAACAGGATATCCCAAGCTTTGTCCGCAAAGGGAAAATCCAAGCGATCATCAATACTGTCGGAACCAAACGAACTGCTGACGAAGATGGTGAGCAAATCCGTCGTTCAGCCATTGAACACGGTGTGCCCCTCTTTACAGCCCTAGATACAGCTAATGCTATGCTCAAGGTGCTAGAAAGCCTTAGCTTTGTCACAGAAGCGATCTAGTTGAGAAAAATTTTTCCCAGTTTTAAAGCCAGCGTCAGAAATCGCTGGCTTTTATAATACTGATGTTACTTATTTCAACTATCATGCTTTTCTTAAGAATCATTTTAAAATGTGATATAATAAGAAAGAATTGGAAATGGGAAACTATTTTCATGATATTTTCAAAAACTCTATTAAGAAAATAGGTAAAGACAGATTAGAAAGTGTAAAATTCCGATGTCTTCTTACAAAAAAGTCTCTCTTTCTGAGATCAACCAATCTATTGAAACTCCCAATAACAATCATTTTTGGCAAAATCTAAAAGCTTTTTTAGGACCTGGAGCTCTTGTAGCAGTTGGCTACATGGATCCTGGAAACTGGATTACCAGTGTGGTTGGTGGTGCTTCCTACAAATATAGTCTTTTATTTGTTATTTTGATTTCATCCATTATTGCTATGCAGTTACAACAGATGGCTGGAAAGCTCGGTATCGTGACTAGGATGGACCTAGCACAGGCAACAGCTCATCATGCTCCCAAGTGGCTTCGCTATAGTTTGTGGCTGATTTTAGAATTAGCTTTAATGGCGACAGACTTAGCCGAGGTTTTAGGCTCAGCGATTGCCTTAAATCTTTTATTTAAAATACCGATTATGGTCGCTATCCTCCTAACCGTTTTAGATGTATTTCTTTTGTTATTGTTGATGAAATTCGGCTTCAAAAAAATTGAAGCCATTGTTACGACCCTTATTTTAACCATATTAGCCATCTTTACCTATCTGGTAGCTTTATCCAATCCAAGTATTCAGGGTATTTTTGGTGGTTATTTACCGACTCCAACATTATTTGAAACACCATTACCAGGTCATGAAAGCCAATTGACCTTGGCTCTAGGGATTGTAGGTGCGACAGTCATGCCCCATAATCTCTATCTCCATTCCTCCCTATCCCAAACAAGGAAAATCAATCACAAAGATAAGAAGGATGTTCGAAAAGCCGTGCGTTTTATGACCTGGGATTCAAATATTCAGCTGTCTCTAGCCTTTATTGTCAATTCCTTGCTTCTTATTTTAGGGGCATCTCTCTTTTTTGGGCATGCATCTGAAATTTCAGCTTTCTCCCAAATGTACAATGCTTTACAGGATTCGACAATAGCAGGAGTGATAGCCAGCTCAACTCTATCAACTTTATTTGCCCTAGCCCTCTTAGCAAGTGGGCAGAATTCGACCATTACAGGTACCTTAACAGGACAGATTGTCATGGAAGGCTTCTTACATCTGAAATTGCCTCAGTGGATTATCCGTATCGGTACACGGATTTTTGCCTTACTCCCTGTGATTATTGTTGCCGTTTTGTTTGGGCACCAAGAAAAAACTTTGGATCAGTTATTGGTCTATTCACAGGTATTTCTGTCAATCGCTCTTCCGTTTTCAATCTTCCCCTTAATCTATCTGACCTCTAAGAAGTCACTGATGGGAGAATTTACCAATGCCAAGTGGAATACAATCCTAGGTTACGCAGTTTCAATCATCTTGACCATTCTCAATATCAAGCTTCTTTTCGATATTTTTTAAACTCGTTTGAAATCAATTATAGTGTCAGCGTGAAGGTTGACAAATAGAAAGTAGTAGTGGTTGGTTCATAAAAAGAAGTACAAAAAAAGAACAGTGGTAACTGTTCTTTTTCTTATTATTTGAGACCGTATTTTTTGTTGAAACGATCCACGCGTCCATCTGCTTGAGTGAACTTTTGACGTCCAGTGTAGAATGGGTGTGAGTCTGATGAAATTTCCACACGGATCAATGGGTAAGTTTCGCCTTCGAACTCAACAGTTTCGTTAGAGCGTTTTGTTGAACCGCTAAGGAATTTGTAACCAGTAGTTGTGTCCATGAAGACAACTGGGCGATATTCTGGATGGATATCTTTTTTCATTTTGCAATATTTCCTTTCTGCCATGGTCTCTTTGCGAGCCATAGATTGTTACCATACTAGTCTATCAGATTCTGATAAGTTTGGCAAGTATTTTCCCTGATTTTATTAAAAATCTTGATAAAAAATCACTCCAGTGTTTACTGGAGTGAGGGTAGAAGAATGATTAGTTCTCTTGATTTGGAGCTTTTTCTTCTTGTTGATTTTTTACTTCTGTTTCTTTTACTGGTTCTACGTTTTCTGCTGCTGATTCAGCTTCTTTTTCAGATTCAGTAGTTTCTGTTTCTGTTGGTTCGTTTACTGGCTCAGCTTCTGTTTTTGTTTCAGATTCAGTAGTTTCTTCTTTTACTGGTTCTGCGTTTTCTGCTGCTGATTCAGCTTCTACATTAGCTGGTTCCTTAGCTTCTTCTTTTTTACGTTCTTGAGATTCTTTTTTGATTTCTTCGACCGCAGTTTTAACGGTAGAGCTTGTTACACGTCCGACAGTTTGAGCAAAATCTTTACTAGACTCAGCTAATTCAGTAAATGATTCTTTGGTAATTTTACCACCTGACATTGCCAAGAGACCAGTTACAACTAGTGCAATGCTAGCAAGAATAGCTAAAATCAAACCAAAGCCGATTGAAATGCCATATCCACCAAAGTTAGACATGTATTTATTTACATTAAAGAGACTATTTAGTGTGACGAGAGTTGCAATTGCACCCGCAACAATGACACCAATTGAGAACCCTTTAGGCATTGCTTTATTCATATTATTCAAGCACGCAAGAACAATAGACACAATAGCCGCGATAATGACAAACCACCCATCTCCTTGGTAACCATTCACACTATAGGATCCAAAAGCACCTGCATTTAAACTAGCCCATGGCAAGAGTGAACCAAGGATTGCTACTCCAGCAGAAATGAGGATAAACAAACGATTTTTTTCCATTATTATGTCTCCTTTTATTCAGTTTGATTTATTATACCATAAACTGAGGTACAAAGAAACCGTATATTTTAAGAATCTAGCATATAAAAGGCCAAGAAAATTCTTTCTTAGCCTTGGTGAATCTGTAGAGCCTCTTTCAGTTCTTGGTATATTTGTTCGTTTTCTTCTAGACTATAGGAATTGGCACCACTGGCTAATGGATGCCCTCCTCCATCGTGTCGTTTGGCAATTTCATTGATAGGGATGATTTTACTGCGCATTCGCACACGGAAGTGCCCATCAGCTTGTTCAACAAAGATAGCCCAAGCCTTAATAGTATCAATTCGACCTGGTGCTCCGACAATCGCAGCTGTTTCAGCATCCGTAACCTTATATTTTTCCAAGATGTCTTGAGTAAGCAGAACGCGTGCAGCTCCATTCTCATCAACTTCTAAGTGGTTATAAACATACCCTTGCAGTTTTGCAATCTTGAAGCTCATGGTATCCATTTGACGAGACAATCCAGCAAAGTCAAAATCAGCTTCTCGGAGCTGGCCAGCTACTCTAAAGGTACGGGCACTAGTTGACGGGTAGAGAAAACGCCCTGTGTCCCCGACAATTCCTGCATAGAGAAGTCGTGCCGCTTCACTAGATAAAGCTAGCTGATTTTCTTGAGCAAATAATGCAATCATCTCACTGGCACTGCTTGAACTTGTATCCACCCAAGATAGGTCACCATAGATATCATCATTTGGATGGTGATCAATTTTGATGGTGAAAGCAGCTTGATCGTAGCGTTTATCATCGATACGAGGACGATTCGCTGTATCACAAATAATAGCAAGAGCTCCTTGGTAGTCACTGTCTTGGACAGTATCCATTTCCGCCATCCAAGTTAGAGTTGGTTCGTTAAAACCGACTGCTTTGATAGTCTTTTCTGGAAAATGGTGTGTAAGAAGAGTTTTCAAGCCTACCTGACTTCCCAAGGCATCAGGGTCTGGTTTCATATGACGATGAATGATAATGGTATCGTATTCTTTGATTTTCTCTAATATTTGCTGGCAAATTTCCATAAATAACCTCAATTCTTTCTCATTTCATTGTAGCACAAGAATTTTTATTTTTAAAATGAAAAAGATATGATATAATGGAGAAAGATAAATTGAGGAGGACGATATGGCATTAGCAAAAATTGTATTTGCCAGTATGACCGGTAATACCGAAGAAATTGCAGATATTGTAGCAGACAAATTGCGTGACTTGGGCTTGGATGTCGATGTGGATGAATGTACGACGGTTGACGCTTCAGACTTCTTGGAGGCGGACATCGCAATCGTTGCGACTTATACTTACGGTGATGGAGAATTGCCTGATGAGATGATGGACTTCTACGAAGACCTAGCAGATCTCAACTTGAATGGCAAAATCTACGGAGTGGTCGGTTCAGGAGATACCTTCTACGACGAATTCTGTAAGGCTGTTGATGACTTTGATCGCGTTTTTGTAGCGACAGGAGCAGAAAAAGGTTCGGAGTGTGTTAAAGTTGATCTTTCTGCCGAAGAAGAAGACATCGAACGTTTGGAACAATTCGCAGAAGAATTGGCTGCAAAAGTAGGATAAGAATCAAACTGCGCTGACTGGAAGAAGTCAGTGCTTTTTTTATTAGTTTTTTTGGATTTTACTAGCCTATTTAGAGGCTTTTTGATACAATAATTCAAATAAAGGAGGAGACACTATGGATTTAGATATTATTCGGCAAGAAATTGATCAAATCGACGATCAAATCGTCAAGCTCCTGGAAGAACGGATGCACCTAGTTGAAGGGGTTATCACTTATAAGAAAGCATCTGGTAAGCCAATCTTAGATTCTAAGAGAGAAGAAGTTATTTTTGAAAAAGTCAAAAATCGAGTAGAAGATAAGCGCTATCAGGAGACCATTGTTGCGACTTTTTCAGACATTCTCAAACGTTCGCGTGATTATCAGGATCAAAACATCAAATGAAAAAAGAACAGTTTTATCCGCTAGGAATTTTTCTGACTGCAATGGTGGGAGGCCTTGTCCGCTATCTGGTTTCCACTTGGTTACCAGCCAGTCCCGACTTTCCTTGGGGGACCCTTCTCGTCAACTATCTGGGAATATTCTGCCTGGTCTATCTGCTAAAAGGCTATCTGGCCTATAAGGGAACCAGCAAAGGCTTGGTTTTGGCGCTGGGGACAGGATTTTGTGGTGGCTTGACAACTTTTTCTAGCCTAATGCTTGATGCCGTGAAACTGCTTGATACCGGGCGTTATCTTAGTTTAGGCATTTACTTACTTTTGAGCATTGGTGGAGGTCTACTCTTGGCTTATGTTCTAGGGAGGAAGAAATGGTAATCGTTTATCTTGCAATCGCCTGCGGGTTTGGAGCCCTGGTGCGTTATTTCTTTTCCCGCTATAATCAAGCTTCAAAATTACCTCTAGGAACTCTCATAGCCAATCTTCTAGGATGTTTTTTGATCGGCCTACTCTACAATCATGTGGAGTCCAAGGAAGTCTATGCTATCCTAGCGACAGGTTTTTGTGGAGGATTAACGACATTTTCAACCTTGAATGACGAGCTGCAAAGACTGTTAAGTGACAAGAAGGTATTTTATAGCTATTTTCTCTTAACTTACATAGGCGGTTTTCTAGCGATTTTTTTAGGAATTCTGCTATAAATTTCTTTACTTTTAGGTGGAAATTTGGTAAACTGTATTTTGTGTGTAATGGACGCACAAAAATACAGTTTATCCGCTGAGGAAGGTTCCTCAAGATTGACAAAGATAGGAGAATAAAATGAATCCATTAATCCAAAGCTTGACTGAAGGTCAACTTCGTACAGATATCCCATCATTCCGTCCTGGTGACACTGTTCGTGTACACGCGAAAGTTGTCGAAGGTAACCGTGAACGTATCCAGATTTTTGAAGGTGTTGTTATCGCACGTAAAGGTGCTGGCATCTCAGAAAACTACACAGTTCGTAAAATCTCTAACGGTGTTGGTGTAGAACGTATCTTCCCAATCCACACTCCACGTGTTGAAAAGATCGAAGTTGTTCGTTACGGTAAAGTACGTCGTGCGAAATTGTACTACTTGCGTGCGCTTCAAGGTAAAGCAGCTCGTATCAAAGAAATTCGTCGTTAATTCGACTTGAGAGGCTAAGAGAAATCTTTTGCCTCTTTTAAGTCCCCTTAGTTCAATGGATATAACAACTCCCTCCTAAGGAGTAGTTGCTGGTTCGATTCCGGCAGGGGGCATGTAATTAGACATCAAAAACCGCTCTGCTGAGCGGTTTTCGTCTATTCTTTCCTTTTACAATACCCATGTACGGATGGCATGGGCAACGCCAGATTCGTCATTTGTTTTGGTGATGTATTTGGCGATTTTTTTGAGTTCAGGATTTCCATTTTCCATGACAACGGGATTTCCAACGACTTCCAGCATGGAGCGGTCATTTTCTTCGTCCCCGATAGCCATGGTTTCCTCTTTAGTCAATCCGAGTTTTTCAGCTAGATGGGTAATAGCTGAACCCTTGTCTACATTCTTTTTAAGGAGTTCGAGGTAGAAAGGAGCAGATTTGCTGATGGAGTAGTGTTCGTAAAATTCGGCTGGTATCTTTTCAATGGCAGCATCGAGAATCTCTGGTTCATCGATAAACATACACTTGACGATTTCCTTGTCAGCCATTTCTTCAGGTGTGCGGTAGAAAATGGGCATGTTGACGAGGGTCGATTCGCGCACTGTGTATTTTCCGATATTGCGATTGGCAGTATAGATACCGTCCTTAGTAATAGCGTGCATGTGGACACCGAGTTTGCGACTGAGAAATTCCATATCTAGATAATCCTCATAGGTCAAGGATTCACTGATAATCTCATGGCCAGTAGCCGTTTCTTGGACAAGGGCACCGTTGAAGGTCACGACATAGTCACCTTGGTCTCTCAACTGTAAGTCGTCCAGAAGTTTGGCAACGCCTGCGATAGGACGACCCGTTGCAATCACGACTTTGACACCAGCTTCTTTGGCATCTTGGATGGCAGAAAAGACTTCAGGAGTGATTTCCTTTTTACTGTTGACTAGGGTACCATCGATATCGACGGCGATTAGTTTAATACTCATAAATTTCCTCTATTCGTTCTTATTTGGGGTAAAATGATCGTTCTCAATTAAGTGTAAAAATTGCTGGGTAATGCTTGCGAAGATGCTGTTTTGGTCCAACATTTCTTTTGGAAAATAGAAACGATTGTCTCCGTGGCGGCTGCCAGCAAGGGATTGGACGATAGGGGACAGGCTAGATAGTTCTGCCAGTTCACCATTTTTCTGTAGAATCTCAATCTGAGTCCGTGGATTTTCAGATTCGGGACGATAGATATCATAAGGGAGGTCAAAATTCTTATGAATAGCAGTATAGTAGTCGGGATCAAAACCGATTTCTTCAACCAGTTGTCTCATGGTTGCGAGTTGGTCTTGGTCTTTTTCTGAAAAAGTAATGGATTTAAAGACCTTGCGGTTGACAAAACGTTGCGACAAGTCGGCTAGTATCTTGTCAGGACTGGTCATCCAGAGTTGAAAGTAGGTATTCATCACGCCATCATCCAGAGCTAGATAGTCAGACAAGGTCACATTTTTTTCAAAGAAAGGGAGGAGATGTGGAGAAGTGCGTGCAAAGAAATCCTTATCCTCAGGATAGAGTTCCTTGGCGCGTTTGAGAAGATTCTGTAGGAGAACCTCCATGGCCCGTGTTGCTGGGTGGAAATAAACCTGCATATACATCTGGTAGCGACTGAGAACATAGTCTTCGATGGCATGCATGCCATTGCGCTGAAAGGCGATCCCATTTTCGACAGGTCGAATCACCCGTAGGATGCGAGTCAGGTCAAATTCTCCATAAGATGCTCCTGTAAAATAGGAGTCGCGCAAGAGATAGTCCATGCGGTCCGCATCAATCTGACTGGAAATGAGTTGCACGACCTGCTTGTTAGGATAGGTATGGTCAATGACACTGGCTACCTTTTTGGGGAAATCAGGTGCCACTTGTAGCAGGACTTGGTGAATCTCTGTCTCAGGACTTTGGATGATTTCCTGGGTAATGGCCTCATGATCTGTATCAAAGAGATGTTCAAAAGTATGGGAGTAGGCACCATGCCCGAGGTCATGTAGGAGCGCAGCTGTCATGGTCAAGAGAGATTCAGCAGGATCCCATTCTTCAGGATATTTTTCTTCAAAAATCTCTGTGATGCGTCGTGCAATCTCATAGACCCCCAAACAGTGGGAAAAGCGACTGTGCTCGCCACCATGGAAGGTATAGCTGGAAGTTCCTAGCTGTTTGATACGGCGCAGACGTTGAAATTCTTTTGTATTGATCAAGTCATAGATGACCTGATTATTAACATGTATATAGTTGTGAACTGGGTCACGGAATACTTTTTCGTTCATATGACCATTATAGCAAAATCCTGCTCTTTTTGGTAAAATAGTAGGACAAGAGACATGAAAGAGGATTTGATGTGAAGATTCGGATGCGAAATAGGATTCAGTTTGATGAGCAGTTGGAAGTCATTGACCAGCTTTATGACGTTGAAGTGCGCGAAAAAGGGGATTTTAGCTATTTACTCTTTTATAATGAGGAAAAGGAAAAAGTGGTTCTCAAGTTTCATAGTCAAGAACTGGTGATGACCCGTTTCTCGAGTCCCAAAACCATCATGCGTTTTCTAAAGGATAGTGATAGTTTGGCCTATATTCCTACACCAATGGGGATGCAGGAGTTCATCATTCAAACGAATCACTACAAATTGGATGGGCAAAAGATTGAGCTCGCCTATCAACTGCAAAATCAAGAGGGACAACCCTTTGCCAGCTATCGATTAGAAATTACTTGGGGATAAGAAAAAGGTTGGCGAATGCCAACCTTATTTGATATAGAGTTCTTGATTTTTTAGAACAATTTCACGAACACTTGCGAATTTCTTGAGTTTTTTAAGTTCTTCAGGATGGGTAACTAGAGTGATAACATAGCCCTCTTTACCCATGCGACCTGTGCGGCCAGCGCGGTGAGTGTAAGTTTCCATGTCTCTAGGAACATCAAAGTTTACGACACATTCTAGGCTATCGATATCAATTCCACGTGCCAAAAGGTCAGTTGCAAGGAGCAGGGTTAACTGTTTGTCTTTAAACTTTTCTAAGATGACTTTTCGAAATTTAACATTGACATCACTAGCGAGGGAGACAGCCAAGATATCGCGATACTGTAGTTTTTCCTCCGCACTTCCAAGATCTGACAAGCTGTTAAAGAAGACCAGGCCACGGAAATCCTCTACATGAGCTAGTTTTCGTAGCATATCCACTCGGTGACGTTGGTCTACCTGCATGTAGAAATGTTGGATGTTGTCCAGTCTTTGACCAGAGAGATCAATGGTACGTGTATTAGGTGCAATCTTTTCTTGGTCAAACTTGGTCGTCGCACTCATGTAGATGAGTTGCTGGTCACGAGGTGCATAGTGAGTGATTTTCTCGACAAAGTGAATCTGAGAATCATCGAGCAATTGGTCAAATTCATCCAGAATGATGGTTTCCACATTCATCATCTTGATTTTTTTTAATTTAATCAACTCAAAGATACGGCCAGGGGTTCCAATCAGAATTTCTGGTCCTTTTTTAAGGCGTTCGATCTGGCGTTTCTGACTTGAACCTGATAGGAAGAGCTGAGCAGTCAAGCCGATAGCTTCAGCCCACGATTTACATACGTCAAAAATCTGTCCAGCAAGCTCCGTATTTGGTGCTAGAATCAAGAGTTGCTGCGCTTTTTTCTTTTTCAGTCTGAGAAGACTAGGTAAGAGATAAGCGAGGGTCTTACCAGTTCCTGTAGGGCTTACTCCTAGGAGGTTTTCTCCAGCAAGTATAGGCTCAAATAGTTGAGTTTGAATGGGGGTAAATTCTTGGAAACCGAGTTGGTTGCTCAATTTCTGCCATTCAGTGGGTAGTTTGGTTTTCATTTTTCTGCCTCAAATCTAATGCCAGCAGTCTGGCGCATGGTATAGAGTAAATCATGAACAGAGCCTGCATCATCCAGCCAAGTCAGGTAAAGCGTCTGGTCTGGTTGCTGGATCATGTGTGCAAATGCAGCAACTTCCTCAGTCATCGTATAGGGAGCTTGTTGGATAGGTAGCTGAACTTGATTTCCTTGGTGGTCGCTAAAAATAGCTGAGCGGACATGTTCAATCGTGTTGAGCGTCAGGGTTCCATCTGTCGTATAAATCTCGCAAGGAAGATTGGAAGTGATGTTTTTCCCAGCCTTGATATGAACTTGAAAGTCAAGGTAGAAGAGGATACCGTCTCCATTTAGGTCAATGCTATTGTCAAGCTGTTGAGCTTGATAAATCGCGTCTTGAGCCTTTCCAAAGAGGTGAACGGCAGCGTAGAGAGGATAAATCCCCAAATCCATAAGGGCTCCACCAGAAAAACGGTCTGAAAAGACATTTGGTGTCTGCCCAGCCAACAAGTTCGGCATCTTGGATGAATACTTGGCATAGTTGAAATCAGCTCCCAACACTTGCTTGTCTGCCAAAAAATTCTTGATAGTGGTAAAAGATTCCTCGTGGTAATTACGAGCTGCTTCAAAGATAAAACAATTATTTTTCTCAGCTGTCTGTCTCAAATCCAGCCATTCTTGTGGCTGAGTGACAGCTGGCTTTTCAAGAATAACATGTTTACCCGCAGACAAGGCAGCTTGTGCCTGAACAAAATGCAAGGAGTTTGGACTGGCGATATAGACTACATCAAAGGAAGACTTAAAGAAGTCTTCTAATTGATCAAAGAGTTGGATATCCTGATACCGAGAAGCAAAGGTTGCGGCTGTTTCTAGCTTTCTAGAATAGACTGCGACCAGTTGGTATTCTCCGCTAGCATGGGCTGCTTCTATGAAATGATGGCTGATAGCGCCTGTTCCGATAACACCTAATTTAAGCATAGATACTCCTTTTCCGATTCTTCCTTCATTATAACATAGAAAGACCTGACTATCCAACAGGGAGTAAAAAATTCAAATAAGCTACTAGGACTTTCCCAAAGAAAGTGGTACAATAATGAGATGAGTAAATGAAATGGGAGGGAAAATGAGGTTACTACCTATAAGAAAAATATCACGTCAGTCTAAGAGGCTAGCGCTTTTTTTGACTTTTTGCGCAGGATATGTGGACGCCTATACTTTTATTGTGCGAGGGAATACTCTTGTAGCTGGACAAACTGGAAATGTCGTCTTTCTATCAGTGGGGCTCATTCAACATAATGTGTCAGATGCCAGTGCCAAAGTAATGACCTTACTAGCTTTTATGATGGGGGTCTTTTTACTAACGATTTATAAGGAGAAATTGAGAATTGTTAAAAAACCTATTCTGTCATTGATTCCTTTAGCAATCTTATCAATCATTATTGGATTTGTGCCGCAAACGGTTGATAATATCTATCTCGTACCGCCCTTAGCCTTTTGTATGGGACTGGTGACAACAGCCTTTGGAGAAGTGTCAGGGATTGCCTATAATAATGCTTTTATGACAGGGAATATCAAACGTACCATGTTGGCTTTTGGAGATTATTTCCGGACCAAGCATACGCCTTTCCTACGAGAGGGCTTGATTTTTGTTAGCTTGCTTAGCAGTTTTGTCTTCGGAGTTGTTTTTTCAGCTTATTTGACGATTTACTATCAGGAGAAGACAATTCTAGGTGTTCCTCTTATGATGAGTATCTTTTACTTCAGTATGCTTTTTGCTTCTTGGAGAAAAAAAGGAAAGAAAAAGCTTAAATTCGATTGATTTTACTTGTAAGAAAAAAGAAGATATGCTATACTTGAAGAGTTGACTATGCACAGTCCTGTGCAACCGCACGAACATCGTTTGCTCGTCGTATAACAAATTTAAACTTTGTTATACTTAGAGTTCTTCTTTTAAGTGGTTCGTCCCACGATGCTAGGCGAGTCTTCACAAAAATACGGGGAAACCCTAAAAATCATAGGAGGTGCATAATGAGCACATACGCAATTATCAAAACTGGCGGAAAACAAGTTAAAGTTGAAGTTGGTCAAGCAGTTTACGTTGAAAAATTGAACGTTGAAGCTGGTCAAGAAGTTACTTTTAACGAAGTTGTTCTTGTTGGTGGTGAAAACACTGTTGTCGGAACTCCACTTGTTGCTGGAGCTACTGTAGTTGGAACTGTTGAAAAACAAGGAAAACAAAAGAAAGTTGTTACTTACAAGTACAAACCTAAAAAAGGTAGCCACCGTAAACAAGGTCACCGTCAACCATATACAAAAGTTGTCATCAACGCGATCAACGCTTAATTTTTAAGGAGAACACATGATACAAGCAGTCTTTGAGAGAGCCGAAGATGGCGAGCTGAGGAGTGCGGAAATTACTGGACACGCCGAAAGTGGCGAATACGGCTTAGATGTCGTGTGTGCATCGGTTTCTACGCTTGCCATTAACTTTGTCAATTCCATTGAGAAATTTGCAGGCTATGAACCAATCTTAGAATTAAACGAAGATGAAGGTGGCTATCTAAAGGTTGATATACCAGCGGATCTTCCTTCACACCAGAGAGAAATGACCCAGTTATTCTTCGAATCATTTTTCTTGGGTATGGCAAACTTATCGGAGAACTCTTCTGAGTTCGTCCAAACCAGAGTTATCACAGAAAACTAACACGGAGGAAAACATTATGTTAAAAATGACTCTTAACAACTTGCAACTTTTCGCCCACAAAAAAGGTGGAGGTTCTACATCAAACGGACGTGATTCACAAGCGAAACGTCTTGGAGCTAAAGCAGCTGATGGACAAACTGTAACAGGTGGATCAATCCTTTACCGTCAACGTGGTACACACATCTATCCAGGTGTAAACGTTGGACGTGGTGGAGACGATACTTTGTTCGCTAAAGTTGAAGGCGTAGTACGCTTTGAACGTAAAGGACGCGATAAAAAACAAGTTTCTGTTTACCCAATCGCAAAATAATCGCTCTAAGTAGCATTAAATAAGGCTTTCCGAGTTTTCGGAGAGCCTATTTTTTTGTTTTGATACCCATATTTAAAATCCTATATAGCTTGCGAACTTATAAACTATTTTATCTTTTGTTGTAAAATTATAAAATAGTAGCATGTGAAGCTTTTTCAGTAATGAATTTTATAAGGGAATAAGATATTGTAAAAATTGCTAATATTTGATATTATAATTGTATCTAAAAGAAGAAGTAAGAAGAATGAAAGGAAGTGAACCTATATGAAAAAAATTATCACAGTTATAGTCTGTTCAATCTCTTTTCTTGTTCTATCTGCTTGCGTTAGTAACAAAAAACTTATTCTTCCTGAACCAGAAACGATATCAGGAATTTATTTGCAGAAAAGTATCTCTGGAGATGTTAAAATTATGAATAAGAAAGATGATATCTCAAAATTGATTAAGGAGTTGCAGAAACAATCAAAATTTACAACTTTGGAGAGTGTAAATGATCAACCGATAAATGTTAAAGATCACATCATTATCAAATTTTTGCATCAAAATGAAGAAAGTGATAGTGTAGCCTATCTCTATACTATGAAGGAAAAACAGTATATTGAACAACCTTATGCCGGTATTTGGGAAGTAAATCCAGATATAGCTAATAGGATTGAAGAGGCTTTTTCTAGTTGATTTATAGGTCAAAAGAAAATGTTAGAGGCCATATTATAAACGGTAAATCAAAAAGATTTACTGTTTTTATTTGCTTGAAATCAGATAAGGACTGAAAAAAGACATTATTCTAATTCTTGGATTGGGATGTTAGAGTCTTCATTGAGTCTTGAAAATTTCCATACTTTTTCCTTTTTGGAAAACTTCTAAAATATGATATAATGAACAGATAGAGAAGTTGGGGGTAAAAGATGAACATTCAACAATTACGCTATGTTGTGGCCATTGCCAATAGTGGTACTTTCCGTGAAGCTGCTGAAAAGATGTATGTTAGTCAGCCGAGTCTGTCTATTTCTGTACGCGATTTGGAAAAAGAGCTAGGCTTTAAGATTTTCCGTCGGACGAGTTCGGGGACTTTCTTGACCCGTCGTGGGATGGAATTTTATGAGAAAGCGCAGGAGTTGGTCAAAGGCTTTGATGTTTTTCAAAATCAGTATGCCAATCCTGAGGAAGAAAAGGATGAATTTTCCATTGCCAGTCAGCACTATGACTTCTTGCCACCAACCATTACGGCTTTTTCAGAACGTTATCCTGATTATAAGAACTTTCGTATTTTTGAGTCTACTACAGTTCAAATATTAGACGAAGTGGCCCAAGGACATAGTGAGATTGGGATTATTTACCTCAACAATCAAAATAAAAAGGGCATCATGCAACGGGTTGAAAAGCTTGGTTTAGAAGTTATTGAACTAATTCCTTTCCAGACTCACATTTATCTTCGTGAAGGGCATCCTTTAGCACAGAAAGAGGAATTGGTCATGGAGGATCTAGCGGATCTGCCAACGGTTCGTTTCACTCAGGAAAAGGATGAGTATCTTTACTATTCAGAGAACTTTGTCGACACCAGCGCGAGCTCCCAGATGTTCAATGTGACCGACCGTGCTACTTTGAATGGTATTTTGGAGCGGACGGATGCTTATGCGACTGGATCTGGGTTTTTAGATAGTGACAGTGTTAATGGTATCACAGTCATTCGTCTCAAGGACAATCTAGATAACCGCATGGTCTACGTCAAACGTGAGGAAGTGGAGCTTAGCCAAGCTGGGACTCTTTTCGTTGAGGTCATGCAAGAATATTTTGATCAAAAGAGGAAATCATGAAAAAAAGAGGAATAGTAGCAGTCATTATACTGCTTTTGATTGGGTTGGATCAGTGGGTTAAAGCCTATGTTGTCCAGCAGATTCCACTGGGTGAAGTGCGTTCGTGGATTCCCAATCTCGTTAGCTTGACCTACCTGCAAAATCGAGGGGCAGCTTTCTCCATGCTGCAAGATCAGCAGTGGTTATTTGCTGTCATTACACTGGTCGTCATGGTAGGAGCCATTTGGTATTTACATAAACACATGGAGGACTCTCTCTGGATGGTTTTCGGACTGACCCTGATAATCGCGGGAGGTCTGGGCAACTTTATCGACAGAATGAGTCAGGGTTTTGTGGTGGATATGTTTCACCTAGACTTTATCAACTTTGCGATTTTCAATGTTGCTGACAGCTATTTGACAGTTGGTGTGATTATTCTATTGATTGCAATGCTTAAAGAGGAAGTAAATGGAAATAAAAATTGAAACTGGTGGGCAACGTCTAGACAAGGCTTTGTCGGACCTGACAGAATTGTCACGCAGTCTCGCGAATGAACAAATCAAGGCTGGACAAGTTTTGGTGAATGGGCAAGTCAAGAAAGCAAAATACACTGTCCAAGAGGGGGATATCGTCACCTATCATGTGCCAGAACCAGAGGTTTTAGAGTATGTGGCTGAAGATATTCCGCTAGACATCATCTACCAAGATGAGGATGTAGCCGTTGTTAACAAACCTCAGGGGATGGTGGTGCATCCGAGTGCTGGTCATACTAGCGGAACCTTGGTCAATGCCCTCATGTACCATATCAAGGACTTGTCAGGTATCAATGGGGTTCTCCGTCCGGGCATTGTTCACCGCATTGACAAGGACACGTCTGGTCTCCTTATGATTGCTAAGAATGATGAGGCCCACTTAGCACTTGCCCAAGAACTCAAGGCTAAGAAGTCTCTCCGCAAATATTGGGCGATTGTTCATGGCAATCTTCCCAATGATCGTGGTGTCATTGAAGCGCCGATTGGTCGTAGTGAAAAAGACCGTAAGAAACAGGCTGTGACTGCTAAAGGAAAGCCTGCCGTAACACGCTTTCACGTCTTGGAACGCTTTGGAGATTATAGTTTGCTAGAGTTGCAACTGGAAACAGGACGTACCCACCAAATCCGTGTTCATATGGCTTATATTGGCCATCCAGTCGCTGGTGATGAAGTCTATGGTCCTCGTAAGACACTTAAGGGACGTGGGCAATTCCTCCATGCTAAGACTCTAGGTTTTACTCATCCGAGAACAGGTGAAACCTTGGAATTCACAGCAGATATTCCAGAGATTTTTAAAGAAACGCTGGAAAGATTGCGTAAAACTGAGAATAGATAAAAGAGTTGAGATGCCTAGTCTCAACCTTTTTCATTTCAAGTCTTTTCTATTTTAAAGCATTCATGTTATAATGGATAAATATGAAGAATCGGAGTGAGAATATGAAGTACAAACGAATCGTCTTTAAGGTAGGGACCTCCTCCTTAACAAATGAAGACGGGAGTTTATCAAGAAGCAAAGTAAAGGCAATTACCCAGCAATTGGCTATGCTGCATGAAGCAGGACATGAGTTGATTTTAGTGTCATCTGGGGCAGTAGCCGCTGGATTTGGAGCTTTGGGTTTTAAAAAACGTCCGACCAAGATTGCAGATAAACAAGCTTCGGCTGCAGTTGGTCAGGGACTTTTGTTGGAGGAATACACAACCAACCTCCTCATGCGCCAGATCGTCTCTGCACAAATCTTGCTGACCCAGGATGACTTTGTAGATAAGCGCCGTTATAAAAATGCCCATCAGGCCTTGTCTGTATTGCTTCATCGTGGTGCAATTCCTATCATCAATGAAAATGATAGTGTCGTCATTGACGAACTCAAGGTGGGTGATAATGACACCCTGAGTGCCCAGGTAGCGGCGATGGTTCAGGCGGATCTTTTGGTTCTCTTGACGGATGTGGACGGTCTCTATACTGGCAATCCTAATTCGGATCCAACAGCCAAACGTCTTGAGAAAATCGAGACTATCAATCGTGAGATTATTGATATGGCTGGTGGAGCAGGTTCGTCAAACGGTACTGGGGGTATGCTGACAAAAATCAAAGCTGCAACTATTGCGACGGAGTCGGGTGTACCAGTCTATATCTGCTCTTCCTTGAAATCTGATGCCTTGATTGAGGCAGCGGAGGAGACCAAGGATGGTTCCTTCTTTGTTGCGCAAGAGAAGGGACTTCGTACCCAGAAACAATGGCTGGCCTTCTATGCTCAAAGTCAGGGAACGATTTGGGTAGATGGTGGAGCTGCAGAGGCACTTTCAAAAAACGGGAAAAGTCTCCTTTTATCAGGCGTGGTAGAAGTGGAAGGAAACTTCTCCTACCACGATATTGTCACAGTAGCAGATAAAGAAACAGGTCAATCTCTTGGAAAGGGACGTGTCCAATTTGGTGTCTCAGCCCTAGAAGATATGCTCCGTTCTCAAAAAGCTAAGGGAGTCTTGATTCACCGTGATGACTGGATTTCAATCACTCCTGAAATCCAGCTGCTCTTTACAGAATTTTAGAGGTGAACGATGGTAAGTACACAAGAACAATTTGAACAGGTACAAACTGTTAAAAAATCAATCAATACTGCTAGTGAAGCAGTGAAAAACCAAGCATTGCTAGCCATGGCTGATCATTTATTGGCAGCTACTGAGGAGATTTTAGCAGCCAATGCCCTCGATATGGCAGCGGCTAAGGGGAAAATCTCAGATGTTATGCTAGACCGTCTTTATTTGGATGCAGGGCGTATAGAAGCGATGGCAAGAGGGATTCGTGAAGTGGTTGCTTTACCAGATCCCATTGGCGAAGTCCTAGAGACAAGTCAGCTTGAAAATGGCTTGGTTATTACTAAGAAGCGTGTGGCCATGGGGGTTATTGGGATTATCTATGAAAGCCGTCCAAATGTGACGTCTGACGCAGCTGCTTTGGCTCTCAAGAGTGGGAATGCGGTCGTTCTTCGTAGTGGGAAGGATGCCTATCAAACAGCTCATGCTATTGTCACAGCCTTGAAGAAGGGCTTGGAGACAACTGCCATTCATCCAGAGGTGATTCAACTAGTGGAAGATACCAGTCGTGAAAGTAGCTATGCTATGATGAAGGCCAAGGGCTATCTAGACCTTCTCATACCTCGTGGAGGCGCTGGTTTGATCAATGCTGTGGTTGAAAATGCTATCGTGCCTGTTATTGAGACAGGAACTGGGATTGTCCATGTCTATGTCGATAAGGATGCAGATGAAGACAAGGCTCTATCGATCATCAACAATGCTAAAACCAGCCGTCCTTCTGTCTGCAATGCTATGGAGGTCTTGCTGGTTCATGAAGACAAGGCAGCAAGCTTCCTTCCTCGCTTGGAGCAAATGCTGGTTGCAGATCGAAAAGAAGCTGGACTGGAACCAATTCAATTTCGTTTGGATAGCACAGCAAGTCAGTTTGTTTCAGGTCGAGCAGCCGAGGCACAAGACTTTGACACCGAGTTTTTAGATTATATCCTAGCGGTTAAGGTTGTGAGCAGTTTAGAAGAAGCGGTTGTGCATATTGAAACTCACAGTACCCATCATTCGGATGCGATTGTGACGGAAAATGCTGAAGCTGCAGCTTACTTTACAGATCAAGTGGACTCTGCAGCAGTCTATGTCAATGCTTCAACTCGTTTCACCGATGGTGGGCAATTTGGTCTTGGATGTGAAATGGGAATTTCTACCCAGAAATTGCACGCGCGTGGACCTATGGGCTTGAAAGAGTTGACCAGCTACAAGTATGTGGTTACTGGTGACGGACAGATAAGGGGGTAAGAGATGAAGATTGGATTTATCGGTTTGGGGAATATGGGTGCTAGCTTGGCCAAGGCTGTCTTGCAGGGCAAGACGGGTGTTCAGATTCTTCTTGCCAATCGTAGTCAAGTGAAAGTAGATGCTTTCACCACTAATTTCGGCGGTCAGGCTTCCAGCAATGAAGAAATTTTTGCAGAAGCAGATGTGATTTTTCTAGGAGTTAAGCCTGCTCAGTTTTCTGAACTGCTTTCTCAATATCAGACCATTCTTGAAAAACGAGAGAGCCTTCTTTTGATTTCCATGGCGGCTGGATTGACCTTGGAAAAACTAGCTAGTCTTATCCCAAGTCAACACCGGATTATTCGCATCATGCCCAATACACCAGTGGCTATCGGTCAAGGAGTGATTAGTTATGCCATGTCAGCAAATTGTCGTGCTGAGGACAGGGAACTCTTTTGTCAACTTTTAGCCAAGGCTGGTCTCTTGGTTGAACTTGGGGATGGCTTAATTGACGCAGCGACAGGTCTTGCAGGATGTGGACCAGCTTTTGTCTACCTCTTTATAGAGGCTTTGGCAGATGCAGGTGTTCAGACTGGATTGCCACGAGAAAGGGCCTTGAAAATGGCAGCCCAAACAGTAGTCGGCGCTGGGCAAATGGTTCTCGAAAGCCAGCAACATCCTGGAGTTTTGAAAGACCAAGTTTGTAGCCCAGGCGGTTCGACTATCGCTGGTGTGGCGAGCTTAGAAGAGCATGCTTTTCGAGGAACGGTCATGGAGGCAGTTCATCAAGCCTATAAACGAACACAAGAATTAGGTAAATAAGAGGTGGCTTTGACTGCCTCTTTTATGGTGCATGGAATAAGAAGACAAAAAGATTGTCACAAACCCCTATTTTTTTGATAGAATAGAAGTAGTAAAAAAGAAATGAGTTAGACATGTCAAAAGGATTTTTAGTCTCTCTTGAGGGACCGGAGGGAGCAGGCAAGACCAGTGTTTTAGAGGCTCTGCTCCCAATTTTAGAGGAAAAAGGAGTAGAGGTGCTGACGACCCGTGAACCTGGCGGAGTCTTGATTGGGGAGAAAATTCGTCAAGTGATTTTGGATCCAAGTCATACTCAAATGGATCCTAAAACGGAACTCCTTCTCTATATCGCCAGTCGCAGACAGCACCTGGTGGAAAAAGTTCTTCCAGCACTTGAAGCTGGCAAATTGGTCATTATGGATCGTTTCATCGATAGTTCCCTTGCTTATCAGGGATTTGGTCGTGGCTTGGACATCGATGCCATTGATTGGCTCAATCAATTTGCGACAGATGGCCTCAAACCTGATTTGACACTTTATTTTGACATTGAGGTGGAAGAGGGGCTGGCTCGCATTGCTGCTAATAGTGATCGCGAGGTCAATCGTTTGGATTTAGAAGGCTTGGACTTGCACAAGAAAGTTCGCCAAGGTTACCTTTCTCTTCTGGACAAAGAAGGAAATCGCATGGTCAAGATTGATGCGAGTCTTCCTTTGGAGCAAGTTGTGGAAACGACCAAGGCTGTCTTGTTTGACAGAATGGGCTTGGATAAATGAAACAAGAACAACTAAAAGCTTGGCAACCAGACCAGTTTGATCGCTTTGTCCGTATCCTAGAACAAGACCAGCTCAATCATGCCTATCTCTTTTCGGGTTTCTTTGGAAGCTTGGAAATGGCGCAGTTTTTGGCTAAGAGCCTCTTTTGTACGGATAAAGTAGGCGTTTTGCCGTGTGAGAAATGCCGAAACTGCAAGCTGATTGAGCAGGAAGAATTTCCTGATGTTACTTTAATCAAGCCAGTCAATCAGGTCATCAAGACAGAACGCATTCGGGAATTGGTGGGTCAGTTTTCCCAAGCAGGGATTGAAGGTCAGCAGCAGGTTTTTATTATCGAGCAGGCGGAGAAAATGCATCCCAATGCAGCCAATTCTCTGCTCAAGGTCATCGAAGAACCCCAGAGTGAAGTTTACATTTTCTTCTTGACCAGCGATGAGGAAAAGATATTACCGACCATCCGAAGTCGGACGCAGATTTTCCACTTTAAAAAGCAAGAAGAAAAGCTCATCTTGCTCTTAGAACAAATGGGACTGGTTAAGAAAAAGGCGACTCTTTTAGCCCAGTTTTGTCAGTCACGAGCTGAAGCTGAAAAATTGGCAAATCAGGCAAGTTTTTGGACCTTGGTGGATGAAAGTGAGCGCCTGCTGACCTGGTTATTAGCTAAGAAAAAAGAAAGTTATCTCCAAGTTGCTAAATTAGCCAGCTTGGCAGACGATAAGGAAAAACAAGATCAGGTTTTACGGATTCTCGAAGTGCTCTGTGGGCAGGATCTCTTGCAAGCAAGGATTCGACAGATTCTACAAGATTTGCTAGAAGCTAGAAAAATGTGGCAAGCTAATGTCAGCTTTCAAAACGCCATGGAATACCTGGTCTTGAAAGAAATGTAAACTCAAAGAAGGATTAAGAAAGGAAAGGGCTGGTTTATGGACAAAAAAGAATTATTTGATGCACTAGACGATTTTTCCCAACAGCTACTAGTGACCTTGGCCGATGTAGAAGCTATCAAGAAAAATCTCAAGAGCCTGGTAGAGGAAAATACAGCTCTTCGCTTGGAAAATAGTAAGTTGCGCGAACGCTTAGGTGAGGTGGAAGCAGATACTCCCGTCAAGGCCAAGCATGTTCGTGAAAGCGTCCGTCGAATCTATAAAGACGGATTTCACGTATGTAATGATTTTTATGGACAACGCCGAGAGCAGGACGAGGAATGTATGTTCTGTGATGAGTTGTTATACAGGGAGTAAGCATGCAGATTCAAAAAAGTTTTAAGGGACAATCTCCCTATGGCAAGCTTTACCTAGTAGCAACACCGATTGGCAATCTAGACGATATGACTTTTCGTGCCATCCAGACCTTGAAAGAGGTGGATTGGATTGCAGCTGAGGACACCCGTAACACAGGGCTTTTACTCAAGCATTTTGATATTTCAACCAAACAGATCAGTTTTCACGAGCATAATGCCAAGGAAAAAATTCCTGATTTGATTGATTTTTTGAAATCAGGACAAAGTATTGCTCAGGTATCCGATGCGGGTCTGCCTAGTATCTCGGACCCTGGTCATGATTTGGTTAAGGCAGCTATTGAGGAAGAAATTGCAGTAGTGACAGTTCCGGGTGCCTCTGCAGGGATTTCTGCTTTGATTGCCAGTGGTTTAGCTCCACAACCACATATCTTTTACGGTTTCTTACCAAGAAAATCAGGCCAGCAAAAGCAATTCTTCGACTCAAAAAAAGACTATCCAGAAACTCAGATTTTCTACGAATCACCTCATCGTGTGGCAGATACATTGGAAAATATGCTAGAAGTCTACGGTGACCGCTCGGTAGTCTTGGTTAGAGAATTAACCAAAATCTATGAAGAATACCAACGAGGAAAAATCTCAGAGCTACTAGAAAGCATCGCTGAAACGCCACTCAAGGGTGAATGCCTTCTCATCGTTGAAGGTGCCAGTCAGGATGTGGAGGAAAAGGACGAGGAGGACTTGTTTTCAGAAATCCAATCTCGTATCCAGCAAGGTGTGAAGAAAAATCAAGCTATCAAGGAAGTTGCGAAACTCTACCAGTGGAATAAAAGCAAGCTCTACGCTGCCTACCACGATTGGGAAGAAAATGACTAAACAGGGAAGTTTGCCTTCTTCCCTTTTTTTGTTATACTAGTAGAAGAAAAAATAGAAAGATTTGTGGGTGTCAAATAGTCTAGTAGCTTGTTTTTATTTGGACTTAGTTTCCACCCAAAGAGGTATTAGTGTCGTGTCTCAATCTTATATCAATGTTATAGGTGCTGGTTTGGCAGGTTCTGAAGCAGCCTACCAAATCGCAGAACGTGGTATTCCAGTTAAACTTTATGAAATGCGTGGTGTAAAGCCTACACCCCAGCACAAAACAGACAATTTTGCTGAGTTAGTTTGTTCTAACTCCTTACGTGGAGATGCTTTGACCAATGCTGTCGGGCTTCTTAAGGAAGAAATGCGTCGCTTGGGTTCTGTTATCTTAGAATCTGCTGAAGCTACACGTGTTCCTGCTGGTGGAGCTCTTGCGGTGGACCGCGATGGTTTCTCTCAAATGGTGACCGAAAAAGTAGCCAATCACCCCTTGATTGAAGTGGTTCGTGATGAAATTACAGAATTGCCGATAGATGTTATTACAGTTGTCGCTACTGGTCCTTTGACCAGTGATGCCCTAGCTGAGAAGATTCATGCCCTTAATGACGGTGATGGCTTCTATTTCTACGACGCGGCAGCGCCGATTATCGATGTCAACACCATCGATATGAGCAAAGTTTATCTCAAATCTCGTTATGACAAGGGAGAGGCGGCCTACCTCAACGCTCCAATGACCAAGCAAGAATTTATGGATTTCCATGAAGCCTTGGTCAATGCGGAAGAAGCACCGCTCAATTCGTTTGAAAAAGAAAAGTACTTTGAAGGATGTATGCCTATCGAAGTCATGGCCAAACGTGGCATTAAAACCATGCTTTATGGTCCTATGAAACCAGTGGGACTTGAGTATCCAGATGACTATACAGGGCCTCGTGATGGAGAGTTCAAAACCCCTTATGCGGTTGTTCAACTTCGTCAGGACAATGCGGCTGGTAGCCTCTACAATATCGTCGGTTTCCAGACCCACCTCAAATGGGGAGAACAAAAGCGTGTCTTCCAAATGATTCCAGGTCTTGAAAATGCGGAGTTTGTTCGTTATGGGGTCATGCACCGCAATTCTTACATGGATTCACCAAATCTTCTTGAACAGACCTATCGTTCTAAGAAACAGCCAAATCTCTTCTTTGCTGGTCAGATGACGGGTGTAGAAGGCTATGTTGAGTCAGCAGCATCAGGCTTAGTTGCAGGTATTAATGCCGCTCGACTCTTCAAGGGTGAAAGTGAAGCTATCTTCCCAGAGACCACAGCGATTGGAAGTCTGGCTCATTACATCACTCACGCTGATAGCAAACATTTCCAACCAATGAACGTCAATTTCGGGATTATCAAGGAGTTGGAAGGCGAGCGTATCCGTGATAAAAAAGCTCGTTATGAAAAAATTGCAGAGCGTGCCCTTAACGATTTAGAGGAATTTTTAACGGTCTAATTTTTTTGAAAGAATTGCTCATGGCACTATAAAAATCTTAGAAATTGTGATAAAATAGGTAGGATAAAAAAAGGAGAGTAAAAATGGCGAACCCCAAGTATAAACGTATTTTAATCAAGTTATCAGGTGAAGCCCTTGCCGGTGAACGTGGCGTAGGGATTGATATCCAGACAGTTCAAACAATCGCAAAAGAGATTCAAGAAGTTCATAGCTTAGGTATCGAAATTGCCCTTGTTATTGGTGGAGGAAATCTCTGGCGTGGAGAACCTGCTGCAGAAGCAGGAATGGACCGTGTTCAGGCAGATTATACTGGAATGCTTGGGACCGTGATGAATGCTCTTGTGATGGCAGATTCATTGCAACAAGTTGGTGTCGATACGCGTGTACAAACAGCTATTGCTATGCAACAAGTGGCAGAACCTTACGTACGTGGACGTGCTCTTCGCCACCTTGAAAAGGGTCGTATCGTTATCTTTGGTGCCGGAATTGGTTCACCATACTTCTCAACAGATACAACAGCAGCCCTTCGTGCAGCTGAAATCGAAGCGGATGCCATCCTTATGGCTAAAAATGGCGTAGACGGTGTTTACAATGCCGATCCTAAGAAAGACAAGACTGCCGTTAAGTTTGAAGAATTGACCCACCGTGACGTTATCAACAAAGGTCTTCGTATCATGGACTCAACGGCCTCAACCCTCTCTATGGATAACGACATTGACTTAGTTGTCTTTAACATGAACCAACCAGGCAACATCAAACGTGTCGTATTTGGTGAAAATATCGGAACAACAGTTTCAAATAATATCGAAGAAAAGGAATAAGAAAATTATGGCTAACGCAATTGTAGAAAAAGCTAAAGAGAGAATGACCCAGTCTCACCAATCACTTGCTCGTGAATTTGGTGGTATCCGTGCTGGTCGTGCCAACGCAAGCTTGCTAGACCGTATCCACGTAGAATACTATGGAGTTGAAACTCCCCTTAACCAAATCGCTTCTATTACCATTCCAGAAGCGCGTGTCTTGTTGGTAACACCATTTGACAAGTCTTCGTTGAAAGACATCGAACGTGCCTTGAACGCTTCTGACCTAGGTATCACACCAGCTAATGACGGTTCTGTAATCCGCTTGGTTATCCCTGCTCTTACAGAAGAAACTCGTCGTGACCTTGCTAAAGAAGTGAAGAAGGTCGGTGAAAATGCTAAAGTGGCTGTCCGCAATATCCGTCGCGATGCTATGGACGAAGCTAAGAAACAAGAAAAAGCCAAAGAAATCACTGAAGACGAATTGAAGACTCTTGAAAAAGATATTCAAAAAGTAACAGATGATGCTGTCAAACACATCGACGACATGACTGCCAATAAAGAAAAAGAACTTTTGGAAGTCTAAAAATAAACAGAAAAACTCAGTTGGCATTGCTGGCTGAGTTTTATTCGAAAGAAGGAAATATGAATACAAATCTTGCAAGTTTTATCGTTGGACTCATCATCGATGAAAATGACCGTTTTTACTTTGTGCAAAAGGATGGTCAGACCTATGCTCTTGCCAAGGAAGAAGGTCAGCATACAGTAGGTGACACGGTCAAAGGTTTTGCCTATACCGATATGAAGCAGAAACTCCGCTTGACCACTATAGAAGTGACTGCTACTCAGGAACAATTTGGTTGGGGAACCGTAACAGAAGTTCGTAAGGACTTGGGTGTCTTTGTGGATACAGGTCTACCTGATAAGGAAATCGTTGTGTCACTCGATATCCTCCCTGAGCTCAAGGAACTCTGGCCTAAGAAAGGTGATAAACTTTACATCCGCCTTGAAGTGGGCAAGAAAGACCGAATCTGGGGACTTTTGGCCTATCAGGAAGACTTCCAACGTCTGGCTCGTCCTGCTTACAACAACATGCAGAACCAAAACTGGCCAGCCATTGTTTACCGTCTCAAGCTGTCAGGAACCTTTGTTTACCTACCAGAAAATAACATGCTTGGTTTTATCCACCCAAGTGAGCGCTACGCAGAGCCACGTTTGGGGCAAGTGTTAGATGCGCGTGTCATTGGTTTCCGTGAAGTGGACCGTACCTTGAATCTATCCCTCAAACCACGTTCTTTTGAGATGTTGGAAAATGATGCCCAGATGATTTTGACCTACTTGGAAAGCAATGGCGGTTTCATGACCTTGAATGATAAGTCGTCTCCTGAGGACATCAAGGCAACCTTTGGTATCTCTAAAGGTCAGTTCAAGAAAGCACTCGGTGGCTTGATGAAGGCTGGCAAAATCAAGCAAGACCAGTTTGGGACAGAGTTGATTTAGGGAGGCTTATGAGAAAATCATTTTACACTTGGCTCATGACTGAGCGCAATCCGAAAAGTAATAGCCCTAAAGCCATTTTGGCAGACCTCGCTTTTGAAGAGTCAGCCTTCCCAAAACACACGGATGATTTTGATGAGGTGAGTCGCTTTTTGGAGGAGCATGCCAGCTTCTCTTTTAACCTAGGAGACTTTGACGCCATCTGGCAAGAATACTTAGAACACTAGAGACAATGAGATGAGGCTAGTATTTTATTGTTCTCTTTGCTATAATAAAAAGAAATAAACGGATTAGAGAGGTTCTTTATTTGAAGGAACATTCAATAGACATTCAACTAAGTCACCCAGATGACTTGTTCCATCTTTTTGGTTCCAATGAGCGCCATCTTCGTTTGATGGAAGAAGAGCTCGATGTGGTGATTCATGCCCGTACGGAGATTGTCCAGGTTTTGGGCGAAGAGACTGCCTGTGAGGAAGCACGTCAGATTATTCAGGCTTTGATGGTCTTGGTGAATCGAGGAATGACGGTTGGCACGCCAGATGTGGTGACTGCGATTAGCATGGTCAAAAACGATGAAATCGACAAGTTTGTCGCCCTTTACGAAGAAGAAATTATCAAAGACAATACTGGGAAACCGATCCGTGTCAAAACCTTGGGTCAAAAGCTTTATGTGGACAGTGTCAAACAGCATGATGTGACCTTTGGAATCGGACCTGCAGGTACGGGGAAGACCTTTCTTGCAGTGACCTTGGCAGTGACAGCCCTTAAACGTGGGCAAGTCAAGCGGATTATCCTCACTCGACCAGCAGTCGAAGCAGGTGAGAGTCTAGGATTTCTTCCGGGTGATCTTAAAGAGAAGGTGGATCCTTACCTTCGACCAGTTTACGATGCCCTGTATCAGATTCTGGGAAAAGATCAAACGACCCGTCTCATGGAGCGTGAAATTATTGAAATCGCGCCCCTTGCTTACATGCGTGGACGGACCTTGGATGATGCCTTTGTCATTCTCGATGAGGCACAAAATACGACCATCATGCAGATGAAGATGTTCTTGACTCGTTTAGGCTTTAATTCTAAGATGATTGTCAATGGGGATATCAGTCAGATTGACCTTCCGCGTAACATCAAGTCCGGTTTGATTGATGCCCAAGAAAAACTCAAGAACATTCACCAAATCGACTTTGTTCACTTTTCAGCCAAGGATGTGGTTCGTCATCCAGTTGTCGCTCAAATCATCCGAGCTTATGAACTAGCTCCAGTTAAGGTTGAAGAAAAGAACCAAGAAAAAGAATAGCAAAAAAGCAGTTCAGATGTGAACTGCTTTTTTTTAATGAGTGTCTAGCTTTAAACAAGTTCGTCGATAGAAGTGTGCTCTTTATCGAGTCCTTGAGCAACTGGGAGGCTGGTCAAGTAACCTTGATAAGTGGTCACACCTTGACGTAAGCCCTCATCTTCAGCAATTGCTTGTGTGAATCCTTTGCCAGCCAATGCCTCGATATAAGGAAGAGTGACATTAGTTAGGGCGGTAGTAGAAGTACGGGCGACAGCACCAGGAA
>NZ_KQ969521.1:696552-789662 GCF_001578935.1 Streptococcus oralis | reverse complement strand
ACATTAGTTAGGGCGGTAGTAGAAGTACGGGCGACAGCACCAGGAATATTGGCAACGGCATAGTGGAGAACACCGTGTTTTTCATAGACAGGTTCATCGTGTGTTGTCACACGGTCAGCTGTCTCGATAACACCACCTTGGTCAACGGCAACATCAACGATGACAGAGCCTGGACGCATTTGTTTGACCATCTCATCTGTCACCAATTTTGGCGCTTTGGCACCAGGGATGAGAACCGCACCAATCACTACATCAGCATCTCTTACACTTGCTTCGATGTTAAATGAATTGGACATAAGAGTCTGGATTTGGTTTCCAAAGACCTCTTCTAGGACTGAGAGACGTTTGGCACTGATATCAAGAATGGTCACTTGAGCACCGAGTCCCAAGGCGATGCGGGCAGCATGTGTACCAACGACACCACCACCGATGATGGTTACTTTCCCTTTTGGAACACCCGGTACACCACCAAGTAGGACACCAGAACCACCAGCTTGCTTAGTAAGGAAGTGAGCTCCGATTTGAACAGCCATACGACCTGCAACCTCACTCATAGGAACGAGGAGCGGTAGTTGTCCTTGATTGTCACGAACAGTTTCATAAGCAATTCCTGTTGTTTTGGCTGCTAACATAGCTTCTGCTAATTCTGGCGCAGCGGCCATGTGCAAGTAGGTGAAGAGAAGAAGATCGTCGCGCAAATAACCATATTCAGAAGCTAGTGGTTCTTTTACTTTCACGACTAACTCGGCAGCCCATGCTTCAGCAGCAGTAGCGACAATCTCAGCTCCTTGCTTTTGATAGTCCGCATCAGTAAATCCTGAACCGAGACCAGCATTTGTTTCGATGAGGACACGATGTCCACGACTGACTAAACTGTGGACGCCAGCAGGAGTGAGGGCAACACGGTTTTCATTATTTTTAATTTCTTTTGGGATTCCGATTAACATAGAGATAACCTACCTTTCAATTGACGGTCTTGTTTTAGTTGTCACATTCCAGTTCATAAATCAAAAATGTGATGGTTTTATTGTATATGAAACCGCTTCAAAAATCAAGAAAAACTTGTCATCCAAATTTATTTATGCTAGACTAGTGAGAATCAAGCTCTAATGGAGGGAAAAGTATGGAATCAATATTTGTGAAATTTGCTCAGTATCCATCTATAGAAACGGAGCGTTTATTGCTCCGACCTGTAACCTTGGACGATGCAGAAGCTATGTTTGAGTATGCCTCAGACAGAGAAAATACACGCTATACTTTTCCAACAAATCAAAGCTTAGAAGAAACCAAGAACAACATCGCTCAGTTCTACTTGGCTAATCCCTTGGGACGGTGGGGAATCGAACTAAAAAGCAATGGTCAGTTTATTGGAACTATTGATTTGCACAAGATTGATCCTGTTCTTAAGAAGGCAGCTATTGGCTACATTATCAACCAAAAGTATTGGAATCAAGGATTGACGACAGAAGCCAATCGTGCCGTGATTGAGCTGGCTTTTGAGAAGATTGGAATGAACAAGTTGACCGCACTTCACGATAAGGACAATCCTGCATCTGGAAAGGTCATGGAGAAATCAGGCATGCGTTTTTCACATGCAGAACCATATGCTTGTATGGACCAGCATGAAGAAGGCCGAATCGTTACAAGAGTTCATTATGTCTTTACTAAAGAAGACTATTTTGCAAATAAGTAAGCAGTTGAAAAGATTTTTCAGCTGTTTTTTTCTTTCTCTTACGAATAATTTAAGAGAGGAGAAAATATGGAAGCAATTATCGAGAAAATCAAAGAGTATAAAATCATCGTCATCTGTACTGGTTTGGGCCTGCTTGTTGGCGGATTTTTCCTACTAAAACCAGCTCCACAAACACCTGTCAAAGAAACGAATTTGCAGGCAGAAGTTGCAGCTGTTTCCAAGGATTCATTGACTGAAAAGGAAGTCAAGAAGGAAGAAAAGGATGAATCTCCTGAACAAGATCTAATCACAGTAGATGTCAAGGGTGCTGTTAAATCGCCAGGGATTTATGATTTGCCTGTAGGTAGTCGGGTCAATGATGCCGTTCAGAAGGCTGGTGGCTTGACAGAGGAGGCAGACAACAAGTCGCTCAATCTAGCTCAGAAAGTCAGTGACGAGGCTCTTGTCTATGTTCCAAGCAAGGGAGAAGAAGCAGCTAGTCAGCAGGCTGCCTCTGGAACGACTCCTTCGACAAGTAAAGAAAAGAAGGTCAACCTCAATAAAGCTAGTCTGGAAGAACTAAAGCAGGTCAAAGGCTTGGGGGGAAAACGAGCCCAGGATATTATAGACCATCGTGAGGCAAATGGCAAATTCAAGTCGGTAGATGAATTAAAGAAAGTCTCTGGTATTGGCGCTAAGACCGTAGAAAAGTTAAAAGACTATGTTACAGTGGATTAAGAATTTCCCTATCCCCCTAATCTATCTGAGTTTTCTGTTACTCTGGCTTTACTATGCTATTTTCTCAGCCTCCTATCTCGCACTACTAGGTTTTGTTTTTCTGTTAGTATGCCTCTTTTTCCAATTTCCTTGGAAATCTGCTGGAAAAGTTTTAGCTATTTGTGGAGTTTTTGGATTTTGGTTTCTGTTTCAAACTTGGCAACAGACACAAGCTAGTCAGAACCTAGTGGATTCTGTTGAGAGGGTACGGATTTTGCCTGACACTATTAAGGTCAATGGAGATAGTCTGTCCTTTCGGGGCAAGGCTGAGGGTCACACCTTCCAAGTTTACTATAAACTCCAGTCCGAGGAAGAGAAAGAGCTCTTTCAGACCTTAACAGACCTTCATGAGATTGAACTAGAAGGAAAAGTTTCGGAGCCTGAAGAGCAGAGAAATTTTGGTGGATTTGACTACCAAGCCTACCTGAAGACTCAAGGGATTCACCAGACACTGACTATCAAGAGCATCCAGTCACTTAAGAAGATTAGCAGTTGGGATATAGGAGAAAATCTGTCTAGTATACGTCGAAAGGCTGTAGTTTGGATCAAGACGCACTTTCCAGACTCTATGCGCAACTACATGACGGGGCTCTTGCTGGGACATTTGGACACGGACTTTGAGGAGATGAATGAACTTTATTCTAGTCTTGGTATTATCCACCTCTTTGCCTTGTCGGGTATGCAGGTGGGCTTCTTTATGGATGGTTTTAAGAAACTTTTATTGCGCCTGGGATTAACTCAAGAAAAGTTGAAGTGGCTAACTTATCCCTTTTCTCTTATCTATGCAGGTTTGACAGGATTTTCAGCTTCGGTCATTCGCAGTCTCTTGCAAAAGTTACTGGCCCAACATGGTGTTAAGGGTTTGGATAATTTTGCCCTAACGGTCCTTGTCCTCTTTATCATCATGTCTAACTTTTTCCTAACTGCAGGAGGAGTCTTGTCCTGCGCTTATGCTTTTATCTTGACCATGACTAGCAAAGAAGGGGAGGGACTCAAGGCTGTTGGCAGAGAAAGTCTGGTCATTTCTTTGGGAATATTGCCTATTCTATCCTTCTATTTTGCAGAATTTCAGCCCTGGTCTATCCTTTTGACCTTTGTCTTTTCCTTTCTGTTTGATGTGGTCTTCTTGCCACTTTTGTCCATCTTATTCATTCTGTCTTTTGTTTACCCAGTCACTCAGTTTAACTTTATTTTTGAGTGGTTGGAGAACATCATTCGCTTGGTATCACAGCTGGCAAGTAGGCCTCTAGTTTTTGGTCAACCCAATGCGTGGTTTTTGATTCTCCTCTTAGTTTCATTAGCCTTGCTATATGATATGAGGAAAAACATTAAAAGACTAGCAGTATTCAGTCTCTTTATTGTGGGGCTCTTTTTCTTGACCAAGTATTCACTGGAAAATGAAATCACCATGCTGGATGTGGGGCAAGGAGAAAGTATTTTTCTACGGGATGTAACTGGGAAAACCATTCTCATAGATGTGGGTGGCAAGGCAGAATCTGATAAGAAAATTGAGGATTGGCAAGAAAAAGTGACGACCAGCAATGCCCAGCGCACCTTAATTCCCTATTTAAAAAGTCGAGGAGTAGCCAAGATTGACCAGCTGGTTTTGACCAACACAGACAAGGAACATGTTGGAGATTTGCTGGAGGTGGCAAAGGCTTTTTATGTAGGAGAAATTATAGTGTCAAAAGGCAGTCTGAAACAGAAGGAATTTGTAGCGGAACTACAAGCGACTCAAACCAAGGTGCGCAGTGTGGCAGCAGGGGAGAACTTGCCGATTTTTGGCGGTTACTTAGAAGTCCTATCTCCAGGGAAGATTGGAGATGGGGAGCGTGATGGTTCCCTGGTTCTTTATGGAAAACTCTTGGATAAACACTTTCTCTTCACAGGAAATTTGAAAGAGAAGGGAGAGAAGGACTTGCTGAAGCATTATCCAGACCTAGAGGTGGATGTCTTGAAAGTAGGCCAGCATGGTTCTAAAACCTCATCAAATCCAGCTTTCCTAGAAAAAGTCAAACCAGAAATTACTCTCATTTCAGTTGGAAAGAGCAATCGTGAGAAACTCCCCCATCAGGAAACCTTGACACGACTAGAAACCATCAAGAGTAAGATTTACCGAACCGATCAGCATGGAGCTATTCGCTTTAAAGGATGGAATAGTTGGCGAATTGAAACGGTTCGATAAGATAGACAAAGTTTTTAAAAAATTGACTTTTTATCTTGACAAGGGATAGAAAACTTGGTATCATATAAAAGTTGAGAAAAGCAGAAGTGAGAGCTTCTCGCCTTGTGACATCAAGTTGCCTGGCCCTACGGATGAAAAGTTTCTAAGAAACGCTATCATAACGTGCGGGCTTGTATTATTACGAGTCCGCTATTGTTTTTCTCTAATAATAAAAAAGAGGTGAAAACCATAGCAAAGCAAGACTTATTCATCAATGATGAAATTCGTGTACGTGAAGTTCGCTTGATCGGTCTTGAGGGAGAACAGCTAGGCATCAAGCCACTCAGCGAAGCGCAAGCATTGGCTGATAGTGCAAATGTTGACTTAGTATTGATTCAACCCCAAGCAAAACCACCTGTTGCTAAAATTATGGACTACGGTAAGTTCAAATTTGAGTATCAGAAAAAGCAAAAAGAACAACGTAAAAAACAAAGTGTTGTTACTGTGAAAGAAGTTCGTCTGAGTCCAACTATTGACAAGGGTGACTTTGACACAAAACTTCGCAATGCACGCAAGTTCCTTGAAAAAGGAAATAAAGTTAAGGTATCCATTCGCTTTAAAGGGCGTATGATCACCCATAAAGAGATTGGTGCAAAAGTTTTAGCCGAGTTTGCTGAAGCAACACAAGATATTGCGATCATCGAACAACGAGCTAAGATGGATGGACGCCAAATGTTCATGCAGTTGGCGCCAGCAACTGACAAAAAATAATTGTCAGAAAGTTAAATAAAGGAGAAAAAATCATGCCAAAACAAAAAACACACCGCGCATCAGCTAAACGTTTCAAACGTACAGGTTCTGGTGGACTTAAACGTTTCCGTGCTTACACTTCTCACCGTTTCCACGGAAAAACTAAGAAACAACGTCGTCATCTTCGTAAAGCATCTATGGTGAATTCAGGAGATTTCAAACGTATCAAAGCGATGCTTACTCGCTTGAAATAATAGCCTAACAGTAAGTAAACAATTCTAGGAAATATTTGGAGGAAATAAAACATGGCACGTGTTAAAGGTGGCGTTGTATCACGCAAACGTCGTAAACGTATTCTTAAATTAGCAAAAGGTTACTATGGAGCTAAACACATCTTGTTCCGTACTGCAAAAGAACAAGTAATGAACTCTTACTACTATGCATACCGTGACCGTCGTCAGAAAAAACGTGACTTCCGTAAATTGTGGATCACTCGTATCAATGCGGCAGCTCGTTTGAACGGACTTTCATACTCACAATTGATGCATGGTTTGAAATTGGCTGAAATCGAAGTTAACCGTAAAATGCTTGCTGACTTGGCTGTTAACGATGCAGCAGCTTTCACAGCTCTTGCAGATGCAGCTAAAGCAAAACTTGGTAAATAATGACAAACTGTTTCATTCTTACTCTCGTGATTTTTACCGCAAGAGTAGGGTGAAACTTTTTTATTTTCCTTAAACGATTTTCTATTTTAAAGAGTAAATGACAGATTTTTTCAAAGAAAATAGGATATTTCCTGTATAATAGGAATATCTAAAAAAGATTTGGAGTTAGAAGAAGATGATAGTAGGTATTGATTTAGGAACGACTAATTCATTAGTAGGGGTATACCAAGATGGCCAGGTCAAGCTGATTCCCAATGCTTTTGGTGAGTATTTGACTCCATCTGTTGTGGCTTTAGATGACAATGATGAGATTATAGTTGGAAAAATTGCCAAGGAACGCTTGGTGACCCACCCAGATAAGACGGTTTCTCAGTTCAAGCGTTTTATGGGGACCAAGCATGAGTTGACGCTAGGAAATCGAGCATATAAGGCTGAAGAATTAAGCTCTTTTATCATTCGAAAGTTGGTAGACGATGCAGAGACCTATCTTGGAGAAAAGGTCGAGGAAGTGATTGTAAGTGTACCAGCCTATTTCAACGATGCTCAACGCTATGCGACCAAACTAGCAGGGAAATTTGCAGGAGTTCAGATTGATCGGATTATCAATGAACCTTCCGCAGCGGCTCTTGCTAAAAGATCTATGGTAAACCAAGAAGATCAATCTTTTATTGTAGTCGATTTTGGTGGTGGAACTCTAGACATTTCAGTTGTGGAGCTTTTTGATAATATCGTCGAAATCGTGTCGATTGCAGGGGACAATCGTTTGGGAGGAGAAGACTTCACTACGGCTATTACTGAGGAATTTTTAGTCTCCAATCAATTAACCAAGGATACGATTTCCCGAGAATTTTATAGCAAAATTCTGGTACAGGCTGAAAAGATAAAGCTAGAACTCAATGATAAAGAAGAAGTGAAGATGACGGTTCTGGACCAAGAACAGGAATACACTTTAGACTTGAGCTACCAACGATTTTATGAGCTTTGTCAACCTCTGCTAGCCCGTGTTAAGGCTGTTTTAGACCGTGCCTTGATGGATGCACGTTATAGCTATGTATCATCTGATAACTTTGTTCTTGTGGGGGGGACTTCGAAACTCCGCTTGGTTCAAGACTTTTTATCCTACTGTATCAATCAAGTGGTGCAGGTTTCGGATGATCCTGATCGGATGATTGCGAGAGGTTGTGCCCTTTTAGCAGGAATAAAAGAACGGCAGGGTGAGATACGAGATTTATTACTGTCTGATATTTGTCCTTTTACACTGGGGATTGAGATAGTTGGAGACCGTTTTTCGCCGATTATTGAGCGAAATTCTACCCTACCTGCTTCACGCATCGAACAGTACTATACGGCTGAGTTGGGACAGAGTCAAGTCAAGATAAAGGTCTATCAAGGTGAGATGATGAAGGCATCACAAAACCTGTTTCTAGGAGAATTAGAAGTTCCCGTCCCTGTTAATACTAGAGTAAATGAAAGTTTCACAGTTCGATTTACCTATGATTTAAATGGAATTTTGGATGTCGAAGTGAAAATTGATTCAACACAGGAAGTCTTTAGTCATGTTATTCTCCAAGATAGTGTTACTCTGACAGAAAAGGAAATCAAGGCTAAGCAAGCAGAGTTGACTCGCTATAAGATCAACGCTCAAGAAACAGAGGTTTATCGTTTCTTGATTGAAAAAGCGAATCGCGTGTACAGTATGCTCTTGGGGAGAAGAAGAGATGAGCTAATGGCTGAAACTAGACGATTTGAAGAAGAGGTCAGCCAAGCATCTATGTATCATTTGCCAAAACTCTATCAATCATTTTCAAACTATCTAGACTTCCTAGAGCGAGGACTATAAAAGAGGAGACCTTATGAATATATGGGAAACTTTAGGGATAGAGCCAACGACTGACGTCAAGCTTATTAGAAGGCGTTATGCTGAATTGGTTCGGCTCTATCACCCAGAAGACCAACCAGAAATTTACCAAGAAATTGTTGAAGCTTACCAAAAAGCCTTGACTTATGCGAGGTCTAGAAACACAAGACCAGAAAATAGTCTAAGAAAAGCGAGTGACCCTCAAGAAGCTACTGAACTTGAAGAAGAGGCGAATGAAAAGTCTAACTCTAGTCTCAACTTTGAAACCTTGACTGAAGAAACGAAGACTGAGAACGAAGAGTCTGAAACATCTAGTCTTGATTTCAGTGATTATCAGCAATTGACTGATAAAACCAGCGATTCCTTTAACTTTGAAACCTTTAAATCAGAAGAGAATGAGCAAAAGTCCCCCCTTGACTTTAGTGACTACGATGAGGAAGTTCAGCTAAATGGAGATTCTGAAGAAAGAGCTACGAATATCCTCAACTTTGAAACGTTTGGTGATGAAGAGAACTGTGGGCAAGAAGGAACAACAAGGCCTACTCTTGACTTTAGTGGTTATAATGAAGGAACCTATCTGATCCGAAATGCGATTGAAAGTATTGTTGGAAATGACGGTTATAACCAAGAGGAACAAGAGCATCTATGGCGTCAGTTCTTTCATCAGTATCAATATGATATGGACATTGTTCAATCCGTTTTAGAGGAAATGGACGTTTATATTTTTAACAAACCGGAGCAATTCTCTATCCTCATTCCCTTGCTGGAAGACTATATACCTGACTTCCGACACTGGGGCTATTACTATAAACTGAAGTATTGGAAAGTTAAAAGAGCTATAGCAGAAGAGGAAGGCAGTTCGCTTGAAAACGCCTATGAAGCCACTGAGGAATTCTATTATTCTTATCAACTTTGCCAAGAAATTCTCCAAGATTCTAACAAAGCAAATCAATTGAGCTCTTGGATAGATTTTTTCAAGCACCCCTATCTGAGCTTTATGGTCTTAGATCAAGTAAATCAAAATCGTCAGATAATCAAGAGTGTGCCCGTTTTAACCTATATTCTTGAAAAAAACCGACAAGTCATATTTGAAGAGGATTATCCACTCTTGAATGACTTGGATGATTACTTAGAGGAAGTAAAAGGGGAGCTGGGAGAAAACGTTGACTTTAGTCATTACACTCTAGATAACCCGGAAGAAGTAGAGGCAGCCTTCTATGAGTTGCTCCATGCTCACTATGAAGACGAGTATAAACTTTTACGTGATTGGCAATATCTTTTTGAATCAGTTAAAGATCACACTCTCCTACTTGATTTGTTAGAAAAGGTGGACGTCTATCCTTTAACCAATGCGAAAGTGTTAGCCCTTGTTTTCCAATTTGTGGAGCGTTACAGTGATGAGGAATCAAATCCTTACCTGAAAAAACTTCATTTCTGGAAGAGTATCCATTCTTATCCTTCAGTAGTAGAGGAGTACGCACTAGATAAAAAAGAAAATTTTGATTACTGGTACAATGAAGGTTATCTCTATATGGATAAGCTCACTAAGAGCGATGAAGATATCAATGATTGGGAGAAGTGGAGAAGCTACTTTAAAGGAAGACCACGCATTCTAACGATTTTGCTTCAACAGATCTATAAGGAGTACCATCGTTTTACAGATGGCGAGCTCCTAAGATATGTTTTAGCTCCTTTTCCTACTTCTAAAATGGCTCCCCAAATGATGACGGAGGAGACAGACCAGAAACTAGAAGAGATGACAGTTTATGCTTATGAACTTAGTCATCCAAAGGCTAAGCACTCTTATTTGGATTGGAAAAAAAGACAGGTATTTAATAATAAGTTTCTTCAGATTTTCTCTGGCCTCTTTACGATTGCGAGTTTGCTACTCAGTATTATAGAGCGACCTGGTTATAATTCATGGGTTCATGCTGGTATGTTTTCACTCTTTTACGTCTATATGCTAAAATTGAGGAAAACACCGATTGAGGAAGGAGTGACTGCTAGAGGAGAAAAACGGAAATTCTACTACAGCCCCCATCCATGGTTCCTACTAATCTTGCTATTGACCCTCGTCATTCCATCCTTACCGTTTGGTCTCATTGGTGCCCTTATGTTCATTACATTTTTCAGCTTCATCGATGGTTTCCAAGTGAGTCAGGGGCTGAAATGGGATTATTCTTTGGATAAGCTGATTCCTATCGGTATCTTTCTTTCTGCTGGTTTTCTTTCTGCTTTGGTAAATCGAAGCCAGACTATTTCAGGAGTTGCCATAGCTTACTTCCATATTTTTGCAATCCTTGTGATTTGCTTGTCTTTTACAAGATTTAGTCCTGGATTTCCACCATCTCTGAAGAAAATTTTCATACCAGCAATCTTGGGGCTCCTACTCTTTCAAACGTTGCCCTACATTCACAGCCGTTTAGATAACTTTGATCCAACTATTCTACGAAATGAAACACTGGCTATAACTGTTATCCTCTTGTTAAATGGAATTGCCTTGTCTTATTTTACAAAGGAACAAGGCTTCATGATTGGTGTGAAGAAGGTTTTTATGATTTATGGCTTGCAGATCTTTATTTTCCTAAGAAGACTGTTCCGGATCCTATTTGCACCAAATTCAGTTTTCGGTAATAACTATCATTACAAAGACTTACTACTCATGAACAGCGAATTTACGTTCTACTTCCTTGAGGGGCTTTTTATCCTTATCCTGCTTTTCCTTATTCGCAATATACGCAAGGAAAATCGTAAAAGTGCTGCTTAGAATGAAAGCTTAGAGAAGAGGACTCTAGTTCAAGTTTCTAGTAAATTTTCCTGAATAAAGGTATAATAGAACTATTAAAATGAAAGAGGTAATGAAAATGGCTTCAAAAATGCTACACACTTGCTTGCGAGTAGAAAACCTTGAAAAATCAATAGCTTTTTATCAAGATGCTTTTGGATTTAAAGAATTGCGTCGCAGAGATTTTCCAGATCATGCTTTCACCATTGTCTATCTAGGACTTGAGGGTGATGACTACGAGTTGGAATTGACCTATAACTATGACCACGGCCCTTATGTGGTAGGAGACGGCTTTGCCCATATCGCTCTCAGCACACCTGACCTTGAGGCTCTTCATCAAGAACATAGTTCCAAGGGCTATGAAGTAACAGAACCAAAAGGTTTGCCTGGAAATCCACCAAACTATTATTTTGTCAAGGATCCAGACGGCTATAAGGTCGAAGTCATTCGTGAAAAATAATCCCAGGAAGTCAGGTAGAACGTTCGTTTTCTACTTGACTTTTTTTCCTTGAAAGAGTATACTAATACAAATTTAACCTTTAAGGGGAGTCCAGAGAGACTCACAAGGTGTCAGATAAAAGAATAGTACAATTTTCTAGAGGAGACTTTTTGAGTGTGCTCTATCGTTTTGTACGATTTTAACTGAGGCCTTGCTAATGCAAGGCCTTTTCTTTATCTGGTCCCCTTAAATTTAAGGAGGAAAAGTCATGAATCCCACATGTAAGAAGCGTTTGAGTGTCATTCGTTTGGAAACCATGAAGGTGGTCGCACAAGAGGAAATTGCGCCAGCAATCTTTGAATTAGTCCTAGAAGGGGAAATGGTTGAAGCCATGCGAGCAGGTCAATTTCTCCATCTGCGTGTGCCTGATGATGCCCATCTCTTGCGCCGCCCCATTTCGATTTCGTCTATTGATAGGGTAAGAAAGCAATGCCACCTCATTTATCGTATTGAAGGAGCTGGGACAGCCATTTTTTCAACCTTAAGTCAGGGGGATACTCTTGATGTGATGGGACCTCAGGGGAATGGTTTTGACTTGTCTGATTTAGACAATCAGAGCCAAGTTCTCCTCGTTGGTGGGGGATTGGTGTTCCGCCCTTGCTTGAGGTGGCCAAGGAATTGCATGCGCGTGGAGTGATAGTAGTGACAGTCCTCGGTTTTGCGACTAAGGATGCTGTTATTCTCGAAACCGAATTGGCCCAATATGGTCAGGTCTTTGTAACGACAGATGATGGTTCTTATGGCATCAAGGGAAATGTGTCAGTCGTCATCAATGACTTAGACATTCAATTTGATGCTGTTTACTCCTGTGGGGCTCCTGGAATGATGAAGTACATCAATCAAAAATTTTATAATCACCCAAGAGCCTATCTATCTCTGGAATCCCGTATGGCTTGTGGGATGGGGGCTTGCTATGCCTGTGTTCTAAAAGTGCCAGAAAGTGAGACGGTTAGCCAACGCGTCTGTGAAGATGGTCCTGTTTTCCGCACAGGAACAGTTGTATTATAAGGAGAAAGTCATGACTACAAATCGCTTACAAGTTTCTCTACCAGGCTTGGACTTGAAAAATCCCATCATACCAGCATCAGGCTGTTTTGGTTTTGGCCAAGAGTATGCCAAGTACTACGATTTAGACCTTTTAGGCTCCATTATGATCAAGGCAACGACACTTGAACCGCGTTTTGGCAATCCAACTCCCAGAGTTGCAGAGACACCTGCCGGTATGCTCAATGCAATCGGTCTGCAAAATCCTGGTTTAGAAGCTGTTTTAGCTGAGAAGTTGCCTTGGCTGGAAAGAGAGTATCCTACGCTTCCCATCATCGCAAATGTTGCAGGCTTTTCAAAACAAGAGTACGCTGCCGTTTCTCGAGGAATTTCCAAGGCAGCAAATGTAAAAGCTATCGAGCTCAATATCTCTTGTCCGAATGTGGATCACGGCAATCATGGACTTTTGATTGGGCAAGATCCTGACTTGGCTTATGAAGTGGTAAAAGCGGCTGTGGAAGCCTCTGATGTGCCAGTTTATGTCAAGTTAACCCCTAGTGTAACGGATGTTGTCACCATCGCCAAAGCCGCAGAAGATGCAGGAGCAAGTGGCCTAACCATGATCAATACTCTAGTCGGTATGCGATTTGACCTAAAAACCAGAAAGCCGATCTTAGCAAATGGAACAGGTGGGATGTCTGGTCCAGCAGTTTTTCCAGTAGCCCTCAAACTCATCCGACAAGTGGCTCAAACAACAGACCTGCCCATTATTGGAATGGGGGGAGTGGATTCGGCTGAAGCAGCGCTAGAAATGTATCTGGCTGGGGCATCTGCCATCGGAGTTGGAACAGCCAACTTTACCAATCCATACGCCTGTCCTGATATCATCGAATATCTACCAAAAGTCATGGATAAATATGGCATTAGCAGTTTGGAAGAATTAGGCAAGGAAGTCAAAGCCAGTCTGAGATAAGCTAGTCTTTCCTTATCGTCAACAAGACATAGAATCTTCATCAATTTGTAATATTTCCGTCGGTTAACTATGTTACAATAGGGATTATAAAACGTTATTGGAGCATTTAAATGAAACGATGGAAAGTGGCCCTAGTAAGTGCTGGCTTGTTGGGGTGTTTTTTTACTGTAGTAGAGACAGCAAAAGCAGAAGAGGGAACTTGGCAAGGAAAGACCTACCTCAAAGCAGATGGGAAACCAGCAACAAACCAATGGATCTTTGACCAAACGCAACAGGCTTGGTTTTATTTAACAGCTGATGGAAATCGAGCTGAGAACGGCTGGCTGACAGTTGGTGGTAAGGATTACTATTTTAACGAGACCGGAAAATTAGTCACAAAAACATGGGTTGGCCAGTACTATGTGACTGAAAGTGGTGCTAGGGTCAAGAATCAATGGGTGTTTGACCAAGAAAAACAATCCTGGTATTATCTCAAGTCGGATGGTCAAAAAGCTCAAAATGAGTGGATTCAACAAGGTCAGGAAAAATATTACCTTAAAGAAGGCGGGAAAATGGCCAAAGATGAGTGGATCACTCAAGGGGAGAATCAATACTACATCAATTCACAAGGTAAAATGCTAAAAAATGCTTGGCTTGGTAAGAACTATATATCAGAAAATGGTAATAAGGTTAAACAAGCCTGGATTTATGATGACAACTATAGCAGTTGGTTCTACCTTCAACAAGATGGTACCTATGCTGAAAATGGCTGGTTAACTATAGATGGGAAGGACTACCATTTCAAATCAGGCGGTTATCTTTCTACTGAGCGCTGGATTGATCGTTTCTATGTTGCGAAGAGTGGAGCTAAATTGAAATCGGAATGGATCTTTGATAAGAATTATGATTCTTGGTTTTACTTGAAAGCAGACGGAACCTATGCCGAAAAAGGCTGGGAAACGATCAAAGAAAAAGATTACCATTTCAAATCAGGCGGTTATCTTTCTACCGAGCGCTGGATTGACCGCTTCTATGTTGCTAAAAGTGGAGCTAAACTGAAATCGGAATGGCTCTTTGATAAGAATTACGATTCTTGGTTTTACTTGAAGGCTGACGGAACCTATGCTGAAAAAGGTTGGCAAACCATCAAAGGCAAGGATTACCATTTCAAATCTGGTGGCTACCTCTCTACGGAAACGTGGATTGACCGCAGTTATGTGACGAGTAGTGGAGCAAAAGCTGGCAAAGGGTGGCTCTTTGACAAGAATTATAACTCTTGGTTCTATATCAACTCTGATGGAAATTATGCCAATAAAGAATGGCTCTGGGATAATGGTTACTACTATCTCAAATCTGGTGGTTATATGGCTGCAAGTGAGTGGGTGTGGTACAAGAACAATTGGTTCTACCTCAAGTCAAATGGAAAGATGGCTGAGAAAGAATTAATCTACGATTCATCCGACCAATCATGGTACTACCTTAAATCAGGCGGTTATATGGCAAGAAATGAAACTGTGGATGGTCATACCTTGGATGCTTCTGGTAGATGGCATGTCGCGGATAAAACCAAATATTACAAAGTTAAACCCATCACAGCCTATGTCTATAGTGCATCTGGAGAAATCTTGAGTTACATTAACCAAGGAAGCATTGTTTCACTGGATAGTTCGACTCGAAAAGGTGGCCGACTTGCAGTTTCGATTTCTGGCTTGTCTGGCTATATGAATCAAAGTGATTTGACAGCAGTGGATGAAGGAAGCGAGTTTATCCCTCATTATACTAGTGATGGGAAATTCCTCTATCATGAACTCTCTCCTTATACGAGTATCAAAGTAGCTCCACACACATCTGCTATGGTTATTGGTAAGAAGTACTACTCAACTGATGGAGAGCACTTTGATGGCTTTACCATTAAAAATCCTTTCCTTTATAAAAACTTGAGAGAACCAAGTAATTATAGCGCAGCTGAGTTGGATAAACTGTATTCGCTGATGAACTTGCAGGATAGTCCTCTAGCAGGTAAAGGAGCGACTTTCAAAGAAGCTGAGGAACGCTACGGTGTCAATGCCCTTTACTTGATGGCGCATAGTGCTCTTGAAAGTGCTTGGGGTCGCAGTCAAATTGCCAGAGATAAGAACAACTTCTTTGGTATTGCTGCTTATGATACTAGCCCATATCTCTCAGCCAAGAGTTTTGATAATGTGGATAAAGGAATCCTCGGAGCGGCCAAGTGGATTCGTGAGAATTACATTGACTATGGCAGAGACCACCTTGGAAATAAAGCAACTGGAATGAATGTTCGCTATGCTTCTGATCCATACTGGGGTGAGAAGATAGCCAGCATCATGATGACTATCAACAGCAAACTTGGTGGGAAAGACTAATCAAAAGAACTCAACGGTAACTACTGAAAAGTGGTTATCGTTTTTGTTTTGGACATTGGAGGAGAAATAGTATAATAACAGTCTCTTTAGTCTTGAACAATTAACAAAATGATAGTAAAATGTAAGAGGAGATATTAATCTAATTACTATATAAAAAGGAGGTTTTTATGAAAAAGCTACTATCCTTCTCCATTGCCTTACTTTCAATCACAACACTAGTTGCTTGTTCTGGACATAAGGCGGAATCAAAGGTCCCAGAAGAAAAAATTGAACAGAAGCAAATCAAGTTTGATGAGAAGTTGTTTAAAGAAGCTGGACTTTTGCCTTTTAAAAATGAAAAGCAGCTAGAACTTGGGGAATTGGATTCTAAATCACGCGCAACGGGTGCTCATATTCAACTTAAGGACAGTGATGAGCCAACTGAGAAGAGAGAGTCCAAGTTGACTTATGATCCAGTTGGATGGCACAATTATAAATTCTTTTATGGTGATGGTAAAAAAGAAGCTTGGTTGATGAGTAGAGGTCATCTGATTGGCTACCAGTTTAGTGGATTAAACGATGAAAAAAGGAATCTGGTTCCTATGACTAACTGGCTCAATGCTGGAAATTATTCTGGAACAGATGACCAAAACCAAAGTAGCATGCTTTATTATGAAAATCGATTGGACTCTTGGTTGGCCAATCATCCGAACTACTATCTTGACTACAAGGTGACCCCAATCTATCAGAAAGATGAATTGATTCCGAGACAAATTGAATTGCAGTATGTGGGAATAGATGAAAATGGCAAACTCTTGGAAATCAAATTGGGTGGTAGTAAAGAAAAGATTGATCAGTATTCAGTGACGCATGTTGTTTTAGACAATGTTTCAGCTAATGCGGAAATCAATTACTTGGATGGTACGGCTAAAAATACAGTTGAAAACAAAGAAGAAAAAGCTAAAAAAGAAGCTGAAGAAAAGGCTAAGAAGGAAGCTGAGGAAAAAGCCAAGAAAGAAGAACAGGAAAAAGCTCGTCAAGCCGCACAAGAACAGGAAGAAAGCCAAGAATCAAACTCGCAATCAACAAATTCAGGTGGCTACTTTAGAGATAGAAACGGAAGATGGCACAGACCAAATGGTAAATTCGCTTCCAAGAAAGAAATTAGAGAAGCCGGATTACAGTGGTAGGAAGAATTTAGTAGATATACAGTCAAAAAGCCGTTGGAAAACGGTTTTTTGTTATAATTAAATGAAGAATGTAGCATTAAAGGAGAACATCATGACATTTGAAGAAATCCTGCCTGGATTAAAGGCCAAGAAAAAATATGTACGAACTGGTTGGGGAGGGGCTGAAAACTATGTCCAACTTTTTGACACCATTGAACAAAACGGGATTGCACTTGAAGTGACGCCTTATTTCCTCATCAACGTGTCAGGAGAAGGGGAAGGTTTTTCCATGTGGAGCCCGACACCTTGTGATGTTTTGGCGACGGATTGGGTAGAAGTGCATGACTAGACGTGTATTGATTACGGGAGTAAGTTCTGGGATTGGTCTGGCTCAAGCTCGTCTATTTTTAGAAAAAGGTTATCAAGTTTACGGGGTGGATCAGGGTGAAAAGCCTGACTTGCAAGGTGACTTTCACTTTTTACAGAGAGATTTGACCTTGGACTTGGCACCTATTTTTGACTGGTGTCCTTATGTGGATGTTTTGTGCAATACTGCAGGAGTTTTGGATGAATACAAACCACTTTTGGAACAATCAGCCCAGGAAATTCAAGAGATTTTTGAAATCAACTACATAACTCCTGTTGAGCTGACTCGACATTATTTGATACAAATGCTGGAAAATAAAAAAGGGATCATCATCAATATGTGCTCGATTGCTTCGAGCCTAGCAGGTGGTGGTGGTCATGCCTATACCTCGTCTAAGCACGCCTTAGCTGGTTTTACCAAGCAGTTGGCTCTAGACTATGCTGAAGCTGGGATTCAGGTCTTTGGTATCGCTCCAGGTGCTGTCAAGACAGCTATGACCGCTGCGGACTTTGAACCAGGTGGCTTGGCGGACTGGGTGGCTAGTGAAACACCCATCAAACGCTGGATTGAGCCAGAGGAAGTAGCAGAAATTAGCCTTTTCTTAGCAAGTGGAAAAGCGAGCGCCATGCAAGGACAAATCTTGACAATAGATGGTGGTTGGTCGTTAAAGTAGGAGGAGTTGGATGGAAATCAAAAAACACTTTGGAGTCTATGCTGTTTGCTTTGAAAATGGGAAATTACTCTGCATTGAAAAAACGAGAGGCCCTTATCAACATCGTTATGATCTACCCGGTGGTAGTCAGCAACTTGGTGAAGGATTGACAGAAACGCTGATTAGAGAAGTTATGGAAGAGACGGGATATAAGCTAAAGGGTTACGCTAATCCTAGGATTTATGATGTGCTGGTTCAAGAAGAAGGGCAAGACTTTGCAGTACATCATATCATGGCCTTTTATGATATTGAGATAAACGAGAAGGAAGCTCAAGTTACGATTTCGGATGCTGTATCTGATGGTGCGAATGATTCACTCGGATATATTTGGATGGATATTCAGAAAATCACAGAAGAAAATGCATCACCATTAGTCTTGAAGGTTAAAGCAGAGTTATTGGGATTTCCAGAATTAGATATGACAAGCTATAGAAATTGGAAAGTGAAGTAAGGGGATAATGGAACTATTTAAAACATGGAAGAAAAATATGGTTCTCTATGGTCTTAAATCTCAAATCGGAACTGTCTACCAAAACAGTGATAGGACAACAAGCTTTTATGATGTTGGGAATTTTCTATACCTAGCAGGGGAGTTGAATTCCAGATTTTGGGAAGATTTTGTTAGAAAATATGGTTTAGATTATAAGATTATTATTTCAGAAAATACTAATTGGCAAGATTTTCTGCATCGGAAGGTGGAGCTAAATTCTTTTACTCGCTATTCTTTTAAAGATAAGGCAAATTTTCAAGTTGAATTTCTAAATGATCTAGTTACTCATTTAGAGGAAGGTTACAATATTGTGCCTATTGATAATCATATTTATAACTGCTTTTCTGAGGAAGAATGGTCACAAGATTTACAGGGGGATTTTGAGTCCTATCAGGATTTTGTTTTAAAAGGTGGATTTGGCTTTGTGGTTTTTAAAAATAGTGAACTGATTGCTGGGATTTCCTCAGGGTTAGTTTACCGTGGAGCAGTTGAAGTGGAAGTTGCAACTAGACCAAACGAACAAGGAAATGGCTTTGCTAAGAAGCTTGGTGCTGCAATGATTCTAGAGAGTTTAAATAGAGATATGTTTCCTCTTTGGGATGCTCATAACGAGGCTTCCAAAAAAGTAGCAGAATTTTTAGGATATGAGTTAGTTGAACCTTATGAAGCTTTTGAACTAGAGGAAAGTTTCATATAATGATATTTGACATTGTATCTTTTAAGACGAGGTGAATGGCTATGAAAAACCAGTTAGCTCTTAGTGGCGAGAAAATCGCTGAAAAAGTTTACCCACAACTATTTCATCAGGTTGGTATGATTCGTGGGGAATATTTGTTGAGAGAGCTTAATCAAAACATCCTATTAGCAAGTTGCCAGCAATTTGTAAAAGATTATCTAGATACCATTTGCTCCTTGTACTCAGATGAAGAGGTTTGGTATCGTTTCTCAGAGTTAACAAATACAGAAGCTAATTGTTTAGAGGGGACTAAAGAGCATTTTGATGAAAATCATCCCTTGTTTGGATATAGAGGGATAAGGCGTTTGCTGGCGTGTCCGAATGAATTTCAGGCTGAGTCAAATGTCGTTACAGAAGTTTATCAAACAAATCCCAATTTGTCTGTTATTTTTCCTTTTGTCAATGATGCTGACCAATTAAAACAAGCTATTAGAGTATTGCGTGAGCATGGTTTTACTGGAAAAGTCGGCACAATGATTGAGTTACCGTCAGCTTATTTTGACTTGGACAGGATACTGGAAACTGGTATTTCAAAGATTATAGCTGGAATGAATGATTTGACTTCTTTTGTTTTTGCGACTGTGAGAAACAGTCAATGGCATGATATGGAAAGCCCAATAATGTTAGATATGCTAAGACAGATGCAGGATAAAGCAAGGATGAAAAAGATTGACTTTGCTGTAGCAGGCTATCTGAATGCTTCTTTCATACAAAAAATGAATCAGATGGGTATCAAATGCATTATCCACTATAGTTCTATTCCGGAGATTTTTGATTTAGAGATTGACCATCCAGACCACCTCAAACGTGTAAAAGAAGTAAGTAAAAAATTACAAAGGAGTACCCATGACACCGCAAGAAATGTGGAATGCCTATAAGCAAATTAACCCCTCAATTGGAGATGAGATAGATGCCTGGGCTTTTGGAGTGGAAGCCGATACCTTGGCAGGTTTGGTTTTAAAAGGCGAAAAGACAGCAACTGCCTCAGCCTACGACCTCTATGCAATAGAAGACGAACCTCTTCCACAAAAAGGGACCTTCGATGTCATTTTAGATAGTCAAAATCAGGCTGTCTGCATTGTTGAAATTACAAAGGTTTCCGTTCAATCTTTCAATCAAGTTTCCGCTGACCATGCCTTTAAGGAAGGTGAGGGAGACAAGTCTTTGGCCTACTGGCGTCAGGTTCATGAGGACTTTTTCACCGAGTGTCTGAATGAAGCAGGCCTGACTTTTACGCCTGACAGCAAGGTCGTGTTGGAAGAATTTCGCAAGGTCTACCCACTGTAGACTGCAGAAGGAAGAAAGTTTTGGAAATCGCCGTCCAATCCTTTTTTCTTAGGCAAAACATGATATAATAAGTTTGTTTGAAGAAGAGCAGCAACTCTTAAACTTAGAATAGGAGAAAACTATGCAAGCAGTTGAACATTTTATTACGCAATTTGTTCCTGAACATTATGATTTATTTTTAGACTTGAGTCGTGAGACCAAGACCTTTTCTGGGAAGGTAACAATCACTGGTCAAGCACAGAGTGATCGTATTTCCCTGCACCAAAAAGACTTGGAAATCGCTTCTGTAGAAGTTGCGGGTCAAGCTCGTCCATTTACAGTTGACCATGACAATGAAGCCCTTCATATCGAATTGGCTGAGGCTGGTCAAGTTGAATTGGTCATCGCTTTTTCAGGAAAAATCACAGACAATATGACAGGGATTTACCCTTCTTACTACACAGTTGATGGTGTCAAGAAGGAGGTCTTGTCTACCCAGTTCGAGAGTCATTTCGCGCGCGAAGCCTTCCCATGTGTGGATGAGCCTGAAGCAAAAGCAACTTTTGACCTTTCCCTACGTTTTGACCAAGCAGAAGGTGAATTGGCCTTGTCAAACATGCCTGAAATCGATGCTGAAAACCGCAAGGAAACAGGCATCTGGAAGTTTGAGACAACACCTCGTATGTCTTCTTACTTGTTAGCCTTTGTTGCAGGTGACTTGCAAGGGGTGACCGCTAAAACTAAAAATGGTACCCTCGTAGGTGTCTACTCAACCAAAGCTCACCCATTATCCAACCTTGATTTCTCACTGGACATCGCCGTTCGCTCTATCGAGTTTTACGAAGATTACTATGGAGTTAAGTATCCAATTCCTCAATCACTTCACATCGCCCTTCCTGACTTCTCAGCTGGTGCTATGGAAAACTGGGGTCTTGTGACCTACCGTGAAGTTTACTTAGTTGTGGATGAGAACTCAACCTTTGCTAGCCGTCAACAAGTTGCCCTAGTTGTAGCACATGAGCTTGCCCACCAATGGTTTGGAAACCTCGTGACTATGAAATGGTGGGATGACCTTTGGCTTAATGAAAGCTTCGCTAACATGATGGAATACGTCTGTGTGGATGCCATCGAGCCAAGCTGGAATATCTTTGAAGATTTCCAAACAGGTGGAGTACCTCTTGCTCTTGAACGTGATGCGACGGATGGCGTACAGTCTGTTCACGTCGAAGTCAAACATCCAGATGAAATCAATACGCTCTTTGACGGTGCTATCGTCTATGCTAAAGGAAGCCGCCTCATGCATATGCTTCGCCGTTGGCTAGGTGATGCTGATTTCGCTAAAGGCTTGCATGCTTACTTTGAAAAGCACCAGTACAGCAACACCGTCGGTCGTGACCTTTGGAATGCTCTCGGACAAGCGTCAGGCCGTGATGTTGCAGCCTTCATGGATTCTTGGTTGGAACAGCCTGGATATCCAGTTCTCACTGTCAAAGTTGAAAATGATGTCTTGAAGATTTCACAAAAACAATTCTTCATCGGTGAGCACGAAGACAAGAACCGTCTCTGGGTGGTGCCACTCAACAGCAACTGGAAAGGTCTGCCAGACACACTCGAAACTGAAAGTATCGAAATCCCTGGCTATGCAGCTCTTCTTGCGGAGAACAAAACAGCTCTTCGTCTCAACACGGAAAATACAGCCCACTACATTACAGACTACCAAGGAGACTTGTTAGAAGCAGTATTGACTGACCTTGTTGACCTGGATAATACCAGCAAACTGCAAATCGTCCAAGAACGTCGTTTGCTTGCTGAAGCAGGGCACATTTCTTATGCGGACTTGCTCCCAGTCCTTGATAAACTTGCTAAGGAAGAGTCATACCTTGTGGTTTCAGCTATTTCTCAAGTGATTTCAGCTCTCGAGCGCTTTATCGATGAAGGAACGGATGCTGAAACAGCCTTCAAAGCACTAGTTGCTAAATTGGCGCGTCACAACTATGACCGTCTTGGTTTTGAAGTTAAAGATGGAGAATCAGATGAGGACGAATTGGTTCGTCAGTTGGCCGTTTCTATGATGATTCGCTCAAATGATGCAGAAGCTAGTCAAGCCGCTAGCCAAATCTTCTCGGCTCACAAGGAGAATCTTGCAGGACTACCAGCAGCTATTCGCTCACAAGTTCTGATCAATGAGATGAAACATCATGAGACTAAAGACTTGTTAGCACTTTATCTTAATACTTATACTCACGCAACAGATGCTGTCTTTAAACGTCAGTTGGCAGCAGCTCTTGCATATAGTAAAGATGTGGACAATATCCAAACCTTGATTGCTGCTTGGAAGGACAAATTTGTGGTCAAACCACAAGACTTGTCTGCTTGGTACTTCCAGTTCTTAAACCATCAAGCAACTCAAGAAACTGTTTGGGTATGGGCGCGCGAAAACTGGGATTGGATTAAGGCAGCTCTTGGAGGAGATATGAGCTTTGATAGCTTTGTTATCCTTCCTGCTCATGTATTTAAGACAGAACAACGCTTGACGGAATACAAGGAATTCTTTGAGCCACAACTTTCTGACCTTGCTCTTAGCCGTAATATCGGTATGGGAATCAAGGAAATTGCAGCGCGTGTTGACTTGATTAAGCGTGAAAAAGCTTCAGTAGAAGCTGTTGTAGCCCAATATGGCAAAGCTTAATTCGTTCGAAATGTAAACCAAAACTCAACTTTCTATCTGAAAAGAAGAGAGAGTTGAGTTTTTTTTAAGGCAATTTTGGTATAATAATCATAACAAGGAGGAGTTTCTGATGATAAAAATCTTATTAGTAGAAGATGACCTGGGCCTGTCAAATTCAGTATTTGACTTTTTAGACGATTTTGCAGATGTCATGCAGGTTTTTGATGGAGAAGAAGGTCTCTACGAAGCTGAAAGTGGCGTCTATGACTTGATTTTGCTGGATTTGATGTTGCCGGAAAAAAATGGTTTCCAAGTCTTGAAAGAATTACGTGAAAAGGGGATTACGACACCAGTTCTGATTATGACTGCAAAGGAAAGCTTGGATGACAAGGGACATGGTTTTGAGCTTGGAGCGGATGACTACCTCACCAAACCTTTCTACCTAGAAGAACTTAAAATGCGGATCCAAGCCCTTCTCAAACGTTCAGGTAAATTTAATGAAAACACTTTGACCTATGGGGGCATTGTCGTCAACCTTTCTACAAATGAAGTCAAAGTGGAAGATACACCTGTGGAACTACTCGGGAAAGAGTTTGAGTTATTGGTTTACTTTCTTCAAAATCAAAATGTTATTCTTCCTAAGACGCAAATTTTTGACCGTCTATGGGGATTTGATAGCGATACGACGATTTCCGTTGTAGAAGTCTATGTCTCAAAAGTTCGTAAGAAATTGAAGGGAACAGCCTTTGCTGAGAATCTTCAAACTTTGCGTAGTGTCGGGTATATTTTAAAAGATGTTCAATAAACTAAAAAAAACATGGTATGCAGATGATTTCAGCTATTTCCTTCGAAACTTCGGAGTGTTCACGCTGATCTTCTCTGCTATGACCTTGATTATCCTCCAGGTCATGCACTCGAGTCTCTACACTTCTGTAGATGAAAAACTCCAAGCTCTTAGTAGCAGTCCCCAAGCGGTTATCCAGTTAGCCCTGAATCGGGCAACTGAGGAAGTCAAGGATATTCAACCAGCAACAGCGGATGCCAGCAAGGCTGAAGTCAAACCCAATGTCAGCTCCAATACGGAAGTCTTGCTCTTTGACAAGGATTTTAACCAACTCTTATTGGGGAATCGATTTTTAGGCTTGGATAAGATCAAACTGAACAAGCAAGAGTTGAATCATATTCGCCAAATCCAAGTTGTCAATAGCTACGGTCAGGAAGAAACCTATCGGATGATCTTGATGGAAACCAATTCTTCCTCTGTCTCAAGTAACGTCAAATATGCGGCGGTTTTAATCAATACCAGCCAGCTCGAGCAAATCAGTCAAAACCACGAGCATTTAATTGTTGTGGTCATGGCTAGTTTCTGGCTCCTGTCTTTAATTGCCAGTGTTTACTTGGCACGTGTCAGTGTCAAACCCTTACTGGAAAGTATGCAAAAGCAGAAATCCTTTGTTGAAAATGCAAGTCACGAACTGAGAACGCCTTTGGCCGTTTTACAAAATCGTTTAGAAAATCTCTTTCGAAAACCAGAGGCAACGATTATGGAATCCAGCGAAAGTATCGCTTCGAGTCTTGAAGAAGTTCGCAACATGCGCTTCCTCACGACCAATCTTCTCAACCTTGCACGTCGCGATGATGGAATTAAACCAGAAATAGCAGAAGTATCACCACAGTTCTTTAAGACGACCTTTGCTAACTATGAGTTGATTGCTTCTGAAAATGATCGTATTTTTGAGTATGAAAATCGGATTTATCGTCCCTTCATGACTGATCAGTTGCTCCTAAAACAGCTCATGACCATCTTATTTGACAATGCCATCAAGTATACAGAAGAAGATGGGAAAATTGAGTTTGTAGTTCATGCTACAGATCGTCACCTCTATCTAACAGTAACGGATAATGGAATTGGGATCTCAGCTGCTGACAAGAAGAAAATCTTTGACCGATTTTATCGTGTAGACAAGGCGAGAACCCGTCAGAAAGGTGGCTTTGGTCTTGGACTATCTTTGGCCAAGCAGATCGTAGATGCCTTGCGAGGAACGATTACCGTTAAAGATAACAAGCCTAGAGGAACAATTTTTGAAGTTAAGATTGCTATTCAATCTCCTTCAAAACGTAAGAATAAATAAAAAAGACAGTTATAGAACTGTCTTTTTTGATAACAAGAAAAGAGGTTAGTAGTAGTACCAACCTTTATTTTGAAAATTTTCGTTTCATTATCTTTCGTTGAAGTTGTAAAAGGGCGAAACTAAGCCCCATTGCAGCGATAAAGGATAAAGCTGTATTCAATTTTATAGCTAAAAAGATAAAACTAAAAAGTGCCATAAAAATACAGAAACAAGCGATATTTACAAAAAATAAAATCTCTTTTAGGTTAGGGCCGACTGGGGCTTCAGGTGTGTAATCTTGGTAAAGCGGAGTTTGTTTCGATTCGGGAGCTTGTTCAAACTCATAAGCTTCTAATTTTCTTGCGGACATGATTCTCTCCTTAACAGTACATAACTATTTTATCATTTTTTATGCAGAGAATTATTACAGGATTGTTACAAAACTACTAAAGTCCCTTTTCATTTAGAAAGGATAGCTGATTTTTGAGAAATGTGGTATAATTTTTCTTATGGAAAAGATTATCATTACAGCAACTGCTGAAAGTATTGAACAAGTTGAACAACTACTCGAAGCTGGCGTAGATCGTATCTACGTCGGTGAGAAAGATTTTGGCCTTCGTCTGCCAACGACCTTTAGTCATGACCAATTGCGTGAAATTGCTAAGTTGGTTCATGAAGCAGATAAGGAATTGATTGTTGCGGTCAATGCCCTCATGCACCAAGATATGATGGACCGTATCAAGCCTTTCCTTGATTTCTTGGAGGAAATCAAGACAGACTATATTACTGTTGGAGATGCAGGCGTTTTTTACGTAGTTAACCGCGATGGCTATTCCTTTAAGACTATCTACGATGCTTCAACCATGGTGACAAGCAGTCGTCAGATTAACTTTTGGGGACAAAAGGCTGGCGCATCTGAGGCTGTTTTGGCGCGTGAAATCCCATCTGCTGAGCTATTCAAGATGCCTGAGATTTTGGAAATTCCTGCTGAAGTGTTGGTTTATGGAGCTAGCGTAATCCACCATTCTAAGCGTCCGCTCTTACAAAACTACTATAACTTTACGCATATCGATGATGAAAAGACGCGTAAACGTGACCTCTTCTTAGCAGAGCCGAGTGACCCAGAAAGCCATTATTCCATCTTCGAAGACAATCATGGTACCCACATCTTTGCCAACAATGACCTTGATTTGATGACCAAATTGACAGAATTGGTGGAGCATGGTTTTACTCACTGGAAACTTGAGGGACTTTATACACCAGGTCAGAATTTTGTAGAAATTGCCAAACTCTTTATCCAAGCTCGTAGCTTGATCCAAGAAGGGAATTTCAGCCATGACCAAGCCTTCTTGTTAGATGAGGAAGTGCGCAAGTTACACCCTAAAAACCGTTTCCTCGACACAGGATTCTATGATTACGATCCTGATATGGTTAAATAGAACACGAAAACCCGAAATAAAAATGTTCGGGTTTTTCAAGTGTATTCATGAAATAAAAACGGATACATGTTATAATAAAAGTAGCTCTTTAATGGAGGTGTTTAAGTGGAGAATCTGAAAAAGATGGCAGGTATCAAGGCTGCTGAGTTTGTCAAGAATGGTATGGTTGTCGGACTGGGAACTGGCTCTACTGCCTACTATTTCGTAGAGGAAGTAGGCCGTCGGATCAAGGAAGAAGGTTTGCAGATTACTGCTGTAACGACTTCTAGTGTGACCAGTAAACAGGCTGAAGGACTTAACATCCCACTCAAGTCGATTGATCAAGTGGATTTTGTCGATGTGACGGTTGACGGGGCGGATGAAGTAGATAGCCAGTTTAACGGAATCAAAGGCGGAGGTGGTGCCCTTCTGATGGAGAAGGTTGTGGCGACGCCCTCAAAAGAATACATTTGGGTGGTAGATGAAAGCAAACTGGTAGAAAAACTAGGTGCTTTTAAATTGCCTGTGGAAGTGGTTCAGTATGGGGCAGAACAGGTCTTTCGTCAGTTTAAGCGAGCTGGCTACAAACCAAGTTTCCGTGAAAAAGACGGCCAACGTTTTGTGACTGATATGCAGAACTTTATCATAGACCTAGCCTTGGATGTCATTGAAGATCCAATTGCCTTCGGGGAAGAATTGGATCATGTCGTTGGTGTCGTAGAGCACGGCTTGTTCAACCAAATGGTGGATAAGGTCATCGTAGCAGGACGAGATGGTGTTCAGATTTTAACTGCAACAAAAGCAAGATAACTAAAATAATAAGGAGACAGACTATGTCAAAATTTAATCGTATTCACTTGGTGGTACTGGATTCTGTGGGAATCGGTGCTGCACCTGATGCCAATAACTTTGTCAATGCAGGGGTTCCAGATGGAGCTTCTGACACACTGGGACACATTTCAAAAACAGTTGGTTTGAATGTGCCAAACATGGCTAAAATTGGTCTTGGAAATATTCCTCGAGAAACGCCGCTGAAGACTGTACCATCTGAAAGCAACCCAACAGGTTATGTAACGAAATTGGAAGAAGTATCTCTTGGTAAGGACACAATGACTGGTCACTGGGAAATCATGGGCCTTAACATTACAGAGCCTTTCGATACTTTCTGGAACGGATTCCCAGAAGAAATCTTGACAAAAATCGAAGAATTTTCCGGACGTAAGGTCATTCGTGAAGCCAACAAACCTTACTCAGGAACAGCTGTTATCGATGATTTCGGACCACGTCAAATGGAAACAGGGGAGTTGATTATCTATACTTCAGCTGATCCTGTTTTGCAGATTGCTGCCCACGAAGATATCATTCCTTTGGATGAATTGTACCGTATCTGTGAATACGCTCGTTCGATTACCCTTGAGCGTCCTGCCCTTCTAGGTCGTATCATTGCCCGTCCGTATGTTGGTGAACCAGGTAATTTCACTCGTACAGCAAACCGTCGTGACTTGGCTGTATCTCCATTTGCACCAACCGTTTTGGATAAATTGAACGAAGCAGGTATCGATACGTATGCTGTTGGTAAAATCAACGATATCTTTAACGGTGCGGGTATTAACCATGACATGGGCCACAACAAGTCAAACAGCCACGGAATTGATACATTATTGAAGACCATGGGACTTGCTGAATTTGAAAAAGGATTCTCCTTCACAAACTTGGTTGACTTTGATGCCCTTTATGGCCACCGTCGTGATGCTCATGGTTACCGTGATTGCTTGCATGAGTTTGATGAACGCTTGCCTGAAATTATCGCTGCTATGAGAGAGGACGATCTTCTCTTGATTACTGCGGACCATGGAAATGACCCAACCTATGCTGGAACTGATCACACTCGTGAATATATTCCATTGTTGGCCTATAGCCCTGCCTTTACAGGAAATGGTGTCATTCCAGTTGGACATTTTGCAGATATCTCAGCGACAGTCGCGGATAACTTTGGTGTTGAAACCGCCATGATTGGAGAAAGTTTCTTAGATAAATTGGTATAAGATGACGCGCTATGCTTTATTGGTAAGGGGCATTAATGTCGGTGGGAAAAATAAAGTTGTCATGGCGCAACTTCGTCAAGAACTGACAGAGTTGGGACTGGAAAAGGTTGAAACCTACATCAACAGTGGCAACATTTTCTTTACTTCGACAGCTCCCAAAGCCCAATTGGTTGAAAAGTTAGAGACTTTCTTTGAAGTCCACTATCCATTTATTCAGAGCTTTTCTTTACTGAGTCTTGAGGACTTTGAAGAGGAACTTGAAAATCTGCCTGAATGGTGGACCAAAGATTTGGCACGAAAGGATGTGCTCTTCTACACGGAGAGCTTGGATGTGGATCAAGTCATCGAGAAAGTGAACAGTTTGGAACTGAAAGATGAAGTGGTTCATTTTGGAAGACTTGGGATTTTCTGGGGGAAATTCTCTGAGGAATCCTACTATGCAACTGCCTATCATAAGTACTTGCTCAAGATGCCTTTTTATCGCAACATCACCATTCGCAATGCAAAAACTTTTGACAAAATCGGTCAAATGCTAAAAAATAATAAAGGAGACACAGAATGACATTTTTAGATAAGATCAAAGAAACAGCTACTTTCCTGAAAGACAAGGGAATCCAAGCGCCTGAGTTCGGTCTAATCCTTGGATCAGGACTTGGAGAATTGGCGGAAGAAATCGAAAATCCAGTTGTAGTAGATTATGCAGACATTCCAAACTGGGGCCGTTCGACAGTAGTTGGTCACGCTGGAAAATTGGTATATGGTGAACTTGCAGGCCGCAAGGTCTTGGCTCTTCAAGGTCGTTTTCATTTCTACGAAGGAAATCCTCTGGAAGTCGTGACTTTCCCAGTTCGTGTGATGAAAGTTCTCGGATGTGAAGGTGTTATTGTAACCAATGCAGCTGGTGGTATTGGCTATGGACCTGGTACCTTGATGGCAATCTCAGACCATATCAATATGACGGGACAAAACCCATTGATGGGTGAAAACTTGGATGATTTTGGTCCACGTTTCCCTGATATGTCTAAAGCCTACACACCGGAATACCGTGCAACTGCCCATGAAGTGGCTAAAAAACTCGGTATCAAGCTTGATGAAGGTGTCTATATCGGTGTTACCGGTCCGACTTATGAAACACCTGCAGAAATTCGTGCCTATAAGACATTGGGAGCAGATGCAGTTGGTATGTCTACTGTTCCTGAAGTGATTGTGGCAGCCCACTCAGGCTTGAAAGTCCTTGGTATTTCATGTATTACTAACCATGCTGCAGGCTTCCAAGAAGAACTCAATCATGAAGAGGTTGTAGAAGTGACTGAACGTGTCAAAGGTGACTTCAAAGGCTTGCTTAAAGCGATTCTTGCTGAATTGTAATGTCATGAGAGTTCACTTTATTTTTCATGAGACATTTGAGGTTCCAGGCGCATATCTAAAATGGGCTCTAGAACGAGGTCATCACATTACATCAACAAAGGTTTATGAAAAAGAACCTCTTCCTGAAACAATTGACGGGATTGATTTTCTGATTGTTATGGGTGGTCCTCAATCACCTGATGAGGATAGAGAAAACTTCCCATACTATGACCCTAAGGCTGAGCTTGCTTTTATGAAAGAAGCGATTGCTGCGGATATCTATATTGTTGGTGTCTGTCTTGGTGCGCAGCTCCTGTCTGTTGCCTATGGCGCGGAGTATGAGCACAGTCCTGAGCGCGAGATCGGTGTTTATCCTGTGACATTGACGATGCAAGGCCTAACAGATCCTCATGTCAGCTTGCTCGGAAAAAACATAGAAACCGGCCACTGGCATGGTGATATGCCAGGGCTGATAGAGGATGCTGTTGTTCTTGCGACGAGTCAAGGTTGTCCACGTCAGATTATTCGCTTCAGTCCGAAACATTATGCCTTTCAGGCTCATTTGGAATTTGATCCAGACGCAGTAGAACTTTTAATTACTGCGGATGGTGAGGAGAAATTAAGAGAGCAAAGTGAAAAGTTGCCTTTTGTTCAAACACCAGAAGAATTACGTGGAAACGATTATTCTGAAATGAATGCAAAACTGTATGCATTTTTAGATTCATTGGTAAACTAGGAACTACAGAAATCCAGAGTATCTGAGTTATAGTCAAACTCGGGCTAACTATTCTGCAAAATATTTAAATTTAAAATCAAGAAAGAAAGGAATTGAACCCACCCTAAAAGCAGTGGGAAAAAGATAGTTGGTCTAGCGAGCATCGCTCACTGCACCCAACTCCTATTTTCCCTTCGCTTTTTGACGGGTTTGGTATCTTATATTATGTCTATCCATATTGCTGCTAAGCAGGGTGAAATTGCTGATAAAATTCTTCTTCCCGGGGATCCTCTTCGTGCGAAATTTATTGCGGAGAATTTCCTTGAAGATGCTGTTTGTTTTAACGAAGTGCGTAACATGTTTGGTTACACTGGTACTTACAAGGGTCACCGTGTATCGGTCATGGGAACTGGGATGGGGATGCCATCCATTTCGATTTATGCGCGTGAGTTGATTGTGGACTACGGTGTAAAGAAATTGATCCGCGTGGGAACTGCTGGTTCTTTGAATGAAGATGTCCACGTCCGTGAATTGGTTTTGGCGCAAGCAGCTGCAACCAACTCAAACATCATCCGCAACGACTGGCCACAGTATGATTTCCCACAAATCGCTAGCTTTGATTTGCTAGACAAGGCCTACCATATCGCTAAAGATCTTGGTATGACCACCCACGTTGGGAACGTTTTGTCATCAGATGTCTTTTACTCAAACTACTTTGAAAAGAACATTGAGCTTGGTAAATGGGGAGTTAAAGCTGTAGAAATGGAAGCAGCAGCTCTTTACTATCTTGCTGCCCAACACCATGTTGATGCGCTAGCTATCATGACTATTTCTGATAGCTTGGTTAATCCAGATGAAGACACCACTGCAGAAGAACGCCAAAATACCTTCACCGATATGATGAAGGTTGGTTTGGAAACCTTGATTGCAGAGTAAAATGTAAGAGAAAATCCTGATTTCAAGTGAGATCAGGATTTTTTCATAGATGCGATTTTTTCTGGGTCTGGTGTAACGCGGAGGGTCTTTTGTCCTGTGTAGGTTACAAAGCCAGGTTTTCCACCAGTTGGTTTGTTGAGTTTTTTCACTTCAATCATATCCACCTGCACGAGATTTGACAAGCGCCCTTTGGAGAAATAGGCAGCCAGTTCTGCCGCATCTGTTTTAACTTCATCAGATGGGTCAAGATTTCCTGATATGACGACATGGCTTCCAGGGATGTCCTTGGCATGGAACCAAAGTTCCTCCTTGCGGGCCATTTTAAAGGTTAGTTCCTCGTTTTGAAGATTGTTTCGACCGACATAGATAATGGTCTTCCCATCGCTTGCCAGATACTGTTCTGGTTTTTTGCGTTTCTGGATTTTTTCGCGTTGTCTTCTACGGATAAAACCGGTTTGGATCAATTCCTCACGGATTTCAGCGATTTCCTCCAGCCCAGCTTGGTTGAGAACCGTTTCCACGCTTTCCAGATAGAGAATGGTAGCCTTGGTTTCCTCAATCAGCTCAGTAAGGTATTTGACAGCTTCTTTGAGTTTCTGGTAACGTTTAAAATAGCGTTGAGCATTCTGGCTGGGAGTCAAGGCCTTATCAAGCGCAATGGTGATAGGTTGATTGGTGTAGTAGTTGTCCAAGGTAACCTGATCTTGGTCATTAGGCACTTGGTGGAGGAAGGTTGTCAACAATTCCCCTTTTTGGCGAAATTCCTCAGCATTGTCTGTTGCCAGTAACTCTTTTTCTTGTTTTTTCAGCTTATGTCGATTTTTCTGAAGTTCATTTTCAACACGACGAATCAGTTCACTGGCTTGCTGTTTGACACGGTCCCGTTCAGCCTTGTCCTTATAGTAGGTGTCAAGCAAGTCAGAAAGACTGGAAAAAGGCTCTCCTAAATGATTGGCAAACGGAACTGGACTGAAGGAAGTCTCTGTTAAGCATGGTTTGGTTTTTTGACTGAAAAAGTTACGGAAAGTGGACAGTTTATCATGAACCAATAGGCTTTCCAGTTCGTTTGCCGTATCACGACCTAAACCTTGAAAGAGACTTTGAAGATTTCTTGCTGTTAGTTCTTGGGTTTGCAGAATTTCAAAGAGCTTTTCATCCTTGACAGTAAAAGGATTGAGAGACTCGGTGCTTGGCGGAGCAATATAGGTCGATCCTGGTAGCAAGGTGCGGTAGCTATTTTGTGAAAAGCCAACGTGTTTGATGACTTCAAGGATTTTATGGCTACTTTTATCGACTAGTAGAATATTGCTGTGTTTGCCCATAATCTCGATAATCAAGGTAGCCTGAATGTGGTCCCCAATCTCGTTTTTATTGGAAACGGTGATTTCCACAATACGATCATTTTCCACTTGCTCAATCGACTCAATCAGGGCACCCTGCAAATACTTTCTCAAAACCATGATAAAAGTCGAAGGTTGGGCTGGATTTTCAAAAGTCGCTTGGGTCAGCTGGATGCGCCCAAAAACGGGATGGGCAGAGAGGAGCAGGCGATGACTTTGGCGATTGCTGCGGATTTGCAAGACCAACTCTTGTTCAAAAGGCTGATTGATTTTCTGAATGCGACCATTGACCAACTCGCTTCGCAATTCCTCAACCATGTGGTGTAAAAAAAATCCGTCAAATGACATCGTTCTCTCCTTGTGATTGTATTCCATAGTATTATATCAAAAAGGTAGAATAAAATCATGGAAATGTGGTATAATAAAGCCAAGTAAAGAGAATCGAGAAGTACATGTATATTGAAATGGTAGATGAAACTGGTCAAGTTTCACAAGAAATCTTGCACCAAACCCAAGAAATTTTGGAATTTGCAGCCCAAAAAATAGGAAAAGAAGACAAGGAGATGGCAGTTACTTTTGTGACCAACGAGCGTAGCCACGAACTCAATCTGGAGTACCGTGATACCGATCGTCCGACAGATGTTATCAGCCTTGAGTATAAACCAGAGTTGGACATTGCCTTTGACGAAGAGGATTTGCTTGAAAATCCAGAATTAGCAGAGATGATGTCTGAATTTGATGCTTATATTGGGGAACTGTTCATCTCTATCGATAAAGCGCATGAGCAGGCTGAGGAATACGGTCACAGCTTTGAGCGTGAAATGGGCTTCTTGGCAGTACACGGCTTTTTACACATTAACGGCTACGATCACTACACTCCGGAAGAAGAAGCGGAGATGTTCGGTTTACAAGAAGAAATTTTGACAGCCTATGGACTCACAAGACAATAAACGAAAATGGAAAAATCGTGACCTTGTATCCAGTTTAGAATTTGCTCTTACAGGAATTCTGACTGCTTTCAAGGAAGAACGCAATATGCGAAAACATGCAGTGACGGCTCTAGTAGTCATCCTTGCAGGTTTTGTTTTTCAGGTGTCACGAATTGAATGGCTCTTTCTCCTAATGAGCATTTTCTTGGTAGTAGCGTTTGAAATTATTAACTCTGCTATTGAAAATGTTGTGGATTTAGCCAGTCACTATCACTTTTCCATGCTGGCTAAAAATGCCAAGGACATGGCAGCAGGAGCCGTGCTAGTAGTCTCTCTTTTTGCTGCAGTGACAGGTGCACTTATCTTTCTCCCACGCATTTGGGATTTATTATTTTAAACTATAAGAGGAAATTATGACATTTAAATCAGGCTTTGTAGCCATTTTAGGGCGTCCCAATGTTGGGAAGTCAACTTTTTTAAATCACGTCATGGGGCAAAAGATTGCCATTATGAGTGACAAGGCGCAGACAACGCGCAATAAAATCATGGGGATTTACACCACAGATAAGGAGCAAATCGTCTTTATCGACACACCAGGGATTCACAAGCCTAAAACAGCCCTTGGAGATTTCATGGTGGAATCTGCCTACAGTACCCTTCGTGAAGTGGATACTGTTCTATTCATGGTGCCAGCTGATGAGCCACGTGGTAAGGGCGACGACATGATTATCGAGCGTCTGAAAGCTGCCAAGGTTCCTGTGATTCTGGTGGTGAATAAGATTGACAAGGTTCATCCAGACCAGCTTTTGGCTCAGATTGATGACTTCCGTAACCAGATGGACTTTAAGGAAATTGTTCCTATCTCAGCCCTTCAGGGAAATAACGTTTCTCGACTAATCGATATTTTGAGTGAAAATCTAGAGGAAGGTTTCCAGTATTTCCCAGCTGATCAAATCACAGATCATCCTGAGCGTTTCTTGGTTTCAGAAATGATTCGTGAGAAGGTTCTTCATTTGACACGTGAAGAGATTCCACACTCAGTTGCCGTAGTGGTTGACTCTATGAAACGGGATGAAGAGACAGACAAGGTTCACATCCGTGCAACCATCATGGTGGAGCGAGATAGCCAAAAAGGCATTATCATCGGAAAAGGTGGCGCTATGCTCAAGAAAATTGGGACTATGGCCCGTCGTGATATCGAACTCATGCTAGGGGATAAGGTTTTCCTAGAAACTTGGGTCAAGGTCAAGAAAAACTGGCGTGATAAAAAGCTAGATTTGGCTGACTTTGGCTATAATGAGAAAGAATACTAAGTAGAGGTGGGCGCATGCCTGCTTCTTGTTTTTACAGAAGGAGGACTTATGCCTGAATTACCTGAGGTTGAAACGGTTCGTCGTGGCTTAGAAAAATTGATCTTGGGAAAGAAGATTTCTAGCCTAGAGATTCGTTATCCCAAGATGATTAAGACAGATTTGGACGAATTTCAAAGGGAAGTGCCTGGACAAGTAATTGAGTTCATAGGGCGCCGTGGAAAATATCTACTTTTTTACCTAACAGACAAAGTCTTGATTTCGCATCTACGGATGGAGGGCAAGTATTTTTACTATCTGGATCAGGTTCCTGAACGCAAGCATGCTCATATTTTCTTCCAGTTTGAGGATGGTGGTACGCTTGTTTACGAGGATGTACGCAAGTTTGGTACGATGGAACTCTTGGCGCCAGACCTTTTGGATGCCTACTTTATTTCTAAGAAACTAGGCCCTGAGCCCAAAGATCAGGACTTTGATTTGCAGGTCTTTCAAGCTTCCCTAGCCAAGTCTAAAAAGCCTATCAAATCTCACCTTTTAGACCAAACCTTGGTAGCTGGCCTTGGTAATATCTATGTGGATGAGGTTCTTTGGCGAGCTCAGATTCATCCAGCTAGACTTTCCCAGACTTTGACGGCAGAAGAAGCGTCAGCTATTCATGACCAGACCATTGCTGTTTTGGGACAGGCAGTCGAAAAGGGCGGTTCCACCATTCGCACTTACACCAATACCTTTGGGGAAGACGGAACCATGCAGGATTTTCATCAGGTCTATGATAGGACTGGGCAAGCATGTTCGCGCTGTGGGACAGTCATTGAGAAATTCCAGCTCGGTGGACGAGGAACTCATTTTTGTCCTCAGTGTCAAAGGAGGGGCTGATGGGAAAAATCATCGGAATCACAGGAGGAATTGCCTCAGGTAAGTCAACTGTGACAAATTTCCTAAGAGAGCAAGGCTTTCAAGTAGTCGATGCTGACGCAGTCGTCCACCAACTACAAAGACCTGGTGGACGTCTTTATCAGCTCTTGGTTCAACACTTTGGGCAGGAAATCATCCTCGAAAATGGAGAACTCAATCGCCCTCTCCTAGCTAGTCTCATCTTTTCAAATCCTGAGGAGCGGGAATGGTCTAAGCAAACCCAAGGAGAGATTATTCGTGAGGAATTGGCTGCACTGAGAGACCAGTTAGCTCATACAGAAACGGTTTTTTTCATGGATATTCCCCTGCTTTTTGAACAGGACTACAGTGCTTGGTTTGATGAGACATGGCTGGTTTATGTGAACCGTGATGTTCAGGTGGAACGTTTCATGAAACGGGATCATCTTTCTAAGGAAGTAGCAGAGTCCCGTTTGGCCGCCCAGTGGTCTTTAGAAGAAAAGAAAAAATTGGCGAGCCATATATTAGACAATAATGGCAGTCGTGATCAGCTTGTGAGTCAAGTAATGAAGTTACTTGAAGGAGGCGATAGCTGTGCAAGAGATTAGTTGGAAAGAGAATCTTCGTGTCGCCTGGTTCGGTAGTTTTCTAACGGGAGCCAGTATCTCCTTGGTCGTTCCCTTCATGCCTATCTTTGTAGAGCAGTTGGGAATTGAAGGAGACCAAGTTGCTTTCTATGCTGGATTAGCCATCTCAGTTTCGGCTGTTTCAGCAGCTCTAGTTTCTCCTATCTGGGGTATTCTTGCTGACAAGTACGGTCGAAAACCCATGATGATTCGAGCGGGTCTTGCCATGACCATCACTATGGGAGGTTTGGCCTTCGTACCCAATATCTATTGGCTACTCTTTCTGCGCTTGCTCAATGGTGTATTTACTGGTTTTGTCCCCAATGCAACAGCCTTGATTGCTAGTCAGGTACCTAAAGATAAGTCTGGAGCGGCTCTGGGGACTCTATCTACAGGTGTTGTTGCAGGAACACTGACGGGTCCCTTTGTTGGAGGCTTTATTGCTGAAATTTTTGGCATTCGTAATGTCTTTTTATTGGTCGGTGCTTTCTTATTTTTAGCTGGAATCCTAACCATTTTCTTTATCAAGGAAGATTTTCAGCCAGTGGCTAAGGAGAAGGCCATCCCAACGAAAGAAGTATTTTCTTCTTTCAAGTATCCTAGGCTCTTAGTAAACCTATTTTTGACGAGCTTTGTCATTCAATTTTCAGCTCAATCAATTGGCCCCATTCTGGCTCTCTATGTGCGGGACTTAGGGCAGACTGAGAATCTCCTCTTTGTATCAGGATTGATTGTATCCAGCATGGGATTTTCTAGCATGATGAGTGCTGGAATTCTAGGAAAACTTGGCGATAAGGTAGGGAATCATAGATTGTTGGTCGCAGCGCAGATTTATTCCGTCATCATTTACCTCCTTTGTGCTCATGCAACCAGCCCCCTTCAACTTGGCTTGTATCGTTTTCTCTTTGGTTTGGGAACAGGTGCTCTCATCCCGGGAGTTAATGCCCTTCTTAGCAAAATGACTCCAAAATCAGGTATTTCAAGGATTTTCGCCTTCAACCAAGTCTTTTTTTACCTCGGTGGAGTGATTGGACCTATGGCGGGATCCGCAGTTGCAGGATATTTGGGCTACCATGCTGTCTTTTATGCGACAGCAGCCTGTGTAGCTTTCAGTTGTTTATGTAACATAGTGCAATTTAGATCATTATTAAAAGTAAAGGAAATCTAGTGCGAGTAAAAATCAATCTCAAGTGCTCCTCTTGTGGCAGCATGAATTATCTAACCAGTAAGAACTCCAAAACTCATCCAGACAAGATTGAGGTGTTAAAATATTGTCCAAAGGAAAGAAAAGTAACTTTACATCTTGAATCTAAGTAGAATTTATGGTAAAATAATAGGGATTTTAAGGAGTTTGATATGTATAACCTATTATTAACCATTTTATTAGTATTATCTGTTGTGATTGTGATTGCGATTTTCATGCAGCCAACTAAGAACCAATCCAGCAATGTATTTGATGCCAGCTCAGGTGATTTGTTTGAACGTAGTAAAGCGCGTGGTTTTGAAGCTGTGATGCAACGTTTGACAGGTATTTTAGTCTTTTTCTGGCTAGCCATTGCCTTAGCATTGACAGTATTATCAAGTAGATAAGAAATGGGCGAGACTAGGTCTTAGCCTATTTTTATTTTGAATGATGTTTACTAAAGTTATCACTCAAAAAAATTTTAAAAATCTAGAAAGAAAACATGAAAGATAAAATTAAAGAATATTTGCAAGAGAAGGGGCGAGTAACGGTAAATGACCTGGCTCAGGCTCTCGGAAAGGATGGGTCCAAGGATTTCCGTGAGTTGATTAAAACCCTGTCTCTGATGGAAAGAAAGCACCAGATTCGTTTTGAAGATGATGGTAGCTTATGTCTGGACCAAAAGAAGAAACATGAAATTACCCTCAAAGGGATTTTTCATGCCCATAAAAACGGCTTTGGCTTTGTCAGTCTAGAAGGCGAAGAGGACGATCTTTTTGTAGGAAAAAACGATGTCAACTATGCCATTGATGGTGATACCGTAGAGGTGGTCATCAAGAAAGTTGCTGACCGCAACAAGGGAACAGCTGCCGAAGCTAAAATTATTGATATCTTAGAACACAGCCTGACGACAGTTGTCGGGAAAATCGTTCTGGATCAGGAAAAACCTAAGTATGCTGGCTACATTCGTTCAAAAAATCAGAAAATCAGCCAACCGATCTATGTGAAGAAACCAGCTATCAAGTTGGAAGGTACTGAAGTTCTCAAGGTCTTTATCGATAAATACCCAAGTAAGAAACATGATTTCTTTGTTGCTAGTGTCCTTGATGTGGTGGGGCACTCGACTGATGCTGGGATTGACGTTCTTGAAGTCTTGGAATCCATGGATATTGTTTCAGAATTTCCAGAAGCTGTTCTCAAGGAGGCAGAAAGTGTACCAGAAGCTCCGTCTCAAAAGGATATGGAAGGTCGTCTGGACCTGAGAGATGAGCTTACCTTTACCATTGACGGTGCGGATGCCAAGGACTTGGACGATGCGGTCCACATCAAGCCTTTAAAGAATGGCAATATCGAACTCGGAGTTCACATCGCGGATGTTTCCTACTACGTGACTGAGGGTTCTGCCCTCGACAAGGAAGCCCTTAACCGCGCGACTTCTGTCTACGTGACAGACCGTGTGGTGCCAATGCTTCCAGAGCGTTTGTCAAACGGCATTTGCTCTCTCAACCCTCAAGTAGATCGCTTGACCCAGTCTGCTATTATGGAAATTGATAAACACGGTCGTGTAGTTAATTACACCATTACACAAACAGTGATCAAGACTAGTTTTCGGATGACCTATAGCGCTGTTAATGATATCTTAGCAGGTGACGAGGAAAAAAGACAAGAGTTTAAGAAAATTGTTCCTAGTATCGAGCTTATGGCTAAGCTTCATGAAAGGCTAGAAAGCATGCGTGAGAAGCGTGGTGCCCTCAATTTTGATACTAATGAAGCTAAGATTCTAGTGGATAAAAAAGGCAAGCCAGTTGATATTGTTCTTCGTCAGCGTGGTGTTGCTGAGCGGATGATCGAGTCCTTCATGTTGATTGCCAACGAAACGGTTGCCGAACACTTTAGTAAGCTGGACCTTCCTTTTATCTATCGGATTCACGAGGAGCCCAAGGCTGAAAAGGTTCAGAAATTCATTGATTACGCTTCGAGCTTTGGTTTGCGAATTTATGGGACTGCTAGTGAGATTAGCCAGGAGGCTCTTCAAGACATCATGCGTGCTGTTGAGGGAGAACCCTATGCGGATGTATTGTCCATGATGCTTCTCCGTTCTATGCAACAAGCTCGCTATTCAGAGCACAATCACGGTCACTATGGTCTTGCTGCTGATTATTACACTCACTTTACCAGCCCTATTCGCCGTTATCCTGACCTTCTAGTCCATCGAATGATTCGAGATTACGGCCGTTCCAAGGAAATAGCTGAGCATTTTGAGCAAGTGATTCCAGAGATTGCAACCCAGTCTTCCAATCGTGAACGTCGTGCCATCGAGGCCGAGCGTGAAGTCGAAGCCATGAAAAAGGCTGAGTACATGGAAGAATACGTGGGTGAAGAGTATGACGCTGTTGTATCCAGCATTGTCAAGTTTGGTCTCTTTGTCGAATTGCCAAATACAGTCGAAGGATTGATTCACATTACCAATTTGCCTGAATTTTATCATTTTAATGAACGTGATTTGACTCTTCGTGGGGAAAAATCAGGAACAACTTTCCGTGTAGGACAGCAAATTCGCATTCGGGTTGAAAGAGCAGACAAGATGACAGGAGAGATTGATTTCTCTTATCTCCCAAGTGAGTTTGATGTTATCGAAAAAGGCTTGAAACAAGCTGGCCGCAAAGACCGAGGACGTAGCTTTGGTCGTCGTTCAGAAAAGAAGGAAGACAAGAAAAGACAAGGTCATTCTAAAGAGAAGCCTAAGCATTCACAAAAAGATAAGAAGAAAAAAGGCAAGAAACCTTTTTACAAAGAAGTAGCTAAGAAAGGAGCCAAGCATGGCAAAGGGCGAGGGAAAGGTCGTCGCACAAAATAAAAAGGCGCACCACGACTATACAATCGTAGATACGCTAGAGGCAGGGATGGTCCTGACTGGAACTGAAATCAAGAGCGTTCGAGCTGCTCGAATCAATCTCAAGGACGGCTTTGCCCAAGTAAAAAATGGGGAAGTCTGGCTGAGCAATGTTCATATCGCCCCTTACGAAGAGGGCAATATCTGGAACCAGGAACCAGAACGCCGTCGTAAACTCCTGCTCCATAAGAAGCAAATTCAAAAATTGGAACAAGAGACCAAAGGGACAGGAATGACCCTTGTTCCCCTCAAAGTCTATATCAAAGATGGCTACGCTAAACTCCTTTTAGGACTTGCTAAAGGGAAACATGACTATGACAAACGAGAGTCAATCAAGCGTCGTGAACAAAACCGCGACATCGCGCGTGTGATGAAAGCTGTCAACCAGCGTTAAGAAGAGGAAGTAAAATGGAAAAATTAATTGCCTATAAACGGATGCCCTTGTGGAATAAACAGACCATGCCTGAAGCAGTTCAGCAAAAGCACAATACTAAAGTCGGCACTTGGGGAAAAATTACTGTCTTGAAAGGGGTACTCAAGTTTATTGAGCTGGCTGAAGATGGTGAGGTTCTAGCTGAACACCTCTTTGAAGCAGGAGCAGATAACCCTATGGCACAACCGCAAGCTTGGCACCGAGTAGAGGCATCCACAGATGATGTAGAATGGTACTTGGAATTTTATTGTAAACCTGAGGATTATTTCCCTAAGAGATACCAGACAAATCCAGTCCATTCAGAGGTCCTAGAAGCTATGCAAACGGTGAAACCAGGAAGAGCCTTGGATTTGGGTTGTGGTCAAGGACGTAACTCTCTCTTTCTTGCACAGAATGGTTTTGATGTGACAGCTGTGGATCAAAATGAATTGTCCCTTGAAATCTTGCAAAGGATTGTGGAACAAGAGGATCTAGACATGTCTGTCGGACTTTATGATATCAATTCAGCCAGCATTAGCCAAGACTATGATTTTATCGTATCAACTGTTGTTCTGATGTTCTTACAAACGGACCGTATTCCAGCTATTATCCAAAATATGCAGGAGCACACCACGGTCGGTGGTTATAACCTTATCGTCTGTGCTATGGATACGGAGGATTATCCTTGCTCAGTCAACTTTCCATTCACCTTTAAAGAAGGGGAGTTGGCGGACTACTACAAGGATTGGGAATTGGTCAAGTATAATGAAAACCCAGGACATCTGCACCGTCGTGATGAAAATGGTAATCGCATTCAACTACGCTTTGCGACTATGTTAGCCAAAAAAGTCAAGTAAATCAAACCTATACCAGCGAATAGAAACCACTTTGCAAGGTTTCTATTCGTTTTTGTTTGAGTTGGTTGATTGGGGTAAGCAGGATTTTATGCTATACTAGAAGTAGGAAATCTGAGCAGTAGGGCTGTATTGCTGATATTCTCAGCGCAAGAAAGTCTTTATGATGGAGGTGGTCGAATGACGAGTCTTTTGGTAGAATTGTATGATCGGCATGTATTGGAAAAGAATGTCTACCAAGCCTTTATCAGTGATTGTGACGAGATTCTTTTTCTATCTTTGACGAAAATAAGCAATGAAGAGAAGCTATCTCTCCGTCAGTTTATCATGGAAGAGGTGCCTCATATCCAACGAGTGACCTTTCGTCAGTTATCCTTAGAACAACTAGCAGACCAGTTAGATTATTGTCTAGCAGGCTATGACCAAGTCCTTCTCGATGTTTTTGGTGGGGATTCGCTACTAGCCTTATCTCTCTATCAATACGGCTTGGATCGGCAGCTCCCCATCGTTGCCATGGATGTCGAGCGAGGAAAACAATACAAGTGGGTAGCCGGCCAGTTAGAAAAAGAAGATTTGGACATTCCAACACTAAGCATCCAACAGCTGATAGCCTTACGTGGTGGAAAAATGCTCAAATCAAAACGCCCTATCCACTCAGCTCAGCAAGTTGCAGCCATCAAAAAACTAGCCAGCTCTGCCATTTCCAATCCCACCCACTGGTATCAAGTGACCCAATTTTTCTCCTTAGCTAAGACCAATGACCTTCATGCTGAAACTGAAAAGATACTGGAAAACAACGGCAAGTATTATCACTATCCAGAATCCCTCATCCCTTTACTTGTGGAAGCGGGGATGCTTTGTATTGAAAGCGAGGACAAGGAGCGAGTAGCATACAGCTTTCCAAGTCAAGAAGCTCAAGTCTTTTGTCGCAACAAGGGGCATATTTTAGAGGTATATCTCTATCTCTTGGCGCTTGAGTCTCAGCTGTTTGATGAGTGCATGATAGGCGGTGAGATTGATTGGAATGGCATCTTTCCAGAGGCAGACAATGTTCAAAATGAGATTGATGTCATTCTGAGAAAGGGACGCTCGATTACCTTTATCTCTTGCAAGATGACGGATTTATCAGTTGAAGCCATCAACGAACTAGAAGTCTATGCCAATCATTTTGCTGGGGAAAGTTGCCTCAAGTTAATTGTCTGTACGGGGAAAATCAATCCCGTTTATGCCAACCGCTGTCAAGAATACGGCGTGCTGGTCATTAGAAGTGAGCAGATTCCCAATCTCATACCCATGCTAAAAAAATATTCTAAGAGACAAAAAAGATAAGAAATAATATCATGAAAGGCTGGAATTCCAGCTTTTTTTAACTTCTTTTTCGAATAAATGAGAAAAGGAGGTAGACCATGTTTGTAGCCAAAGATGCCAAGGGAATTTTGGTGAATGCCCTTGAAAAAGATGTGACCAAGCAAGCTTATACTTGCCCAGCCTGTGGGGGTGGACTACGATTACGTCAGGGACAGAGTATTCGAACGCATTTTGCCCATGAAAGGTTAAGAGATTGCATCGCTATTTTCGAGAATGAAAGTCCAGAACACTTGGGCAACAAAGAGACCCTTTATCACTGGGCCAAGAAAGACAGTCAGGTCTCCTTAGAATATAGCCTGCCCGAGATTCAGCAGGTTGCGGATGTTCTTGTCAATGAGAAATTAGCTCTGGAGGTCCAGTGCAGTCCCTTGTCTCAAAAGCTTTTAGGCAATAGAAGTCAAGGCTACCGTAGCCAGGGCTATCAGGTTATCTGGCTACTGGGAGAAAAGCTCTGGTTAAAAGAGCGATTAACACAACTGCAAAGGGGATTTCTCTATTTGAGTCAAAATATGGGTTTCTTTGTTTGGGAACTGGATCTCAAAAGGAAAATTTTGAGACTCAAATATCTTTTGCATCAGGACCTACGTGGCAAGCTTCATTTTCAGGTCAAAGAATTTCCCTATGGCCAAGGAAATCTCTTGGAAATTCTACGATTTCCTTATCAAAAACAAAAACTACCTCGTTTTGCAGTTGTGCAAGATTCCACTATCTGTCACTACATTCGCCAACAGTTGTACTATCAAACGTCCTACTGGATGAAGAAGCAGGAGGAAGCTTATCATCGAGGAGACAATCTATTAAACCGTCAACTGGATGACTGGTATCCCCAGGTCAGACCGATAGAGTCAGGTGATTTTTTGCAGATTGAAACGGATTTGACTAGCTATTATAGAAATTTTCAGGCTTACTATCAAAAAAATCCGAAAAATAATCGCCAAAAGCTCTATCCACCAGCTTTTTATCACTTATATTTCTCAAAAAATGTGGTAAAATAGAAAGGATGGAGGAATCTTATGGTATTACAACGACATGAAATAAATGAAAAAGATACATGGGATCTTTCGACAATCTACCCAACAGACCAGGCTTGGGAAGAAGCCTTGAAAGATTTAACTGAAAAAGTACAAACAGCAGCCCAGTATGAGGGGCATCTCTTGGATAGCGCAGACAGTTTGCTTGAGATTACAGAATTCTCACTTGACTTGGAACGCCAAGTTGAAAAGCTTTATGTCTATGCACATATGAAAAATGACCAGGACACGCGTGAAGCCAAGTATCAAGAGTACTATGCTAAGGCAATGACCCTATACAGTCAGTTAGAACAAGCCTTTTCATTCTATGAACCTGAGTTTATGGAGATTAGCGAAGAGCAGTATACGGCCTTCCTAGAAGCTCAACCAAAACTCCAAGTTTACAAACACTTTTTTGACAAGCTCTTGCAAAAGAAAGACCATGTTCTTTCGCAACGTGAGGAAGAATTGCTTGCTGGAGCAGGAGAAATCTTTGGCGCTGCTAGTGAAACCTTCGCTATTTTGGACAATGCGGATATTAGCTTCCCATACGTGCTTGATGACGAAGGCAAGGAAGTGCAACTCTCACACGGTACATACATTCGTTTGATGGAGTCTAAAAATCGTGAAGTGCGTCGTGGTGCCTATGAAGCCCTTTATGCGACATATGAGCAATTCCAACACACTTATGCTAAGACCTTGCAGACAAATGTTAAGGTGCAAAACTACCGTGCCAAAGTTCGCAATTATAAGAGCGCTCGCCATGCAGCCCTCGCAGCAAACTTTGTTCCAGAAAGTGTCTATGACAATCTAGTGGCAGCAGTTCGCAAACATTTGCCACTCTTGCATCGATATCTTAACCTTCGTTCTAAAATCTTGGGTATTTCTGATCTCAAGATGTACGATGTCTACACTCCACTGTCTTCAGTAGAATACAGTTTTACCTACGAAGAAGCCTTGAAAAAGGCAGAAGAAGCTTTGGCGGTTTTAGGTGAGGATTACTTGAGCCGTGTCAAACGTGCCTTCAGCGAGCGTTGGATTGATGTCTATGAAAATCAAGGCAAGCGTTCTGGTGCCTACTCTGGTGGTTCTTATGATACCAATGCCTTTATGCTTCTCAACTGGCAGGACAATCTAGACAATCTCTTTACCCTTGTCCATGAAACAGGTCACAGTATGCATTCAAGCTATACTCGTGAAACTCAGCCTTATGTTTACGGGGATTACTCTATCTTCTTGGCTGAGATTGCCTCAACGACTAACGAAAATATCTTGACAGAGAAATTGTTGGAAGAAGTAGAAGACGACGCAACGCGCTTTGCTATTCTCAATAACTTCCTAGATGGTTTCCGTGGAACAGTCTTCCGTCAAACTCAATTCGCTGAGTTTGAACACGCTATCCACCAAGCAGACCAAAATGGAGAAGTCTTGACAAGTGATTTCCTCAATAAACTCTACGCTGACTTGAACCAAGAGTACTATGGACTCAGCAAGGAAGACAATCCTCAGATCCAATACGAGTGGGCGCGCATTCCACACTTCTACTATAACTATTATGTTTATCAGTATTCAACTGGTTTTGCAGCTGCTTCAGCCTTGGCTGAGAAGATTGTTCATGGTAGCCAAGAAGACCGTGACCGCTATATCGACTACCTCAAGGCTGGTAAGTCTGACTATCCACTCAATGTTATGAGAAAAGCGGGTGTTGATATGGAAAAAGAAGACTATCTTAACGATGCATTTGCAGTCTTTGAACGTCGCTTAAACGAGTTTGAAGCCCTTGTTGAAAAATTAGGACTAGCTTAAGATGGTAGAGTCTTATAGTAAAAATGCCAATCACAATATGCGACGTCCCGTCGTCAAGGAAGAAATCGTAGAACTCATGCGCCAGCGTCAAAAGCAGGTGACAGGTTCTTTGAAAGAATTGGAGACCTTCGCTCGCAAGGAAAACATTCCCATTATTCCCCATGAAACGGTCGCGTATTTTCGATTTCTCATGGAGACTATACAGCCTAAGAACATTTTGGAAATTGGGACGGCAATTGGTTTTTCAGCCCTCTTGATGGCGGAACATGCGCCAGATGCCAAGATTACAACCATTGACCGTAATCCAGAAATGATAGGCTTTGCAAAGGAAAACTTTGCCCAGTTTGACAGTCGTAAGCAAATCACACTCTTGGAGGGAGATGCAGTCGATGTTTTATCTACTTTGACAGAAACTTATGACTTTGTCTTTATGGACTCAGCCAAGTCCAAGTACATCGCCTTTCTGCCTGAAATCCTCAAACATTTGGAAGTCGGTGGAGTGGTGGTCTTGGATGATATTTTTCAAGGAGGAGATGTTGCCAAGGACATCATGGAAGTCCGCCGAGGTCAACGCACCATTTACCGTGGTTTGCAAAGACTTTTCGACGCAACTTTGGACAATCCAGGTCTAACAGCAACTCTAGTTCCGCTTGGGGACGGCATTCTCATGCTACGAAAGAGTGTAGCAGAAGTAGAGCTTCCTGAGAGCGAATGATTTTCAGAAAAATTTAAGAAATTATAGTAAAATAGATAAGGTAACACTTACCGTAAAAGGAGTAAAAATGAAGAAAAAACTTATGGCAGGAGCCATCACACTTTTATCAGTAGCAACACTTGCAGCTTGTTCAAACAGTTCTGAAGGAAAAGATTTGATCAGCATGAAGGGCGATGTGATTACAGAGCATCAATTCTTTGAAGAAGTAAAGAACAATCCAACTGCACAACAAGTCTTGCTCAATATGACCATCCAAAAAGTATTTGAACAACAATATGGGTCAGAAGTAACGGATAAAGATGTGGATGACGCTGTTGCTGAAGAACAAAAGAAATACGGCGATAGCTACAACAGCGTGCTTCAACGTGCAGGTATGACACCTGAGACTCGTAAAGCTCAAATCCGTACCAGCAAATTGGTTGAATTAGCGGTTAAAAAGGCTGCAGAGAGCGAGTTGACAGACGAAGCCTACCAAAAAGCTTTTGAGTCTTACACACCAGATGTAACAGCTCAAATCATCCGTTTGGATAATGAAGACAAGGCAAAAGAAGTGCTTGAGAAAGCTAAAGCAGAAGGTGCAGATTTTGCTCAGTTGGCAAAAGATAACTCTAACGACGACAAGACCAAAGAAAATGGTGGAGAAATCACTTTTGACTCTGCTTCTACAGAACTTCCAGAACAAGTCAAGAAGGCAGCCTTTGCCTTGGATGTGAACGGGGTTTCTGATGTGATTACAGCTACTGGAACACAAGCCTACAGTAGTCAGTTCTACATCATCAAAGTAACGAAGAAAACAGAAAAATCTTCTAATATAGAGGATTACAAAGAAAAATTGAAGACCATCATCTTGACTCAAAAACAAAATGATTCAGCCTTTGTTCAAGGAGTAATTGGTAAAGAATTGCAAGCAGCAAACATCAAGGTTAAAGACCAATCATTCCAAAACATCTTCACCCAATACATCGGTGGTGGTGACTCAAGCTCAAGTAGCAGTTCTTCATCTAACTAAGAAAGCAAAAAACAAATCTCAAAAGAGATTTGTTTTTTTTATACCTGATACTAGAAAATGAGTAAAATTCGAAGGATTAAAGGATAAGAGTTTTTTTCTTTCTGAAAAAGTGGTATAATAGCAATCAAAACTAGAAAATAAAACGGAATTGGGAACAGAAGTGTCTGTTCCTATTAGAGTGGTGAATATGAAAATTAGTAAAAGGCACCTACTAAACTATTCCATTTTGATTCCTTACTTCCTTTTATCGATTTTGGGGCTGATTGTGGTGTACTCGACAACGAGTGCAACCTTGATCGAAGAAGGAAAAAGCGCTTTTCAATTGGTGCGTAACCAGGGAATCTTCTGGGTAGCTAGTTTGATTCTGATTGCCTTAATCTATAAATTAAAATTAGGTTTCCTAAGAAATGGGCGTCTCATCTTTATCGTAATGATTGTGGAGATGGTTCTTTTAGCTCTGGCGCGACTGGTCGGAACACCTGTCAATGGAGCATATGGATGGATTTCTGTAGGACCTGTAACGATTCAGCCTGCGGAGTACCTTAAGATTATCATCATCTGGTATCTGGCACATCGATTTTCAAAGGAACAGGATGAGATTGCGGTTTATGACTTCCAGGTTTTGACACAGAACCAGTGGCTACCTCGAGCCTTTAACGACTGGCGTTTTGTTTTGCTGGTTCTGATTGGTAGCTTGGGAATTTTCCCCGACTTGGGAAATGCGACCATCTTGATCTTGGTGGCGCTCATCATGTATACGGTAAGTGGGATTGCCTACCGTTGGTTCTCGACCATTCTGGCTCTCTTAGCAGGGAGCTCAATGTTAGTCTTGTCTGTCATTCGTCTCGTTGGGGTTGAAAAGTTCTCTCAAATTCCTGTATTTGGTTACGTTGCTAAACGTTTCAGTGCCTTCTTTAATCCCTTTAATGACTTGGCGGGGGCAGGACACCAGCTCGCAAATTCCTACTATGCAATGGTAAATGGTGGCTGGTTCGGACTTGGATTAGGAAATTCTATCGAGAAGCGTGGTTATCTACCAGAAGCCCATACAGATTTCGTTTTTTCGATTGTCATCGAGGAGTTTGGATTCGTTGGAGCCGGTATGATTTTGGCTTTACTCTTCTTCTTGATTTTGCGAATCACCTTGGTTGGTATTCGAGCCAAGGATCCCTTTAACTCCATGGTTGCTATTGGTGTCGGAGGGATGATCCTAGTTCAGGTTTTTGTCAATATCGGTGGGATTTCAGGGTTGATTCCTTCTACAGGGGTAACCTTCCCCTTCCTTTCACAAGGTGGGAACAGTCTATTGGTATTATCTGTAGCCATCGCGCTTGTACTAAACATTGATGCAAGTGAAAAACGTGCCAAACTTATCAGAGAATACGAAAATCAAACCGATGAAAGTCTGTAAGGATTGAATGGAAAGGAAAGTATATGTCTCTTCAAAAATTAGAAAACTACAGTAATAAAGCAGTCGTCCAAGAAGAAGTCTTGATTCTGACTGATTTATTAGAAGATATCACAAAAAATATGCTAGCGCCAGAAACCTTTGAAAAGATTATCCAGTTGAAGGAATTATCAACTAGCGAGAATTATCAAGGGCTCAATGACCTAGTGACCAGTCTTTCGAATGAAGAAATGATTTACATTTCACGCTATTTCTCTATCCTTCCACTTTTGATTAATATCTCTGAGGATGTGGATTTGGCCTATGAAATCAATCACCAAAACAATGTGGACCAAGACTATCTAGGGAAACTATCTACAACGATTAAGATGGTAGCTGAAAAAGAAAATGCAGCTGAAATTTTAGAAAAGTTAAATGTCGTTCCTGTCTTGACCGCCCATCCAACGCAAGTACAACGCAAGAGTATGCTGGATTTGACCAACCATATCCATACGCTTTTGCGCAAGTACCGTGATGTCAAACTCGGCTTGATTAATAAAGAAAAATGGCACGCAGATCTCCGCCGTTACATTGAAATTATCATGCAAACGGACATGATTCGTGAGAAGAAACTGAAGGTAACCAACGAAATCACCAACGTGATGGAGTATTACCAAAGTTCTTTCCTGAATGCTGTTCCGCGTTTGACAGCTGAGTATAAAAAATTAGCTAAAGAACAAGGTATCGAGCTCCAACATCCAAAACCGATTACTATGGGGATGTGGATCGGAGGAGACCGTGATGGAAATCCTTTCGTAACTGCGGAAACTCTCAACAAATCAGCCTTGACTCAGTGCGAAGTCATCATGAACTACTATGATGAAAAGATTTATAATCTTTATCGTGAATTTTCACTGTCAACCAGCATCGTGAATGTCAGCGACAAGGTCCGTGAGATGGCGCTGAAGTCACAAGACAACTCGATTTATCGTGAAAAAGAACTCTATCGCCGTGCCCTTTTTGACATCCAAGCTAAGATGCAGGCAACCAAGGCTTATTTGATTGAAGACAAGGACCTTCAGCCTAGATATGCCACTGCAGATGAATTTTATCAAGATTTGTTGGCCATTCGCGACTCTCTCCTTGAGAACAAAGGAGAATACCTGATTTCAGGAGAATTTGTCGAGTTGATGCAAGCTGTCGAAATTTTTGGTTTCTACCTTGCTTCTATTGATATGCGCCAGGATTCTAGTGTTCACGAAGCCTGTGTGGCTGAATTGCTAGCATCAGCTGGTATTAACGACCATTATAGCGACCTTTCTGAAGACGAAAAATGTGCCCTCCTCTTAAAAGAGTTGGAAGAAGATCCTCGTATCCTCTCAGCGACTCATGCTGAAAAGTCAGAACTGCTTGAAAAAGAACTCTCTATCTTTAAAGCTGCGCGTAAGTTGAAGGACAAACTAGGTGAAAATGTCATTCGTCAAACCATCATTTCTCACGCAACAAGTGTATCCGATATGCTCGAGCTAGCCATTATGCTTAAGGAAGTCGGCTTGGTGGATGCCCAAAAAGCCCGCGTTCAGATTGTTCCCCTCTTTGAAACGATCGAAGATTTGGATCATTCGGAAGAAACCATGAGAAAATATTTCTCTCTACCTTTGGCTAAAAAATGGATTGCTTCAAAAGACAACTACCAAGAAATCATGCTTGGCTACTCTGATAGTAACAAAGACGGTGGTTACCTGTCATCGTGTTGGACTCTCTATAAAGCTCAACAACAACTGACTGCTATTGGAGATGAATTTGGCGTTAAAGTCACTTTCTTCCACGGTCGTGGTGGTACTGTGGGTCGTGGTGGTGGACCAACTTATGAAGCTATCACATCTCAACCACTCAAGTCTATCAAAGACCGCATCCGTCTGACTGAGCAAGGAGAAGTCATTGGAAACAAATACGGTAACAAAGACGCTGCCTATTATAACCTTGAAATGTTGGTTTCTGCAGCCATTAACCGTATGATTACCAAGAAGAAGAGTGATACCAATACGTCAAATCGTTACGAAGCTATTATGGATCAAGTAGTGGACCGTAGCTACGATATCTATCGTGATTTGGTCTTTGGAAATGAACATTTCTATGACTATTTCTTTGAATCAAGTCCAATCAAGGCTATTTCAAGCTTCAATATCGGTTCGCGTCCAGCAGCTCGTAAGACCATCACTGAAATTGGCGGTTTGCGTGCCATTCCTTGGGTCTTCTCATGGTCACAAAGTCGTGTCATGTTCCCTGGGTGGTATGGTGTGGGATCAAGCTTTAAAGAGTTTATTGATCAAGATCCAAAGAATATCGAGTTCCTTCGAGACATGTACCAAAACTGGCCTTTCTTCCAATCTCTGCTTTCCAATGTGGACATGGTCTTATCTAAGTCTAACATGAACATTGCTTTTGAATATGCCAAGCTCTGTGAAGACGAAGAAGTACAAGCTATCTACTACACCATTTTAGATGAATGGCAGTTGACTAAGGACGTTATTTTAGCTATCGAAGGTTATGACGAACTCTTGGCAGAAAACTCTTACCTAAAAGACAGTCTAAACTATCGTATGCCTTACTTTAATATCCTGAACTACATCCAGTTGGAGTTGATCAAACGTCAACGTCGCGGCGAATTGTCGGCTGACGAAGAAAAACTGATCCATACAACTATTAACGGAATTGCAACTGGTTTACGTAATTCAGGCTGATATTCAACAAACTTCCTCTTTTTTCAAGGGGAAGTTTTTGAATTGTTTAAAAAATTCTAAAAATAGCCTTGACAAGTAGTTGAAAAATGATATAATTTAAACATTCAGAAAGTAATCATGCTCATTTTTTTAGAGAGTCTGTGGTTGGTGAAAGCAGATAGATGAAATTGATGAAATTGGGCTGAATGTACTTAAGAATTTGAAATCATAAAAATTCGGTGAGCACACCTTACAGTGCAACTCGTTATTGCGAGAAAGAGCGATAGGGATATTCCCTATAATTGAGGTGGCACCGCGCATCGACGTCCTCACACAAGTTTTTTGTGTGAGGATTTTTTTATGGGAGGAAAGATTATGAAATTTAAACGATGGCGTCGCTTGTTTTGAGTGAAAAGAGTATTATACAAGTGATTTAAAAGGAGAAAGAATATGAAAAATAAACGTTTAATTGGAATTATCGCTGGATTAGCAGTATTGGTGGTGGCTAGCTTGATTTATTCATCTATGAACAAGCCATCAGCTAAGGAAGAGCAAAAGGTCGCTAAGGTTGGTGTCCTTCAATTTGTTAGTCACCCATCCTTGGACTTGATTTATCAAGGGATTCAAGATGGACTAGCTGAAGAAGGCTATAAGGACGATCAAGTAAAAATCGACTTTATGAACTCTGAAGGAGATCAGAGCAAGGTTGCAACCATGAGTAAACAATTGGTAGCAAATGGAAATGACCTTGTTGTTGGGATTGCGACACCAGCAGCTCAAGGACTTGCTAGTGCTACAAAAGACCTACCTGTTATCATGGCTGCTATTACAGACCCAATCGGTGCTAACTTGGTCAAAGATTTGAAAAAACCAGGTGGCAACATCACAGGGGTATCAGACCACAACCCAGCTGAACAGCAAGTGGAATTGATTAAAACCCTCACACCAAATGTCAAAACAATCGGAGCTCTTTACTCAAGTAGCGAAGATAACTCAAAAACACAGGTAGAAGAATTCAATGCTTATGCTGAAAAAGCAGGTTTGACAGTCGAAACCTTTGCCGTTCCTTCGACTAACGAAATTGCTTCAACAGTCAATGTTATGACAAGCAAGGTCGATGCGATTTGGGTTCCAATTGACAACACCATCGCATCCGCATTCTCAACAGTTGTTTCAAGCAACCAAACAGCTAAAAAGCCAATCTACCCAAGTGCTACTGCCATGGTAGAAGCAGGTGGATTAGCATCTGTAGTAGTTGACCAACACGATCTTGGAGTGGCTACTGGTAAAATGATTGCCAAAGTTTTGAAAGGTGAAAAACCAGCTGATACGCCAGTTAATGTCTTTTCAACTGGTAAGTCAGTGATTAACAAAAAACTAGCGCAGGAACTTGGTATCACCATTCCTGAGTCCGTTCTAAAAGAAGCAGGACAAGTGATTGAATAAAGATAAAGGAGGAGCTGGACACATCTCCTCCCATTTTTACTAAAGAAAGAAATGAGTGAAAGATTATGATAGTATCCATTATTTCTCAGGGGATGGTCTGGGCGATTTTAGGTTTGGGAATCTTTATGACTTTTCGAATTTTGAATTTTCCAGATATGACTACTGAAGGTTCTTTTCCTCTTGGGGGAGCAGTAGCTGTAACCTTGATAACACAGGGAGTCAATCCATTCTTAGCGACCTTAGCTGCAGTAGGAGCGGGATGTCTAGCTGGAATGGCGACGGGACTTTTGTATACCAAAGGAAACATTCCAACCCTCTTATCAGGAATTTTAGTTATGACTTCCTGTCATTCCATCATGCTCATGATTATGGGACGTGCCAATCTGGGGCTTCTTGGAACCAAGCAAATTCAGGATGTCTTGCCTTTTGATTCGGATTTCAATCAACTGCTGACTGGATTAATCTTTGTAGCTCTTGTAATTGGTCTCATGCTCTTTTTCCTTGATACTAAACTAGGTCAAGCCTACATCGCTACCGGTGACAATCCCGATATGGCTCGTAGCTTTGGTATCAATACAGGACGTATGGAACTCATGGGCTTGGTTCTCTCAAATGGGATTATCGCGCTTGCAGGAGCCTTAATTGCTCAACAAGAAGGATACGCGGATGTTTCTCGAGGAATTGGCGTGATTGTCGTAGGGCTTGCTAGCTTGATTATTGGTGAGGTTTTATTCAAGAGTTTGACCTTGGCAGAGCGACTCATGACCATCGTTGTAGGGTCTATTGCTTATCAGTTCCTCGTTTGGGGAGTGATTGCTCTTGGGTTTAATACAAGTTATCTTCGTTTGTACAGCGCCTTGATTTTGGCAGTTTGCCTCATGATTCCAACCTTCAAAAGTAAATACCTGAAAGGAGTCAAGTTTAGCAAATGACAGCAATTGTAGAATTAAAAAATGCTACCAAAGTCATCACGAATGGCTTTGACGAGGAAAAAATCATCCTAAATGATGTTTCTCTTGAAATTTTCGAACATGATTTCATTACCATTCTAGGGGGAAATGGAGCTGGGAAGTCAACGCTTTTTAACACTATTGCAGGTACCTTACCTTTAACAAGTGGAAGTATCCGTATCATGGGCGAGGACGTGACGCATTTTTCACCTGAAAAGCGGGCTAAGTACTTGTCTCGTGTCTTTCAGGATCCTAAAATGGGTACGGCTCCTCGTATGACGGTGGCGGAAAATCTCTTGATTGCCAAGTTTCGTGGTGAGAAGAGAGGACTCCTTCCTAGGAGACTTTCAAGCCATAGGGAAGAGTTTCAGGCTACCATTGAAAAAGTGGGAAATGGTCTTGAGAAACATCTGGACACTCCGATTGAGTTTCTATCAGGCGGTCAACGCCAGGCCTTGAGTCTCTTGATGGCAACACTAAAACGTCCTGAACTCCTTTTATTGGATGAGCACACAGCTGCCCTTGACCCAAAAACAAGTGTGGCCTTGATGGAATTAACAGATGACTTTGTCAGCAAGGATCATCTGACAGCCTTGATGATTACCCACCATATGGAGGATGCACTAAAGTATGGCAATCGTCTGATTGTCATGAAGGAAGGTCGTATTATCCAAGACCTCAATAAAGAAGAAAAAGCTAAGATGAAGATTTCCGATTACTATCAATTATTTGAATAGATGAGTCATATTTTCATCAAAAATAGTGAAGAGAAACTTAGAAGCATTAAAGTGTTTCTGAGTTTTTTATCTCCTCTTTCTATCTAGAAAAATAAGGCAAAGAGAATTACGGAAAGCGTATGAAATGGTTTACTTTTTTTCAGAAATAAGCTATACTAGTTTACGTGAAACTATGATAAGATGGAGGTATTGTGTATGGTTGACAAGCAAGTCATTGAAGAAATCAAAAACAATGCCAACATTGTGGAAGTCATAGGTGATGTGATTTCTTTACAGAAGGCTGGACGGAACTATTTAGGGCTCTGTCCTTTTCATGGTGAAAAGACCCCCTCTTTCAACGTTGTGGAAGACAAGCAGTTTTATCACTGTTTTGGATGTGGGCGTTCAGGAGATGTCTTTAAGTTCATCGAAGAATACCAAGGTGTGTCCTTCATGGAAGCCGTTCAGCTCTTAGGAGAGCGCGTCGGTATTCAACTGGCTACGCCGGTACAGTCTCGTCCTCAACAAACTTCACCTCATCAAGCTCTATACGATATGCATGAAGAAGCTGCCCGTTTTTACCATGCCATCCTCATGACGACAAAGATGGGAGAAGAAGCAAGGGCTTATCTCTACAAACGCGGATTGACAGATGATGTTCTGAAGCACTTCCAGATTGGACTAGCTCCAGCAGAGAGAACTTATCTCTATCAACGTTTGGCTGACAAGTTTGAGGAAAAGGATTTATTGGATTCGGGCTTGTTCTACCTGTCAGATGGCAATCAATTTTATGATACTTTTTTTGGACGGATCATCTTTCCTTTGACCAATGACAAGGGGCAGGTTATTGCATTTTCAGGTCGTATCTGGCAAGAAACGGACAGTCAGACTGCCAAATATAAAAATAGTCGCTCGACTGCAATTTTTAACAAGAGTTACGAATTGTATCATTTGGACAAGGCAAAAAAGGGAACAGGTAAGATTACAGAGCTCTATCTGATGGAAGGCTTCATGGATGTGATCGCAGCCTACCGTGCTGGTATAGAAAATGCTGTAGCTTCCATGGGAACAGCCTTAAGCAAGGAGCATGTTGATCACCTCAAACGCTTTACCAAAAAAATTGTTCTCAGCTATGATGGCGACAAGGCAGGGCAGGCAGCAACAGCCAAGGCTCTAGAGGAGTTAAAAGACTTTTCAGTGGAGGTTGTTCGGGTACCTGATGCCATGGACCCAGATGAGTATTTGCAAAAGAATTCTGCTGAAGACCTGGCTTACCTTTTAACCAAGACTCGGATTAGTCCTATAGAGTTCTATATTCACCAACTCAAGCCAGAAAATAGTGACAACTTGCAGGCGCAAATCGAGTTCATTGAAAAGATTGCGCCCCTAATCGCCAAAGAAAAGTCTATCACTGCCCAGAATTCTTATATCCACATTCTAGCAGATAATCTACCTTCTTTTGATTACCAGCAGGTGGAGCAGATTGTAAATGAAAGTCGGATTGTCCAAAGGCAGGAAAGAGTTAAAGAGGAGCAACCTCCAGCAGCGATTAGTTTACCTGTGACGCGGCAACTGACAGCAGTCATGAGAGCAGAGGCTCATCTCCTCTATAGGATGGCTGAGAATCCAGCTGTTTTGAATGATTATCGATTAAGAGAAGATTTTTTCTTTGATACCCCAGAATTTCAGATTCTTTACGAATTATTAAGTGAGCAGGGAGAAATCGGCTCAGAGGAGCTTTCTCATCAGACGCCTGAGGTTGAAAATGCTTGGTACCACGTGCTTAGTCTGGATTTGCCAGCTGAGATGTCGCCTCAGGAGCTAGCGGAAGTCGAAGCGACTCGAAACCGTGCCCTCCTCAACAAGGACAACTTAAGAATTAAAAAGAAAGTGCAGGAAGCTAGTCATGTAGGAGATACAGACACAGCCTTGGAAGAATTGCAACGATTGATTTCCCAAAAGAGAAGAATGGAGTAATAATGGCAACAAAACAAAAAGAAGTAACGACATTTGATGTGCAAGTAGCAGACTTTATCCGTAACCACAAAAAAACAGGAACAGCAACAGACGACGAAATCAATTCAAGTCTGGTTATTCCTTTTACCTTGGATGCTGATGGGATTGAAGACCTTTTGCAACGGATTCAGGATGCTGGAATTTCTATCACAGATAATGAAGGAAATCCAAGCGCGCGTGTGCTTAGTGCAGAAGAAGAACCAGAACTCAGTGATGAGGACTTGATTGGCTCAACTTCGGCTAAGGTCAATGACCCAGTCCGTATGTATTTGAAGGAAATCGGGGTCGTTCCTCTCTTGACCAACGAAGAGGAAAAAGAATTGGCCCTAGCAGTTGAGGCTGGTGATATTGAAGCCAAACAACGTCTTGCAGAAGCCAACCTTCGTTTGGTGGTTTCTATCGCTAAGCGCTACGTAGGGCGTGGCATGCAGTTTCTTGACTTGATCCAAGAAGGAAACATGGGCTTGATGAAGGCCGTTGACAAGTTTGACTATTCAAAAGGATTTAAGTTTTCAACTTACGCAACTTGGTGGATTCGTCAGGCAATCACTCGTGCCATCGCTGACCAAGCCCGCACTATTCGTATCCCTGTTCACATGGTAGAAACCATTAATAAATTAGTTCGTGAACAGCGGAACCTCCTTCAGGAATTGGGTCAAGATCCAACTCCTGAACAAATCGCTGAGCGTATGGATATGACACCTGACAAGGTCCGTGAAATCCTAAAAATCGCTCAAGAACCAGTATCACTTGAAACACCGATTGGTGAAGAGGACGATAGCCATCTTGGGGACTTTATCGAAGACGAAGTGATTGAAAATCCAGTAGACTACACAACTCGTATCGTTTTGCGCGAGCAGTTGGACGAAGTCTTGGATACTCTAACAGATCGTGAAGAAAACGTCTTGCGCTTGCGTTTCGGGTTAGATGATGGTAAAATGCGTACCCTTGAAGATGTTGGGAAAGTCTTTAACGTGACTCGTGAGCGTATCCGTCAGATCGAAGCCAAGGCTTTGAGAAAATTGCGCCAACCAAGTCGTAGCAAACCCCTTCGTGATTTTATTGAAGACTAAGAGTGAGGAATAACATGGCTTATACAGAAGAGCAAATTGAAACGATCAAAACACGCATTTTAAATGCTTTGGAAGAAGTCATCGACCCTGAGTTGGGGATTGATATTGTCAACCTAGGTTTGATTTATGAAATTCGATTTGATGGGGAGACAGGTCACACTGAGATTGATATGACCTTGACAACTATGGGCTGCCCACTGGCTGACCTTTTGACAGACCAGATACACGATGCGATGACAGATGTGCCTGAGGTAACTAATACCGAAGTTAAATTGGTCTGGTATCCAGCTTGGACGGTTGAGAAAATGAGCCGATACGCGCGTATCGCCCTAGGAATTAAATAAAGTGTAAGAAAAATGCGAGAGACGATTGGAAAATAAGGTAAATTTATCCTTTTTCCTTTGGTCTCTTCTTTCTTTTGCTGATTTTCTGGAAATAAAATGGTATAATGAATGGTATGGAAAACGAAAAATTGCGTATTAATATGCTAAGTTCAAGTGAAAAAGTAGCTGGTCAAGGAGTGTCAGGAGCTTATCGAGAATTGGTTAGTCTCCTTCACCGTGATGCCAAAGACCAGTTGATTGTTACGGAGAATCTTCCTGTAGAGGCAGATGTAACTCATTTTCACACCATTGATTTCCCTTATTATTTATCTACTTTCCAAAAGAAACGTTCTGGGAGAAAAATTGGCTATGTGCATTTTTTGCCTGATACGCTTGAGGGGAGTTTGAAGATTCCATTTTTCCTAAAAGGAATTGTCAAACGCTATGTTTTTTCCTTTTACAACCGAATGGAACACTTGGTGGTGGTCAATCCCATGTTTATCGAGGATTTAGTGGCTGCTGGTATTCCGCGTGAAAAAGTAACTTATATTCCAAATTTTGTAAACAAAGAAAAATGGCATCCATTACCAGCTGAACAAGTTGCACAACTCCGGAAGGAAATGGATCTCGCGGAAGATCAGTTTGTCGTAATCGGTGCGGGTCAGGTTCAGAAACGTAAAGGAATTGATGATTTTATCCGTCTTGCTGAGGAATTGCCAGAAATTACCTTTATTTGGGCAGGTGGTTTTTCATTTGGTGGGATGACAGATGGTTATGAACGCTATAAGAAGATTATGGACAATCCACCCAAAAATCTTATTTTTCCCGGAATTGTGTCACCGGAACGGATGCGGGAACTTTACGCTATGGCGGATCTATTCTTGCTACCAAGTTACAACGAATTATTCCCTATGACCATCCTAGAGGCCGCTAGTTGCGAGTCTCCGATTATGTTGAGGGATTTGGATTTGTATAAGGTTATTCTTGATGGGAATTATCGTGCTACAAGTGATGTTTCCGAGATGAGAGAAGCAATCCTAGAATACAAGAATGACCCTGAAGCTTTAAAAGGCTTGAAAGAAAAAGCTCGCGAAATCTCCAAAGAGTACTCTGAGGAGCATTTGTTGGAAATCTGGTTAAAATTTTATCGAGAACAGGCTGCTTTGGGCAAAAAGTGAGGTAATTTATGCGAATTGGTTTATTTACAGATACCTATTTCCCTCAAGTTTCTGGTGTGGCGACCAGTATTCGGACTTTAAAAACGGAACTTGAAAAGCAAGGACATGCTGTATTTATCTTTACAACAACGGATAAGGATGTGAACCGCTATGAAGATTGGCAAATTATTCGTATCCCAAGTATCCCTTTTTTCGCTTTTAAAGATCGTCGCTTTGCTTATCGTGGTTTTACTAAGGCGCTTGAAATTGCCAAGCAGTATCAACTCGATATCATTCATACCCAGACAGAATTTTCCCTTGGTTTGTTAGGAATTTGGATTGCTAGAGAATTGAAAATTCCAGTTATTCATACCTACCATACCCAGTATGAAGACTATGTGCATTACATTGCTAAGGGCATGCTAATTCGTCCGAGTATGGTAAAATATTTGGTTCGTGGCTTCCTTCATGATGTAGATGGTGTGATTTGCCCCAGTGAGATTGTTCGTGACCTTTTATCTAAATACAAAGTCAAGGTTGAAAAGCGTGTCATCCCAACTGGAATTGAGCTGGCTAAGTTTGAACGACCTGAGATAAAAGAGGAAAACTTACTAGAGCTTCGCTCGAAGTTAGGTATTCAGGAAGGCGAGAAAATGTTGCTGAGTCTTTCTCGTATCTCCTTTGAGAAGAATATCCAAGCAGTCTTAGCTGCCTTTGCGCAGGTTTTGAAAGAAGAAGACAAGGTGAAGTTGGTTGTTGCTGGAGACGGACCTTATCTGGATAGTCTGAAAGAACAAGCAGGGAAATTAAACATACAAAAACATGTGATTTTTACAGGTATGATTGCTCCAAGTGAGACAGCCTTGTACTATAAAGCAGCTGATTTCTTTATTTCAGCATCTACGAGTGAAACTCAGGGTTTAACCTATCTAGAAAGTCTAGCCAGTGGAACGCCTGTTATCGCTCATGGTAACCCCTATCTTGAAAATCTGATCAATGATAAAATGTTTGGTACCCTATATTATGGAGAACGAGAGCTTGCAGGAGCTATCCTTGAAGCCTTGATCGCTACTCCTGATATGTCTGAACAAAAGTTGGCGGATAAGTTGTACGAGATTTCGGCTGAAAATTTTGGGAAACGAGTTCATGAGTTTTACCTTGATGCCATTATCTCAAATAACTTTGAACATGAGTTACATGATGGACAACCTGTCACTCAACGCTTCTTAAAAACGATTCTCTATCTACCTCAACAGGCTGTTACAAGCCCAGTAAAAGAATCCAAGCGTATTTTAAGAGCGTCTCGAAAACAATTGTCTAGCATCAGAGATTATTGGAGAGACGAATTCAAATAATAGAATAAGAGGAAGAAATAATGAAAAAATTAATGAGAAGTGGCAAAGATCAAAAAATTGGTGGAGTATGCGCAGGAGTTGCTCATTATTTTGATATCGATCCAACAATTGTTCGTGTCATTTGGGCTGTTCTTGCATTTTGTTATGGGACAGGAGTCCTTGCTTATATCATTTTATGTTGATTGCACCAGTTTCAACAGACTATTAAATTAGAATTATATAGAAAAAGGAGAAGTTATGGCTTTTGGAGATAACGGAAAACGTAAAAAAACTTTGTTTGAAAAGGTGACACTTGTTGTCGTGCTCATCATGTTGTTTGTAACCCTTGCTGGTATCTTTGCAACTGCGCTTGGAGCTTTTAGTAGATTCTAAGCAAGCTACGAGGATAGAAACAATAACTAATGACTGGGTTCTCCCCAGCCTTTTTAAAGTGAGAAGAAAATATGAGTATGTTTTTAGATACAGCCAAGATTAAGGTCAAGGCTGGTAATGGTGGCGATGGCATGGTTGCCTTTCGCCGTGAAAAATATGTCCCTAATGGCGGTCCTTGGGGTGGTGATGGTGGACGTGGAGGAAACGTTGTTTTCGTGGTAGACGAAGGCTTACGTACCTTGATGGATTTCCGCTATAACCGTCATTTCAAGGCTGATTCCGGTGAAAAAGGAATGACCAAAGGAATGCACGGACGTGGTGCAGAAGATCTACGTGTTCGGGTACCACAGGGGACTACTGTACGTGATGCAGAAACTGGCAAAGTCATTACAGACTTGATTGAACATGGTCAGGAATTTATCGTGGCTCATGGCGGTCGAGGTGGTCGTGGAAATATCCGTTTTGCCACTCCAAAAAATCCTGCACCTGAAATCTCTGAGAATGGAGAACCAGGACAAGAACGTGAGTTACAACTGGAATTGAAGATTCTAGCGGATGTTGGTCTAGTCGGTTTCCCATCTGTCGGAAAGTCAACTTTGCTCAGTGTCATCACTTCAGCTAAACCTAAAATCGGTGCTTACCACTTTACGACGATTGTCCCTAATTTGGGTATGGTTCGTACGCAGTCAGGTGATTCTTTTGCAGTAGCTGACCTTCCAGGTTTGATTGAAGGAGCTAGTCAAGGTGTTGGTCTTGGAACCCAGTTTCTTCGTCATATCGAACGTACACGAGTTATCCTCCATGTCATCGATATGTCAGCTAGCGAAGGACGTGATCCTTATGAGGACTACCTTGCTATCAATAAGGAATTAGAATCCTATAACCTTCGTCTCATGGAACGTCCTCAGATCATCGTTGCCAACAAGATGGATATGCCTGAAAGTCAGGAAAATCTTAAAGCCTTCAAGGAAAAGTTGGCAGCAAACTACGACGAGTTTGAGGAACTTCCAGCCATCTTCCCTATTTCTGGATTAACCAAGCAAGGTTTGGCTACACTTTTGGATGCGACAGCTGAATTGTTAGACAAGACTCCAGAATTTCCGATTTATGATGAATCCGATATGGAAGAAGAGGCATACTACGGCTTTGATGAGGAAGAAAAAGCCTTTGAGATTAGTCGTGATGATGATGCGACATGGGTACTTTCTGGTGAAAAACTCATGAAACTCTTTAACATGACCAACTTTGACCGTGACGAATCAGTTATGAAGTTTGCCCGTCAGCTACGTGGTATGGGAGTTGACGAAGCCCTTCGTGCGCGTGGAGCCAAAGATGGCGATTTGGTCCGCATCGGTAAATTTGAGTTTGAATTTGTAGACTAGGAGATTGATATGGGAGATAAACCGATATCATTCCGAGATGCAGATGGAAATTTTGTTTCTGCAGCAGATGTATGGAATGAAAAGAAACTAGAAGAATTGTTTAATCGTCTCAATCCTAAACGTGCTCTTCGATTGGCACGTACAAAGCAAGAAGAAACACAGTCAAAGAAATAAAAAATTCCCGTAATCTTTTGATCACGGGATTTATTTTATTCACTAAAGAAAAATGGTGGCGCATATTTTTTAAGACTTTCAAAACAAGCTTGCGCTTTTGTAGCATCTTCACAGATAATCATGCAGACATCGTCTCCACAAAGGGTGGCAACGACATCTGGAAAGTCTAAGGAATCAATTACAGATCCAAATGATTGGGCTAAACCGGGTAAAGTTTTCAAAATAACCTGGTGTTGCACAGGACGCAACATAACAAGAGCATCTTCCATATAATTTTCAAGACGTTTTTCCCACTTGGAGATAGATCCTGTATTTAGCACATAATAAGAATTATCCTCTTCGCGCACTTTTGAAAGGTTCATGGTTTTGATATCGCGTGATAAGGTAGCCTGAGTAACTTGGATATCGTTTTCGGCTAACAAGGCTTGTAATTCCGCTTGAGTGTGGATTTTGTTTTTTGAAACGAGGGCGCGGATAAGTTGGTGTCTGTGTTCTGATTTGTTCATATGTATTAATAACTCCTTTATGAGGGGATGGTGATAGCGGACTGTGCTAAATCAACAGTCAAGTGATAGTCTGTATTGTCTCGAATTGTAATCTCAAAGTCTGTTGTGTAGAGAACCAAACGGAGAGTATCTCCTTCTTTAAGTTTGTAGATAGTTGGTTGAAGCTCTAGCTTGAAGTCCATCCATTCATTTGGTTGGATTTCTTCAATCGTCAAGAGGTTGGTTCGATTTTGAAGATTGAGGTAACCTTTGGTGATGACACGTTGGGCATTTGGGGTGAACGGCAGTTCACAGAGATTTTCTAGCATGTGGTAACGACCATTATCAATGGTTCTAGCACTTAAAACAGCTGGATAAGGCTGCAGATATTTCTTTTGTCCAAGTTCTAACAGTTGGGCTGACAATAAGCCCTTGTTCGTACTCGATTTGACACGAAGCTTCAGCTCCACTCGCCCATTTAAGTGGATGTCTTTAGTCACCGGAAGGTCAATGGTGATTTGATTAGCTTTTCCTTGGTAAAGTTCTGTGTTGAAGGTCTGGTAAGTCTTTCCATAACGATCAAAATCTTTTTGATCATACTGGTTTTGAATCACTTTTTCTTCAGTTCCAAGTGAGAAAGTATGCAGTTTATCCTGCTTGCCAAAGTCGTCAAGACTCTGCCATGTTTGAGGTTTGGTATTGTCCTGCCAGATGACAGTCGGAAGTTGATAGCCTGAGTCAAGTTCTAACAATTTCTTACTTAACAAGGCATTCATGGACTCTCGGAAGTCAATCGACTGCCAGTTGTTCATATAGATATGGGCACCATGATGGAAAAAGAGGTGCTTATTGATATGGCTAGGAAGGGCATGAAGCATCTGGTAAACATGAAGAGGTTTGACGTTCCAATCCTGAGAACCATGTGTAAAGACGATTTCAGCTTGAACCTTGTGAGCATTGAGCAGATAGTTGCGGTCATGCCAAAACTGATTGTAGTCACCAGTTTTGCGATCTAATTGTTCTTTTACCTTCTCTAAGTTTGCCTGATGAACTCCATTACCACGAATATAATCACCAGCCAGGAGGTTACGGGAGTAGGTCAATTCAGCAAGTGAGTCAAAATCCTCACCTGGATAGCCCCCTGGGCTAGTCACTAGACCATTTTCTCGATAGTAGTTGTACCAAGAGGAAATACCTGCTTCTGCAATGATGACTTCTAAGCCATCAACACCAGTGGTGGCGAGACCATTGGACATGGTACCTAGATAGGAAATACCTGTTGTTGCGACTTTGCCGTTTGACCAGTCAGCCTTGACTTGGCGCTTGCGCGTGTGGTCCGTGAAAGCACGGCAACGGCCATTAAGCCAATCAATGACATTTTTATATGCCTCAATCTGCTGGTAGTCCCCATTGGTCATGAGCCCTTGGGAATCCTTGGTACCAACACCCGATACATAGAGATTAGCAAATCCACGTGGGAGGAAGTAGTCATTTAGAGTATATGAGCTATTGATATGGGATAGCTTTTCTTCAGCTTCTGAGACGATTTCTGCTGGACCATGAGGTTCGACTAAATTCAGCTTAGGTTTCTCAAGTTCAATGATGTGGGGCGGTTTGACCTCAAGCTCTCCTTCCATTTTGTAGAGAGCCTTGTCACTGGCTTTATCGTTGGTCCCTTGGTGATAAGGGCTGGCAGTCATAAGAACAGGTACTTGACCATCGTAAGATGGGCGAATAATGCTGACTTTGACTAAATCAGGAAGTCCGTCTTTATCAGTATCCACACAGCTCTCGACATACACGACTTCACGAATGACATTGTGAGTAGAGAAGGTTGCCAAGCTCTTACCGTTAAAGTAGTGGTAGTGATTATCTTCTGGAATGAGTCCATCACTAACAAGCTGGTCGATGAGCGTGTTTCCTTTTTTCGTTCGCGTATTGAGCAACTGATAAAGATTTTCAATGAGATCCCCATAAACAATAGGAAAACCGGTTTCTTTACGGAACTGTTCGGCATCCTCAAAGTCAACAAGATAGCTAAATCCTAAAAGTTGAAAAACTACTGTGTAGAAAATCTCCGCAGTTAACTCACGGTCTGACTGGAAAAAGGTTACTAAATCGGTTTCTTTATCCGCAGCCAAAGTCGACAAGGCATAATCCGTGTTAGAATAAGTGAAAAAACTCCAACGAATGAAGTCTTCAAACTGCTTTTTTAAGGACAGTTGAGGTGACAGCTTTAAACCAAGACCTTCTAATTCCTCAAATCGTTGAGAACTAGTGGTTGGTTGATAGCTGAATTGATTAAAACGCATGTTTCTCTCCTTTGAAAACAAACTAAATTTATTATATCAAAAAATAGGGAAAAATGGAATAAATAAACTTAAATGAAATAAATTTCTTAAACCAGCATATCTATTTGGTAAGTTATTATAAAACGCTGAATAAATACCATAGAAGTAAGCCTTTTTCTAGAGATTTTTATATGTAAAACTGCATATAACTCCTATCTTTATTATACTTCGTTTGGTATAAATATATCTAAATTCACATTTAAAAATATTATATAATATTAACTTTTTGTTTCTTTTCTCTGAGAAATGAAGAATTTAACAGTAAGGAGAGAAGAAGTTTGTAACTGATGATGTTGAAAAGAAAGCATCCGAGTTGCTTCAATATCCAACTTAAAATGGTATAATAGTAGTAAAACGAAAGCAAGGAGGAGAAGAAATGATTGCGCAGCTCGACACCAAGACTGTTTATAGTTTTATGGAAAGTGTGGTCTCGATTGAAAAATACGTTCAAACGGCTAAAGAGTATGGCTATTCTCACCTTGCTATTATGGATGTGGATAATCTCTATGGAGTCTATCACTTTTTAGAAGTGACCCGTAAGCATGGCATTCAACCTTTAGTTGGACTAGAAATGAACTTGATTATAGACGAGAAGGAGATTTCTTTCCGTTTTCTAGCCTTATCCACTAAAGGTTATCAAGAGTTGATGAAGTTATCCACTTTAAAAATGACTGGACGAAAAAACTGGTCTGACTTTACCCCCCACCTCGAGGATGTTGCTATTATTGTTCCCTATTTTAATGGGGTCGAACAGCTGAATTTAGGGCATGATTATTTTATCGGTGTCAGTCCAGATACTCCTCAAGAAGTCTTTACCAGACCCATTCTTCCCCTCTATCAAGTCAATTCGTTTGAAAAAGAAGATCTACAGGTTTTACAAATCTTGTCAGCGGTCAAGGACAATGTCAGCCTGAGAGAAGTGGATGTACATTCACAACAGGGGATTTTTTTACCTGCCTCAGACTTGGAAGCACGTTTTATGAATCGCTTCTCTCAGGCGCTTGCCAATCTTCAAGGTCTGATAGAGAATGTTGACTACCAGATCGACCCGAGTTTAAAACTCCCTCGCTTTAATCCTGAAAGACCAGCAGTAGAAGAACTTCGAGAGAGGGCTGAGCAAGGGTTGAGTGACAAGGGACTAACCTCAGCTATCTATCGTGAGCGGCTGAATGAAGAGTTGGCTGTGATTCATGATATGGGCTTTGATGACTATTTTCTTGTAGTTTGGGATTTGCTTCGTTTTGGACGTTCCCAAGGCTACTATATGGGTATGGGGCGTGGTTCTGCTGTGGGTAGCTTGGTTGCCTACTCACTTGACATAACAGGGATTGATCCGGTTGAAAAGAACTTGATTTTCGAGCGCTTTTTAAATCGTGAGCGTTACACCATGCCTGATATTGATATTGACATTCCTGACCTTTATAGGCCGGAGTTCATTCGTTATGTTCGTGATCGGTACGGTAGTCAACACGTGGCACAGATTGTCACTTATTCGACCTTTGGGGCAAAACAAGCAATTCGTGATGTTTTCAAACGCTATGGCGTTCCAGAGTACGAATTAACCAATATTACGAAAAAAATCAGTTTCCGAGATACGCTAACGACAGCCTATGAAAAGAATTTACAGTTTAGGCAGGTCATCAATAGTAAGATTGAATATCAAAAAGCTTTTGAGATTGCTCGAAAGATTGAAGGGTATCCTCGTCAGACCTCTATCCATGCCGCTGGGGTCGTTATGAGTGACCAAGACTTGACGGACTACATTCCTCTAAAATATGGTGAGGATATGCTGATCACTCAGTATGATGCTCATGGTGTTGAAGCCAATGGACTTCTAAAAATGGATTTCCTAGGTCTGCGTAACCTGACTTTTGTCCAAAAAATGCAGGAATTACTTGCTGAGTCAGAGGGTATTCATCTGAAAATCGAAGAGATTGATCTGGAAGACAAAGAAACCTTGGCCCTCTTTGCTGCTGGAAATACCAAGGGGATTTTCCAATTTGAACAACCTGGCGCCATTCGACTCTTGAAACGAGTTCAGCCGCAAGTCTTTGAAGAGGTAGTAGCCACAACCTCGCTCAACAGACCAGGAGCTAGTGATTATATTGATAACTTTGTCGCTCGGAAGCACGGCAAAGAAAAGGTGACAGTGTTAGACCCTGTCTTGGAGCACATCCTTTCATCAACTTATGGTATCATGCTCTATCAAGAGCAGGTCATGCAGGTAGCTCAACGCTTTGGAGGTTTCAGTCTTGGTAAAGCCGATATTCTCAGACGAGCCATGGGTAAGAAAAATGCTAAAGAGATGCATTTGATGAGGGAAGATTTTATCACAGGAGCTATGAAATTGGGGCATACAGAAGAAAAGGCCAACCAAGTTTTTGCAGTGATGGAAAAGTTTGCGGGCTATGGATTTAACAGATCCCACGCCTATGCCTACTCAGCACTGGCTTTCCAGCTAGCTTATTTCAAGACGCATTATCCTGCTATTTTCTTTCAAGTCATGTTGAATTATTCAAGCAGTGATTACATTGTAGATGCATTGCAGATGGGCTTTGAAGTAGCTCCCTTAGCAATCAATAGCATTCCCTATCATGATAAGATTGCCCAGAAGAAAATCTATCTTGGTCTAAAAGCCATTAAGGGTATGCCAAGAGATTTTTCTTACTGGATTATCGAAAATCGTCCCTTCTCAAGTATTGAAGATTTCGTCACACGTCTCCCCAAGAATTACAAGAAACTATCGCTTTTGACTCCTTTGGTTGAACTAGGGCTCTTTGATGAATTTGATAAGAACCGCCAGAAAATCCTAGTAAACCTACCAAACTTATTTGTCTTTGTTGAGGAGTTAGGAGGTCTCTTTGCGGATACAAACTATAGTTGGACTGAGGCTGATGATTTCACTGAGGCAGAGAAATTTTACAAAGAGCAGGAACTGATTGGGGTAGGTATCAGTGCCCATCCTCTCCAAACTCTTGCCAAACAAGCCCTATATCCGACCACACCAATCACTAATCTAACCGAGGGAGCTCAAGCCACTCTCCTAGTTGAAGTTCAAAAGATTAAAGTGATTCGAACCAAGAAAGGCGAGAGTATGGCCTTTCTACAGGTTCATGATAGTAAGTCTCGGATGGATGTAACTGTATTTTCAGACCAATATAGAAAATTTGCTTCCATTTTATCCGAAGGGAAATTTTACTACATCAATGGCAAAGTTCAATCTCGAGATGGTCGTCTGCAAATGATTGCACAAGATTTGAAAGAAGCAGTGGCGGAACGATTCTGGATTCAAGTTAAAAATCATGAATACGATAAAGAGATTTCAAATATCCTAGAACAATACAAAGGCCCAATCTCTGTCATTATCAGGTATGAAGAGGAAGGAAAAACGATTGTTTCTACACAACATTTTGTAAGAAAAGATTCTGCTCTACAGGAAAAATTAGAGGGAATTGCTATGAAAACGATTTATCGTTAAAAATACGGAAAATAGAAGAATTTTCGATTTAAATGTGGTATAATCAGTAAGAATGTTAAAAGAAAAAGGAGCATAAACCAAATGAAACGTATTGCTGTTTTAACTAGTGGCGGTGACGCCCCTGGTATGAACGCTGCCATTCGTGCAGTTGTTCGTCAAGCAATCTCAGAAGGAATGGAAGTGTTTGGTATCTACGATGGATATGCTGGCATGGTTGCTGGTGAAATCCATCCCCTAGATGCAGCTTCAGTAGGGGACATCATTTCGCGTGGTGGTACTTTCCTTCACTCAGCTCGCTATCCAGAGTTTGCCCAACTTGAAGGTCAACTTAAAGGGATTGAGCAATTGAAAAAACACGGTATCGAAGGAGTCGTAGTTATCGGTGGAGACGGTTCTTATCACGGAGCTATGCGCTTGACCGAGCATGGCTTCCCAGCTATCGGACTTCCAGGAACTATTGATAACGATATCGTAGGCACTGATTTCACAATTGGATTTGATACTGCAGTTACGACTGCAATGGATGCTATCGATAAGATTCGTGATACATCATCAAGTCACCGTCGTACTTTTGTTATTGAAGTAATGGGACGTAACGCTGGAGACATTGCTCTTTGGGCTGGTATTGCAACAGGTGCCGATGAAATTATCATTCCTGAAGAAGGTTTCAAAATGGAAGACATCGTAGCTAGCATCAAAGCTGGATATGAGCACGGTAAAAAACACAATATCATTGTCCTCGCTGAAGGTGTCATGTCAGCAGCTGAATTTGGAGAACAATTAAAAGCTTCTGGAGATTTGAGTGATCTTCGTGTAACTGAGCTTGGGCATATTCAACGGGGTGGCTCACCAACTGCTCGTGACCGTGTCTTGGCTTCACGTATGGGAGCGCATGCTGTTAAATTGCTTAAACAAGGTATTGGTGGCGTTGCTGTTGGTATCCGCAATGAAAAAATGGTTGAAAATCCAATCCTTGGAACAGCAGAAGAAGGTGCTTTGTTTAGCTTGACAGCTGAAGGTAAGATTATTGTTAATAATCCTCACAAAGCGGATCTTGAACTTGCTGAACTCAATAAGAGCTTGTCCTAAGCTTTGTTAAATTAGTCACAATTAAGACCGAGTGGTCAGAAATAAAAAGGAGTCTCATAAATCATGAAAAAACGTGTTAAAATCGTTGCAACATTAGGTCCTGCGGTAGAAATCCGTGGTGGTAAAAAATTCGGTGACGATGGTTACTGGGGTGAAAAATTAGATGTAGAAGCATCTGCTAAAAACATTGCAAAATTGATTGAAGCTGGAGCAAACACTTTCCGTTTCAACTTCTCACACGGTGACCACCAAGAACAAGGTGACCGTATGGCAACGGTTAAACGTGCAGAAGAAATCGCTGGTCAAAAAGTTGGTTTCCTTCTTGATACAAAAGGACCTGAAATCCGTACAGAATTGTTTGAAGGAGATGCAAAAGAGTACTCATACAAAACTGGTGAGAAAATCCGTGTTGCAACTAAACAAGGAATCAAATCAACTCGTGATGTGATTGCATTGAACGTTGCAGGTGGTCTTGATATTTACAACGACGTTGAGGTTGGTCGTCAAGTATTGGTTGACGATGGTAAATTGGGTCTTCGCGTTGTTGCTAAAGACGATGCAACTCGTGAATTTGAAGTAGAAGTTGAAAATGATGGTGTAATCGCTAAGCAAAAAGGTGTAAACATCCCTAACACTAAGATTCCTTTCCCAGCACTTGCTGAACGCGATAACGACGATATTCGTTTTGGTCTTGAGCAAGGAATCAACTTCATCGCGATTTCATTCGTTCGTACTGCAAAAGACGTTAACGAAGTTCGTGCAATCTGTGAAGAAACTGGTAACGGTCATGTTCAATTGTTCGCAAAAATTGAAAACCAACAAGGGATTGACAACTTGGATGAAATCATCGAAGCTGCTGATGGTATCATGATTGCTCGTGGTGACATGGGTATCGAAGTACCATTCGAAATGGTTCCAGTTTACCAAAAAATGATTATCACTAAAGTGAACGCAGCAGGTAAAGTTGTTATCACAGCAACGAATATGCTTGAAACAATGACTGAAAAACCACGTGCAACTCGTTCAGAAGTATCAGACGTATTTAACGCTGTTATCGACGGAACTGACGCAACTATGCTTTCAGGTGAGTCTGCAAACGGTAAATACCCACTTGAGTCAGTAACAACAATGGCTACAATCGACAAGAACGCTCAAACTCTTCTTAACGAATACGGACGTTTGAACTCAGATTCATTCGAACGTAACTCTAAGACAGAAGTTATGGCTTCAGCTGTTAAAGATGCTACAAACTCAATGGACATCAAATTGGTTGTAACACTTACTAAGACTGGTCATACAGCACGTTTAATCTCTAAATACCGTCCAAATGCTGACATCTTGGCATTGACATTCGACGAATTAACTGAACGTGGATTGATGTTGAACTGGGGTGTTATCCCAATGTTGACAGAAGCTCCATCATCAACTGATGATATGTTTGAAATTGCTGAACGTAAAGCAGTTGAAGCAGGTCTTGTTCAATCTGGTGATGATATCGTTATCGTTGCAGGTGTACCTGTTGGCGAAGCAGTTCGTACAAACACAATGCGTATCCGTACTGTACGTTAATAAAATCTAAAAAGCCTATCCTATCAGCTTATCGGCTTGTTGGATAGGCCTTTTTTGTATAAAGGAGCAAAGTTCTTTTAATCAGCAAGAATAAATTTTCTGAGAGAACCATTGTTCAGGGATTTTTATGATACTTATTAATACTCATTTATAATCAAAAAGCATATAAATTTTTAACAGATATATATATATATATATTATAGTTTTTAGGAATATCTCATTACTTTCCTGTAGAAAGCAATGTCTATGAGAAACGGTAAATTCACAAGGATATACTTGGGCTATGATATTATTCAATCAGGATTCTAATAAAAGTGCACTTTGATTTTAATCTAGTATAATCGGATTTTGAATTAGATTTAAAGTTGGGAATAGGTTACTTTTGACCTCTTTTCTCTTCTAGGATACACAGTAAGTCAGTCGTGTTTGGTCATTTTTAGTTGTTCATGATGAATTCGGTGAGGGATAGTTAAAATTTCCGCAGTAACTCTCCTAGTATTGGGCAATTAGTCCAACAGTTTTAGGCCTATTATCAAATGAAATCATGCGCTCTAGGGGAGATTAGGTTGTTAATCTTTAGATAGGCTGGGTGCTTAACTTCATTATAGAACTATCATTTCCCGAGGGAAATGATAGGACCTAAATTACTGAGAATTACCAAAAAAGAGAAGGCATTTAATTTAATCAAGAAGAATGGGAAAAAATGGGAAATTATGGTATAATGGAATGAAAAGACCTTTTTAGTAAATTTTGAAAGAGTAAAACATGAGAAAAATTGTCATCAATGGTGGACGTCCATTGCAAGGTGAGATCACCATTAGTGGTGCTAAAAATAGTGTTGTAGCGCTTATTCCAGCTATTATCTTATCAGATGATATTGTCACTTTAGATTGTGTTCCAGATATTTCAGACGTTGCTAGTCTTGTCGAAATCATGGAAATTATGGGGGCGACCGTTAAGCGTTATGATGATGTCTTGGAGATTGATCCTAGAGGTGTTCAAAACATTCCAATGCCTTATGGCAAGATTAATAGCTTGCGTGCTTCTTATTATTTCTACGGAAGTCTTTTAGGTCGCTTTGGTGAAGCTACAGTTGGACTTCCTGGTGGATGTGATTTGGGGCCTCGTCCAATTGACCTTCACTTAAAAGCCTTTGAAGCCATGGGTGCCAAGGTCAGCTATGAGGGAGATAATATGAATTTATCTGCCCAAGGTAAGGGGCTTCATGGCGCAAGTATATACATGGATACCGTCAGCGTTGGAGCAACGATTAACACCATGATTGCTGCGGTTAAAGCTAAGGGACGTACTGTCATTGAAAATGCGGCCCGTGAACCGGAAATTATCGATGTTGCTACCCTTTTGAACAACATGGGGGCCCATATTCGTGGTGCAGGGACCGATATCATCATTATTGATGGTGTCGAGAAACTTCATGGAACACGTCACCAAGTCATTCCAGACCGTATCGAAGCTGGAACCTATATTTCACTTGCTGCAGCGGTAGGAAAAGGCATTCGTATTAACAACGTTCTCTATGAACACTTAGAAAGCTTTATCGCCAAACTAGAGGAAATGGGCGTTCGTATGACGGTCTCAGAAGACAGTATCTTCGTTGAAGAACAGTCTGATTTGAAGGCTATTAATATCAAAACAGCTCCCTATCCAGGGTTCGCAACCGATTTGCAACAGCCTATAACTCCGTTATTGCTGACTGCTCAAGGTCGTGGAACTATTATTGATACGATTTATGAGAAACGTGTCAATCATGTCTTTGAGTTAGAAAAAATGGATGCCGATATTACGACTACAAATGATCACATTATCTACAACGGTGGTCGTAACTTACACGGGGCTAGTGTAAAGGCTACAGATTTGCGAGCTGGTGCTGCACTTGTCATCGCTGGCTTGATGGCTCAAGGCCAGACTGAAATTACGAATATTGAGTTTATCCTTCGTGGGTACTCAGATATTATTGAAAAATTGCGTAGTCTTGGAGCGGATATTACACTCGTTGAAGACTAAGCCGTTGAGGTGATTATGAATATTTGGACCAAATTAGCAATGTTTTCTTTTTTGAAACGGAGCGCTTGTATTTGCGTCCTTTCTTTTTTAGTGACAGTCAAGCGTTTTTCGAGATTGCTTCAAACCCTGAGAATTTGCAGTTTATTTTTCCCAGCCAAGCAAGTTTGGAAGAAAGTCAGTACGCACTTGCTAACTATTTTATGAAGAATCCTCTAGGTGTTTGGGCAATTTGTCTCCAAGGAAATCAGGAAATGATTGGCTCCATTAAATTTGAAAAGATTGATGAAATCAAAAAAGAAGCAGAAATTGGTTATTTCTTAAAAAGGATTCTTGGTCACAAGGTTATATGACAGAAGTAGTTACCAAGCTTTGTCAGCTTTCCTTTGAAGAATTTGGTTTAAAACAATTATCCATCATCACTCATCTGGAGAATCAAGCTAGTCAAAAAGTAGCCTTAAAATCGGGCTTTAGCATCGTCCGACAGTTTAAGGGAAGTGATCGCTATACACGAAAAATGAGGGACTATCTTGAATTTCGATATATAAAAGGAGAATTCAATGAGTAAACACCAGGAAATCTTGTCCTATTTGGAATCGTTGCCAATTGGGAAAAGAGTTAGTGTTCGCAGTATTTCCAATCACCTAGGTGTTAGTGACGGAACAGCCTACCGAGCTATCAAAGAAGCTGAAAATCGTGGCATCGTTGAAACTCGACCGCGTAGTGGAACCATACGAGTTAAGCCAAAGAAAGTGGCTATTGAACGGCTAACCTATGCTGAAATTGCTGAAGTTACTTCCTCTGAAGTTTTAGCCGGCCAGGAAGGGCTAGAGAGAGAGTTTAGCAAATTCTCCATTGGGGCTATGACAGAGCAAAATATCCTGTCCTATCTCCATGATGGCGGTCTTTTGATCGTAGGAGACCGCACTCGCATTCAACTTTTGGCGCTGGAAAATGAAAATGCAGTCCTCGTTACGGGTGGTTTTCATGTCCAGGACGATGTTCTTGAGTTGGCTAATAAAAAAGGGATTCCAGTTCTAAGAAGTAAACATGATACTTTTACAGTAGCGACCATGATTAACAAAGCCCTCTCAAATGTTCAAATCAAAACCGATATTCTGACAGTCGAAAAGCTCTATCGTCCCAGTCATGAGTATGGTTTTTTGAGAGAAACGGATACAGTCAAAGACTATTTAGACTTGGTCCGTAAGAATAGAAGTAGTCGTTTCCCAGTCATTAACCAACACCAAGTGGTTGTTGGGGTTGTTACTATGCGTGACGCAGGAGATAAATCCCCCAGCACGACGATTGACAAGGTGATGACACGTAGTATCTTTGTAACAGGCTTAGCGACCAATATTGCCAATGTCAGTCAACGAATGATTGCAGAAGACTTTGAGATGGTTCCTGTTGTCAGAAGTAATCAAACCTTACTCGGTGTCGTAACACGACGAGATGTCATGGAAAAGATGAGCCGTTCCCAAGTTTCTGCTTTGCCGACTTTCTCAGAGCAAATCGGGCAAAAACTCTCTTATAATCATGATGAAGTCGTCATTACTGTTGAGCCCTTCATGCTGGAGAAAAATGGGGTCCTTGCTAATGGTGTCTTGGCTGAAATTCTCAACCATATGACCCAAGACCTCGTTGTGAATAGCGGACGTAATCTCATCATTGAGCAGATGTTGATTTATTTCTTGCAGGCTGTGCAGATAGATGATACTCTGCGGATTCAGGCTCGGATTATTCACCATACGAGACGCTCAGCTATTATTGATTATGATATTTATCATGGGCATCAGATTGTTTCAAAAGCAAATGTTACGGTTAAAATTAATTAGAATCTAGGAGAAAAAATGATAACTTTAAAATCAGCACGTGAAATCGAAGCCATGGACAAGGCTGGTGATTTCCTAGCAAGTATCCATATCGGCTTACGTGATTTGATTAAGCCAGGCGTGGATATGTGGGAAGTTGAAGAGTACGTTCGTCGACGTTGTAAAGAGGAGAATTTCCTTCCTTTACAGATTGGTGTGGATGGCGCTGTCATGGATTACCCCTATGCCACTTGTTGCTCTCTCAATGACGAAGTAGCTCACGCTTTTCCACGTCATTACATCTTGAAAGATGGCGATTTGCTCAAGGTTGACATGGTACTGGGTGGTCCGATTGCCAAATCCGACCTCAATGTATCTAAACTCAACTTCAACAATGTTGAACAAATGAAAAAATACACCCAAAGTTATACTGGTGGTTTAGCTGACTCATGTTGGGCTTATGCGGTTGGTACACCGTCTGAAGAAGTGAAAAACCTTATGGACGTAACCAAGGAAGCTATGTATGTAGGAATTGAGCAAGCAGTTGTCGGCAATCGTATCGGTGATATTGGTGCAGCCATTCAAGAATACGCTGAAAGTCGCGGTTACGGTATCGTTCGTGATTTGGTTGGTCATGGTGTTGGTCCAACAATGCACGAAGAGCCAATGGTTCCTAACTACGGTATTGCAGGCCGTGGACTCCGTCTCCGTGAAGGAATGGTACTAACCATTGAACCCATGATCAATACTGGGGACTGGGAAATTGATACAGATATGAAGACTGGCTGGGCTCATAAGACTATAGATGGCGGCCTGTCTTGCCAATATGAACACCAGTTCGTGATTACCAAAGACGGTCCTGTTATCTTGACTAGTCAAGGTGAAGAAGGAACGTATTAAAAAAAGGAGCTAAGCTCCTTTTTTTTGTGTGTCAAATTTAGTCAAAATAAATATGCGTAGCAGACTTCTTACAAATTTATTCTTTTGTAGTAAAATAGGATTAGAATTTTGAGAAAGTAGGTAATTCGTTGGAGTCGATTATATTTCTAGTATCCGTTTTTTTAGCCGGTATCCTGTCCTTCTTTTCACCCTGCATCTTTCCTTTGCTACCTGTCTATGCTGGTATTTTACTGGATGATCAGGGAAATTCGAAAAGCTTTCGCTTTTTTGGAAGAGACGTTGCATGGTCGGGCTTAATTCGGACCTTGTGCTTTATTGCAGGAATCTCCCTCATTTTCTTTATTTTAGGATTTGGAGCTGGATTCCTAGGGCACATGCTCTATGCAGACTGGTTTCGTTATGCTATGGGAATAGTCATTATTCTTTTAGGACTTCACCAGATGGAAATCTTGCATATCAATAAACTGGAGGTTCAAAAGACAGTCACCTTCAAACAATCAAAGTCTAATCACTATCTGTCAGCCTTTTTACTTGGGATAACTTTTAGTTTTGGTTGGACCCCTTGTATCGGCCCCGTTTTAAGTTCGGTTTTGGCTCTGGCGGCTTCAGGTGGAAATGGTGCTTGGCAAGGAGCCGTGTTAACATTAGTATACACATTGGGAATGGCCCTTCCTTTCATTGTTTTGGCCTTGGCTTCGGGCTGGATTATGCCCTATTTTAGTAAATTAAAACCCCATATGATTCTACTAAAGAAAATCGGGGGAGCTTTGATTATTTTGATGGGATTATTATTAATGCTAGGGCAATTAAATGCCTTATCAGGAATTCTTGGATAAAAGGAGAAAAAATGAAAAAAGTTATTTTTGCTGGATTGAGCCTCATGTCTCTATTCTTATTGATTGCCTGTGGTGAAAAAGAGACCAAACAGACAAGCAGTCCCAAACAGCCTGCTGTACAACAAATCGCAGTCGGTAAGGATGCACCAGACTTTACCTTGCAGTCTATGGATGGCAAAGAAGTGAAGTTATCAGACTATAAAGGGAAAAAGGTCTATTTAAAATTCTGGGCTTCTTGGTGTGGACCATGTAAGAAAAGCATGCCTGAGCTGATGGAATTAGCTGCCAAACAAGATCGAGACTTTGAAATCTTGAGTGTTATTGCACCAGGTCTACAAGGTGAAAAAACAGTTCAAGACTTTCCAAAATGGTATCAAGAACAAGGCTACAAGGACATTCCAGTTCTATATGATACGCAAGCAACTACCTTCCAAGCCTACCAAATTCGTAGTATTCCAACAGAATACTTGATTGACAGTCAAGGTAAAATCGGAAAAATCCAATTTGGTGCTATTAGCAACGCTGATGCAGAATCGGCTTTTAAAGAAATGAAATAAAGAAAAAATCGCGATTATTCGCGATTTTTTTTTATAGTTTTTTCATTGATGAAGCGGATAAATTGATTCCACCAAACCTTCAAAAAGAAGGCTTTTTCTACTTTCTTTTCAGAAACCATTTCAAAAGATGGTTTGTCGGAAGTGAGATAGCCCTGGCCGACCAAATCCTGATCATCATAGGTCAGAGTACCAACAACCTTGCCTTCTTCCAATGGAGCCATTTCTGATGTTGATTTCGGTGTGAATTGGAGGGCTGGTGTAGTACCGCTTCCGATGCGTTGGACGATGGAAATATCTGACTTAGCGACAGCTGTCACATTATCTTCTTTACCATCCAGAACTGTTACTTTACTATCGTTGTAAGCTTCACCTTTCTGAACGACAGTTTTTAAGGCAAAGTTTGCAGAAATATAATCTAAAAGTGCAGAAGTTGCAGTAAAACGCGCATAAGGGTTGGTATCTTGTTGATCTGCATTCAAAACAACCGTAATAATACGCATCCCTTTCTCAACAGTTGTTCCAACGAATGAAGCGCCAGCTTTATCAGTAGTACCTGTCTTTAGTCCATCAATACCACCACGATAGGCTGGCATTCCCTCCAACATATAGTTGGTTGAGTGGATTTCAAGTCCTGCAAAGGTAGAAGTTGGTTTTTTGGTGATTTCCAAAACTTGAGGATAATCTCGTATGAGGTTACGAGCGACGATTGCAACGTCGTAGGCACTCAACTTGTTTTCATCGTCTTTTTTAGAACCAGGATAGATATTATCGCCAAGGGTCTCATTATTTAAACCAGTAGTGTTTACAATAGTTGCATCTTGAATTCCCCATTCAAGAAGTTTAGCCCTCATCTTGTCTACAAAGTCTTTCTCAGAACCAGCAATCTTTTCTGCTAGCGCAATCGCAGCGCTGTTCGCGCTGGATACCATTGTAGCCTCTAATAGTTGTTCAACAGTATAATTTCGAGCTTCCATAGGGACGTTACTCGCCTCAGAATTAGTTGTAAGTTTGTAAGGATAGTCCGAAATATCAACAGGTGTAGATAGGCTGATGGTTCCTTGTTCCAAGGCTTCATAGACCAAATAGACTGTAACAAGTTTGGTAATAGAAGCAATTTCTACAGGCTGATTTGCATCTTTCTCGTAGAGGATTTTTCCAGTTGTAGCTTCGACAGCAATGGCATGTTTAGCAGCAACATCAAACTCTTGAGCAGAAACAGTAGAAGCTGTTCCAAAAATAAATAGTGTCATTAAAGATAGAATTACTTTTTTCATATTAGCTTTATTTTATCATAAAGAAAAAAAATATTCTCGCTTTTATACTAAAGCCATCTTATCTTTTTCAGAAATATGGTAAAATAGAGAGAAGGAGGATACCGATGTTCCGTAGAAACAAGTTATTTTTTTGGACAGCTGAAATTTTATTATTAACCCTGATTTTCTATCTTTGGAGAGAGATGGGAGCGATTATTACTCCCTTTGTGACGGTTGTGAATACCATCATGATTCCATTTTTGTTAGGCGGATTTTTTTATTATATAACAAATCCAATCGTTACCTTCTTGGAAAAGAGATGTAAGGTCAATCGTTTAATTGGTGTACTTCTTACTCTTTGTGCTTTAATTGGTGCTATCGTTGTAGGGGTCGTTTATCTCTTGCCAATTTTGATTAATCAGTTGACTAGCTTGATTATCTCTAGTCAAAATATCTACAGCAGATTGCAAGACTTGATTGTTGATTTGTCCATGAATCCAATTTTCCAGAATATTGATATTCAACAAACAATCCAACAGTTAAATCTTTCTTATGTGGATATTTTGCAGAATATCCTTAATAGCGTCAGCAACAGTTTAGGAAGCGTTCTTTCAGCCTTGTTTAGTACAGTTCTGATTCTCATTATGACCCCTGTATTCTTGATTTATTTCTTGTTGGATGGTCATAAGTTGCTACCAATGTTGGAACGTACTGTCTTAAAACATGACAAATTGAATCTTTCTAGCCTTTTAACTAATCTCAATACAACCATAGCACGTTATATCAGTGGAATTGCGATTGATGCGGTTATTATTGGATGTTTAGCCTATATTGGTTATAGCGTTATCGGATTAAAGTACGCCCTAGTTTTTGCTATTTTCTCTGGAATCGCAAATTTAATTCCTTATGTTGGTCCAAGTATTGGTTTAATTCCAATGGTGATTGCCAATGCGTTCACGGATCCTCATCGTATGTTGATTGCAGTTGCTTATATGCTTATTATTCAGCAGATTGACGGAAATGTTCTCTATCCACGTATCGTTGGAGGAGTTATGAAAGTGCATCCGATTACGATTTTGGTGCTTCTCTTATTGTCAAGTAATATCTACGGTGTCATAGGGATGGTCGTAGCAGTACCTACTTACTCCATTTTTAAAGAAATTACTAAGTTCCTAGCGAAATTATATGAAAACCATAAAGAAGCTAAAGAACTGGAAAAAACAGAATCAAATTAAAATCAGGGAAACCTGATTTTTTTGATGAAAAGACTATCGCCAAACAAAAAGAAGTTTGAATTCATATTGCCATAAAGAAGCAGAAGAACAGGATTTGATAAGATTTAGATTAATTGACAAAATATGTGTAAAACACTTGCAATTTAGCAGAAATTTGATAAAATAGTAAGGAAAGTTAGACTGTATTGCCTACTGTCTATCTATAAAATATATTTTATTGGAGGCTTTTACTCAAATGGCAAAAGAAAAATACGATCGTAGTAAACCACACGTTAACATTGGTACTATCGGACACGTTGACCACGGTAAAACTACTTTGACTGCAGCTATCACAACTGTATTGGCACGTCGCTTGCCTTCAGCAGTTAACCAACCAAAAGACTATGCGTCTATCGATGCTGCTCCAGAAGAACGCGAACGCGGTATCACTATCAACACTGCGCACGTTGAGTACGAAACTGAAAAACGTCACTACGCTCACATCGACGCTCCAGGACACGCGGACTACGTTAAAAACATGATCACTGGTGCCGCTCAAATGGACGGAGCTATCCTTGTAGTAGCTTCAACTGACGGACCAATGCCACAAACTCGTGAGCACATCCTTCTTTCACGTCAGGTTGGTGTTAAACACCTTATCGTCTTCATGAACAAAATTGACTTGGTAGACGACGAAGAATTGCTTGAATTGGTTGAAATGGAAATCCGTGACCTCTTGTCAGAATACGACTTCCCAGGTGACGATCTTCCAGTTATCCAAGGTTCAGCTCTTAAAGCTCTTGAAGGTGACTCTAAATACGAAGACATCATCATGGAATTGATGAACACTGTTGATGAGTACATCCCAGAACCAGAACGTGACACTGAAAAACCATTGCTTCTTCCAGTCGAAGACGTATTCTCAATCACTGGACGTGGTACAGTTGCTTCAGGACGTATCGACCGTGGTACTGTTCGTGTCAACGACGAAATCGAAATCGTTGGTATCAAAGAAGAAACTCAAAAAGCAGTTGTTACTGGTGTTGAAATGTTCCGTAAACAACTTGACGAAGGTCTTGCTGGAGATAACGTAGGTGTCCTTCTTCGTGGTGTTCAACGTGACGAAATCGAACGTGGACAAGTTATCGCTAAACCAGGTTCAATCAACCCACACACTAAATTCAAAGGTGAAGTCTACATCCTTACTAAAGAAGAAGGTGGACGTCACACTCCATTCTTCAACAACTACCGTCCACAATTCTACTTCCGTACTACTGACGTTACAGGTTCAATCGAACTTCCTGCAGGTACTGAAATGGTAATGCCTGGTGATAACGTGACTATCGACGTTGAGTTGATCCACCCAATCGCCGTAGAACAAGGTACTACATTCTCTATCCGTGAGGGTGGACGTACTGTTGGTTCAGGTATGGTTACAGAAATCGAAGCTTAATTCGATTAAGTTCCCAGAAGAACAATTATTTAAGTCAGACACTAAAAGAATCTTGCCTTGCAAGGTTCTTTTTTTCTTCTTCTTACTCTATTTAAAGTGCTTCTACTCTAGCAGTATAATCGTTTTTTTGGTATAATAAAAGTTATGGAAATCGAAAAAACCAATCGTATGAACGCCCTTTTTGAATTTTATGCTGCGCTTTTGACAGACAAGCAGATGAACTATATTGAACTCTACTATGCTGATGACTACAGTCTTGCTGAGATTGCTGAAGAGTTCGGTGTCAGTCGTCAAGCTGTTTATGATAATATCAAGCGGACAGAAAAGATTCTAGAAGATTATGAGATGAAATTGCACATGTATTCGGACTACATTGTCCGCAGTCAGATTTTTGACCAGATCTTGGAGCGCTATCCCAAGGATGATTTTCTGCAGGAGCAGATAGAAATTTTAACAAGCATTGATAATAGAGAATAAGAGGAAGAAAAATGGCATTTGAAAGTTTAACAGAACGTTTACAGAACGTCTTTAAAAATCTACGTAAAAAAGGAAAAATATCTGAGGCTGATGTCCAAGAAGCAACCAAAGAGATTCGTTTGGCCTTGCTTGAAGCCGACGTTGCCTTGCCTGTTGTAAAGGACTTTATCAAGAAAGTTCGTGAACGTGCAGTCGGACACGAGGTCATTGATACCCTCAATCCTGCCCAACAGATTATCAAAATCGTTGATGAGGAACTGACAGCCGTTTTAGGTTCCGATACGGCTGAGATTATCAAGTCATCAAAAATTCCAACCATTATCATGATGGTCGGTTTGCAAGGGGCTGGTAAAACGACTTTTGCTGGTAAGCTGGCTAATAAACTCAAGAAGGAAGAAAATGCTCGTCCCTTGATGATTGCGGCAGATATTTATCGTCCAGCAGCCATCGATCAGCTGAAAACACTTGGACAACAAATAGATGTTCCTGTTTTTGCACTTGGAACAGAAGTGCCAGCTGTTGAGATTGTTCGCCAAGGTTTGGAGCAAGCGCAAGCCAATCACAACGACTATGTCTTGATCGATACGGCAGGGCGTTTGCAAATCGATGAACTTCTCATGAATGAGCTTCGTGATGTTAAAGCCCTGGCCCAACCAAATGAAATCCTACTCGTCATTGATGCCATGATTGGTCAGGAAGCGGCTAATGTTGCTCGTGAATTCAATGCTCAGTTGGAAGTGACTGGTGTCATCCTTACCAAGATTGATGGGGACACTCGTGGTGGTGCGGCTTTGTCTGTTCGTCACATCACTGGTAAACCTATCAAGTTCACTGGTACGGGTGAAAAGATTACAGATATCGAAACCTTCCACCCAGACCGTATGTCAAGCCGTATCCTTGGTATGGGGGATATGCTGACCTTGATCGAGAAAGCTTCTCAGGAATATGATGAACAAAAAGCCCTTGAAATGGCTGAGAAAATGCGTGAAAACACCTTTGATTTCAATGATTTCATCGATCAATTGGATCAGGTGCAAAATATGGGACCAATGGAAGACTTACTCAAGATGATTCCAGGTATGGCCAACAATCCAGCCCTTCAAAATATGAAGGTGGATGAGCGCCAGATTGCGCGCAAACGTGCCATTGTGTCTTCCATGACACCTGAGGAGCGTGAAAATCCTGATTTGTTAAATCCAAGTCGTCGCCGCCGTATCGCTGCTGGTTCTGGAAATACCTTTGTCGAAGTCAATAAATTTATCAAGGACTTTAATCAGGCCAAACAGCTCATGCAAGGTGTCATGTCTGGGGATATGAACAAGATGATGAAACAAATGGGAATCAATCCCAATAACCTTCCAAAAAATATGCCAAATATGGGAGGGATGGATATGTCTGCCCTTGAAGGCATGATGGGACAAGGTGGAATGCCGGATATGTCAGGTCTCGGAGGAGCAGGCATGCCAGATATGAGCCAGATGTTCGGTGGTGGACTTAAAGGTAAAATCGGTGAATTTGCCATGAAACAGTCTATGAAACGCATGGCCAACAAAATGAAAAAAGCGAAGAAAAAACGCAAATAAAAAAGGAAAGCAGAAGTGCTTACCTTAAAAAGAACTCTGAATCGGATTCAGAGTTCTTTTGTGTTTGATTGGTTTATTCCCACTCAACGGTTGCAGACTCCTTGAGAATCGCTATATAATAGGCTTTTTAAGGAGTTAGTAATTCTTTGGTGGGGTTTTTGGTGGGAATGTTATTTTGAAATTGATTGGTTCCCGTTGAAATGTACTAAGCTAGAAGATGGGAAAGAAACATTAATAATTCCGACCATTTCATTAGTGATAGCTTCATCAGCGCCATCCCATAGATGCGAGTAGTGTTTCAAGGTGATTTCAGGAGAAGAGTGTCCTAAACGTTTTGATAGAATAAGTACATCAGCATTTAATTCATTAATTAGCAGTGATGCATGGCTGTGACGGAGCCCCTTCGCTTGGATAGGCTTTACGTGAGCTATCTTGGCGTACCTTTTAATAATCCTTGAGATTGTAGATTTCAACATAGGTAAGCCATCGTATGAAAAGATAAAATCGTTCTCGTGTCCTAGTCCAATCTTTTTTTGAGCTTCACGCCATTTTTTTAACACATCAATAGTATCTTTATCTAAACTAATCATCCTTTTCCCGTCTTTAGTTTTCGTATAGGAATTACGAGTCCATTCTTTTTGTTTTTAACAATAAGCATATGATGAACTCGTAGGCGTTGCTTATCAAAGTCAACATCATTCCATTGAAGGGCACAACCTTCATTTACACGTACGCCAGTCATGAAATATACCCAAATCATCACGAAGTTTAAATGTTCATATACATCTTCAATGTAAATTTGCGAAATAACAGCTTCAAATTCACTCTTAGTCCAATATGGGACATTACTTTTTCCTTTAGGAATTGCATTAGATTGCTTAGAAATGTTTTTTTCCACATATCCCATTTGCAAAGCATAGTCTAATGATTTCCTAAACATGCCAAAGATGAGGCTAGCATATCCTTGTGAATATCCGGCACCATTCTCATCTTGACTAGTCAGTAACCATGTTCGAAACTTCTGGACTTGTTCGAGGGTAATCGAACGAAGTGTAGTGTCACCAAAACGATCACAAAGCTGTAAAAGGTTTTTCTCTCGAACTGAAAATGTGCTGTGCTCAACTGTTGTTCTGTAATATGGAATATAATGTTCTTCCATAAATTGCCGATATTTCATACGGTAGTTAGAATAACCTTGAGATTGATGATATTCATATTTCAGTCGGGTTAATTCCTTATTTGCTTCTGCAGCAGAATTAAATCTATATTTCTTATATTACGAAATTGGGGAATATAGTTTTCATTCCCCCGTTTCTGAGAAAATTGCTGAAAAGAAAACTAATTTAGAAATTCAAGAAATCGACGAAAATTTTAAAACTCATGGCTCTAAGATTGAAGGATTGCTGTCAATGCAATTTGTAAAAAAAGTCTTGGAATTACTGCAAAGCGAAGATTATACAATTGTGAATCTATTGTAAATAAAAACGCACCATTTTTGGTGCGTTTTTATTTTTTGTGCTATAATAGAAATAAATAAAAGGAGGAGTTACATGATTGGAGAAAATATAAAATCGTTACGTAAAACACATAAATTAACCCAGCCTGAGTTTGCAAAGATTGTTGGTATTTCTAGAAATAGTCTGAGTCGTTATGAAAATGGAACAAGTCGAGTTTCGACAGAATTAATAGATCGTATCTGCAAGAAATTTAATGTTTCTTATATCGATATCGTAGGGGAGGAAAAAATGCTCACACCAGTAGAAGATTATCAGTTAACTCTGAAAATTGAAGTGATTAAAGAGCGAGGGGCGAATATCTTAGCGCAACTTTATCGTTTACAAGATGAACTAGAAATTGCATTTGATGATGCTAATAATCCTTGGGTTCTAATGAGCGATGATCTTTCTGATTTGATTAACACGAAGATTTATCTTGTAGGAACTTTTGAGGATGTAGAGCGATACAATGGCTATTTGGATGGCATTGAACGTATGCTAGAACAAGCTACTCATCTGGTGGTGGCTTAATGAAACTAGAAGAATTTAGTCAAGATGATTTTGAACGAGCATCCAAACGACTCGTTCGTTCTTTAACTCGTGGTAAAACAACTTCGTCTCAGCCCAAGGCCATCTTGCTAGGTGGACAAAGTGGTGCTGGTAAAACAACGATTCATCGTATTAAACAAAGGGAATTTCAAGGCAATATCATTATCATTGATGGAGATAGTTATCGTTCTTTTCATCCGAACTACCTTGACCTACAGGAAAAGTATGGAAAAGACAGTGTGGATTATACCAAAGTATTTGCGGGAAAAATGGTTGAACATCTCGTAGATGAATTGAGTAAACAAGGTTATCATTTGTTAATAGAGGGCACCTTGAGAACAACAGAAGTTCCTAGAAAAACGGCACAATTATTGATAACTAAAGGATATCAAGTCTCACTTGCACTAATTGCGACCAAGCCAGAATTGTCCTATCTCAGTACCTTGATACGTTATGAAGAGCTCTATGCTATAGATCCTAGTCAAGCTAGAGCGACTCCCAAAGAGAACCATGATGGAATTGTAGAACATTTAGTTGATAACTTACGAGAATTAGAAAATGTTCAGCTATTTAATCAAATTCAAATTTACCAAAGAGATCAATCGTGTGTTTATGATTCGCAAGTAGACGAAACCTCAGCAGCAGAAGTTCTACAAGCATGCCTCTTCGGAAAATGGAGTAAGGTGGAGGAAGAGATGCTGAAGGTGGGACAGGAACGGTTGAATTCATTAAATATCAAGTAGTTTGATTTTTTTTTAAAAATATTAGGGGAAGTTATGGAATTTAAAAAACTAGTAATTGAAAATTTTCGTAATTTTAGTTCTATTGAGATTGATTTGTCAAATAAAAATGTAATATTTGGAATGAATGATTCAGGAAAAACAAATCTCTTATTCGCAATAAGATACCTCTTGGATAGAACTATCAGAAATAAAGGTTTCATTAAATCAGATTATCATAAACATGATACTAGTAGACCTATAAAAATACAACTTGAACTTGATTTGTCTGATAGAAAAATGGAGGGAGATGAAGAACTACTAAAAACTTCACATTCTCGCCTTCTAATTTCAACGGTAGCTGGAGCAAGAAATAACTCTAGCTTAGACACATTCTTTATCTCATTAGAAGCAGTTTACAATGAGAAAGAGTTATTTGGAAATCCGGTATTAAGCTGGGGTTCAACACTAGATAATTTAGTTGAAGTCCCCCAATATGGTACAAGAAGTGACATTGATAAAATATTTCAAATAGTTTATGTAAATCCCGCTATAGAGTTAGATTCCTTTTTTAAGCGAAATAGAAGGTTATTGTTCTCTGATGATTCTAAAACTGGCGAGGATGTAAAGCTTGAGGAAGAGATTGAGAATAATATTGAAAAGCTAAATGAGAATATTTCTAACTTACATTTAATCACTCGTGTTCAATCACAGTTGACTGAAGCCTATAAAAGTTATCGTAAAGAAAATTTAGAAATTAAAATTCAATCAGAAATATCCATCTCAGGATATTTAGATAATCTTACGCCATACATTAACTGGAATGATGATACTAACAATTATCCAACATCGGGAGACGGTCGTAAAAAACTTTTATCATATGCTATTAATCATTTGATTTCAGAAAAACAATATAGCAACAAGGTAATAATTTATTTAATTGAGGAACCAGAGAATAGCTTACATCGTTCAGTTCAAATTTCTCTTTCAAAACAACTTTTTGTTCAGAATATTTATGAATACTTTTTTCTAACAACTCATTCAGCCGAAGTTCTTTATGAAATGGATAATACTCAACTCATTAAGATAACCAATCAACAAGATGCAACGGGGCAATCAGTCTATTACACAGTTCCTGATGAATTTTCAAATTTAAAGAAAAAATTAAATAAATCATTGGCACAGTCAATCTTTTATGATAGGATTCTTTTGGTTGAAGGTCCATCAGAATATTATCTATTTTCTGCTATTTTTGAATATATAAGTCCCGATTTCGAGTCTGATGGAAAATACTTATTACAAGTTGATGGAATAAATTTTAAACCTTATTCAGAGCTATATAGAGCATTAGGAATTGATATTTGGATTAAAACTGATAATGATTTAAAAGCTAGTCGTGGTGATAAACATGTGTTTTCTCCTATTGGTTTGAATAGGTGTATTGACTTGCTTGATCAAAGTGTGACTCCTAGATTAGATAATTATCGTATAGATTTCTCTTCCAAAGATGAGAGAAAACAGAATATAAAGTCTAAAAAAGAAGAACTATATTCGACTAACCAGAGTCTAGTATCTCAATTAAATGCAGAGGGAATATTTATATCAGAAGTTGATTTAGAAAATGACTTGGCTCAGGTTTTATCCGATAGCGAGAGGAGTGGAATGAGTGAATTTGATTTTGTAAATTGGTTACAAAGTAGTAAACAGTACAACATGTTGGAATATATAGATAATTATCTTACTACAGAGATTGCGCTTAAGATTGTGGAGTCAGGAAATTTTAAAGTTTTGGCGGAGTTCTTAGACTATGAATGATATTGTTACACATGACGAGGATGTTAAAAAAGAATTATTGGAACACCAAGGGAATATTTTAGTTTTAGCGAACGCAGGTTCGGGAAAAACAACTTTTTTAACTAAAAAGCTTAAAAGTGATTCTGAACGGTTAAATAATTATCAAAAATTAGCAGCAATAACTTTTACTCGAAATGCAACGGAGGAAATAAAGCAAAAATTAGTTGATATTTCGGACAACGTTGTTGTATCGACCATCGATTCGTTTTTAGATAAAGAAATAATCCTTCCTTTTCTTAATCAGAAATACGAAATTCAAACATCTGTACAGTTTAGCTTTCGGATAGAACATAATTTTAGCCACTATAGCACTGGCATAAAACAAATATTGCAAGATGGTATTTTTGGGACTTACGACTTTCCTACTTCTAAACACGGCAAGAATTTCAAATGTGAAGTTGCTTTAGATATTTTGAAGACAATAGATTCTGCGTCGGAATATATAAAATATAAATTTAATACTTTGTATATTGATGAATTTCAGGATTGCGACCAGTCTATGAATGATTTATTTCTGTATCTAAAAAATGAGTTAGGGATTCCTTTATTTATTGTAGGAGATGATAAGCAATCTATTTATCAGTGGAGAGGAGCGTCGCCCAAATATATAAACAATTTATGGGAAACCAAAAATGATTTTAGAAAAGAGAGATTTATTGGGAATTTTAGAAGTCTGCCTAGAATAGTGGATTTCTCTTTAGCTCTGACTCCTGAAGTGACTGTCGATAATATTAGAGAAGAGGGTTCAATTCTATATTTAGAACCTAATCAGGATTACTTAAAAGAAGATGTTATTAAGTACCTTATTGATAATGGGGATATAAATTTACAAGAAAAAAATTATTTTTTAATTGGAATTAATAAAGATATTGAAGAAACTGCGACACATTTGAATGATATTCTTCCAAATAAAGTTGATTACGTTAGAAAAAATCCATTTATAGATTGTACTAACAGTAATTTTTTGCAATCTATGGCTCAATATTACTTTCTTGAAGACTTTTCTGAGTATGATGTATTGAATAATCTTTTTCCTGAATATAACGATGAATTTAGGAAAGAACTTTTAAAAAAATTAAAGAGGCTTCGTCAACGACCTACACAGTCACTTGTTGAAGAAATAGCTTCGTATTTAGATGTTTCACTTACAATTTATGAAGATAAGTTAGAAAGTCAAATACTGCTGGAAGTTTTAAGTAATTTTGATAATAAAAAATTATTTGATACGGGTTTAATGAGTAATAATTTATTAATGACTACTCATGGATCAAAAGGTTTAGCTGCAGATACTGTAGTAATTTTTGTAGAATATTTGATTGATCGCAAACAAGGGTTAAAATTTGAAGATCATTATGTTGCGATTACTAGAGCAAAATCAAAGGTTATTATTATTGATAATCAGACAATTTATATTGATGAAATCAATAGATTATTAAGCAACAATAATGAGAAATTTTCTTTTGAAGATTTTATAGAAAGACGGCATATATGATTAGTTTAAATCAAGATAAATTACAATTTGATATTACAGGTGTTCTAGGTTCTGAAATTAATCAGCACATTGATTTTTATAATACCGGAGTAGAAGAAGCTTATGTGGCAATAAAAAATAAAGATGACAGTACAGCACTGTCCATTTTAAGAATATTAAAATCACAACTAGATATGGAGTATGAGTATTTTGATTCTAAAAGGTTTTGGGATTTTGGTAAATTAAATGATGCTTACAGTTATGTTGATGGTATAAATAGAGCTAGTCGAGCATTGGTGGGAGCACCCAATTATCGAAATATGAAATCTATGCTTTATGACATTCAAGATTATATGACTAGAACAAGATTTGACGATGATAGGTATTATGGAAATGTATTCGCTTTAGCTGTTGACAAATATTTAGATGAGATGACAGCCTCGGAACGTCATTCGCGTTTTGGAATATTCCTTCAAGGGATTAGAACGTTTTACCATCGACCAGGAAAAGGTACAGCAAAACAATGCCTTACTCTATCTAAAGGTCTCGCTCACAAGGATATAGAACCTTTTATATTTATAGAGCATATTGAGAGATATTTGTGATAATTTGTAATGCCCCGTAAACACTTGTAATCGAACACATAGAATTCCTTGTAAGGTTTTGTTTTTATAAAATGTACAAAACAATAACAATTTAAATGGTGTGAACTTTTTGGTAAAATCTAGCTCAATTTGTGTATTTTTAGTGTAAAATTCACACCATTCAAATGAAAGTTATTCAAATTAGATGAAATTGTTCTTACTGAAAACGTGGGAAAACATTGGTTTTAAGCGAATCCTGAAACGTATTCAAATAGAAGTGTTTCCAGCCAGGTCTTAAGAAAGCTCGTAAAGCATCACAATTTAGTAAACGTTAATTCGAGAGAATTACTATACTTACAGAGAGCACCTTTCGAGGTGTTCTTTTTTATATTTTCATACTAAATTGGTGCAGTTGACACAGTTGTTGCGACTTTAGTCGCTTACAAATGTGGCTGCAATCTGACAAAGTCAGTTGCCTCAAAACCTTAATCAATACGATACTATCAACGTTTACAAGCACTCACAGGTTTGCCCTATGGGTGCTTTTTTCGTGTTTTTTGAAATGTCTATCTTACTGTTAGATTTTTATGTATTACTTCAAAAGTTGAAAAAATCATTGAAAGTTCTAATTCTGTACGGAACAGGATTAGAACCTTTTTCATTTGATTTTAAATAATTAGAAAATATGATAAAATAAAATGAGAATATTTTTAAAGTGTTACCCGACTTTATTCGAGGGATCATACTATCCCTTCTTATTTGATGAATTCGTGGTATGCTTTCGCTTGTTTTAATGCAGAAAGTTTTAGAAGGAGGCTACTCAGTATGTCATTATGGGACGCGTTGTTTGGAACCGACACAGAAAAGAAAAGGGAACAATATAAAGCATTGTATAACGACTTGAACAGTCAATTAAAAAGCTTTGAGGAAAAATTAAAAGAGATGGAAGGAAAAGTTGATAGCTATAATAACTCTCGACCTTCAATGAGTACAAGTTTTATTCCAGAGGATTGTTTTTAGTGATAGCGAAGGTCGGGTAAAAGGAAAAGTTGATACTGTGCGAACTAATCAGTCTAGTGATGCAAAAAGCTTATCGAGTGCTGTTGATGCAGCCTATGAACGATATAAATACTATGACCGCTTAGCTGAGGAAGAGCGTAAAGAGCGAGAAGCTGAAGCAAGACGTCAAGCTGAGGAACGTAAAAATAGAAATAAAAGACGGAGGTAAGATTCATGGCGGATTTAAAAATCAAATATAAGGATTTGGAGACAGCTATTAAGCTTTCAAAAGAGATCAATCAAGAATTGACGAACTCTTATCAAACGGTTACTCGATTAAAAACTTATCTCCAATCTGCCAAGTGGTCAGGAAAAACTAAGGTAGCTTTTGAATCCTATTTAGACATTATCCATAAATACCATAAGGATCTAAGATCTATCATGAACGAACATGAAAAAGCAGTCTCCGGTCTGAAAAAATCAATTGATAATTACAATAACTCATCAGAAGTTGCATCAATAAAGGGGTTGTAAATATGTCACATAAAGAAACGTTTTCTATTCATGAACTCCATTATTTGATTGGTGCCTTTGATGGGGAGTTGATGCCCGGGTTGCCCACGCTAGATGATATTGTCACTGCTTCTGAACTCATATGGACGATAGCCAAAGAGGAACTTGAGAAAAAAGGTTTGGTGAATGAGGATGGTTCACTAACAAAAGCAGGGTTTGTCATAGTTGAGACTCTAAAAGAATATTGCTTGGGTAGAACTTTGGTCATTCTAAATAATTTCTATTTCATGCAATGCCGAGACAGTAACTTTTCTATTCTAATCGTAGATACTGGTCAGGGATATCAACTTGTCAAGATTAGTCCTATGAGTCGCTTATTGCTGCTTCAAGACAAGCTCCCATTGGTGACGAGGATTCCTCTGGAAGATGAGGTTGATTTTCTAACTGAAAGAAAGCAACTAACTCCTGATATCGAAACGGCTTTAGCATCAGTTCAAGCGCTAATGGTACAGTATTATCCTTTGGAACAAATGTGCGAGACCAGACACGCAGCATTATTAACAGCTTCGTATCTATTCGTTGAAGAAGAGGGCGAACTATTGGGATTTGATGTAAATCAAGAAGAGTTATACCGCTTTAGCCAATACTATTTCCTTGAGAGATTGTATAGCTGGCTTGCCATTCCGTTTAGGGAGGAGGATTTTGAAAATGGTAGTGACTGAAACGACTGTAATGGGTGGTGGTGGATCTAACGAAATCACCATGAATCCTGATGAAATGCATACAATCATGTCTTACATTACCAACATTGAAATTTCATTTCAAAATAACTTAGCTCCAAAATTAAAGAGCCTATCTGAAACGAAATATTATGAGGGTGGAGAAGCTTCAAAAGCAATGGACCACTATGCTGATATGCTCAATAAAGTGAATGAAGTCGGAGATCTATACCGACGTGCCAATAGTGAGATTTTAAGTATGATGGGGCAAATG
>NZ_KQ969521.1:693568-695190 GCF_001578935.1 Streptococcus oralis | reverse complement strand
ACCAGCAGGGAAATACCTAGGAACCTTAGCCAAGACAGGAAAGACAGCAGGGCTCACCGCTGTTAAGACTAGTATCAAAACAGCGGTGAAGGAAGGCATCGAACAAGGCGCTAAGAATTTCGATACCTTTAAAGGGCTATTGAAAAATGTCAAAGGCATGGGGGATAATATTTACCACTCCTTGTCTACCTATCGAAAACAACTCGCCCGTCACTTACAGAATACAGTGGATGAAGGCCTCCTAAATCTAAGCAGGGCAACCCAAGAAGGGCTGGAGCGAGCCAAGCAGTTTACTTTGGAAGTACCGACTGTAGTCGTACGAGAGACTTCAACTGGTAGTCAAATGATGCGGTTTGAAAAAATGAGCAAGAGTCTGGGAGATACAGGTCTAGGAAAGAGCCTGGACAATCTGGCTTCTAAAGCGAAACATGTAGAAAACACCCGACTGGATAGACTCCGAGCTCGTAATGCTTTTTATGGAAATAAAGTAGATGATGTTTTGGAAGCTGGAAGTAAGGTTGGCAAAGATATTGATGGTAAAATTTTTGGAAGACTAGAGTTAGCGAATAAGAGTCATCCTAAAACTGGAATCAAATTTGATCAAGAAGGATTTCCAATTTTTGATTCTTTTGGGGATATGTACTTGGAGCCAGAAGACTATTTAAAATCAAGAGGAACTCATTTTGATAGGGCTAGCAAAGACTTATACCAGCAAATTATGGCCAATGATGAATTAGCACGTAGATTCACACAAGAAGAAATAGAATTATTTAAAAAGGGTAGTGTTCCAAAGAGGTTCACATGGCATCACCATCAAAAACCTGGCTTAATGCAGTTAGTAGATAGACGTATACATAGACAGACAGGCCATATAGGTGGTTACAGTATTTGGGGGAAAGGAAATTAAATAAGAATATGAAGTGGTTGAATTATAAAGATATTTCTATAGATATAATAGAAAGTGTGGAGCATAGATTACAGATTACTCTACCAGACGATTATAAACAATTTGTTTTAAAATATGATGGTGGTTATCCTAATCCTAATCATTTTAAGGTAGATGAAAAGGTAGAAATTTTCAACAATTTGATCAGCCTAGATGAAAATGAATATGATAATATATATGAAATACTTGAAGATTTACAAGATCGACTCGGTGATCAACTGATTCCATTTGCAGAAGATGGTTTTGGGAATTTATTGTGTTTTGATTGTTCAGCGGATAAAAACATCGTTTTTTGGGATCATGAGAAGAACTATGATGATTTTAAAGAGTCAACATTTGTTTGTTCCAATTTTTCTAGTCTAATTGAGAATCTTTTTTAAGATGTGCAGTATTCTCTTATCGTTAATGATAATTATTTTGAATAAAAGTAATCAAATCGGAAGGAAAGTCGTACTCATAAATCACTTATAAGGCATTATTGTACGAAATTGATTCGATCAAAATGAGGTAACACTAGATGTTTGAAGAAATTAAATTGAACCCTTTAAATCAGTTTTATCCACTTACTAGGGATAAAATCAAAAAAAGTGAATCAAAGTTAGGAATAATGTTTCCGAAATTACTTAGAGACTTTTATTTAGAAATTGGCTATGGTTTTATTGGAAGTAAAGTAGGT
>NZ_KQ969521.1:689984-692495 GCF_001578935.1 Streptococcus oralis | reverse complement strand
ATATCGATTGATGATGAAAAGTCCACTACAGAGATGTGGCGGGATTTGACTCTGACCGCGGCTACAGTTGTCTTGTATGTCTTCTGCCCTCCTGCCGGTGCGGTTCTATCCACGGTCGTAGCAGCAGCGGAAATGTACTCTGCCGCATCTGGCAAGGACTGGGGTACTGGCCGCGAGCTGGATGGGAACGAGAGAGTTATGAGGGGAGCCTTTGCCCTGCTTGACTTGATCCCAGCTGGTAAATACCTCAGTGGTCTGGCCAAGACAGGAAAGACTGCAGGGCTTACCGTTGTTAAGACTAGTATCAAAACAGCGGTGAAGGAAGGCGTCGAACAAGGAGTTAGGAACCTAGATAGTTTCAAAGGTATCTTGAAGAATGCTAAGGGCTTGGGGGATAATGTCCTTTCCCAAATTAAAACCTATGGCAAACAGCTTGACAATCTCCGACCAAGTAAGATTCTATCGAATTCAGCAGACGCTCTAAGCGATGGTTTACGCCATGCGGATAATGTTCTAAGTGAAGCAGCTCAAAATTTCCGTTTGAATATTGGGTTAGAACCTCAACTAGCAGATGGTATTCTATCAAGTGGTGGAGGGAAGTTATCTCATTTAGCAGATAATCTCAGTGCTTTTGCGAAGAATCTAGATGGTAGTGTGGATGAGGTCGTGGAAGCTGGAAGTAAGGCTGGGAAAGGTGCTGTAGATAACATCATTAGAGATGGTTCTCATTTTGATGAAGTTGGGAAACTAAAACCGAATGTCAAATATCAAACAGGCGAATTTGAATATCTCTATCAAACAGATGGTCTAGGACGTTTGACAGATTGGAATGCATCAGAACTTCAATTGACAGAACGAAATGGTCGACTTCCTCACGATTCTAGAACTCCAGGTAAGTTACCAGGTGACCATGCAGGTCACTTGGCAGGAGATCGGTTTGGTGGTTCTCCGGAGATTGATAATTTGGTTTCACAGTTGAGCGATGTGAACTTGAGTGATTATAAAAAATTGGAAAATCAATGGGCCAAAGCTTTGGAAGAAGGTAAGGATGTTTCAATCAATGTCAAAGTGAATTATGTTGGTGACAATCTGAGACCGGATAGTTTTGATGTTTTTTATAAAATAGATGGCAAACCAACATTTAAAAATATACCGAATAATTAGGAGAGAGTAATGATATTTGAAGATGAATTTTCAGCCAAACAAACAGAGATGATTCAACTAGCACTAGAATATGCGGATAGGGTAGAGCAAAAGGTTGATACTGTGTACATATATTGTTCTTTTGAAACAATGTATTCCTTTGATATTTTCTATAAAGATGATAACAATAATATTGTAATGTTGCATAAACTGTCAAAAAAAGATATGAATGAATTCGAATTGGATAATTTGATTTTTTCAGTTTTAAAATTAGGAAATCAAGATTTACAAGATCTTCATAAAATTTGTCAAAAATATAATCGTCCGATGCCTTCACAAATTAAATTGATTTACGATAATGTACAAAATGAGGTAAATAGCAAGTATTCATATGATTTATTTTATTCTAATTCGGACACATTGACACCTGACGATATTTTTATGGAATGGTACAATGAAGTGAAGGAAGAAGTTGAAGGGCATCATGATATTCGAAGATAAATTTATGGAAGTTCAGGCTAGCATGATTTCATTAGCAATGGAGTATGTCCAAAATCAAGCAGAAAAAGTATATATTTATTGCATTTCTGAGGAAGCATTGCAATCATATAAAGTTTTTTATAAGATTAATGGTGTTGTAATTGAAATGGATAAAGTTAATGAAGTTGCGACAAAAAAAATAGATGATTCCGATAATATGGCATTTGCTGTATTGGGATATGGAGCTGAAGATATACAGAAATTGATTGATGTTTGTCAAGAATACAATCGTGAACATCCAACTGAAATGTGGTTGATTTATGATGCTCAGAAAAACAGTCTTGACAGTCGCTATAGTTATGAAGGACGTTATGACAAGGATGAAGAATTGATTCCGCGTCTAGAGTTTGAAAAATGGTTTGAGGAAGTAAAAGAAAATCAGCTATAATATTTTTGATATTGGCACTTAATATTCAGTTAAGTGCCTTTTCACAAAGGGCTGGGGGACAGGGCACCACTTCGACCGGATTTGCCAAACGGGTGGAGGATCTGGTTAAGATTTCTGAGAAGGTCCAGAAACTCATCAAGGAAAAGGATACGGACGGTGTTGTTTCCTATACTTATCACGATGAAACCAGCACTGCCCAAACTCTGCAAGCTAAACTCTCTACCTTAGAGCGGTATGCCGAGAATGTGAACACCTACATCAATAAGAAAATCGACCGCCCCTTCTATGAGGCTATGGACAAGGTAGGAGCCAAGCTCGAAGCCCTTAACATTCAAAAGTATAAAACGACTAACAAGATTGGCTATAAGCGGATCGAGCCTGTGAATGATCCCTATGGCCATCCTGTCGGTACCAAGGAAGTCACCCCACCTGAGATAGGG
>NZ_KQ969521.1:687754-688796 GCF_001578935.1 Streptococcus oralis | reverse complement strand
CTCGCCGCTGTCAAGACTAGTATCAAAACAGCGGTGAAGGAAGGCTTGGAACAAGGTGCTAAGAATTTAGACAGTTTCAAAGGTTTCTTGAAGAAGACCAAGGGGCTGGGAGACAATATTTACCACTCCTTATCGACCTATCGAAAACAACTCACCCGTCACTTACAGAATACAGTGGATGAAGGTCTCCTAAATCTAAGCAAGGCTACCCAAGAAGGACTGGAGCGAGCCAAGCAGTTTACTTTGGAAGTACCGACTGTAGTCGTACGAGAGACTTCAACTGGTAGTCAAATGATGCGGTTTGAAAAAATGAGTAAGAGTCTGGGAGATACAGGTCTAGGAAAGAGCTTGGATAATCTGGCTTCTAAAGCGAAGAATGTAGAAAATGCAAGTCTTTCTAGACTCCAAGCGCGTAATGCTTTCAAATCTGTAGATGAATTTGAAGATAGTCTGTTTGATGGTAATTTGATTATAGATTATGTGAAAGATATCAAATTAAATACAAATAGAGATATTCCTAACAATCAGATTGAGTCATTAAAGAATGCATTACGGAATAAAAAGTACAAAAAACTGACACCAATTGAAGTTTCTAAACATCGTGCAGAGTTTAATAGAATAAAAAATTCTTTAATTGATGAATGGGAATTAAAAACGGGTCAGAATTGGCCTATATATTCAGAGGATGTTATTGGCAAAAATGGGAATATTGTTAGAAAAGCGGGATCAAAATATGATGCCCATCATATTATTGAAAATTCTTATGGGGGAAATAATGAATGGTGGAATATTCACCCTGCTAGATTTCCAAATGAACATCAAGCAGGAATACACCGAGCAGGATCTCCAGCTAGAGAACTATTTAAATAATGAGGTAACACTAGATGTTTGAAGAAATTAAATCAAGTCCTTTAAATCAGTTTTATCCACTTACTAGGGATAAAATCAAAGAAAGTGAATCAAAGTTAGGAATAATGTTTCCAAAATTACTTAGAGAATTTTATTTAGAAATTGGCTATGGTTTTATTGGAAGTAAAGTAGG
>NZ_KQ969521.1:685417-686456 GCF_001578935.1 Streptococcus oralis | reverse complement strand
GAATCTGGATGGTAGTCTAGATGATGTCGTGGAATTAGGTGGTAAGACTGTTGATTCAACGTTAATAGAACAACGGTTAAAAGATTTCGCGGAAGGAACTCTAGAGTTTCAAGATGTTCTAGATGATTATAGTGAAGTGTATGCTAGGGCTGTTAAATCTAATCAAACTTGGTCATGGCGTGAAGATATACCATTTGGTTTGGAATTAACAAATACTCAACGTAAGTTGGTTAAAGAAGCCGCAATTGAAAATGGACTTTTGACCGAAGTTAAAGTTATCCCAGCTGATGGTATGAAATATGGTTTCGCGGATTTTAGTAGTGCTGGTCTTGTTGAAGAAACAGTCAATCTACCAGAAGAGTTGTGGCTTAAAACAGATAAAGAACAATTTGAGTGGCTAAATAACAAAATTGGTGGCTTTAGAGAAGGTATGACATGGCATCATACAGAAATTCCAGGTAAAATGGAACTGGTCCCATTTGGGATACATAATATCACTCCACATAATGGGGGAAGAACCGTAGGAATGTGGGCTTATGCCCCAAGATAATGAAAGAAAGGAATTGGTAAATGTTAACTAACGATATTATTCATCCTCTACCTAAAGAAAATTTTATACTTGATTTAGAGAGAAATTGGCGAGTCACTTTACCAGGTGATTATAAAAATTTTATAATGAGTAAAAATGGTTTTCGCCCTTCTAAAAATTTATTTTCCTTATCAAACAGGTCATTTTTGATAGAGCGATTCTTGTGCGTGTTAGAGAATACAAAAAACAATCCACTTGGAATATACGACATAGATGTTGTAATGTCGCAACTTGATGAAAGACTTTTCGTCCATGAAGATATTTTAGGTTTTGAATTGATCCCAATAGCAGCATTGTTTGGAGGCGATTTTATCTGCTTAGATTACACTAAAAGTAAAGAAAATCCTAGCATTTGTATCTGGTATCATGAAGAATCTTATGAATTAGATCCTGCTGTAGAATTTGTAGCTAATAACTTTACAGAGTTTTTAAAAATGCTTCATGATTAAA
>NZ_KQ969521.1:683833-684853 GCF_001578935.1 Streptococcus oralis | reverse complement strand
TTTAGGTGGTAGTCTAGATGATGTCGTGGAATTAGGTGGTAAGACTGTTGATTCACCGTTAATAGAACAACGGTTAAAAGATTTCGCGAAAGGAACTCTAGAGTTTCAAGATGTTCTAGATGATTATAGTGAAGTTTATGCTGAAATAATTAATGGCAACAAAAATGGTCATGGGACGAAAGTATTATTAATGGTCAAAATCTTAGCTATGCTCAGAAAAAACAAATTAAAAATTTGGCTATTGAAAAAGGATTGATTCCTGATGTCAAAGTTATTCCATCTGAAGGCATGAGATATGGTTTTGCAGATTTTCGTAGTGCTGGTCTTGTTGAAGAAACAGTCAATCTACCAGAAGAATTGTGGCTTAAAACAGATAAAGAACAATTTGAGTGGCTAAATAACAAAATTGGTGGTTTTAGAGAAGGTATGACGTGGCATCATACTGAAATTCCAGGACAAATGGAATTGGTTCCATATGGAATACATAATATTATTCCACATAATGGAGGAAGAACAATAGGTATGTGGGCTTATGCACCTAGATAGGAGATGAAATGAAATCTAAAATTATTTTACCTTTACCAACAGATACATTACTGAAAGAAAAAGAAAAAATATGGAGAGTGATTCTTCCTGAAGATTATAAAGATTTTATAAAAAAAGAAAACGGCTTAATTCCAACTAAACGATATTTTAATTTCGGTAGAAATGAGAAAGTGGTTGAGCGTTTCTTAGCAATACTGAATATTTCAGGCGATAGACTGGAAGATACTTATGATATTGGTGTTGTAAGTACTCAATTAGAAGGAAGAATTATATTTGATGAGGACTATGTGGGTTTACAATTGATACCAATAGCAACATTGTTTGGAGGTGATTTTATCTGCTTAGATTATACTAAAAGTAAAGAAAATCCTAGCATTTGTATATGGTATCATGAAGAATCTTATGAATTAGATCCTGCTGTAGAATTTGTAGCTAATAACTTTACAGAGTTTTTAAAAATGCTTCATGATTAAG
>NZ_KQ969521.1:672770-683806 GCF_001578935.1 Streptococcus oralis | reverse complement strand
TATAAAGTATTCTCTAATGAAGAAGTAAAAGAAAATCAGCTATAATATTTTTGATATTGGCACTTAATATTCAGTTAAGTGCCTTTTCACAAAGGACTGGGGTACAGGCACAGCTTCGACCGGATTTGCTAAACGGGTGGAGGATCTGGTCAAGATTTCTGAGAAAGTTCAGAGCTTACTATCTGAAAAATAAATGAAAGGAATGGGCTTCTACATTGATTAGTATGATTTTTCGTTTCATACATATCAAGTAGGATGGGAATTATTTAGATATTTTATAGTATCAAACTAATTATTGCTAAAATATTATTTTTTTTAATTATTTGATATAATACTTGCATAAGTATTTGAATAATGTTAAAATAAGAAAAAAAGAACATAGGAGTAAGAATATGTCAGACCAAATTCGTGTGTCCACAGAGACGCTTCAATCACGTGCGCGTGAATATGGAAAAGCTGCTAACGATATCAGAGTTATCTTGAACAATCTTCAACGCCTACAAGACACTCTTCGTTCAGAGTGGGAAGGTGCTGCCTTCCAAGGTTTCGAGAGACAATTCCTTGAATTGAAACCGAAGGTTGTAAATTTTGCGGATTTGATGCAACAAATCAATACACAACTTGATAAGACTGCTGAAGCAATGAAACAAAATGACCAAGCTTTATCTAAGAACTTTGGCATTCAAAATAGTTAAGGATAAAGTTGAGGATTTCTCCTCAACTTTTTTACTACATTTATTTAAGGAGAACATGTGAATAAGAAAGTTTTATTTAGCTTAGGGATGCTACTGTTATTTGTTACAATGATAGTCTCCTTCTTTGCAGTTGTAAAACCAACACCGATCAGTCGAACGAACTCAGATTCCTCAGTGCAACAAGCCCCTATCAAAGTAGCTGTTGTTAATGAAGATACGGGTAAGGTATATAATGGACAACCGGTTAACATTGCGAATACTTTAGTAAACTCATTCATAGCTAAAAATAATTACAAAGTAGAAGTTGTTTCTCGGTCAATCGCTGAAAACGGTCTAAAAAATGAGACTTATCAGTTGATGATAATCTTACCAAGTAAATTTTCAGAAGAGGCTTTAGCAATCGAATCAACTTCTCCTGTTCAGGCGAAGTTTCAATATCAAATTCAATCAAGTGATCAACTGACTGTCAAACAGGCTGAACAAGCAGTAGTAGCTTTCAAAGAACTCTTTAATAAGGACTTGATTAATATTTATTTCACTAGTATTATTGGGAATTTGAAAACAGCACAAGGCCAGGTTGCTGATGTGGTTACAAATGAACATGAGTCACTAACGTCCTTTAATAGTAAGTTAGTGGATCCTCTTGCTCAATATAGTCAACAATTTAATGGCTTAGGTTCATCACCGAATAATCTGTTATCATCGTATTTGTCATTTAACAAGACCCTGTTAAATACAAATGATGCCTTTAAATCAATTATTTCTGTCGATAAGACATATGAGGGAACAATAAAAGAAATAGATGATCAACAAAAAAAATGGGATAGTTCCTTAGATACTAGAGAAAAGTCTTTAGCCAACTATGATAACGACTTTTCTAAATTATCAGTTAAGGAACAATTAACTCGATTAACTGCTATAAACACTCAAGTTACTGAGAAGTTATCAGAGCCAGCTATTTGGAAAGAAACTACTGATACGGCTTCTTCCTATAATCAAGATATCACAAAACTTCTCGAAAGCTTGAAGAAGAATAATAAGGAAATTGATGATACCTTATCAAATTATGATACAAAGATTAGAGAAGCAGTAGAGTCTTCCTTGGCTAAAAACTCCTCAGCGATAGATGGAGCTAATAAAACTCTTGGAAGTTATATCCAGTCGTTAAATACTAGTATGGAAAATCAAATTACTAGTAAATGGCCAGGTGTATACTACGATGATGCAGCTATAGATAATCTTTCTTTGTCAGATACTGATAAACAACATTTGAAAAATATTAGTGCTTTCATACAGTGGTATAGTAAGAAGACAGGGAAAGATTTGCCAACTTTGCAAGCTACAACACTTGAAAATGAAGAATTCTCTCAGTTAAAGAATGACATTAAATCTAAGAGCACAACAAAACGTGAGCTAACTTTACCTTCGTTTGAAGGGAAAATTTCAAAATTAACATTAACAGTACCAAGCGGATACTATCTGAAAGAATCAAACTATGGATTCTCTGATCTTGGAGGAGGGAGTTATCAGGTATCTATCCCTAGTGAAGCATCTCCAGGTATGACTATTTCATACACACTAGGAATCAAGAATGAAAATGATCTCAATCTCTTATCACCTGTGCTTGTTAAGTATCAATTAGATACGACAGAAGATGTAAAAGTTATAAAGGAAGATGCCCCTTATGTAGAAAAAGATAAAATAGAGAATGAGACAGTTCATTCTGCGCCTGTTAGTCCAGCTACTTCTGTAACGTCAAGTTCCTCTACGTCTGATGGGCAGAAACCAACAGAAATTATCACAATTACGAAGACCATCACGACTACTAAGATAAATCAAACAGAAAAAAAAGTTTTGAATCGTCATTATGAGATGCAAGACATTATTTCTAACTGGGAGTACAATCCTACTAAGCTAACTCAAGCGATTTATAAAGATGTTGAGGCGTATCTACAGTTATCAGGACTTGTTACTGCGTTTTACGGCTTAGATTTATCTAAAAACACCTATTCGGACTATACGTTTGTTCCAGCAGAAGGTTCTCTTGCTTCCTTAGCAAATAATGATGACCTCAAGACCATTGTGACCAATCTAATCAAAGCGACCACAGTAGAAGCTCTAAAATCAGATTTGAAGATTTCGGATAAAAAATTGACGGATATTCAGTCTCGATTAGCTAACACTGAAAAATTGACATCTAATATTGGTCAGCTGAGAACAACAACCAATGATTTAATGACCCAGTTAAGTCAGTTAATTGAACAAACCAAATTAGTGGATAAAACAATTACAGATAAGCCTAGTTTTGTTGTAACAGAAAAAGTAGATAATACTAATATGGTTACAGTTAGTATGGATATGAACAGGGACCTAGGTACACTGATGTCAGCTAGTAAAACCTTGATGGACAATACAAAAGCAAACCAAGCTGTTTCTGAGACGATACAAGCTACTATGACTCAGTTGACAAATGATGTTAATACATTGGAAAAAGACGGAAAATCATTAAGTGAACGCGTTTCTGAGTTGAAGAAAATCATGTCTAGTGAATATGGTTCAAACGAAGAATTTCTTAAAAACTTTTCTACTGTTTTGAGCAATACTAAAACAGGTAACACCAAAAATGAAGCTGTCTATGAATATTTGTCGAATCCTGTTGATGCTTCGAAAATTGGGAATGTCGTATCAGCTGCGACCAATTCACCGTCACAGACTAATCGTCAAGACGAAAGATCAGGACTTCTTATTATCTTAGTCAGCTATCTTGTTAGCTTGGTTGTTGCTTATCTTTTCCAACATGCAGATAAAGAAGAATTGCAAAGATTAATCAGTTTGAAGGATCGTTTGTCATGGAGAAATTCTTCTGGCCCAATGTTCTTTCTAAGTGTGATTTCAGTAGCAGCAGGTTCTATAATTGCGATTGTTTCTGGAGTTAAACTTGCTTTCTCTGTAAGTCAGTTGAGTTGGTTTGTAGTACTTCTTGTCTTGGTAAGTCTAATGATGACATATGGTCTGAATATCCTTATGGATAAACTAAAAAGTCTTGGATTTTTGATAAGTATAAGTCTACTACTGCTTTATATCATTTCAGCAACTCAATTGTTTGACGAATATTATGTGAATTCGGCTCCTATTTTAACAGCTCTTTCTCCATTGACATATCTTGAAGGTGCAGTGAAATTATTCATTAATCAGCAAAATGGAGTTGTTCAGTCAGTAATGGTAATTGTTGTTCTCACAATTGCTTTGGGACTTGGAAATACTTTCTTGTATCGTCAAGTTAAGGATAGCAAGTAATATGAAAAAAACCATTGTCTTTATCTTTCTATTGTTTTTAATTTTTACAAGAGGAAGTGTTGTCTTTGCAAATGATGGATCTTTGCAAATAGATACATCTTTAGATAAAAATACCAAGAAAACGGAGATTCAGTACTTTGAACAGGAGAGTAACTTGACAAAGTTATTTCATCCTGAGACCTATAAATTAGTTGATACAACTAAAAAATTGGATAACGAAAAGTATCAATTAGTTAAAACAAACTTATTTATCACTAAAGTGGAAACGGAGAATATCGTTAATGAGTACCAGTCTGCTTTATTTACCAGTCAGATTCAAATCAATCACAGTGATAAAAAGACTGTTTCACTTAAAAACGTAAAGTCTCCTGTTTCTTGGACCGCAATTTTATTGTTTATACTAGGGATGATTGTCACAATTTACTCGCTCTTTTATAAAAAGTTACATACAGCTAAACAATAAAATCGATAGAAAAATACATAGAGGGAGATACAAATGTATCTCCCTTTTTATAAATAAAAAGTTCTTCAATATTCATGTTCTGCGTGATATAATAGGCATAACACAATAGATTTAGGAGGGTTCTATGGAAGAGTACATTAATATTAGTCTGGATTGTTCGCCTTTTTTATCTAAAATATTAGATTTAAGAGTTCCTACTGAGTTAACGATTAAAGAATTACTACAAATCGTCTCAGATACTTATGGTATAGGGGTTAAGGTAATGAATCCAAGTGTAAGAAATCAACAGTCTGGAGAAATTCTTGCTAGTACGAGCAGTCTAGCATTAGTGAAAGACGGAGTTTTATTAAAACTGGAAAGAATATAGTAAGGGAGTCAGGTATGGACGTTCAAAAAATGGAATTAGTAGTTGGAGATATCAAGGGAAATCGAGAAATAGCTTATGCTCTATTAACAGCAACACAAGCTTATTTTGTGAATCAAAATGTCATTGAGGAAGAGGGTAAATTAACGATTGAAAGTCTTTTGACAGATGAATATTATTCTTGGGATAAGCTGACTAAGATGATTGATGAAGAAAAGTTACGTCATCTGATCAATGTTGGTCAATTATTTAACTTGCTGAAGGATTCAATTTATACTTATGAGTTATCACCTAGTAATCTAGTATTTTCACGAAATGGGAATCCCCTATTCATTTTTCGTGGTGTTAAAGGGCAAGTGCCTCCCTATGATGCATTAAACCTAGAAGCGTTTACCGTTAACTTTAAAGCTATGATAGTATCTCTACTAGATAAAAAGGTAAGTTATGAAAAATTAGTGGAGGGGCAGTCGCCATTCTATAAGGGAAAACTGTTTTGTGAGACCATCATGAAGGCTGAAGATTTGGATGCAATCTTAGCCTTACTACTAGAAAAATACCTAGAAGAACAGGAACAAAATAAAGAAAAATTTTCACGTGTTCCTAACAAACTTGTTTCGCGGTTGAAGTGGACTACTATTATTGCATCACTTATTGGAGTGCTGTCAATTGTTGGAGTGCTTTACTTTGCATTGTTCGCTATGCCTAATCAACAAATGATTTCAGACTTACGTTTGGCTTTTGTACACCAAGATTATTCATCGGTTGTATCTACTGTTAAAAATACAGACTCTAAATCACTTAGTCAAGATGATGCTTATATGGTAGCTTTTTCGGTCATCAAAACAGAACCTTTAACTGAAGCGCAAAAGACAGAACTATCCAAAATATCAACTCAATCAAGTACAGACTATCTTCGTTACTGGGTCTTAATTGGCCAGTCGAAAATTGATGAAGCTATAGATATTGCGAGTTACCTAGATGATCCACAATTATTAATGTACGGTCTGACTAAAAAGGTTGATGAAGTTCAGAGAAATCCTAACCTCACATCAGAACAACGTACGGAGCAACTAAACAATTATAAGAGTAAATTGGAAGAGTTGAAGAAAAACTACCTAACACCTGAGACGAACAAGTCGAATACGACTTCGACATCAACTTCAGCTTCAGCAGAGTCAAGATAGGAGTGGTCTATGAATTATTTATTTTTTGAAGGCAATGTTTATCCACTCTATGCAGGAAAAACCTATCAAATGGGGTCTTCTGTAGATTCTAATATCTATCTTCCTATTTTTGAGAATGTGGTGCTGGAAGTCAAGGAAAATGGAGTTGAACTATTCGGGGAGACTTATTTTTATGGGTATCATTTGGTTTCTATAGCTGAAAATATAAATGTTTCCTTATTGATTATTGAAAACACAGAGCATTACCTTCTTCCTGAGAAAATACTTTATTTATCAGATAAGAAAGAAGCGTCTATTCGCTTAGTTGATTTTCCTATAGAAATCATTTTGACCTTTGATGGGACAAATAAGACGATTTACAGTGTTAGTCCATTTTACATTAACGGTGAAAGAAAAACAGGAAAGCAAAACATTCAAGATATGGATCAAATCGTTTTTGAACAAGGTCTAGCTTTATCCGTTCAAAAACAAATCTTATCGATTCATTCACTATTTTCTATTGAGACGAGCTTACTGCCTTTTTCTGAAGTAATGGTCGAAGACCGTTCAAAAGAATTTCATCGCTCTCCACGGATTATTCTAAGAGAACCTGAGGATAAAGTAACGATTGCTTCGGCACCAACAGATGATGAAGGTAACAAACAATCGTTACTAAGATTGATTATTACCCCTTTGGCGATGATTGTCTTTACGATACTGACCGTTTACTTTACACGTAGTGGTGGAATGATGTTTATGATGATGGGGATGTCTGTCATTACTATTGGGACTTCCATTCATACTTATTTTTCTGATAAAAAATCACATAAGGAACTTCAAGAACAGAAAATTGTTGACTATATGGAATATTTGGAAACCAAATATTCTCAGTTAGCTGACTTACGTGATGAACAAGTTGAAGCTCTGGTTTATCATTTTCCTGATATAGTTCGTATTTTAGAAATGGTAGAAAAAATAGATCGACGAATTTATGAGAAAACGCTCTATCACTTCGATTTCTTGTCTTATCGCTTAGGATTGGGGGAAGTTAATTCTAGTTTCTCTATTGAGTATTCAGATTCTGAGTTGACAAAATACAATGCGGCTGCTAATCAAAAAATTCAAGAACTACTTTCTTACTATCGTGTGACCAAGCAGGTACCGATTACTCATACATTAACAAATCCTATGGGTTATATCGGAACACGACAAATAGTAATTGAACAAGTTCAACAGATGATGATGCAATTAGCAACTTTCCAAAGTTATCATGATTTACAGTTTATTCCAATTTTTCGAGAGGAAGAGTTGGAGTTATGGGATTGGAGTCGTTGGTTACCTCATACGAAAATTAAAGCACTAAATAGCCGTGGTTTTGTTTACAATCAACGTACTCGAGATCAACTATTGACGTCACTCTATCAAGTTATTAAAGACAGAAAATTAGATAGTGAGCAGGACAAAGGAAAGGAAAAGCAATACAGCCCTCATTATATTCTCTTTATTACAGATTTAAGCCTGATGTTGGATCACAACATTATGGAGTACATCAATGAAGATTTATCCCATTTAGGGATTCATTACGTTTTCGTAGAAGAGGTACTTGAAAGTTTACCAGAACACGTTAAGACAGTTGTTGACTATCGAGGAGATAAAAAAGGTACCGTATTACTTCAGGATGGCAATTATACAAATAAAGAAATTACGCCTCTTCCTCCTGTAAGTTTATCGGAAAAGGAAAATTTTGCGAGAAATCTTGCGGGTATTCATCATGTTCAGACTTTGCGTAATTCGATTCCGAATAGCATTACCTTCCTGGAGATGTATGGAGTCAATAAGGTAGAGGAACTAGATCTTTTAAAACGATGGCAGGACAATGAGACTTTCCAAACAATGGCTGTTCCTCTAGGAGTCCGAGGTAGGGATGATATTCTTTATCTAAACATTCATGAGAAGGCGCATGGACCTCATGGATTGATTGCTGGTACTACTGGATCAGGGAAGTCTGAGCTTATTCAGTCCTACATTCTATCTTTAGCGGTGAACTACCATCCGTATGAGGTTGCTTTCCTCTTGATTGACTATAAAGGTGGAGGGATGGCTAATCTCTTTGCAGGCCTACCTCATGTCGTTGGTACAATTACAAACTTGGATGGCAACCAGGCGAATCGGGCTCTGGTATCTATCAAGGCTGAACTGAAGAAACGTCAGCGTATCTTTGCAGAAAATGACGTTAATCATATCAACCAGTATATGAAACTCTTCAAAGAAGGGAAGGTCAAAGAACCATTACCACATCTACTAATCATTAGTGATGAGTTTGCAGAGTTGAAGGCAAATCAACCTGATTTCATGGATGAATTGGTCTCTACGGCTCGTATTGGTCGTTCATTGGGAGTTAAATTAATTTTAGCCACCCAAAAACCTAGTGGGGTGGTTAATGATCAAATTTGGTCCAACTCTAAGTTTAAAATAGCTCTTAAAGTACAGGATGTTGCAGATTCTAGAGAAGTAATCAAAACACCTGATGCTGCAGAAATCACCCAGACAGGTAGAGCCTATCTTCAAGTCGGAAACAATGAAATCTATGAGTTATTCCAAAGCGCGTGGTCAGGTGCGGACTATAATCCAGAAGGACGAAACCATGTTCAAAAAAATACAACGGTGTATGAGATTACAAGTAATGGCCAATACAACGCCATTAATAAAGATTTGAGTGGTTTAGTCAATCGAAAAGAAGCAAAGGCTGTTCCAACAGAATTGGACGCCATTGTAGAAAAAGCTCGTGAAGTCTTTGACAGTCTTCATATTCATCAGGTGGCCAGTCCTTGGTTGCCACCACTCGAAGAAAAGATATGTGCTAAAGATACACAATCGACTAACTTCAGGGATTATTGGGGACGTTCAGAGGCCTTACAACCTATTTTGGTTGGGTATCAAGATATTCCTGAAAGACAGGAACAATCACCCCTTTATTTCAATATGGAACAAAGAGGCCATATTTTATTAGTTTCTAGTCCAGGATTCGGGAAGTCCACTTTTCTACAGAACTTTGCGATGGACGTAATCCGTAAGCACACACCAGAACAGGTCCATTTCTATCTCTATGACTTTGGTACTAGTGGTTTAATCTCTATTTCTGATTTCCCTCATATTGCAGATTATTTCACCTTGGATGAAACTGAGAAAATCATGAAATCTCTTCGATTTTTGAATAGAGAGATTAAAACTCGGAAACGGGCTCTTTCGCGAGCAAGAGCGACAAATCTAACGCAGTACAATCAGTTGTCAGATGAGAGTTTTCCAACTATTTTCATCGAGATAGATGGTTTTGATAGTGTGATGGATGCCCCATTTGTAGATGCCTTTTATGATACTTTAAATGTCATCGCTCGAGATGGTGCTTCTCTAGGAATCTATCTAGTCGTGACACTTTCTCGTCTCAATGCGATGCGATTACAGTTGCAATCCAACTTTAAGACTAAGATTTCTCTCTTCTTATTTGATAACAGTGACTTGTCAGGTGTAGTAGGACGTTCAAACATTCCACTCGATGAAATCAAAGGCCGGGCGATAGCTAAATTTGACGATATCGTCCAATTCCAAGTGATGTTGCCGTACAGTAGTGAATACTATACGGACTACATAAAAGAAGTTCGTGCAGAACAAGAAGCAATGGCTGTGGCATACGATGGACCGCTTCCTACGGGTATCCCAATGTTGCCAGAGAAGGTAACCAAAGAGGTAATGTCAGATCTCTTAGAAAACAGTCAAGACTTTATCTTGGGTCTTGAAAGAGAAGCTGTTGTTCCAGCATCATTTAGCTTTGACCGACCTATTCTTATTGCTTCAGATAGTCCTGCCTTTGTAACAAATTACTACAAATTATTAGAGTATCATCTGAAACGTTTGTCAGACAAGTATAATACGGTTATTCTTGATTCTAGTCAACGTATTAGTAGTCAATTCTTTGCTGGTATTCAGCGTTTTGATAGTTCTTTGGAGGTTGCTGATGTGATGAAGACGATACTGGAAGACTTTAGGAAACGCGTCTCATCTCCAGACCAGGATTATCCAAAATGGTTGATTATGATACCAGATATCGCTGCGACAGCTATGGTAGCAGGGATGAATGAAGTAGACTTCAAAGAACTCCTCACAGAAGGCCCTCGCTATGGAGTAACCTTGGTGTTTGCTGGTGCTTATCAGGATCTAGTAACAAATCGATACGATAATTTTGTCAAACTAGCTAATCAGTTAGTAGAACAGGTCTTTCTTGGTGTACGTATTAGCGATCAAGATCATACTCGCTATCCTTATATCATGAATGAGCCTGCGCTTAAACCTAACCAAGGACATATTCTTTATCCAGATCGTTATGAATTTGTTCAACTATTAGAAATTTAGAAAGGGATACAATGAAAGAAACGACTATGTTGCCACTCGGCAGTATCGTTATTTTAAAAGGGAATACAAAGAAAATGATGATTATCTCTCGAGTGATTGCTGTTCCTGTCAAAGGAAATATCTATCGCTTTGACTACGGTGCTTGCCTATATCCTGAAGGGGTCGTAGGTGAAAATTTGATCTACTTCAATCATGAAGATATTTTTAAGGTTGTTCAAGAGGGTTATAGTGATGAGGATAATGACCTCATGTTGGAAAATATTGCTGCGGTTATAGACCAGACAGAGATCCCTAAAGGAAATGTAGCCGAATTGAATGACGTAAATGGATTGGGAGGTTAAGAGATGGGAGAAGTTGATTATATGCAAATCGATTCTCTGCAAAGACAGGTGAATGCCCACTCTGCCAGCATCTCCTCTGCCCAATCACGGATTACGACTATCGATGAACAGTTGGAACGTCTTCGCACGGCCAAGAAGTCTGTAGGGGAAATTCAAAAAAAGGTTCATGATATTAGGTATCCTATCAACCACCGCAATATCCAGCCGGAATGGCAAGGCAAACAAAAAGATGCCTTCACCAAGCAGTGGGAAACCTTCTCCAGTGACTACACGAGTTTCCAAACAGAGATGGATACCTTCTATGAC
>NZ_KQ969521.1:668855-671422 GCF_001578935.1 Streptococcus oralis | reverse complement strand
GCCTATACAGCCGGTCAGGTTGCCTATCATGGGACTAAGCTCCTAGGTGGAAGCGAAGAAGATGCCCAAACCGCAAACTTTATCGGAAACCTGGTAGGAGGCTATGTGACCTCCTCAGCAGCCAGCAAGTTTAGTCTCAATAAGGTGAAAGATGCCTTTTCTACGAATACAAAAAAATACACTCTAAATAGTGATCGATTATCTAATCTAGAACTATATACATCTCCAGAAATAAAAGCTATAATCAATAAGGCGGGTTATAGCCTGGAAGACTTTTCGAACTTAGTAGATGCAGATACGACTTTATCAGCTAAAACAGATGCATTTGTCAAAGCTGTTCGCAAAGAGATTGGTATACCAGCTCCTAAAACCAAGATGAATAAAACGATACCTACAGAGTTTGTTGAATCATATCTCAGCGGAGAACGTAATTCTTTTGCAGGTTTTGTCTCGGTTGATGAGCATTCAAAATCATTAACTACTCTTCCAGAAATAGTTGAAGGAAATCGATTAGACTACCCCAATACTCCTTTTGACTTAGAAAAAACCAAGACCTATGCGAAGATATCATTTTTCTTGGATGAAGCAGATAAGCTAGATATTCCATTTGGTGAACTTGATAATGCGAGTTATCCTTTTACAGGTCGAGGTTTTACAGGTTCTAAGAATATTATATTACCGGAGTATAAGTTGATAGAAGAACGAAATTTTATGGATGGAGATTTAATAACAATTTTTGAAAGCAAAAGCGGAAATCCTATAAGACAATATAAATATGTAGAAAATAAAGGTTGGAAACTAATAAAATAGGAGTGAATAATGATTGCAATTTATCGGGGTAAAAAATATAATGTTTCAAAAGGTCTTAGTAATAATGATTGGATTGTTCTGACTAGTGATACAAAAGATGAAGGATTTAACAATTATGTAGATTCTTGGGGAGAGGAATTTGATGATTTCTTTTCTAAAAAAGTCAAGATGGAAGAGCTAGATTATCTATACAGTATTCATTATGAAATTCAATATAAGGGGCATTCTTTTTATGTTAGTAGTGGGATGATTCGAAAGAATATTGAGAAAGATTGGTTTGAAATAATACCAAGCGTCAACCAAAATCAAATAAAGGATGAGTTGGGATTCAAGCAGATAAACAAATTAGAATGGGCAAAAGAGATTAGCCGAAAAGACATTGAAGTCTTAAAAATAGTCGAAACACCTTTAGGAATCTTTAAAGATCAGGGAGTTAAGATCAAGAGTTTAGAAGGCCAAGACATCGATAACTTTTTAAATTCTATTGAAAAGTAATTTTTTGATGCTTTATCGCCATTAAAATAGCTTGTAAGGAACTTGTTTATACACTGTTAGTTGTAGGCAAGTTCCTGTTTTTACATTAAGTGCAAATCTCCAAGGTCAGGCCATCTCGAGTATGCGTACCTACCTAGTGGAAGTGCATGGGACTCTCCTTCAGACTCTGGTCAACCTGATGAATGACTACTCAACCAATCTCCTACTGTACAAGGACTGTTACTACCAGATTGACGGTGATCTTCATACAAAGTTGCCAGGTCAGGTATTTACAAACCTTCATAGTGCTTTAAAGAGTTCACGGGACGATTTGAAGAGTGAGATTGAGGTCTTGAACACGACCAAGGACAAGATTTCTGATTTGGTGAGCTATGATGGAAGCAGTCATACCAGCACGGTCATGGACTATAACTTCCTCATGAATCAGCTCAAGAACTTGGATACCTCCATTACTCAGTATGAAAGTAACCATGCGAGTCAGGATTTGGTCGCCTTTAAGGAACTTCTAGCTGCGACCAAGGCCTTGATAACAGAACATGCAGGGAAGACACGTACGGTAGGGACTTATCAGTCAGGAGATTTTGCTAAACTCAAGTCTGTTAAACGCTTTGCGATAGCCTACCAACAGGCGACCAAGCAGATGGAGAGCCGCGTTGAACGAGTGAAAGCCGCCCAGGAGCGGGACAAGGCTCGTTTTGAAGCTTTGGCTGCGGAGGATCGAGCCAAGAAGGGTTGGATAGACCTGGGTCTTGCTTGGTGTACTGACAGCTGCGATAGGGATTCTTGCGATTGTAGGAACCATGGGCTCTGCGACCCCATTGGTTGTTGGGTTTGGCTTAACGACAGGACTTGGGACGTTTGCCTATGGAACCTCTAATGCAGCAGAAGGGATTCATAATATCGAACTTGGGAATGCAGGGGATATCCATACCAAGTCAAGAAACTTTATCCGAGATACGCTTTTCATGGGGAATGACAAGCTGTATCATCAGGTTGGTGGGATCTTTGTGACGGCGAGTGCCATCATGATTCCCATAGGGCAGACGCAGAGCGTTGCCAAGGGCTTGACCCAGTTTGCGATAGGGGAAGCAGGGGCCTATACAACGGGTCAGGTTGCCTATCATGGGACTAAGCTCCTAGGTGGAAGTGAAGAGGACGCCCAAACCGCAAACTTTATCGGAAACCTGGTAGGAGGCTATGCGGCAGCTTCTGCAGCCAGCAAGTTTAGTCTTAATAAAGTAAAGGTAGATGTCGAAGTACCG
>NZ_KQ969521.1:666529-668285 GCF_001578935.1 Streptococcus oralis | reverse complement strand
GCGTTTCACCAGTCCAGTTGATAACGGAGAAATATTGCCGTTTAATACACGAGGTTTGCCTTATCCTGAAGGTCATCAATCCTACCACCAGTATGAAATAGTGAAGGATATCACGAGGGAAAATATTTTAAAAGCATATAATGAAGCACCGAAAAAATTACAATTATTCTTAAATGAAAGATTGTCAAAATATGGAAATCCAGTGGATGTGCTATCTGATGTGAAGAAGGGGCAAATCTCTAAAGTATTTGGTCAGGGAGGTGGAACTCAAATTCAGTTTGGTTCCAATATAGAGTACTATGAAATATTAGGTTTTCTTAAAGAGGTAAAATAACATGGCATCAAAAGAACTAATTGAACAATATAAACAGGAAATTGAAACACTAATTAGAAAGAATAATTTTCAAACTTTGAGATATGAGTTATTTAATGAACAGAGTAATCTTCCATGGGCGACACATCTATTTTATAAGGATAACAAGTTTATGATAAATAGTAGAGATGAACGCTCGTATGTTGTTGGAGTAACTTGGGAATACGATACTATTAATGAAGCTATAGACAAGTTCATGAGTATACTGAAACAAACAATTAACGCTGAGCATTTAGCATCAGAACTAGGATTTTCTCATCCATACTCGTCACCACTTTGGGATGAGGATTAAAAATGATGTAGCCTGCAGGACAAAGAGGAATGCAAAATTAGGGTTATTGGGAGAGGCAAAATAATGGTAAATTTGGATAAAGAGAAACAAGAACTTATGGAAGAAATTAAATTGTTGGGATATGAAAGTTTAAGATTTTCTATTTTTAATGATCATAGACCAGGTGAATGGGAAGTTCGAATTGAGTTTGATTCTATCAGTGAACATTATTTTGTTTACGCTACAATGGATAGAGCAAGTTATAACAAAAAATTGGAATTTGATAATTTTGAGGATGCAAAAAATAAATTTATAGAAAAACTAGACCTCACTGTGAAAATAAATAGAGCTTCTATAAAAAGTGGAGAAGTTCCTGAATATTCCTCTCCATTATGGGATAAAATCGATGATTGATATTGAGAACATGAAATGCATATGGAATTACCTAGAGAAAATATTCTGAAAAAAATTAAAGAATTAGGTTATGAAAGTTTACGATACTCGATTTTTAATGAGCATGGTCTCTCAGAATGGGAAACGCGCATTGAGTTCAATAATGAAACTGAAAAATATAAGGTATATCTAACAAGGGATAGAGCTGGGAAAGGAAAGATTTTTGAGTATACTAATTTTAAAGAAGCAAAAGAAAAATTTATGGAGTTATTAGAACATACTGTTTCAAGAAACAAGTACTATATTTCCAATGGTTGGGCTCCTCAATATCCTTCCCCCCTCTGGGATGATGCCACAGAATAACAAATAACTCCCCTTTTATGATAGAATAAATGAAACAAGAGTTTACCAATGGTCAATTGGTAAGCTCTTGCTTTAAATAGAATTCTCTTCAAAGCCAAGTAAATCAACACTACTCTAGTATCTCATCCGCTCAATCCCGAATCACTTCCATCGATGAACAGTTGGAACGTCTTCGCACGGCCAAGAAGTCTGTAGGGGAAATTCAAAAGAATGTTCACGATATCAGGTATCCTATCAACCACCGCAATATCCAACCGGATTGGCATGGGAAACAAAAAGATGCCTTCACCAAGCAGTGGGAGACCTTCTCCACTGAGTATACAAATTTCCAAACAGAGATGAATATCTTCTATGAT
>NZ_KQ969521.1:663584-665498 GCF_001578935.1 Streptococcus oralis | reverse complement strand
CCCCATTGGTTGTTGGGTTTGGCTTAACGACAGGACTTGGGACGTTTGCCTATGGAACCTCTAATGCAGCAGAAGGGATTCATAATATCGAACTTGGGAATGCAGGGGATATCCATACCAAGTCAAAAAACTTTATCCGAGATACGCTTTTCATGGGGAATGACAAGCTGTATCATCAGGTTGGTGGGATCTTTGTGACGGCGAGTGCCATCATGATTCCCATAGGGCAGACGCAAAGCGTTGCCAAGGGATTGACCCAGTTTGCGATAGGGGAAGCAGGGGCCTATACAACAGGTCAAGTTGCCTATCATGGGACTAAGCTCCTAGGTGGAAGTGAAGAGGACGCCCAAACCGCAAACTTTATCGGGAACCTGGTAGGAGGCTATGCGGCCTCCTCAGCAGCCAGCAAGTTTAGTCTAAATCAACCTATTTCTTCGAATCGATATTCAAAAATAGATTTTACCCAAACTGATTTTGATGTTGAGTTAATAAGAGGTCGATTGAAAACTGATCCAGATACAGCTTTTTTCTGGTCAGGACGAACAGATGGTATTGGAGGAATGGATGTTGCGAAAAAAATAGCAAAAAATAAAGGAGGAGTTACATTAGAATCTACAATTGATGATACGAATATTGTAATGCCTGAATGGGATTTTAATACTCCTTCAAGTGTAACAGCTTGGGAGGAAGCTTCGAATGTTTACGCAGAGCAAGTATCTGGTGAAATAAGAGCTGTAGTTGGTAGCGAACTAAGACCAGGAAATATTTGGGAAAATATCGAATTACCAAGATTGAAGACCAATCCAAATGTTACTAAGGTTACAACAATAGATCCTAAAACAGGGGTAGAAAAAATTATATTCGAGAGGTATAAATGAAAATTACAGGAACACGATCAACAATTACTTTTGATTTAGAGAATGGTTTCCTCTTAAAAGCACAAGGAGAATTGTTGATTAATAAAAAATTTGTTGTTTATAAAGATAGTATGACACATTGGGAACCCCCTCATGAAAATCTTCCGATAACTCCAAGAGAAATAGATAATATTATTAACATGGCTAAAAAAATGGAGAGCGATCAAACTATTCAATTGGACTTTATATAATTATGTTGAACCCTATATATTCTAAGTGAACCTGTGGCAATAGATATCCCTTATGATTCAATTAAGAATTTGAAAGTTCCGAGTCGTAATGAAGCATCTGCTTTTGAAGATTTTTGGAAACCAGGTGGGCGTACTTATCCAGGAAATATGCCAGAAGCAGTTATTGATGAAGTGCCATGGGGAGAATTTACAATTAGAAAATTAGGAGGCGATTAAAATGAGTTTAACTAAAATAACATGGGAAGAGTATGAGAACTTTAAGGCGGTCCATACGCCAGACAATCTTTATATTCGGGAGCACAATGGAAGATACTACACGTTTTTTGAACTTGGTATTGCATCTGTGAGACGAGTATTTGAGATAAACGCTACAGATTTTGAAGCATACCTATCCGGGGAGCGCTCAGGAAATGATTTGTTATTTAAAGCTCAGAATGACTGTTGGCCACCGAATGTGACACAAGAAGAAGCTGATAGAAATTTCTTGAGGCAATATCCTGAAGCTTTAAGAAGAAATCCTGAAGCGCAAGGTTTATTCACAAAGGCTGAACTGGAAGAAATATTACCTGAAGGGGCTGAAATTCTAGCGAGCAAAGATTAAAATAGCTCTTTCCGTCGATGTTAAAATTGAATGAAACAAGAGTTTACTAATATTTTATTGGTAAGCTCTTGCTTTAAATAGAATTCTCTTCAAATCCAACAAAATGTTCACAATATCAAGTATCCCATCATGCACCGCAACATTCAGCCGGAATGGCAAGGCAAACAAAAAGATGCCCTCACCAAGCAGTGGGAGACCTTCTCTA
>NZ_KQ969521.1:661643-662374 GCF_001578935.1 Streptococcus oralis | reverse complement strand
AGTGACTACACGAGTTTCCAAACAGAGATGAATACCTTCTATGATGCCATCTGTGATGAAATCACTAGATTAGAGAACAAAAAGAACGAAGAAAATGGCATTATTGGCTGGTGTCAGAGTCAGATTAACAATCTGGGAAATTTCATCGAGAAGCTACTACATACGAAGGAGGGGTAAGGTCATGTATGGAACGATTCAATTATCTGAGGTTCTGTTTGGCTCACACATCAGTAGTTTGACCAAGGCTCAGGCTAGTCTAGCGGGAGTGAGTAAGCCAACCTTCAAAACAACATCAGAATCCAAGGTGCTCGATTTGTATCAGGAACAGTTTGAGGAGCTCTGTCAGCTGATGACGAGCTATACATCCTTATTAGGAACAGACATCGCCTTGATGGCAGCTACAGGAAAAGAGTTGGCCCGTACAGATACAGTATTGGGACAAAACCTGTTTTCTGGTTTGCAGTAGGGAGGTGCCATGAGTTACAAGATAATATTTGATGATATCACCTCTGTTCAAGTGGAAAGTCAAAAGACGATGAATGCTTGGGGAGAGGCCATCAATAATCTCAATACCGCTATGATGGACTTTATCAATAATACCAATCTCCAAGGTCAGGCCATCTCAAGTATGCGCACCTACCTAGTAGAGGTGCATGGGACTCTCCTTCAGACTCTGGTCAACCTGATGAATGACTACTCAACCAATCTCCTACTATACAAGGACGGTTACT
>NZ_KQ969521.1:658839-661116 GCF_001578935.1 Streptococcus oralis | reverse complement strand
CCCCCTTGGTTGTTGGGTTTGGCTTAACGACAGGACTAGGAACGTTTGCTTATGGAACCTCTAATGCAGCAGAAGGGATTCATAACATCCAACTTGGGAATGCAGGGGATATCCATACCAAGTCAAAAAACTTTATCCGAGATACGCTTTTCATGGGGAATGACAAGCTGTATCATCAGGTTGGTGGGATCTTTGTGACGGCGAGTGCCATCATGATTCCCATAGGGCAAACGCAGAGCGTTGCCAAGGGCTTGACCCAGTTTGCGATAGGGGAAGCAGGGGCCTATACAACGGGTCAAGTTGCCTATCATGGGACTAAGCTCCTAGGTGGTAGTGAAGAAGACGCCCAAACCGCAAACTTTATCGGAAACCTGGTAGGAGGCTATGCGGCAGCTTCGGCAGCCAGCAAGTTTAGTCTTAATAAGGTGAAAGTAGAGGTCGAAGCACCGAAGTATAACAGAGAACAAATTCTAAGAAATATAGAAGAAAGCAGGCTTGCGAGGGAGAGTTCAGGGTTTAAACAGTATGTGGCGAAGGAATATGCCTTAGCTGAAGAAATTAGGTATAAAAATTATTGGAATGAGCCAATATTAAAAATACCTAAAGGGAGTAGACCAGATCCAAAAACATATGTGAATTCGGAATATCTTACAAAACATTTTGCAGAATTCGATGAGGGAGCAACAGTTATTCAGACCGAGTGGGCTTATACAAACTATTCAGAAGCTAACGGTTTTGTTGGTGTACCTGATGACAATACACTTTTTGTTATGCCAACAAAGTACGCTGATAAGGTTATTAAAAATTCTAACGGAAACATCAACTATATTGAGGAAAAATTAGGGTTTCCTAAAGGTTATTTTAAATATGGGGGTGGTTTAGTTAGAATTGATATAGAAGATTTGAGTGATTTAGATTTAAGACTTCCTAGCGGGAATGAGACAGGAGCAAACTCACTATGGATACCTGGGGGAGAAACTTCAGGTGGAGTTCCTGAAGCTATTTTAAATACAGTTCCATTAGATAAGGCTAGAGTTAGTAGGATAGGAATAAAATAAATTGAGGGGAGAAGCAATGAATTTTAGAACTAAAATTTTAGAAGCTATAAAAGAAGGAAACGTTGAAGATATACTTCGTGGAAGGCAAAAGTATCGGATTGAACCCCCTGCTTTTGTTCCAGATGTTTTCCCTACAGATATTAACCAGGTGCTGTTTGAATATTTTTATAATCAAAGTGATATCAAAAATATTGAATTATTGTTAGAGAACTCTTTAATTAAATTGACAAAGAGTTCGGCTACGGATTTGTATATTTCAATATTATTTTTCGATTCAATACTCTTTATGGAAGATAAGGGTATTGCCACTTTTAAAATTGATACTTCAAAATTAGTAGCTGAAATAGCATCTGGAATACAAAAATTTCGGGAAGAATTAACGAAAAGTATAACTTTTAATAATGGATTAACCAAAAAAGAACCTATGAAAGTAGTTGTTCGTTTCAATCAGCGTTATAAAAATAAATATAATTTTTCAATTCTTGATGATTAAAAAATTTTTTAATCAAATGGCACGAATACGAGTTTATTTCTAATTATCTACGAAATAAACAATAAATAAAAATATTGAAGAAAATAGTTAATGGGGAACTTGAAAAAGCAAAAATTTGAATTTATATCCAATGATTACTAATTTAGATTATGAGTATTTAAAATTTCTTATTTCTAACGAATATAAGTAATTGGCATGGGAAACAAAAAGATGCCCTCACCAAGCAGTGGGAGACCTTCTCTAGTGACTACACGAGCTTTCAAACGGAGATGAATACCTTCTATGATGCTATCTGTGATGAAATCACTAGACTAGAGAATCAAAAGAATGAAGAAAATGGCATTATTGGCTGGTGTCAGAGTCAGATTAATAACCTGGGAAATTTCATCGAGAAGCTACTACATACGAAGGAGGGGTAAGGTCATGTATGGAACGATTCAATTATCCGAGGTTCTGTTTAACTCACACATCGGTAGTTTATCCAAGGCCAAGGCTAGTTTGGCAGGAGTTGGGAAACCAAGTTTTAATACGACAGCCACATCGAAAGGATTGGACTTGTATCAGGAACAATTCAATGAACTCCACTCGCTGGTGAAGACCTATGCGACCTTGCTGGAGACAGATATCGCCTTGATGGCAGGCACAGGGAAAGAGATGCATCGGACAGATAGTGTCCTGGGTCAAAACATGTTTCCTGGTTTGCAGTAGGGAGGTGCTATGAGTTAC
>NZ_KQ969521.1:655307-658122 GCF_001578935.1 Streptococcus oralis | reverse complement strand
CGGTTGGAAAGAGTTGGGTTTGGGTGTGTTGACCTTTGCGATTGGCTTCATCGCAATTATAGGAACCATGGGAACTGCGACTCCTTTAGTTGTTGCAGGCGGTGTCGTGGGTTTTGGGACGAGTATCTATGGGCTATCTAATGTATCAGAAGGGATTCATAATATCGAACTTGGGAATGCAGGGGATATCCACACCAAGTCAATAAATCCTGTCAGAGATACGCTTTTCATGGGGAATGACAAGCTGTATCATGATGTTGGGAATGTCTTTGTGACGGCGAGTGCCATCATGATTCCCATAGGGCAGACGCAGAGCGTTGCCAAGGGCTTGACCCAGTTTGCGATAGGGGAAGCCGGTGCCTATACAGCCGGTCAGGTTGCCTATCATGGGACTAAGCTCCTAGGAGGAAGTGAAGAGGACGCCCAAACCGCAAACTTTATAGGGAACCTGGTAGGAGGTTATGCGGCCTCCTCAGCAGCCAGCAAGTTTAGTCTCAATAAGGTGAAGGTAGATGTCGAAGCACCGAAGTATAACCGCGAACAGATTCTAAGAAATATAGAAGAAAGCAGGCTTGCGAGGGAATCCAGTAACTTTGACCAATATCTGGCGAAGGAGAAATTCCAGAAAACTTTGATGAGTATGGAACCGATGGATCGTCAGAGATATCTTCAATGGCATGATTATGCGGAATCAGGTATAATGGTTCAAGATCGTGTTAAACTGTTATCCTGGGAAAGACCAGTTAATTCAAAACTATATCTTGAAAATAAGGCAGTGTATGATAATCCAAAATATTTTGATCAACTTACAGGTAATGAGAACTGGCCAGGACAAAAAGGTGATCCAAATATTGATGGCTTTTTAAAAGGTGAATATCAAAAGACAACCCTATCTCCTGGAGATAAAATTGATCGATTTGGTTCTGATTATGGACACTTTTTTGGAAATATTGGTGAATCTAAAGAGATGAGGGCAATGTCTCCAAACTCGGATTTTAAGAACTATAATCAATATGAAATATTAATGGATTTACCTGTTTTAAAAGGAAAAATAGCCCCATGGTTTAATCAACCAGGAGGAGGGATACAGTTTAAATTAGATCCATTCTTTGCTAAACAGATAATGTCTATACCTTCTGATGAGGCAGCTATTATTAAAAAACTAATAGAATTTGGTTATTTGAGGAAATTATAATGTTTGATAATGAATATATTGTAAGTTTGAAAAGATTTATCAGTAATGTCGAAATTGTTTCAATAAATAACAAGTTGCAGGCATATGATAATGTGGATATTATTTACATTCTAGAAAAAAGAGAAGACGAATTTTTTATTTCACTAAATGAAAGAGGGGTTAGTATAGAATACTGTAAAATTCGTAACAAGGAGTTGGCGCAGCTCTATTTTGCTATCTTTGTTAAAAGAGGAGTTACAGATTTTGAATTCCCACTGATGACTTTAATAAATGATATAGAGGATATCGAAATATTGAAAGAATACTTGACTAGAGAAAAACTTGATAGTTTTTATTCGATTGATTCTAGGGTTAAGGGAAAAATAAATTTTTCTTCAGGATTAAACAAGATTTATTACGTAGATGCAAGTGACAATGAATACAATCTGTTTTACCTACCAAACAGAATATTTCAAACCTTCTATGCATCAATTATAAAATTAAAAACTATTAAGGAGTGGTTGATTCAACTGAATGATGCTAATGGACTAGGAGATCAATATGAAGCTACTTTGCTAGGGTATAGTTCAGAGGGAGTAGAGAAGTTTTAAATTGGCTTATCTTGTTGTAAAGAATGAGATGTAAGAAAAACTCACAATAAAATTCTCATTCTCTCTTTGATTGGAATTATTTAATAGATATGATTTTTTCTTAAAATAAAAAAGCAAAATTTAATCAAACCAGAGTTTACTAATGTTTTATTGGTAAACTTTTGCTTTAAATAAAATTCTCTTTAAAACAATTCAATGAACTCCACTCGCTGGTGAAGACCTATGCGACCTTGCTGGAGACAGATATCGCCTTGATGGCAGGCACAGGGAAAGAGATGCATCGGACAGATAGTGTCCTGGGTCAAAACATGTTTCCTGGCTTGCAGTAGGGAGGTGCCATGAGTTACAAGATAATATTTGATGATATCACCTCTGTTCAAGTGGAAAGTCAAAAGACGATGAATGCTTGGGGAGAGGCCATCAATAATCTCAATACCGCTATGACGGACTTTATCAATAATACCAATCTCCAAGGGCAGGCTATCTCGAGTATGCGCACCTACCTAGTAGAGGTGCACGGAACCCTCCTTCAAACTCTGGTCAACTTGATGAATGACTACTCATCCAACCTCTTGCTTTACAAGGATGGTTACTATCAGATTGATTCGAGCAATCATGCAAAGCTACCAGGTCAGGTGTTTACAACCCTTCATAGTGATTTAAAAAGTTCACGGGACAATCTAAAGAACGAGATTGAGCTCTTAAACACGACCAAGGACAAGATTTCTGATTTGGTGAGCTATGATGGAAGCAGTCATACCAGCACGGTCATGGACTATAACTTTCTGCTCAATCAGGTCAAGAACCTAGACAGCTCCATCATCCAGTACGAAAGCAGCCATGCGGGTCAGGATTTGGTCGCCTTTAAGGAACTTCTAGCTGCGACCAAGGCCTTGATAGCAGAGCATGCAGGGAAGACACGTACGGTAGGAAGCTACCAGTCGGGAGATTTTGCCAAACTCCAGTCTGTCCAACGCTTTGCGATAGCCTACCAACAGGCGAGCAAGCAGATGGAGAGTCGCGTTGAGCG
>NZ_KQ969521.1:654195-654721 GCF_001578935.1 Streptococcus oralis | reverse complement strand
GGGTTGGATAGACCTGGGTCTTGGTGTACTGACAGCTGCGATAGGGATTCTTGCGATTGTAGGAACCATGGGTTCTGCGACCCCTTTAGTTGTTGCAGGCGGTATCGTGGGTTTTGGGACAACAGCCTATGGGTTGTCTAATATGTACGAGGCTGGTCAGGATATCAAACTTGGGAATGCAGGGGATATTCAGACTAAAGCAGGAAATCCCATCAGAGATACGCTTTTCATGGGGAATGACAAGTTGTATCATGATGTTGGAAATGTCTTTGTGACGGCGAGTGCCATCATGATTCCCATAGGGCAGACCCAGAGCGTTGTCAAAGGGGTGACCCAGTTTGCGATAGGGGAAGCAGGCGCTTATACAGCCGGTCAGGTTGCCTATCATGGGACCAAGTTTGTAGGTGGTAGCGAAGAAGATGCTCAAATCGCAAACTTTATTGGAAACCTGGTAGGAGGCTATGCGGCCTCCTCAGCAGCCAGCAAGTTTAGTCTCAATAAGGTGAAAGTAGAGGTCGAAGCACCG
>NZ_KQ969521.1:648992-653241 GCF_001578935.1 Streptococcus oralis | reverse complement strand
ACGTTTCACCAGTCCAGTTGATAACGGAGAGATATTGCCGTTTAATACACGAGGTTTGCCTTATCCTGAGGGATATCAAGTTTACCACCAGTATGAAATTGTAAAAGATATTAATTTAGAAAATATAAAAAGTGGTTATAAATTATTATCAGAAAATGATAAAATTGTACTATCTAAATTGATGAAAGATCGTCACTTTACTTTGGAAGATATGGCAAATCCGCAAAAGGGACAAATCGCTAAAATATTCGGCCAAGGTGGAGGTACACAAATAAAATTTAGTACAAGTGTTGTTTGGTACGAAAAAATGGGGGTCTTAAAGGAGGTTGTCAAATAATGATTAGCTTAGAAAAAGAGCGATTGGAACTTTTATCAGATATTCACAAATTGGGATATGAAAGTTTGAGATATTCCATTTTCAATGATCATAGACCAAGGGAGTGGGAAACAAGAATAGAATATAATCCTGAATTAGAAGTATATGAAGTATATTCGACAATGGACAGAGCAAGTACGAATGGTAAAGATTCATACCAAAACTTTCAAGAAGCACGGATTCGTTTCATAGGAATTCTTGAAAACGTTGTTTTCATAAATAGATATTATGTTGACGAAGGCATAGGTGCAGAATATCCATCACCATTATGGGATAAAACCGATGATTGATATTGAGAACATGAAATGTATAGTTGAACAAGAAATTAAAAAACGTCATTATGAGAGCTTACATTATGTTTTATTTGACGAAACTAAACGTCTTCCTTGGGCATTTCACCTTTATCAGAAAAATGGAAAATTTTATGTTGATGGTCGAGATGATCAATCATATATAGTTGGACATAGCAAAGAGTACGATAATTTTGGAAGTGCAAAGAAAGATTTTTTTGAAAAATTAGAACTCGTTATAGAATCTAATAAACTGAATATACAATTAGGATTGCCAGTAGAATATCCATCACCATTATGGGATGAAAAAGAGGATAACTAGAAGATGAGAGACGAAGCCAAAGAACGTTCTGAACTTTTATTAGCCATTCAAGATTTAGGATATGAGTCTTTAAGATATTCTATTTTTAATGAACACAGACCTTCTGAGTGGGAAACTAGGATAGATTATAATCCAGAATTGGAATTGTATGAAATTTACTCAACAATGGATCGAGCAAGTACAGGAAGTATTTTTAAGTTTAAAACATTTGAAGAAGCAAAAGAAAAATTTATCCATAATCTGAAGTTAACAGTTTTTATAAATAAAACTTCTGTAGAAAATGGAGAAGTTCCTGAATACTCCTCTCCACTCTGGGATGATGTCACAGAATAATAAATAACACCCTATTTTATGGTAGAATAAATGAAGCAAGAGTTTACCGATAAACCATTGGTAAACTCTTACTGTACAAGGACGGTTATTACCAGATTGATGGTGATTTTCATACATCAGCAAGGCTGGCGATACCACTTACTTTAGCTTAGGAGATGATTGGAATAAAATTACAGTTAGTCTTGAATGAAAGATTGTCAAAATATGGAAATCCAGTGGATGTGCTATCTGATGTGAAGAAGTGGCAAATCGCTAAAGTATTTGGTCAGGGAGGTGGAACTCAAATTCAGCTAAACCATTGGTAAACTCTTACTGTACAAGAATGGTTACTACCATATTGATAGTCACCTGCATACAAAGCTGCCAAGTCAGGTATTTACAAACCTTCATAGTGCTTTAAAGAGTTCACGGGACGATTTGAAGAGTGAAATTGAGCTCTTGAAGACGACTAAGAGTGATATTTCAGACTTGGTGAGCTATGATGGAAGCAGTCATACCAGCACGGTCATGGACTATAACTTTCTGCTCAATCAGATCAAGAACTTGGATAGCTCCATCACTCAGTATGAAAGTAACCATGCGAGTCAGGATTTGGTCGCCTTTAAGGAACTTCTAGCTGCGACCAAGGCCTTGATAACAGAACATGCAGGGAAGACACGTACGGTAGGGACTTATCAGTCAGGAGATTTTGCCAAACTCAAGTCTGTTCAACGCTTTGCGATAGCCTACAAACAGGCGACCCAGCAGATGGAGAGTCGCGTTGAGTGCGTGAAGGCTGCCCAGGAGCGAGACAAGGTCCGTTTTGAGGCCTTGGCTCGATCAGATAAGGGTTGGAAAGACATGGCTGTTAGCGCATTGACTATCATTGTCGGAGTGACAGCCATCGTAGTTACATGGGGCTCTGCGACTCCTTTAGTTGTTGCAGGCGGTATCGTCGGTCTTGGGAAAACATTGATTTTAAGCCCATCTTGAAACTTATTCAAATAGAAATGTTTCCAACTAGGTCTTAAGAAAGCTCGTAAAGCATCAAATAATAGAAGAATAAAATTTAATATAAAAAAATCCCATCAGAATATTTCTGGTGGGATTTTTGGTGGGGAACCAATCAATTTTGATTGATTTTTAACCTTTTATAATAACTGAAAATGCTGTTAAATCAACCATTTCACTTCAAATCATATTTATAAATCATTCCCACTCAACAGTTGCAGGTGGTTTACTTGTAATGTCGTAGACGATACGGTTAACGTGATCTACTTCATTTACGATACGTACAGAAATCTTTTGAAGGACTTCCCAAGGAATTTTGGCAAAGTCAGCTGTCATACCATCGATAGAAGTGATCGCACGAATGGCGATTGTGTAGTCATAAGTACGACCATCACCCATAACCCCGACTGAACGAACGCCTGTGTTGACAGTGAAGTATTGCCAGATACCGCGGTCCAGACCAGCTTTAGCGATTTCCTCACGAAGAATAGCGTCTGACTCACGAACAGTTTCTAGTTTTTCTTCAGTGATTTCCCCCATGACACGGATAGCAAGTCCTGGTCCAGGGAATGGCTGGCGCCATACGATGTGGTCTGGCATACCAAGCTCTGTACCGAGGGCACGGACTTCGTCTTTATAAAGAGTGTTCAATGGTTCAATCAATTCAAACTGCATGTCTTCTGGAAGACCACCCACGTTGTGGTGTGATTTGATGGTTTGAGCAGTATCTGTACCAGACTCAATCACGTCAGTGTAAAGCGTTCCTTGAGCAAGGAATTTCACATCTTTTAGCTTACTTGCTTCGTCATCAAAGACATAAACAAACTCATTACCGATGATTTTACGTTTTTGTTCAGGGTCAGAAACGCCAGCAAGTTTGTCAAGGAAGCGTTTTGCAGCGTCTGCTTTAACGATATTCAAACCAAACTTACCACCAAGCATGTCCATAACTTGGTCAGCCTCTCCCTTACGGAGAAGACCGTGGTCTACAAAGATACAGATTAATTGATCACCGATCGCTTTTTGAAGAAGAACTCCAACAACAGAAGAGTCAACACCACCTGATAGACCGAGAAGAACACGCTTGTCACCTACAGTTTCACGGATTTTTTTGATCTGCATATCGATAAAGTTGTCCATTGACCAATCACCCTTAGCTTTACAGATGTTAAGGGCAAAGTTGCGAAGGATATCATTTCCGTATACAGAATGACGAACTTCTGGGTGGAATTGGATACCATAGATGTGCTTGTCAGGGTTTTCAATAGCTGCATAAGGACAGTCAGCAGAAGTACCAGTACGAACGAAATCAGCTGGAATCTCTGTAACCGCATCGCCATGGCTCATCAAAACAATCTGTTCTTCAGGAGTCCCTTCAAAGAGGGCAGAAGTGGTATGAGTAAGTGGTGATTGGCCATACTCGCGGTTACCAGCATCACCTGCAGGGACAACTTTTCCACCAAGTTTATGAGTTAAAAGTTGCATACCATAGCATATTCCTAAAATTGGAATGCCAAGTTCAAAAATTTCTGGGTCAATATCAAATGAACCATCTTCGTATACAGAGTTTGGTCCACCAGAGAGGATGATCCCTACAGGGTTAATCGCACGAACCTCTGCAGCTGAGATTTTATGACTTTTTAACTCTGAAAAAACACCGATTTCACGAATACGGCGTGAAATCAGCTGGTTGTATTGGCTACCATAGTCCAGCACGATGATTTTTTCGACATCTTGCAAATCAGTTGAAATGTTGCTCATCTTGTTCCTTTCTCAAAAGAAATATCTTTTTCAATATTCTATCACAAATAGGGGCGAATTACCAACTAAACAAGGCAAAGTTTGACTTTTTCTTAGCAAATACGGTACAATGGAGAAAATAAAGAAAAGAAGTGAGAATCATGTTACCAGCTTATATGAAGATTCATGATCAGATAA
>NZ_KQ969521.1:577529-648845 GCF_001578935.1 Streptococcus oralis | reverse complement strand
AGCGAACGAGAACTCGCTGAGCAGTTTGAGGTCAGTCGCATGACCCTTCGGCAAGCCATTAGCCTCTTAGTAGAAGAAGGCGTGCTGGAGCGTCGCGTAGGAAGTGGTACCTTTGTATCCAGTACTCGGGTTCAAGAAAAAATGCGGGGAACGACAAGTTTTACGGAGATTGTCAAATCTCAGGGGAAAGTTCCTTCTAGTCAACTCATTTCTTACAGAAGAACCATTCCAAATGAGCAAGAGGTCGCTAAGCTAGGGATTACTCCGACAGAGAATATTATCCGCATGGAACGGGTGCGTTACGCTGACCAAGTTCCACTAGTCTATGAAGTCGCATCCATTCCTGAGAAATTTATTAAGGATTTTAAAAAAGAAGAAATCACCAGTCATTTCTTCCAAACCTTGCAGCAACATGGCTATCGGATTGGCAAATCCCAACAGACCATTTATGCAAGATTGGCTAAGGAAAAAATTGCTCACTATCTAGAAGTCGAAAAGGGGCATGCCATTTTAGCCTTGACTCAGGTCTCTTATCTTGAAGATGGGACGGCTTTCGAGTATGTAAAGAGTCAATACGTGGGCGAACGCTTTGAATTTTATCTTGAAAATAACTAGTCTAGAAAGGCTAGTTTTTTGTTTTAGAAAAGATTAGAATTGTCAAAACAATTTGTCTAGGCTTGATTTTATCCATTATTTACTATAAAATGAGAAGGAAAAACGTCAAACTTTTATATTGCAAATAGGAGAAAAAATGACAAAAATATTAAAACGTCCTGAGGTTTTATCACCTGCAGGAACTTTAGAGAAGCTGAAAGTAGCTGTTCAATATGGTGCGGACGCAGTTTTCATCGGTGGACAGGCCTATGGTCTTCGTAGCCGTGCAGGAAACTTCACCTTTGAACAGATGGAAGAAGGAGTCCAGTTTGCTGCTAAGTACGGTGCCAAGGTCTATGTGGCTGCTAACATGGTTATGCACGAAGGAAACGAAGCTGGTGCTGGAGAATGGTTCCGTAAGTTGCGTGACATCGGGATTGCCGCAGTTATCGTGTCGGATCCAGCCTTGATTATGATTGCAGCAACAGAAGCACCAGGTCTTGAAATCCACCTTTCAACCCAAGCCAGTGCGACCAACTATGAAACTCTTGAATTCTGGAAAGAACTTGGTCTAACTCGCGTGGTTTTGGCCCGTGAAGTTTCAATGGAAGAATTGGCAGAGATTCGCAAACGCACTGATGTAGAAATTGAGGCCTTTGTCCATGGAGCCATGTGTATTTCTTACTCAGGTCGCTGTACGCTATCAAACCACATGAGTATGCGTGATGCCAACCGTGGTGGTTGTTCACAGTCTTGTCGTTGGAAATACGACCTCTACGACATGCCTTTTGGACAAGAACGTAAGAGTCTTAAAGGTGAAATTCCAGAAGAATTTTCGATGTCAGCCGTTGACATGTCCATGATCGACCATATTCCAGATATGATCGAAAACGGTGTAGACAGTCTCAAGATTGAAGGCCGCATGAAATCTATCCACTATGTTTCTACGGTGACCAACTGTTACAAGGCAGCTGTAGATGCTTATCTCGAAAGTCCTGAGAAATTTGAAGTCATCAAACAGGACTTGGTAGATGAAATGTGGAAGGTTGCTCAACGTGAATTGGCAACAGGTTTCTACTATGGTACACCTACAGAAAACGAACAGTTATTTGGCGCTCGTCGTAAAATTCCTGAATACAAGTTTGTCGCTGAAGTGGTTGCGTATGATGATGCGACTCAAACGGCAACCATTCGTCAACGAAATGTCATCAACGAAGGCGATCAAGTGGAGTTTTATGGACCAGGTTTCCGTCATTTTGAGACTTATATCGAAGATCTTCATGATGCCAAGGGCAATAAAATCGACCGCGCCCCAAATCCAATGGAACTCTTGACTATTAAGGTTCCACAACCTGTTCAAGCAGGGGACATGGTTCGCGCTCTGAAAGAAGGCCTCATCAATCTCTATAAGGAAGATGGAACCAGCGTCACAGTTCGTGCCTAGAGAAGGAAAAGTGAATGAATCAAGCACAAGGTTTATTAGTTGATGATGAAAGTAGGTGTGTTCACTATCATAGTGAAAAAGATATCGTTTCCCTCCAGTGCTATGAATGCAAGAAATACTACGCATGCTATCAGTGTCATAATGCTCTAGAAAATCATAACTTTGCTCCCTATCCCTTGTCCCTCACAGAGGATCGGCCGATTTTATGTGGAAAGTGTAAGAAGATACTGACATTTCAAGAGTATCAAAAACAGACAGCTTGTCCTTATTGCAGCGCTCCATTTAATCCAAGTTGCAAACAACATCATTCCTATTATTTTAAATAAAATGAATTCATCCAAGTTTCAAACTTGGATTTTTTCAATTTGTTTCAGAAAACAGAGTGAAAGTGGGAAAATACTCGCTCTAAAATGAGAAATTTTTCTATATAATAGGATAAAAATTGTAAAAACAGAAATAAATTATCTGAAACGCTTTCAACGTAAGTAAAAAGTTGACAAATCAAAATTTTAGGACTAAACTAAGTAAGTAAATTTTAAATAAAAGGAGAATTCATCATGAATTTAACATTTTTCGGTCTTTGTCTTGCCTGTATGGGTGTATCCCTTGCAGAAGGTATGTTGATGAACGGTTTGTTCAAATCAGCTGCTCGCCAACCAGACATCATTCCACAATTGCGTAGCTTAATGATCATGGGGATTGCCTTTATCGAAGGAACATTCTTTGTTACTCTCGTATTTTCATTTATCATCAAATAAAGAGAAGTATAAAATGGAAAAGGGAGGATTTTAGATGGAAGAAAGTATCAATCCAACCATCAATATTGGTCCTGTTACCTTTGATTTGACTTTGACTGCCTTGACCTTGCTGTCAGTAGTCGTTATTTTTGGCTTTATCTATTGGGCAAGTCGGAATATGACTGTGAAACCCAAAGGAAAGCAAAATGTACTGGAGTATCTCTATGACTTCGTAGTCGGATTTACTGAACCTAATATTGGTTCACGCTACATGAAAGATTACTCACTCTTTTACTTGTGTTTATTTCTTTTTATGGTTATCGCAAACAATCTTGGTTTGATGGCCAAACTTCAAACTACAGATGGGACAAACCTTTGGACATCGCCAACAGCCAATCTTCAATTTGACTTGGCCATGTCGTTTGGAATTATCCTGATGACCCATATAGAAGGAATTCGTCGCCGTGGTGTTAAAAAGTATCTGAAAGGCTTTGTTACCCCAGGTTTTATGACACCGATGAATCTCCTTGAAGAAGTCACGAATTTCCTATCACTTGCTTTGCGGGTATTCGGAAATATCTTTGCCGGAGAAGTGATGGCTAGTTTGCTGATCACACTTTCTCATCAGGCTCTATATTGGTATCCAGTCGCATTTGTTACCAATCTAGTCTGGACGGCGTTTTCTGTGTTTATTTCCTGTGTTCAGGCTTATGTATTCACAGTCTTGTCTTCTATGTATCTAGGAAATAAAATTAATGATGAAGAGTAGAAAGGAGTAACAGATGCACGTAACAGTAGGTGAATTAATTGGTAACTTTATTTTAATCGCTGGCTCTTTTATCCTTTTGATTGTCTTAGTTAAGAAATATGCGTGGTCAAACTTGACAAGTGTCTTCGAAGAAAGGGCAAATAAAATTGCTGCTGATATTGATGGAGCTGAACAAGCTCGTCAAAAGGCAGAAACTCTTGCTCAAAAGCGCGAAGATGAATTAGCAGGTAGTCGTAGTGAAGCTAAAACTATCATTGAAAATGCTAAAGAGACAGCTGAAAAGAGTAAATCAGATATTTTGGCTGAAGCTAAGCTAGAAGCTGGTCGCTTGAAAGAAAAAGCTAACCAAGAAATTGCGCAAAACAAAGCTGAGGCTTTACAAAGTGTTAAGGGCGAGGTGGCAGATTTGACAGTTAGTCTAGCTGGGAAAATCATCTCACAAAACCTTGACAGTCATGCCCATAAGGAACTCATTGATCAGTATATCGATCAGCTAGGAGAAGCCTAATGGACAAGAAAACAGCAAAGGTAATCGAAAAATACAGCATGCCTTTTGTCCAATTAGTGATTGAAAAAGGAGAAGAGGACCGGATTTTTTCAGACTTGGATCAAATCAAGCAAGTCGCAGAAGAAACGGGCTTACCTTCTTTTTTAGCTCAGGTAGCAGTTGATGAGTCAGATAAGGAAAAAACAGTTTGTTTCTTTCAAGACTCTGTGTCACCTTTAATGCAAAACTTTATTCAAGTTCTGGTTTACAATCACAGAGCAAATCTTTTTTATGAAGTAATTGCGGATTGTTTGAATCGCCTTGAAAAAGAGACCAATCGTTTTGTAGTCACGATTTCTTCAGCTCATCCTTTAACAGATGAACAGAAGGAACGTCTGCTCCCATTGATAGAGAAAAAAATGTCTCTGAAAGTGCGGAGCGTCAAAGAACAAATTGATGAAGGACTCATTGGTGGTTTTGTCATTTTTGCTAATCATAAGACAATTGATGTGAGTATTAAACAACAACTTAAAGTTGTTAAAGAAAATTTGAAATAGAAAGTGGTGTTCTTTTGGCAATTAACGCACAAGAAATCAGCGCTTTAATTAAGCAACAAATTGAAAATTTCAAACCCAATTTTGATGTGACTGAAACAGGTGTCGTAACCTATATCGGGGACGGAATTGCGCGTGCTCACGGCCTTGAAAATGCCATGAGTGGAGAGTTGTTGATTTTTGAAAACGGCTCTTATGGTATGGCTCAAAACTTGGAGTCAACAGACGTTGGGATTATCATCCTTGGAGACTTTACAGATATTCGTGAAGGTGATACCATTCGCCGTACAGGTAAAATCATGGAAGTCCCTGTAGGTGAAAGTCTGATTGGTCGTGTTGTGGACCCACTTGGTCGTCCAGTTGACGGTCTTGGAGAAATCCACACTGATAAAACTCGTCCAGTAGAAGCGCCAGCTCCTGGTGTTATGCAACGGAAGTCTGTATCAGAACCATTGCAAACTGGTTTGAAAGCTATTGACGCCCTTGTGCCGATTGGTCGTGGTCAACGTGAGTTGATTATCGGTGACCGTCAGACAGGGAAAACAACCATTGCGATTGATACAATCTTGAACCAAAAAGGTCAAGATATGATTTGTATCTACGTCGCGATTGGACAAAAAGAATCAACAGTTCGTACGCAAGTTGAAACACTTCGTCAGTACGGTGCCTTGGACTACACAATCGTTGTGACAGCCTCTGCTTCACAACCATCTCCATTGCTCTTCCTAGCTCCTTATGCTGGAGTTGCTATGGCAGAAGAGTTTATGTACCAAGGCAAGCATGTTTTGATTGTTTACGATGATCTTTCAAAACAAGCGGTCGCTTATCGTGAGCTTTCCCTCTTGCTTCGTCGTCCACCAGGTCGTGAAGCTTTCCCAGGGGATGTTTTCTACCTTCACAGCCGTTTGCTTGAGCGCTCAGCTAAAGTTTCTGATGAGCTTGGTGGTGGATCTATTACAGCCCTACCATTTATCGAGACACAAGCGGGAGATATCTCTGCCTATATCGCAACCAACGTGATCTCTATCACTGACGGACAAATCTTCCTTGGTGATGGTCTCTTCAATGCGGGTATTCGTCCAGCCATTGATGCGGGTTCATCTGTATCCCGTGTAGGTGGTTCGGCACAGATTAAAGCCATGAAGAAAGTTGCTGGTACACTTCGTATCGACCTTGCTTCATACCGTGAGTTGGAAGCCTTCACTAAGTTTGGTTCTGACTTGGATGCAGCAACACAGGCTAAGTTAAACCGCGGACGTCGTACTGTGGAAGTATTGAAACAACCTGTCCATAAACCACTACCTGTTGAGAAACAAGTAACTATTCTCTATGCTTTGACACATGGTTTCTTGGATACGATTCCTGTAGATGACATTGTTCGTTTTGAGGAAGAGTTCCATACTTTCTTTGATGCTCATTATCCAGAGATTTTGGAAACCATTCGTGAAACAAAAGACTTGCCAGAAGAAGCAGTCTTGGATGCTGCGATTACAGAGTTTCTCAATCAATCCAGCTTCCAATAAGAATAGAGGTGTCAGATGGCAGTATCTCTAAATGATATTAAAACAAAAATCGCCTCAACAAAAAATACTAGTCAAATCACTAATGCCATGCAAATGGTATCGGCTGCCAAGTTAGGTCGCTCTGAAGAAGCAGCGCGCAACTTCCAAGTTTACGCTCAGAAGGTTCGTAAGCTTTTGACGGATATTCTGCATGGTAACGGATCTGGTGGTTCAACCAATCCGATGCTCATCAGTCGCCCAGTTAAGAAAACAGGCTATATCGTTATCACTTCAGACCGTGGCTTGGTTGGAGGTTATAATGCTTCCATCCTTAAAGCTGTTATGGAGTTGAAAGAAGAATATCATCCAGATGGTAAAGGTTTTGAGATAATCTGTATCGGTGGTATGGGAGCTGATTTCTTTAAGGCTCGTGGTATTCAGCCAATCTATGAACTACGTGGCTTGGCAGATCAACCTAGTTTTGATGAAGTTCGTAAAATTATTTCAAAAACGATTGAGATGTACCAAAACGAACTTTTTGATGAATTATACGTCTGCTACAATCATCATGTCAATACTCTCACAAGTCAAATGCGTGTGGAACAAATGTTGCCGATTGTTGACTTAGATCCAAATGAAGCGGATGAAGAGTATAGCTTGACCTTTGAGTTGGAAACGAGTCGTGATGAGATTCTAGAGCAGTTGTTACCTCAGTTTGCAGAAAGTATGATATACGGGGCTATCATCGATGCCAAGACAGCTGAGAATGCTGCAGGTATGACAGCCATGCAAACGGCAACTGATAATGCCAAGAAAGTCATCAATGATTTGACAATCCAGTATAACCGTGCCAGACAGGCGGCGATTACACAAGAAATTACAGAAATTGTAGCGGGGGCTAGTGCCTTAGAATAAGGCTTTGCCTCCCTCGTATCAAAATGAACTTAGGACCTAGGTGAACTAGGAACCGACAGTATCTTATATAGAATAGGAGAAGGAGATGAGTTCAGGTAAAATTGCTCAGGTTATTGGACCCGTTGTTGACGTCTTGTTCGCAGCAGGTGAAACACTTCCTGAGATTAATAATGCACTTGTCGTCTACAAAAATGACGAAAGAAAAACAAAAATCGTCCTTGAAGTAGCCTTAGAGTTGGGTGATGGTATGGTCCGTACGATCGCCATGGAATCAACAGATGGTTTGACTCGTGGTATGGAAGTTTTGGACACAGGCCGTCCAATCTCTGTGCCAGTGGGTAAAGAAACTTTGGGACGTGTCTTCAACGTTTTGGGGGATACGATTGACTTGGATGCTCCTTTCACTGAAGACGCTGAGCGTCAGCCAATTCATAAGAAAGCTCCAACTTTTGATGAATTGTCTACCTCATCTGAAATCTTGGAAACAGGGATCAAGGTTATCGACCTTCTTGCCCCTTACCTAAAAGGTGGGAAAGTTGGACTCTTTGGTGGTGCCGGAGTTGGTAAAACTGTCTTGATCCAAGAATTGATTCACAATATTGCCCAAGAACACGGTGGTATTTCAGTATTTACTGGTGTTGGGGAACGTACTCGTGAAGGGAACGACCTTTACTGGGAAATGAAAGAATCAGGTGTTATCGAGAAAACAGCCATGGTATTTGGTCAGATGAATGAACCACCTGGAGCACGTATGCGTGTTGCCCTTACTGGTTTGACAATCGCCGAATACTTCCGTGATGTAGAAGGCCAAGATGTGCTTCTCTTTATTGACAATATCTTCCGTTTCACTCAGGCTGGTTCAGAAGTATCTGCCCTTTTGGGTCGTATGCCTTCAGCCGTTGGTTACCAACCAACACTTGCTACGGAAATGGGTCAATTGCAAGAACGTATCACATCAACGAAGAAGGGTTCTGTAACCTCTATTCAGGCTATCTATGTGCCAGCGGATGACTATACTGACCCAGCGCCAGCAACAGCCTTCGCTCACTTGGATTCAACAACAAACTTGGAACGTAAGTTGGTACAGTTGGGTATCTACCCAGCCGTTGATCCGTTGGCTTCAAGCTCTCGTGCCTTGGCACCTGAGATTGTTGGAGAGGAGCACTACGCAGTTGCTGCTGAGGTTAAACGTGTCCTTCAACGTTACCATGAATTGCAAGATATCATTGCTATCCTTGGTATGGATGAACTTTCTGATGAAGAAAAGACCTTGGTTGCACGTGCCCGTCGTATCCAGTTCTTCTTGTCTCAGAACTTCAACGTTGCCGAACAATTTACTGGTCAACCTGGTTCTTATGTACCAGTAGCGGAAACAGTTCGTGGCTTTAAGGAAATCCTTGAAGGAAAACATGACCAGTTACCAGAAGATGCCTTCCGTGGTGTCGGTTCAATCGAAGATGTTATTGCTAAGGCAGAGAAAATGGGATTTTAAGAGGTGATCTATGGCTCAGTTAACCGTCCAGATCGTGACACCAGATGGCCTCGTCTATGATCACCATGCCAGCTTTGTATCGGTACGAACTTTAGATGGTGAGATGGGGATTTTGCCACGACATGAAAATATGATTTCGGTTTTAGCGGTTGATGAAGTAAAGGTGAAACGCATTGATGATGATACTCATGTGAACTGGATTGCAGTGAATGGAGGTGTCATTGAAATTGCAAATGATTTGATTACCATTGTTGCAGATTCAGCTGAGCGTGCTCGTGATATTGATGTTAGCCGTGCAGAACGCGCTAAACGTCGCGCTGAGCAAGAAATCGAAGAAGCACATGACAAGCATTTGATTGACCAAGAACGACGTGCAAAGATTGCTTTACAACGTGCCATTAACCGGATCAATGTCGGAAATAGACTATAAAAAAATGAACTTGAAACTCAAGTTCATTTTTTTAATGTGGAAAGTTGATGCAGACTGCTTCAGGGACATGGAAGTCGTTAGAAAGCTCTGCAAGACGACCACTTTTAGGATTACGCTTAAAGACGGTTGCGTTATCAGAATCTTGATGAACAGCGATGAGAAACTTTTGATCAGGAGTTAGGTCGAAATCACGTGGATTTTTACCATGGCTTGGTACAATCTCTAATAATTCCAAACTACCATCAGCGAGAATTGTATAGACTGCAATGGAATCATGACCTCGGTTGGATGCATAGAGGTATTTGCCATCTTTTGAAAGACGAATGGCAGCAGTAGCATTGAAGTCCTCGTATCCATCTGGTAAGGTTGAAATAACTTGCATGCGTTCAAATTCACCAACCCCATCATAAATCAAGACCTCTATCGTGCTATTAAGTTCGCAGATGAGATAGGCAATCTTATAGTGATGGTGGAAAACGATGTGGCGAGCACCTGCTCCAGATTGGCTGTGATAAGTGTAGAGTTTACTTAGTTTTCCTTCTTGACTAACATCATAGGTTGTTACCTCATCTGTTCCTAGATCACAGGTGACGAGGTACTGGTCAGGTGTTAGATCTGTAAAGTGTACATGTGGGGAAGTTTGGTTTTCATGAGGACCTTGTCCACTATGCTGATCTAGATCTGTTTGGATGAGGCTACCATCCGTTTGACGTTTATAAACCAGAACTTGACCTTTATGATAGTTGGCCCCATAAACGAGACCACGCTTTTCATCCACTGCCACATAACAATGGGGAGCGCCTTCTTCAACCACATGATTTAGCAAAGCGCCATCTGTCTTGTAAGCAGCGATTCCACCTAAGCCATCCTGGCTCCCTACAGTGTATAAGTGTTTCTGTTGATCAAAGGCAAGGTAGGTTGGACTTGGTTCAGCAGCAAAGAGTTCAAGATTTGCAAGCTGGCCTATTTCTGTATCAAAATCTGCCTTGTAAATCCCTTTAGATAAGCGACGAGTGTAAGTTCCAAAATAAACAGTTTCTTTCATGTCCATACCTCTTAATAATGATAAGTTCATTATACCACAAAATGGCAGTCATGAAGCACTAGATTCATCCATGTAAGCACTTAAAAAAAGAGTTATTTTAGTCTAAAAATGGTATAATGAGAGAATGACAGAAAGGATGTATTTATGGAACATAAAGAGAAACATTTTAGCCTATCTTGGTTTTTTAAGTGGTTTTTAGATAATAAAGCCATCACTGTATTTTTAGTAACCTTGTTACTGGGGCTAAATATTTTTATTCTAAGTAAGATTAGTTTTATCTTTTTACCAGTTTTGGATTTTCTAGGAGTTGTCATGTTGCCAGTTATTTTATCTGGTTTACTTTATTACCTCCTCAATCCGATTGTTGACTGGATGGAGAAGCATAAGATCAATCGTGTCCTTGCCATTAGTATTGTTTTTGTTATTATTGGACTCTTTATCATTTGGGGGCTGGCAGTCGCAATTCCTAATCTGCAACGCCAAGTCTTAAATTTTGCGAAGAATGTGCCGACATACCTGGAAGATGCTGATAAGGTGATCAATGACCTTGTAACCAAACGCTTACCAGATGATTTTAGACCACAGTTGGAGCAGGTTCTTGCCAATGTTTCTAGTGAGGCGACCATGTGGGCCAGCAAAATCTCTTCTCAAGCTGTTAACTGGGTAAGCGCCTTTATCAGTAGTGTTTCCCAGGTCATTGTAGCGGTTATTATCGTACCCTTTATGCTCTTTTATCTTTTGAGAGATGGAAAAGGCTTGCGGGATTACCTAACTACATTCATCCCAAACAAGTTAAAAGAACCAGTAGGACAAGTTTTGTCAGATGTTAATAAACAGTTGTCAAACTACGTTAGAGGGCAGGTTACAGTTGCTATTATCGTGGCAATTATGTTTATTATCTTCTTTAAGATTATTGGTCTCAGATATGCTGTGACTCTTGGTATTACGGCTGGTATCCTCAATCTAGTACCTTACTTGGGTAGTTTTCTAGCGATGTTGCCTGCTCTGGTTTTGGGCTTAATAGCGGGGCCTGTCATGCTTTTGAAAGTGATTATTGTCTTTATTGTTGAACAAACGATTGAAGGTCGCTTCGTTTCTCCACTTATTTTAGGTAGTCAGCTAAACATCCATCCGATAAATGTCCTCTTTGTTCTCCTAACTTCAGGATCTATGTTTGGTATTTGGGGAGTCTTGCTGGGAATTCCGGTCTATGCCTCTGCCAAGGTCGTTATCTCAGCTATCTTTAACTGGTATAAAAAAGTCAGCGGTTTGTATGAAGAAGAAGGGGAGGAAATCAAGAGTGAACAATAGTCAACGCATGCTCCAAGCTTTGAATGAACAGGATTTAACCAAAGCGGATCAGTATTTTCACAAATCCCTCGAAACAGATTCAAGTGAAGTTCTTTACGAACTAGCAAGCTATCTAGAGGGAATTGGCTTTTATCCTCAAGCAAAAGAAATTTACCAACATATCGTTACAGAATTTCCAGAAGTGAATCTGAACTTAGCCAGCATTGCTAGCGAGGATGGCAATGTTGAGGAAGCCTTTGCTTACCTTGATGAAATCACACCCGAAAGTGACTGGTACGTATCAGCCTTGGCCTTGAAGGCAGACCTCTATCAGTTGGAAGGATTGACAGATGTAGCACGAGAAAAGTTACTGGAAGCTTTAAATTACTCAGATGATGCCTTATTAGTTTTTGGTTTGGCTGAGTTGGATAGCGAGTTAGGAAATTATCAGGAAGCTATTCAGGGCTATGCTCAATTAGACAATCGCTCTATCTATGAGCAAACGGGTGTCTCAACCTATCAACGAATTGGCTACGCTTATGCCCAGTTAGGCAAGTTTGAAGCTGCAACTGAATTCTTAGAAAAAGCTTTAGAATTAGAATACGATGACCAAACTGCCTTTGAATTGGCTAGTCTTTATTTTGATCAAAAAGAGTATCAAAAAGCCGCTCTTTATTTTAAGCAGATTGATACGATTTCACCTGATTTTGAAGGATATGAGTACGGCTATAGTCAAGCTTTACACAAGGAACATCAGATAGAAGAGGCCCTTCGTATCGCTAAGCAAGGATTAAATAAGAATCCGTTTGAAACGCGACTCTTGCTAGCGGCTTCTCAGTTCTCGTACGAATTGCATGATCCTAGTAGTGCAGAGCAGTTTCTCCTTACTGCTAAGGATGATGCAGAGGATACAGAAGAAATTTTCCTTCGCCTTGCAACTATTTATATGGAACAAGAGCGGTATGAAGATATCATTGCTCTCCAAAGTCAAGAACCTGAAAATCTCTTGACTAGGTGGATGATTAGCCGTTCTTACCAGGAAATCGAGGATTTAGATAAGGCCTATGAGCTCTATCAGGAACTATCGCCTGACCTCAAGGATAATCCCGAGTTTTTGGAGCAGTATACTTATCTCTTGCGTGAATTGGGATATTTTGAAGAGGCCAAGATACAAGTTGAAGCCTATTTAAAACTCGTTCCAGATGATGTTCAGATGCAAGAACTCTTAGAAACACTTTAAAAGTTATCTCTCTAAAAATGTATCCGTCAATTTGTCAGATACGTTTTTTTAGGAGAAATGGAATTTTTTTTACAAAAACTCTTGCTAAATTGTTTATTTATGCTATAATAGGAACAATTATTTTTAGGAGGTGCAGTATGTCTTATATGTTTGAGATATTACCAAGTTTGTTAAACGGTGCAAGTATGACACTTCAAGTCTTTGCTCTGGTTTTAATTTTTTCAATTCCCTTAGGTATTGTCGTTGCCTTTGCTTTGCAAGTCCGTTGGAAACCCCTCCATTATCTCATTGACCTTTATATTTGGATAATGCGAGGAACTCCCTTGCTTTTGCAATTAATCTTTATTTACTATGTGCTCCCTAGTATTGGGATACGTTTAGATCGTTTGCCTGCTGCTGTGATTGCTTTTGTATTGAACTATGCAGCCTACTTTGCAGAAATCTTTCGTGGTGGGATCGAAACCATTCCAAAAGGGCAGTATGAAGCCGCAAAAGTGTTAAAATTTAGCTCCTTTGATACAGTTCGCTACATCATCCTTCCTCAGGTTACAAAGATTGTCTTACCGAGTGTCTTTAATGAAATTATGAGTTTGGTCAAGGATACTTCTTTGGTCTATGCTTTGGGGATTTCAGATTTGATTTTGGCAAGTCGGACAGCAGCCAATCGAGATGCCAGTCTTGTTCCTATGTTTTTAGCTGGAGCGATTTATTTGATTATGATTGGTCTTGTAACCATTGTAGCGAAAAAACTTGAGAAGAAGTACAGCTATTACAGATAGGAGGATTGCTATGTTAGAATTACGAAATATCAACAAGGCCTTTGGTGGAAAACAAATCTTAACCAATTTCAGCCTATCAATTCCTGAAAAGCAAATCCTTGCAATCGTAGGTCCATCAGGAGGGGGCAAGACAACCCTATTACGTATGCTAGCTGGATTAGAAACCATCGATTCTGGAGAAATCTACTATAACGGCGAATCGCTAGCTATAGACGAACTAGAAAAGCGTAATCTTCTGGGATTTGTTTTCCAAGATTTTCAACTCTTTCCGCATTTGTCAGTTCTAGATAACTTAACCTTGTCCCCTATAAAAACAATGAACATGGAGAAGGAAGTTGCTGAGAAGAAGGCGCGTGGTTTGTTAGAACAACTTGGGTTAGCTGGGCATGCAGATGCCTTTCCATTCTCACTTTCAGGTGGGCAAAAACAACGGGTGGCCTTAGCGCGCGCCATGATGATAAACCCAGAAATCATTGGATATGATGAGCCTACATCAGCCTTAGATCCAGAGTTGCGATTAGAAGTAGAAAAACTTATCCTTCAAAATAAAGAGCGTGGGATGACTCAGATTGTTGTGACCCACGATCTTCAGTTTGCGGAAAACATTGCTGATCAGATCCTCAAGGTTGATCCAAAGTAGAAGTAGGAGGTGCCTATGAAGAGAAAGAAAATTGCCCTTGTACTTGCTCTGTTCTTTAGCTTCTTCCTGACGGCTTGTACTCAGAAGGCAAGTGATCCAAATCAGGATAATTGGGCCAAATATCAAAAGCAGGGAAGTATTACCATTGGCTTTGACAATACCTTTGTTCCCATGGGATTTGAGGAAAAGAATGGCCAGTATGCAGGTTTTGATATTGACCTAGCTCAAGCTGTTTCTGAAAAGCTAGGAATTCAAATTAAATTTCAACCCATCGACTGGGATATGAAAGAAACCGAACTACAAAATGGTACCATTGATGCCATCTGGAATGGCTATACAGCTACAGATGAACGGAAAGAGAAGGTTGCTTTTACCATTCCTTACATGGAAAATCAACAAGTTTTGGTCTCTAAAAAGTCTCAAAATATCCACTCAGTTCAGGATATGACTGACAAAGTTTTAGGGGCCCAGGCTGGATCTTCTGGCTATTTGAATTTTGAAGGACAACCTGAACTACTCAAGAATCGAGTGAAAGACCAGAAGGCTAATCAATACCAAAGTTTCAATGAAGCCTTGATTGATTTGAAAAATGATCGGATTGATGCCTTGTTGATTGACCGGGTATATGCCAATTATTATCTCCAGTCTGAAGGAATATTAAATGACTACAATGTCTTTTCAGCTGGATTTGAAAGTGAAGCTTTTGCAGTGGGTGTTAGACCTGCTGATAAAACTTTGCTAGCTGCTCTGAATCAAGCCTTTGTATCACTATACCAAGAAGGAAAATTCCAGGAAATCAGCCAGAAATGGTTTGGAGAAGATGTAGCCACCAGTCAAGTTAAAAGTTAAGAATAAGAAAAAGAGATTGAGTTTTTCCTCAGTCTCTTTTTGCATCGAAAAATCCTCTGGAAAGTACCAGAGGATAAGTGTTTATACTCAATGAAAATCAAAGAGCAAACTAGGGAGCTAGCCGCAGGCTGCTCAAAGCACTGCTTTGAGGTTGTAGATAGAACTGACGAAGTCAGTAACCATACATACGGCAAGGCAACGCTGACGTAGTTTGAAGAGATTTTCGAAGAGTATTATTTCATTGTTGGGAAAAGCAATACGTCACGGATAGTAGTTGTATCAGTGAGGAACATGCAAAGACGGTCAATACCGATACCCAAACCACCTGTTGGTGGCATACCGTATTCAAGAGCCTCAATGTAGTCGTAGTCGATACCTGTTGCTTCATCGTCACCAAGTTCTTTAGCTTTTGCTTGGGCTTCGAAACGGCTAAGCTGGTCGATTGGGTCGTTCAACTCAGTAAAGGCATTACCGTATTCCTTGGTCATAATGAAGAGCTCAAAGCGGTCAGTAAAGCGTTCGTCTTCAGGGTTTTTCTTAGCAAGTGGAGATACAGCTACTGGATGTCCGTAGACAAAGGTTGGTTGGATTAAGGTTTCTTCAACAAATTCTTCAAAGAAGGCATTGATGATGTGACCAACTTCAGTGTAGTGTTTCTCAACTGGAACTTTCTTCTCAGCAGCGATAGCTTTAGCTTCCTCGAAAGTCATGTCTTGCCAGAAGTCTACACCAGTAATTTCCTTGATAGCATCTACCATGTGAACACGTTTAAATGGTTCGTTGATTTTGATTTCAGTTCCTTGATAGTTTACTGGACCATCACCCTTAACTGCCTTAGCAGCGTGTTGGATAATACCTTCCGTCAAATCCATGATATCTTGGAAGTCTGCATAAGCTTGGTAAACTTCGATAGAAGTGAATTCAGGGTTGTGAGTAGCGTCCATTCCTTCGTTACGGAAGATACGGCCAATTTCATAGACACGTTCCATACCCCCAACGATAAGACGTTTTAAGTGAAGCTCGGTCGCGATACGAAGCACCATGTCAATGTTCTGTGCATTGTGGTGAGTGATAAATGGACGAGCAGCAGCACCACCAGCTTCGTTGTGAAGGACAGGTGTTTCCACTTCAAGGAAGCCTTTTTGATCTAGATAACGACGGATTTCAGAGATGATTTTTGAACGAGTGACAAAGCGTTCAAAGCTTTCACGGTTAGAAATCAAGTCAAGGTAACGTTTACGATAAATTGTTTCAACGTCTGTCAAACCGTGGAATTTCTCTGGAAGTGGGCGAAGTGCTTTAGACAAGTGTGTAATGTGAGTTGCCTTGATAGAAAGTTCTCCCATATCTGTACGCATGACTTCACCTTCGACACCGAGGAAGTCACCGAGGTCAGCCTTTTTGAAGATTTCGTAATTTTCTTCACCAACAGCATCTTTACGAACGTAGATTTGGATTTGACCTTCTCGGTCTTGAAGATGGGCGAAGCCGACTTTCCCTTTACCACGTTTAGTTACTAAGCGTCCAGCGATAGTAGCAGTTTCATTTAATTCATGTAGTTGTTCTTTATCAAGTTCTGCAAATTTATCTTTAAGTTCTTGAGAGTTAGCAGTACGTTCAAAACGTTTTCCGAAGGGATCGATTCCTTGTTCACGGAGCGCAGCCATTTTTTCACGGCGAACGATCTGCTGGTCATTTAGTTCTTCCATATGTTCTGTAGACATGGGTTCCTCCTAATTTTACTCAAAATTTGATACGATGAGTCATTTTTTGCGATACTCCCATTTTATCATAAATAGCAGAGAAATTCACGGATATTCTTTGAAAACTAAAAAGAACTTGACTATTAAGATCAAGTTCCATTATTTTCTTTGATAGGAAGTGTCATTCCATCTTTCCAGAGTGAAGGTTTCAAAATCATCGGTCTCTAAAACTGTCAGACTAGCATTGGCCAAGCCTCCATCTTTGCGAAGGTGAGCCTCTTTATAGCCTAAGAGAGTGCGTAGGCTAGCAGTGAGATTTGCCCCATGACCAACAATCAGAATGTTTTCAGCCGGACTTCCTTTCAGAGATTTGATAAACTGAATGGTTCGCTGAGTCGTAGAGTAGAGAGATTCGGCTTCAAACATCCTCGTATCAAACTTAGCTAGATTTGACCGAAAAGCCTTGATTTGCTGCGGGTAAATAGCTTCCAAAGTTGCAATTTTTAATCCCTCTAGTTTGCCAAGTTGCCATTCACGTAGGTCAGGAATGCACTTTAAAGAACAAGGGGGCTGGAGTTGACTTTGGATAATTTCAGCAGATTTGACCGCTCTGGGTAAATCACTAGAATAAATCTTATCCAAAGGTATCTCCTTAAGATAGTGCCCCAGTTGTTTTAGTGTGTCAATGGACTCTGAAAGAAGGGGAGAGTCGCCGCTAGCACCTTGAAAACGTCCTTCAAGATTCCAGACAGTCCGACCATGACGAACAAAATAGAGTTTCATCAGTTGTTTTCCTCCAAGATATCAGCGAAGTCCGCTTTTACAAAGCTGGCTAAGTCTTGAGGTCGGATGATGATACTGTGCCCGACTTCTCCAGCAGAGACAATCATTTTGTCTAAATCCAAAGCAGTCTGATCAATAAAAATGGGATAATTGTGTTTTTGGCGAATGCCGACGGGGTTATTAGCCCCATGAATATAGCCTGTTGTTTTTTCTAGGTCTTTTTGTGGAATCATACTCACTTTTTTATTACCAGAAACCTTTGCTAATTTTTTTTCAGCGAGGTGTTCTGTTATGGGGACGATTCCGATAATTGGGCCTGTCTTGTCCCCCAGCAGAGCCAAGGTTTTAAAGATATGTGTTCGATCATATTCCGAAGGAAGTTTTCCCTCAAGCGCATTGATTTGAATACCTATGTGCTCAATTCCTGCTTTGGTTAAGATCTGCTCGACAAGAGTTTTTTTAATCTTTACTTTTTTTGCCATTATTTATACTTATCCTCCAATTGACTCATCCAGATACCAAGCCAAATGCCAAGTGCAAAGAAGAAGGCGATGAGAACATAGCTTACAACAGAAAGATTGGTATATTGGATACTTTCAGCATTTCCAGCATTTGGAATTAAAATCAAGAGTGTGCTTGATAGCACAATCCCAATAATAAAGTGATAAACACGGGAGTGGTAGTTGTTCAAGGCGTGGTCCATTAATTTTGAAAAAACGATGAGGGTTGCTCCTGCACCAATCCCGATAGGAAGGAAGGTACCAAATAAATCAAAGGTCTTAAAGCCAGTTAACATTGGAGCGTACAGTCCTAAAATCAAGAGTAGATTTGACGGACTTAAACCAGGCACCAAGACACCTAGAGCTAAAAGAGCACCCGCTAAGATGAAACTAGCGAAACTAGCACTGAGAGAACCAACAACAAAGTTTAGCGCGTAGAGCCCTAGGCCTGAAAGGATAAAGGTAGTCCAGAACCAGACTAGGTCGATCTTGTCACGATCAGATTCTCGAGTAGATTCTTTAAGGAGGCTAGGAACTGTACCGATGATGGCTCCCGCAAAGCTCCACAAAACATAGACTTGATAATTTTCTAGCAGATACTCGATTGGATAAGAAAACAAACCAATGCCTAGCAACATCCCGATTGCTACTGGGATAAAGTATAGGACATTCTCTTTAAAATCCTTAAAGGGATGAGCCAGAAAGCTAATCATTCGCTCGTAAATTCCCAAAATAGCTGCTAAAACACCGCCAGAAATTCCAGGTAGGATAAATCCTAAGGCGATGACGATTCCTTTAATAACTCTTGCAATCCATGAAAACATCATAAAATCCTCAATTTCATAAAATTCTTTCTCTATTCTATCAATTATAACACAGACGAGAAGAAAATGAAAAGACAAGTGAAAAAGAGAGCGATTTTCACTTGTCTTATGGCCTTAAAAATAGTTTTCTGAAGGTTTCTTCTTTTTTCTTCAAGGTAGAAATGAGATTAATATCTAAATGGTGTTCAAATCCAGCAATTCTTCCTTTTGAAGTATACTGATGGAGGTCATAGTCTAAATCAGTATTAGGCGTGGTTTCAAAGTAACCTGAATCCGTTCCATAAGATGGAATCCAAACAGCAGAGAACTTGTCTGGATTGATACTATGCTCTTGCATGAAATAAACACCAATGTAAATTCCAATATTTTTAGCGCCAAGTGCTTCTAATTTAGCTCTAAAAGCTTCAACACCTTCGTTCATATCAGACATTGTGTTTTCTTCAACATCAAGCCAGTAGTAACTAGGGTTATATGGAGAAGCAGCGTTGTAGAAAACCTCAGCAGCTTTTTCCATTTCTTCCTTACTAGTACCTGCTAGATAGGCATAAACAGCAACTGGAACATTGCGCTTTTGAAATTCTGAAATATGATTTATATAGGCTTTGTCGACACCATTGGCATGGGCGGCATTATTTGTTTCAGTATGCTGAGCCCCATTGTGGACACGAACAATAACACCAGAAATATTTTGAGACAAGGTATCGTAGTTGATTTCCTCAGGTCTTTGCCAGCCAGAGACGTCAATAATAGGTTTGTCAAGATTATGCAAGGCCTGATTTTCAACCTGCACTGCATTGGGTTTTGACTTGACAGGATGGTCTTCATAAGTTGGTCTATTGAGGATCAAAATAGCTATAAATATAGTAAATAAAGTAAAAATAATAGCTGGATGAATCTTTTTTCTCATATCTAAATAGTTTAACGTAAATAGATAAAAAAATCAAAGAAAACATCGGAAAAAGTGAATAAACGGGCGTCTTTTCCCTATTTCTCTGTTTGTTTACTCCTAAGAAACTAAATTATGGTATAATATAAGGGAATTTCTAGAGAAAAGAGAAGAGTATGTCAAATTACGCTATTATTTTAGCAGCGGGTAAAGGAACTCGCATGAAATCAGATCTTCCAAAGGTACTTCATAAAGTAGCTGGAATTTCGATGTTGGAACATGTTTTTCGTAGTGTTGGTGCTATTCAACCTGAAAAAACAGTTACTGTAGTTGGTCACAAGGCAGAGCTAGTTGAGCAAGTATTAGCTGGTCAGACAGACTTTGTTACCCAATCAGAACAACTAGGAACTGGACATGCTGTCATGATGGCAGAACCAATTCTCCAAAACCGCTCTGGCCACACCTTGGTTATCGCTGGGGATACTCCTCTGATTACAGGTGAAAGCTTGAAAAACCTCTTGGATTTCCATATCAATCACAAAAATGTGGCGACTATTTTAACGGCTGAAGCAGCAGATCCTTTTGGGTATGGTCGTATCGTCCGTAATGATAACGCTGAAGTTCTTCGCATTGTGGAGCAGAAAGATGCAACAGATTTTGAAAAACAAATCAAGGAAATCAATACGGGAACTTATGTATTTGACAATGAACGTCTTTTTGAGGCTCTTAAAAACATCAATACCAACAATGCCCAAGGTGAGTACTATATTACTGACGTGATTGGTATTTTCCGTAATGCGGGTGAGAAGGTTGGAGCCTATACTCTCAAGGATTTTGATGAAAGTCTTGGAGTAAACGACCGTGTAGCTCTTGCGACTGCGGAAGCAGTGATGCGTCGTCGTATCAATCAAAAGCATATGGTTAACGGTGTCAGCTTTGTCAATCCTGAAGCAACATACATCGATATTGATGTCGAGATTGCTCCTGAAGTCCAAATTGAAGCTAACGTTACCTTGAAAGGTCAAACGAAAATTGGAGCGGAGACTGTTTTAACAAATGGAACTTATATCGTAGATAGTACCGTTGGATCTGGAGCTGTAATTACCAACTCTATGATTGAGGAAAGTACAGTTGCAGATGGTGTGACAGTTGGTCCTTATGCTCATATTCGTCCAGGCTCAAGTCTGGCTGCTCAAGTTCATATTGGTAACTTTGTTGAAGTTAAAGGCTCTTCAATCGGTGAAAACACCAAGGCGGGTCATTTGACCTATATCGGAAATTGTGAAGTGGGTAGCAACGTTAATTTTGGTGCAGGAACTATTACAGTCAACTACGATGGAAAAAATAAATACAAAACGGTCATTGGTAATAATGTCTTTGTTGGCTCAAACTCAACTATTATTGCTCCTGTAGAACTTGGGGACAATTCTCTGGTTGGAGCGGGTTCAACCATTACCAAGAATGTTCCTGCTGATGCCATTGCTATCGGACGTGGACGACAAGTTAATAAAGATGAGTACGCAACACGCTTACCTCATCATCCTAAGAACCAGTAGGAGTTTGTCATGGAATTTGAAGAAAAAACGATTAGTCGGAAGGAAATCTACCAAGGTCCTATTTTCAAACTAGTACAAGACCAGGTGGAACTACCAGAAGGAAAGGGTACTGCCCAACGTGACTTGATTTTTCACAATGGAGCTGTTTGTGTACTAGCTGTGACAGCTGAGGATAAAATTGTCCTTGTGAAGCAATACCGAAAGGCTATCGAGGCGGTCTCTTATGAGATTCCCGCAGGAAAACTGGAAATTGGTGAAAATGCTGATCCAACGGCAGCGGCCCTTCGTGAATTGGAAGAAGAAGTTGCCTACACAGCTAAGTTAGAACTGTTGTACGATTTCTATTCTGCGATTGGATTTTGTAATGAAAAACTAAAACTCTACCTCGCTAGTGATTTGGTCAAGGTGGAAAATCCTCGCCCACAAGATGATGATGAAACCTTGGAAGTTTTAGAAGTTAGTCTAGAGGAAGCCAAGAACCTGATCCAGTCAGGTCATATCTGTGATGCCAAGACCATTATGGCGATTCAGTACTGGGAACTACAAAAGAAATAGAGGAGCAACCCATGGGAAAACCTTTATTAACAGACGAAATGATTGAACGTGCCAATCGTGGTGAGAAAATCTCAGGACCACCTCTTCAAGATGATGAGGAAACAAAGATCCTACCAACATCTTCACAACATTTTGGTTATTCACGCTCTAGAGACCACGGTTTTAGTCAAGATACACTTACAATCGAAGTAGAACCAACAATTCATAAGAGTCGCCGCATTGAGAACACTAAGAGAAATGTTTTTAATTCGAAACTCAATCGCATCTTGTTTGCAGTCATCCTACTTTTGATTTTGTTAATTTTAGCGATGAAACTCTTGTAATTGAAAGGACTTGAAATGAAAATTGGAATCATTGCTGCCATGCCAGAAGAACTCGTATATTTGACTCAGAATTTGGATAAACCTCAAGAAGTCCAAGTCTTAGGAAATACATACTACACAGGCTCTGTTGGCAATACTGAAGTCGTTCTAGTTCAGAGTGGGATTGGAAAGGTCATGTCGGCTATGAGTGTAGCGGTGTTAGCTAACCACTTCCAAGTAGAAGCTATCATCAATACAGGATCAGCAGGTGCTCTTGCAGACGGGATTGCAGTAGGAGATGTAGTGATTGCGGATAAGTTGGCTTACCATGATGTGGATGTGACTGCTTTTGGCTATGCTTATGGCCAAATGGCGCAACAACCGCTTTATTTTGAATCAGACAAAACCTTTGTAGCCAAAATCCAAGAGAGTCTATCTCAGTTGGACCAAAACTGGCACCTAGGCTTGATTGCTACAGGAGACAGTTTTATAGCTGGAGATGATAAGATTGCTAGTATCAAATCCCACTTTCCGGATGTTTTAGCAGTTGAAATGGAAGGGGCTGCTATTGCACAAGCAGCTCAGGCTCTTGGTCTACCTTTCCTAGTCATTCGTGCCATGAGTGACAATGCCAATCACGAAGCCTCTATCTCTTTTGATGAGTTTATTATCGAAGCTGGACGTCGTTCTGCCCAAGTCTTACTAGCCTTTTTAAAGGCTTTGGATTAAGCGGAAATTTGACAGTTTATCTAGCTTATGATAAGATTTAAATAAAGAAAAGCTAGAAAACGTTTCAGAGGATATTATGAGTATTGAAATGACCGTCAGTGAGATTGCAGAGGTCTTAGGGCTATCTCGTCAAGCAATCAACAATCGTGTCAAAGAACTTCCAGAAGAGGACACGAAAAAAAATGACAAAGGTGTAACTGTAGTTACTCGAAGTGGCTTGATCAAGCTAGAAGAAATCTACAAAAAAACGATTTTTGAAGATGAACCAGTCAGTGATGATGTCAAACAACGTGAACTGATGGAAATCTTGGTTGATGAGAAAAACGCTGAAATTCTTCGTTTGTACGAGCAGCTCAAGGCCAAAGACCGCCAGTTATCAGAAAAAGATGAACAGATGCGTATCAAAGACCGACAGATTGCTGAAAAGGACAAACAGTTGGACCAACAGCAACAATTAACTCTTCAAGCCATGAAGGATCAAGAAACCTTGAAACTCGAGTTGGACCAAGCAAAAGAAGAAGTCCAAGCAACCAAAAAAGGCTTTTTTGCTCGCCTTTTTGGAGGAAAATAAAGAAGCTGTTTGGGTTACTCATTAACCTAATGGCTTCTTTTATTGTTTATAGTTTAGTTTGGGTAGTAATTGAGGGAAATAATGGAAAAATTAAGAGATTATATCGCCTTTGATCTGGAATTCAATCAACATGAGGGGGTTACTCATTTAATTCAAGTATCAGCAGTCCGCTTTCAAGATGGACAAGAAAGTGCTGCTTTTGATTCTTATGTTTATACTACGGCACCTTTAAAGAGTTTTATCAATGGTTTGACTGGAATCACAGCTGAAACCTTGAAAGACGCGCCAAAAGTAGAACAAGTTTTAAAGGACTTTCAGGCATTTGTTGGCAACTTACCTATCGTTGGTTACAATGCAACTAAGAGTGATTTGCCTATTCTCTTGGAGCATGGTATTGATTATCGTGACCAGTATAAGGTTGATCTATATGAGGAGGCTTTTGAACGCCGTAGTTCTGATCTACACGGCATAGCCAATCTTAAATTGCAAACTGTAGCGAATTTTTTAGGCTTTCACGGGAAGTCTCATAACAGTTTAGAGGATGCCCGCATGACGGCGCGTGTTTACGAAGCTTTTTTGGAATCGGATGAAGGAAAGCTATTATTAGAAGACCAGAGTAGTTTTTCTATGAATCCCTTTAATAGCTTAGACTTATCTCAATTTTTAGACTAGGAGTGTCTATGAAACCTGAAAAACCTAAAAAGCTAGGTTTTAGGAAGATTTACTATAACCTAGATAAAATTTTATTTCTATTTTTCTTGATTTTTATGATGGTCGAGTTTGTCTGGCTACCATTAAATTCATGGATTGCTGGCATCCTTCTGAGACAAACTGGTTATTTGTTTATCTCCTACAATAACTTTTGGGCGATTATACAAGGCTCGCCTTTTATCAGTTTAGCCTTTCTCATCTTAATTGCAATCAATCTCTTGGTTGCCTATTTTCAGATTTGTCTTTTGTTTATCGGGGCTCGTCACCTTCTCTATCATGAAAAGAGAACTTTAATTGAGTATAGTAGAAAAGTATTTCAACAGAGCTTTCTATTCGTTAAGCGATTGAGCTTTTGTAAGATGGCCTTTGTCTTTTTTTACATTGCTTTGCTTTTCCCGTTCATCCGTAAGATTTTAAAAATCTACTACCTCAACAAGATTATTATCCCTGATTTTATTGTGAATTATTGGGAAGGTAAGCATTGGTTGGTAGGTCTGATGATCATAGCATCCGCTTGGATCTTTCTCTACATCTCAGTCCGATTTATGTTTGCCCTTCCTAAGATTCTCTTTGAAAGAAAGACAGTAAGAGAAAGTGTGAAATATAGTCTCCAAAAGACGAAAAAAAATGTCCTTTTCTTCTCTTGGCATCTCTTACTCATTATCATTAAAACGTATCTCTTCTTCTTTGGTTTGTTAATTCCTTTGCTTTTTGCGCAAGTAGTGATGGATAGTCTAACTCAAAAAGAATCCTTGATTCTCGGTGTGATTAATTTTGTCTTGATTAAAAATTTCCATTACATGACCCTGACTTATTTCCTAGTGAAGTTTGTTTCCTTCCTGACAGGAGAAGAGCTAGAGATTATGCCAAGGCGAAAGAAAGATCATCTGATGAGATGGGGTGTCATGGGGTGTGCAAGCATCTTCTTTGCGATAGAAGGCTACGTTTATCTGGAATCTCCGGATACCAATACACCTTTAGTGATTTCGCACAGAGGAGTAAGTAATAAAAATGGTGTTCAAAATACTGTGCAGTCTTTAGAAAAAACAGCACAACTAAAACCAGATCTCATCGAAATGGATGTGCAGGAAACGAAAGACGGTCAGTTCGTGATGATGCACGATGCTAACCTCAAAAATTTAACAGGTATTAATGCTACACCGCAAGATTTGACTCTGGATGAATTAACAAATACAGATATTTACGAGAATGGTTATCAAACAAAGATTTCAAGCTTTGATGCCTATTTAGAGCGTGCAAATGCTTTAAACCAAAAATTGCTGATTGAGATTAAAACCAGTAAAAAAGATAGTCCGCAAATGATGGACCATTTCCTCGAAAAGTATGGAGCTACTATCAAAAAATATGGACACCAGATGCAATCGCTAGACTATCATGTGATTGATAAGGTGTTGACTTATGATTCTGAAATTCCAGTTTACTTTATTCTTCCCTATAACAGTATCTTCCCAAGAACCAAGGCAACGGGTTACACTATGGAGTACTCAACTTTGGATGAATACTTTGTCAATAAACTCTGGACAACTGATCAGAGACTCTATGTTTGGACCGTAAATGGTTCGGAGGCATTTGATAAAGCAGTTCGTCTCGGCGCAGATGGCATGATTACTGATGATCTTGAAATGGTCCAGTCACAAGTCACAATGGCTCAAGACGATCCGGAATATACGGAATTACTCTTAAAGAAAGCAATGGAATTCTTTGATTTCTAAGAAAAAAGAGAAACAGATGTTTCTCTTTTTTTGTGGATTAGAAAGGCAATTTTCCAGCGAAAGCTCCTAGTTTCTTCTTAGTCGTTTCATCAATTTGTTCAAGTGCTGCGTTAATTGCTTGCGCAGTCATGTCAGAAAGGGTTTCGAGATCTTCTGGATCTACAACTGCTGGGTTGAAGTCAATGCTGACCACTTTTTTGTCTCCAGTCAAAGTTGCTTGGACAAGGTCCTGAGCTGATTTTCCAACAAATTCCATGGCAGCGAGTTCTGCTTGGCTTTGTTCCATTTGTTTTTGAAGTTTTTGTGCTTGGCGCATCATGTTTTGCATGTTCATCATGGCGGTTTACAGTTTCCTTTTTTCTATTATTTTCTTTTTTATTTTATCAATTTTAGGGACAAAAGTCTATTATTAGTTTTAGACAGCTAACATTAAATTTTCTGACAATTTATTGAAAAATGAGGAAATACATGTTATAATAGAGCGTAAAATAAATTCAGGTCTTCTGAGCCGATAGGAGTATACAATGAAAAAACTAGGTTTCGTCCTTTTATCTTCAGCCTTGCTATTGACAGCTTGTGCCAATAATCAAACAAAGCCAAGCGATACGAGCGATTCATCGAAGGTGACAGCCTTGTCTGAAGACAAGCAAAAAATGCTGGATAAGGCCACTGCTGACTATAAGACTTTTGTACAAGAGCAAATTGATAAATTGTTGACAGATACGGAAGGTTTTGTCAAACTCTTGAAAGAAGGCAAATTAGAAGAGGCTAAGAAGGTTTATCCACTGATTCGTATGTCTTATGAGCGTTCAGAACCCATTGCTGAGAGCTTTGGTGAGTCAGATGTCAAGATTGACTTTCGTTTGGCAGACTACGTAGATGAAAATAAGACTGAGGAAGGCTGGTCTGGTTTCCACCGTATTGAGCGTATCCTTTGGGAAGATAATACCACAAAAGGGACTGAAAAATACGGTGATCAATTGGTCAATGATATTAAGGAATTGAAAGCTAAGATTGCGACTGTAGATGTGGACTACAAGGTTATGTTGACTGGGGCAGTTGACTTGCTTAACGAAGTAGCGACAAGTAAGATTACTGGTGAAGAAGAAGTATACTCCCATACAGATTTATACGATTTCCGTGCTAATATCGAGGGTGCTGAGAAAATTTTCCAACTATTTAAACCTCTCCTTGAAAAATCAGATGCTGACCTAGTCAAAGAATTGGAAACAGATTTTAAATCTGTCAACAGTTTGCTAGACAAACACATGACAGACAAAGAACACTATAAACTCTATACAGATTTGTCAAAAGAAGACACTAAAGAATTGTCCGAAGCTGTGACAAAACTAGGTGAACCTCTATCACAAATGGGTAAATTTCTGGATGGAGAATAAGAAGTATGACTGATAAAGACGAAACCTTTTTTGAGAAAAAAATGGACCGTCGAGAATTTCTAAAAAAAGCAGGGATTGGAGGGGCTGGTTTAGCGCTAGGGCTCTCTGGTGCTTCTGCTTTTTTCGCACCTAAGCTAGGAAATCAAGAAAACATCTCGTACGGGAATGAAAAAATTGCTTTTTATGGCAAACACCAAGCGGGTATTACAACCCCTATGCAGAAGAATATTTATTTTGTTGTTCTGGATTTGCATACGACAGATAGGGATAAAATTATTCAGTTATTTAAGGACTGGACGAATTATAGTAGCAAACTTGTAGAGGGAGAATTGGTCAAAAAAGATAGTCAGAATGCTCTCTTGCCACCTAGTGACACTGGAGAAACCGTGGGGCTAAATCCTCATCGTTTAACGCTGACTTTTGGTGTATCTGCAAGTTTCCTGAAAAAAATGAATTTAGAACAAAAACGTCCTCAACTTTTTAAAGATTTGCCACCCTTTCCAAAGGAGCAACTGCGTGAAAAATATACTGGTGGGGATATTGTCATCCAGGCTTGTGCAGATGATGAGCAGGTTGCTTTTCATGCCATTCGGAATCTCATCCGTAAGGGGAGAAATGCGGTGACTCTTCGTTGGAGTCAGTCTGGTTTTGCTGCTATTGGGGATCGTCTGGAAACACCACGCAATCTTTTTGGTTTCAAAGATGGGACAGCAAATGTCACAACAGAAAAGGAATTTGACCGTGTTGTTTGGGCCGACAGCAAGGATTGGATGGAAAACGGATCCTATATGGCTGTTCGCCGCATCCAGATGTTTCTAGATACCTGGGATCGAACCAATCTTGAAGAACAAGAAAATACCTTTGGTCGCTACAAGGAAAGTGGCGCTCCATTTGGCAAGAAGAATGAGTTTGATGAAGTGGATTTAAGTCTTTTGCCTGATGATTCGCATGTTCGATTAGCTAAAGAGGTAGATAAGCCACTCTTGCGACGTTCCTATTCATACTCGGATGGAATTGATGAAAAAACTGGACAATTTGACACAGGCTTGCTCTTTATTTCTTTCCAAAAGGATCCCGATCATTTTGTCAAGGTTCAAACTAACCTTGGAGCTACAGACAAGATGAATGAGTATGTAACCCACATCGGTAGTGGTCTTTTTGCCTGCTTTGGTGGAGTAGAGAAAGGAGGCTATATTGGTCAAAAATTATTGGAAGGCTAGAAGTTGGTTCTTGGTCTTAGCCCTGTCATTTTTAATCCTTTCTCCAGTAGGGGCCCAAGAAAGTTTGAGTTCTTATTTTATAAAAATCACAGATGCATCCAAAGAGGTCAAAAATGGCAATCAGTCTGAGGCCAAGTCCTTAGTTAGAGAAATGGCGACGGATTTTGAAAAAGTAGAACATTCCGATTCGGATGCTGGTAAGGTCGTCAAGGAAAAGCTTGCTCTGACAGGAGATATAAGTGAGGAAAATCTGACACAGATTTCATCTGCTCTTCTTGCATTTGAGAAAGAGCAAAATCCGGTAGATCTTGATGCTGAAAAAGAAAAGCTTGTTAGTCGACTAAGACCGCGTTTTGAGGTTCTGGATAAGGCAATTTCTTCCCAAGACATAGAGCAAATTCGAGAAGCTTATAAAAAGATGAATTCAACCTGGACGATCAATGAGAGTGTTGTCCGTGACAACAGTACAGCTCATTATGGTCAAGTAGAAACAGCTATTTCTTTCTTACGGAGTAGCATAGAAACTGAACCTACTGATTTTAACTCCATCCAGACTTCCTTTGAGGACTTAAAAAAGGCTATTGATGATTTTGTAACTGGAAAAGAAGTCGCAGAAGCATCTTCTGATTTAAGTCTCAAAGACGGTATTGCCCTTTTGAAGAAGGCTTTGGAACAATTCCAAGCTGGAGACCAAGCATCAGGGGCAGCTACCATGAAAGAGTTTATCACTATATGGCCAACTATTGAAGGTACAGTTAGTACAACAAATCCTGCGCTCTATACCCGAGTGGAAAGCGAAAGTCCTGTGATTATGGTCAAGGGAAGTGAGAAAGAATATCAAGAAAAGTTAGAGAAGCTGATTACAGATTTATCCCAAATTGATACTAGTGCAAGCTACAATGCTTTTGATGCTATGCTCATTCTCCTACGGGAAGGAGTAGAGGCTCTCTTAATCGTCATGGCCTTGGTCACGACACTAAAAGCAGCCAAGATGCGCAAAGGACTCAAGTGGGTATATGGTGGTGCCCTAACAGGTATCGCTGCAAGTCTAGTGATTGCATTTATACTACAAATCGCCTTTCCTGCTGTGACATCAGGTGCCAATCGTGAAATTATCGAAGGTGCTGTTGGTATTTTCGCAGTAGTGATGATGATTGTTATCGGTATTTGGCTTCATAGTAAATCTTCAGTCAAAAAATGGAATGCCTTTATGGATTCACAGATGAAAACAGTGACTAAGACAGGTTCCTTCATTTCTATGTTTGCGCTGAGCTTTCTAGCTGTTTTCCGTGAAGGAGCAGAGACCATTCTATTTTACGTAGGGATGTTACCGAGAATATCTAGTTTTGACTTTATTCTAGGTGTTTCTCTGGCTTTGTTCGTCTTGCTAGTTATCGCATTCCTGATGAACAAAGCGAGTCAATTTATTCTCCCTCACAAGATCTTCTTTATCCTGACATGGATGATCTATGCTCTTGCCTTTAAGATGCTAGGTGTTAGCGTACATGCTCTGCAGCTGACCAATATGGCTCCAAATCACTTAATATCAGGTTTCCCAACGATCGACCTATTGGGTATCTATCCAAGTTGGGAAGGTTTAGGAAGTCAGCTAGTCTTTTTGATAATTGTTTTGGTTGTCACATTGAGACAGGGTGAAAAGTAGATGGATACAAAAGAATTGACAATCATTGAACATCTGGTAGAATTTAGAAAGAGGTTCATTGCTGTTATAGCCTGCTTTTCTATAGTCTTCTGTGGAGCTTTATTGTTTGCTGATCAGCTTTACTACTATCTAACTCAGTCCTTTAATCAAAAATTGATTGTATTAGGTCCAAATGATATTCTGTGGATTTATTTGCGCTTGGCAAGTTTGATGTCCTTTACCATTACGCTACCTTTTACAATTTATCAGATTTGGAGTTTTATCAAACCAGGCTTGAAAATCGAAGAAGCAAGAGCCATTTTTGCCTATATTCCAGCTAGTTTTATTTGCTTTCTATTTGGACTAGCCTTTGGATTCTACTTTGTAACGCCTGCCTTACTTCAAGTGCTTTTAGGACTAGGGGAAGGATTATTTGAAACCCAATTAACGGCGCAGAACTACTTAGACTTTGTTTTCCAAACAACTATCCCTTTGGCATTCATCTTTGAATTGCCAGTCATTATTGCTTTTTTAACGTCGATTGGCTTGATTGGGCCAGCTTTCTTAGTTGCTTATCGTCGTTACGCTTATTTTATTTTACTGGTGCTAGCTGTTATTTTGACACCAGCTGATTTTATCAGCGATTTAGCCATGACAATTCCTTTAATCTCGCTCTATGAGCTTAGTATTGCAATTAGCAAGAGTATTATGAAGAAAAAAATGAAAGGAGAAAAGAATGGGAATCTTACGTGATATCGGTGCTCCAGGATTGATTATCATTGTTCTAGGTGCACTCTTAATCTTTGGACCAAAACGTTTACCAGAACTGGGTGAATCAATCGGTAAAATGCTGTCTGAGTTTAAGAAGGCAGTTAAAGGACTTAGTGACCAAGAACAGGAAAAGTAATCTATTCCATAATCATAAATAAAAACAAGAAAGTTAGGAACTGTATCTGTCTTTGCGAGTTTGAACAGTTTCCTAGCTTTTTCTTGTATTTCAAAAAATATGTTTAAGTTTTCTTTAAGTTTTCTATTATATTCTAAAGAACTCTATATTAACCGAACGTTGAACGGATAATATAGAGGATAACCTATTTTTATTTCTTAATTTGTTATGGTCTTTCTGGATTTAGTAATACATTGTTCACTTTTTACCTTAAATGGTGTGTTGATTCGACTAAATGACGCTCTGTCTTTTCTTCATGATGGAGGCAGATTGTGATATAATAGACAGTGATAAGTTTTTTAGAATAAACAAAGGAGAAAATATATGATCTATGCAGGAATCCTAGCCGGAGGAACTGGCACACGCATGGGAATCAGTAATTTACCAAAACAATTCTTGGAGTTGGGTGATCGACCTATTTTGATCCACACAATTGAAAAATTTGTTTTGGAACCAAGTATTGAAAAAATTGTAGTTGGAGTTCATGGAGATTGGGTATCTCATGCTGAGGACTTGGTTGACAAGTATCTTTCTCTTCACAAGGATCGCATCATCATTACTAAGGGTGGTGCTGATCGCAATACCAGTATCGAGAAGATTATCGAAGCTATTGATGCCTACCGTCCAATCACTCCAGAAGATATCGTGATTACGCATGACTCTGTTCGTCCTTTTATCACACTTCGCATGATTCAGGACAATATCAAACTGGCTCAAAATCATGATGCAGTTGACACGGTAGTAGAAGCTGTTGACACCATTGTTGAAAGTACCAATGGTCAGTTTATCACTGATATTCCAAATCGTGCTCACCTCTATCAAGGTCAAACACCTCAGACTTTCCGTTGCAAGGATTTCATGGATTTGTATGGTTCCCTATCTGATCAAGAAAAGGAAATCCTGACGGATGCATGTAAGATTTTTGTTATCAAAGGGAAAGATGTCGCACTAGCTAAAGGGGAATATTCAAACCTTAAAATCACAACTGTGACAGACTTGAAAATCGCGAAAAGCATGATTGAGAAAGACTAAGGCTATGATTAATCAAATTTATCAACTGACAAAACCAAAGTTTATCAATGTAAAATACCAAGAAGAGGACATTGATCAGGAGAATCACATCCTTATTCGTCCAAATTATATGGCGGTTTGTCATGCGGATCAACGTTACTATCAAGGGAAACGCGATCCAAAAATATTGGCTAAAAAGCTTCCTATGGCCATGATTCACGAGTCTTGTGGAACTGTTATTTCAGATCCAACTGGGACTTATGAAGTCGGTCAAAAGGTGGTTATGATTCCAAATCAACCGCCTATGCAGAGTGACAAGGAATTCTACGAGAACTACATGACAGGGAGCTACTTCCTATCTAGTGGTTATGATGGCTTTATGCGAGAATTTGTCTCTCTTCCCAAAGACCGAGTTGTTTCTTATAATGACATTGAAGATACAGTTGCTGCCATTACCGAGTTTGTGAGTGTAGGTATGCATGCTATGGATCGATTCCTGCATCTTACCCACAGCAAGCGAGAGCGCATCGCTGTTATCGGAGATGGTAGTTTGGCTTTTGTGGTTGCCAATATTATCAATTACACTCTACCAGAAGCAGAGATTATCGTGATTGGTCGCCATTGGGAAAAATTGGAGCTCTTCTCTTTTGCAAAAGAGTGCTATATCACGGACAATATTCCAGAGGATTTGACCTTTGATCATGGATTTGAGTGTTGCGGTGGTGATGGTACAGGTCCAGCTATCAATGACTTGATTCGTTATATTCGCCCACAGGGAACGATTCTCATGATGGGAGTGAGCGAATACAAGGTTAATATCAATACACGAGACGCTTTGGAAAAAGGATTGTTATTAGTAGGCTCGTCTCGCTCAGGACGCGTCGATTTTGAGAAGGCCATTCAAATGATGGAAGTTAAAAAGTTTGCGAATCGTCTGAAGAATATCCTTTATGTTGAAGAGCCTGTGAGAGAAATCAAGGACATTCACCGTGTCTTTGCTACAGACCTAAATACTGCTTTTAAAACAGTATTCAAGTGGGAAGTGTAGAAGATGGAGGTTATTTGTGGAGAAACTCATCAAAGAAAAAATTTCTTCTTTACTATCTGATGAAGAGGAAGTACTCAGTGTCGAACAGCTGGGAGGCATGACCAACCAAAACTATTTGGTTAAAACAACCAACAAACAGTATATTGTGAAATTTTTTGGTAAAGGGACTGAAAAACTCATTAATCGCCAAAATGAAAAGTACAATCTTGAACTTTTAGAGGATTTAGATTTGGATGTCAAAAATTATCTCTTTGATATTGAGTCAGGGATTAAAGTAAATGAGTACATCGAATCAGCAGTAACTCTTGATTCAACATCTATCAAGTCCAAGTTTGAAAAGATTGCAGCAATTTTACAAACCATCCATGCTTCAGGGAAAGAATTAAGAGGAGAATTTGCCCCTTTTGAGGAAATCAGAAAATATGAATCCTTGATTGAGGGACCTATCCCTTATGAAAACTATGAAGCTGTAAGAAAAGATGTATTTTCACTAGAAAAGAGATTGGCTGATTTGGGTGTTGATAGAAAGTCCTGTCACATCGATTTGGTACCAGAAAACTTTATCGAGTCACCACAAGGTCATATGTATCTGATTGACTGGGAATACTCTTCTATGAATGACCCGATGTGGGATTTGGCAGCTCTTTTCTTAGAGTCTGAATTTACAAAGAAAGAGGAAGATGATTTCCTTTCCTACTATGAAAGTGACAAAACGCCTGTATCACGTGAGAAGATTCGTATCTATAAAATCTTGCAAGATACTATCTGGAGTTTGTGGACAGTGTACAAAGAAGCTCAAGGAGCTGATTTTGGAGATTACGGTATCAACCGTTACCAAAGAGCTGTCGAAGGTTTGACTTATTATGGAGGTTAGGATGAAGAATAAAAATGGCGTTTCTTTTGGTCTGCTCTCTGGTATCTTCTGGGGATTAGGTCTAACGATTAGTGCCTATATCTTTTCAATTTTTACAAATCTTTCACCTTTTGTGGTGGCTGCTGCTCATGATTTCTTGAGTATCTTTATCTTGTTAGCTTTTCTTTTGGTAAAAGAAGGAAGAGTTCGTCTCTCGATTTTCTTAAATATTCGAAATGTGAGTGTAATTATCGGTGCTTTACTAGCAGGACCTATTGGTATGCAGGCCAATCTTTATGCGGTTAAATATATTGGTAGTTCTCTAGCTTCATCTGTATCGGCTATTTACCCAGCAATTTCAGTTTTGCTAGCCTTCTTCATTTTGAAACACAAGGTTTCAAAGAATACAGTATTCGGTGTATTCTTGATTATTGCAGCGATCATTGCTCAAACCTACAAGGTTGAACAAGTTAACTCGTTTTACATTGGGATTCTTTGTGCCCTTATCTGTGCCATTGCCTGGGGGAGTGAAAGTGTTCTCAGCTCCTATGCTATGGAAAGTGATTTAAGTGAAATTGAAGCCTTGTTAATCCGACAAGTAACCTCATTCTTGTCCTATCTCGTGATTGTGCTCTTTTCTCACCATTCATTTGCAGAAGTGGCAGATGGGCAATTATTCGGCCTCTTGATTGTCTTTGCGGCCTTTGATATGATTTCCTACTTAGCTTATTATATCGCCATTAATCGCTTACAACCTGCGAAAGCGACAGGTTTGAATGTGAGCTATGTAGTTTGGACTGTCTTATTTGCAGTTATTTTCTTGGGTGCACCGCTAGATATGCTGACAATTATCACTTCACTTATTGTTATGGCTGGTGTTTATATTATTATTAAAGAATAAAGGAGATTCGTGTGAAAGCGATTATTTTAGCAGCGGGCTTAGGAACTCGTCTACGCCCTATGACTGAAAATACCCCAAAAGCTTTGGTTAAGGTTAATCAAAAACCCTTGGTAGAATATCAAATCGAGTTTTTGAAAGAGAGAGGAATTGATGAGATTATCATCGTTGTCGGTTACCTCAAAGAACAATTTGACTACCTAAAAGAAAAATATGGTGTCCGTTTAGTCTTTAACGACAAGTATGCTGATTACAATAACTTTTACTCACTTTATCTAGTAAAAGAAGATTTAGCTAACAGCTACGTCATCGATGCAGATAACTATCTTTTCAAAAATATGTTTCGAAGCGATCTTAAACGTTCTACCTATTTTAGCGTTTATCGTGAAGACTGTACGAACGAGTGGTTCTTGGTTTACGGTGATGACTACAAGGTTCAAGACATCATTGTTGACAGCAAGGCTGGTCGCATTTTGAGCGGGGTATCATTCTGGGATGAACCAACTGCTGAGAAGATTGTTGGCTTTATTGACAAAGCTTACGAAAGTGGTGAATTTGTTGATCTCTACTGGGACAACATGGTTAAGGATAATATCAAAGAATTGGATGTCTATGTCGAAGAATTAGAAGGAAATAGCATCTATGAAATTGATAGCGTAAAAGATTACCATAAGTTAGAAGAGATTTTATCTACTATTGAGTAAGGAAATAGAAGAAGGCTTGGGCCTTCTTTTTTTGTGGATTTTATAAAAAGAATGTTTGATATTGATTGTATTCTTTAAATGAAACAAAAATTACAAAAAAATGAACAAAATAAAACAAAAATTATTGACAACGATTTCATATAGTGTTATACTTATAGCATAAAAGATAATTGAAAGAAGGGAAAATGTTATGGGATTAGATCATTTCTTTGACAAAAATCTGGTGTTTTGCTTAGAAGCGGATAATCAAGAACAACTCTTTGATCAGGTAGCAAGCTTGTTGGAAGAACGAGAAATTGTCACTCCAACTTATCGTGAAGCCTTGATCACGCGTGAAAAGTCATTTCCAACTGGCTTAGATATGGAATTTCTAGGTAAGGACTTGCCAAATGTAGCGATTCCTCATACAGATATTGTTCATAATCTAGCTGAGAAAGTAGTGGTTGTTCGATTAGAAAAACCAGTAACTTTTCACAATATGATAGCTCCTGATAAGGAAGTAGAAGTATCCCTACTCTTCTTTATCATTAACAACTCAAGTTCAAGCCAAACAAATATTCTGGCTCAGTTGATGGACTTTTTCACAGGAAATGGACATCTGGAAGATCTATCAAAAATTTCCGAACCAGAAAAACTTTATGCTTACATTGCTGAAGCAACCGCTTAATCTTGTCTATTAAAAAATAAAATCGGAGGAAATCCAAATGATTAAAATTCTTGCTGCCTGCGGTGCAGGTGTTAACTCAAGTCACCAAATTAAAAGTGCCTTAGAAGAAGAACTTTCAAACCGTGGTTATGATGTTCACTGTGATGCAGTCATGGTGAAAGATGTAAACGAAGACCTTATCAAGGGATACGATATCTTTACACCAATCGCTGCAACTGACCTTGGTTTTGAACCAGGTATTCCAGTAATTGAAGCTGGACCAATCTTGTTCCGTATTCCAGCGATGAGCGCTCCAGTATTTGACAATATTGAAGCAGCTATCAAAGAACATGGACTAAGCTAATTTATTCTTTATCTTGTTAACATTCATATAACTAAAAAAACGGGAGGAACTATTATGGATGTCATTATCAATCTGGCCAACGATATCTTCAAACCTATCTTGGCTATGGGTGGCCCTATCATCATGCTGATCATTTTGACAGTATTGGCCCTACTTTTTGGAGTGAAATTCTCCAAAGCGCTTGAAGGTGGTATCAAGCTTGCTATCGCCCTTACTGGTATCGGTGCTATCATCGGTATGCTCAACGGAGCTTTCTCAGCATCCCTCGCGAAGTTTGTTGAAAATACTGGTATCCAATTGAACATCACTGACGTTGGTTGGGCACCGCTTGCTACGATCACTTGGGGATCTGCTTGGACACTTTACTTCTTGCTTGTAATGTTGATTGTCAACGTTGTGATGCTTGCAATGAAGAAAACAGATACGCTTGACGTTGATATCTTCGATATCTGGCACTTGTCAATCACTGGTCTTTTGATCAAATGGTATGCAGACAACAACGGTGTAAGCCAAGGGGTTTCACTCTTCATCGCAACTGCAGCAGTTGTCCTTGTAGGTATTTTGAAAATCATCAACTCTGATTTGATGAAACCAACTTTCGACGACCTTCTTAACGCACCAAGTTCATCACCAATGACTTCAACTCACATGAACTACATGATGAACCCAGTTATCATGGTCTTGGATAAGATCTTTGATAAAGTATTGCCTGGTCTTGATAAATATGACTTTGACGCTGCAAAATTGAACAAAAAAATCGGTTTCTGGGGATCTAAATTCTTCATCGGTTTCATCCTTGGTATTGTTATTGGTTTGATGGGAACTCCACACCCAGTTGCTGGAGTAGAAGATGCATCTTCATGGGAACTTGTTATTAAAGGTTGGTTGAGCCTTGGTTTGACTGCCGGTGTCTGCTTGGAGCTCTTCTCACTTATCGGATCTTGGTTCATTGCAGCCGTAGAACCACTTTCACAAGGTATTACAAACGTTGCTACTAAACGTCTTCAAGGACGTAAATTCAACATCGGTCTTGACTGGCCATTCATCGCTGGTCGTGCTGAAATCTGGGCTTGTGCTAACGTACTTGCTCCAATCATGCTAGTAGAAGCTGTGCTTCTTTCAAACGTCGGAAATGGTATCTTGCCACTTGCAGGTATCATCGCTATGGGTGTAACTCCAGCTCTCTTGGTTGTTACACGTGGTAAATTGCTCCGTATGATTATCTTCGGAACACTCTTGTTGCCTCTCTTCCTTCTTTCTGGTACTCTTATCGCACCATTCGCAACAGAACTTGCTAAAGGTGTAGGTGCCTTCCCAGAAGGTGTGAACCAATCTCAATTGATTACCCACTCAACTCTTGAAGGACCAATTGAAAAACTATTTGGTTGGGCAATCGGTAATGCTACAACAGGTGATATCAAAGCAATCCTTGGTGCAGCAGTCTTCCTTGTATTCTATGTAGGTATCTTTGCTTGGTATAGAAAACAAATGATCAAACGTAACGAAGAATACGCAGCAAATGCTAAATAATTCGCTCCTATAAAATGTAAATTGTGAAAACTAGGTTGTTAATTTCCTACATTGGGAGTGACAACCTAGTTTTTTATATAAAAATCTAAAAAATAGTTGGAGAATATTATGGTAATTGAAATAAAATCAGACCAGTTAACGGTCCAGTTTAAAACCTTAGGTGGCGCCTTGTCGTCGATCAAGGATCGAGAAGGCATTGAGTATCTGTGGCAAGGAGATGCCACTTACTGGAGTGGACAAGCTCCAGTACTTTTTCCAATCTGCGGCTCTTTAAGAGAAGATACAGCCTTCTACAGTCACGCAGATGGAACGGTGTCTACAGGTCACATTCCTAGACATGGGTTGGTACGTAAGAAAGATTTTGACTTGGTGGAACAAACAGAAAACAGTGTGACTTTTGCAATCGAAGATGATGATACTTGCTATCAAAACTATCCTTATCATTTCCGTCTAGAAATCACCTATACAGTCTCTGGAAAAACTGTTCGGACTCAGTACAAGATTTTTAATAAAGAAACTGAAAAAGTGATGCCCTTCTTTATTGGCGGACACCCAGGATTTAATTGTCCACTATTTGATGACGAAGTCTATGAAGATTACTATTTAGAGTTTGAGAAAGAAGAGACTTGCTCTGTTCCACGTCCTTTCCCAGAAACTGGTATGCTGGATTTTCAAGATAGAAGTCCATGGTTGGATTCTCAAAAGGAAGTGGGCCTCAGTTACGATCTGTTTCGTATTGATGCAGTGACTTTGGATGAGTTGCAATCCAGAACAATTGCCCTTCGTTCTCGTAAGCATGAGAAGGGATTAAAAGTACACTTCCAAGAGTTCTCAAATCTCATCATTTGGTCAACTTTGAATAAGGGACCTTTCATTGCGGTTGAACCATGGTCTGGCTTGTCAACATCCCTTGAGGAAGGAGATCATTTAGAAGATAAGAAAAACGTTCGCCTCCTAGAACCTAATCAAGTAGATCAAATTGGTTTTGATATAGAAATCTTTTAATCTAAAAAATAAAACACAAAAACAAACATTTACTGTTGACTTTTTCTAAAAATAGGAGTATATTATGTTTGTAAACAACAAATGATGTTTGTAATAAACAAATAATCACTTGTTATATTCTCTTTCAAGGGGAAAGTTTGTTTCTAGGAACTTGATTTCCTGGACTTGGATAAGGTGTTATTCATCTCATTCAATCAAATTTGTCACTAAACTGCTAGAAAGTCTTTTGTAGGTAAACTGCTAACTAAAAAAGTCTTTACTAGCCTAGAAAAATAAAAAGGAGTATACAATATGTCTATTGTTATAGGTGCAGATGCTGCAGGTTTGAGATTGAAAGAAGTTGTGAAAGACTTCTTGGAAAAAGAAAACTTCCACGTTGTGGATGTTACAGCTGAAGGTCAAGATTTTGTTGATGTGACTCTTGCTGTTGCTGCAGAAGTAAACAAAGAAGAACAAAACCTTGGTATCGTGATTGATGCTTATGGTGCTGGTCCATTCATGGTCGCAACAAAAATCAAAGGAATGGTTGCCGCAGAAGTATCTGACGAACGTTCAGCTTATATGACTCGTGGCCACAACAACTCACGCATGATCACTATGGGTGCACAACTTGTTGGTGATGAATTGGCTAAAAATATTGCTAAAGGATTTGTTAACGGTAAATACGACGGTGGCCGTCACCAAATTCGGGTCGATATGTTGAACAAAATGTGCTAATTAGATTACAGTAAGAAAGGTAAGAGAAAAATGAGAATTGCAATTGGATGTGACCACATCGTAACAGATGAAAAAATGGCGGTTTCAGAATTTTTGAAATCAAAAGGATATGAAGTCATCGACTTTGGTACCTATGACCACACACGTACTCACTACCCAATCTTTGGTAAAAAAGTTGGTGAAGCCGTTACAAGCGGTCAAGCTGATCTTGGAGTATGTATCTGTGGTACAGGTGTTGGTATCAACAACGCTGTCAACAAAGTTCCAGGTGTCCGTTCTGCCTTGGTTCGTGATATGACAACAGCGCTTTACGCTAAAGAACAATTGAACGCTAATGTTATCGGTTTTGGTGGTAAAATCACTGGCGAATTGCTCATGTGCGATATCATTGAAGCTTTCATCAATGCTGAATACAAACCATCAGAAGAAAACAAAAAATTGATTGCGAAAATTGAGCACGTTGAAACTCACAATGCTCATCAAGCAGATGCAAACTTCTTTACAGAATTCCTTGAAAAATGGGATCGTGGTGAATACCACGACTAAGAGGTGACGCATGATTTTAACAGTCACAATGAATCCATCCATCGATATTTCTTATCCTTTGGATGAATTAAAAATTGACACTGTCAACCGTGTGGTAGACGTGACCAAGACAGCTGGTGGTAAAGGTCTCAATGTTACACGAGTTCTTTCAGAATTTGGTGATTCTGTTGCTGCTACTGGTTTGGTCGGTGGTAAACTTGGTGAGTTTTTAGTAGAGCATATCGACGATAAAGTAACGAAACGTTTTTTCTTCATTCAAGGTGAAACTCGAAACTGTATCGCTATTCTCCACGGAGACAATCAAACAGAAATCCTTGAAAAAGGTCCTGAAGTTCTGGAACAAGAAGGACAAGATTTCTTGGCTCATTTCGAAAATCTTCTTGACACTGTGGAAGTAGTTGCTATCTCTGGTAGTCTGCCAGCAGGTCTTCCAGTTGACTATTATGCAAGCTTAGTAGAACTTGCTAATCGCGCAGGGAAACCAGTTGTTCTAGACTGCTCAGGTGCAGCTCTTCAAGCAGTTCTTGAATCACCACATAAACCAACAGTCATCAAACCAAATAATGAGGAATTGTCTCAGCTTTTAGGCAGGGAAGTTTCTGAGGATTTGGATGAATTAAAAGAAGTTCTTCAAGAGCCTTTATTTGCAGGGATTGAGTGGATTATCGTGTCACTTGGTGCAAATGGTGCTTTCGCTAAACACGGTGATACTTTCTACAAGGTAGATATTCCTAGAATCCAGGTAGTCAATCCTGTTGGGTCTGGAGATTCTACTGTTGCAGGTATTTCATCAGGTCTTCTTCATAAGGAATCTGATCAAGAACTCCTCATCAAGGCCAATGTCCTTGGTATGCTCAATGCTCAAGAAAAGATGACAGGTCATGTCAATATGGCTAACTATCAAGGTCTATACGACCAACTAATCGTAAAAGAGGTATAAAATGGTTTTAACAGAAAATAAACGCGCTTGCTTGAAAAAACTCTCTGATGAAAACGGAATCATCTCAGCTCTTGCCTTTGACCAACGTGGTGCTTTGAAACGCCTCATGGCTCAATACCAAACAGAAGAGCCAACAGTGGCTCAAATGGAAGAACTCAAAGTCTTGGTTGCAGATGAATTGACAAAATACGCTTCATCTATGCTTCTAGACCCAGAGTATGGACTTCCAGCTACAAAAGCGCTTGATGCTAATGCTGGTCTTCTCCTTGCTTATGAGAAAACCGGTTATGACACAACTAGCACCAAACGCTTGCCAGACTGCTTGGATGTTTGGTCTGCCAAACGCATCAAAGAACAAGGCGCAGATGCAGTCAAATTCTTGCTTTACTACGATGTAGACAGCTCTGACGAACTCAACCAACAAAAACAAGCCTATATCGAACGTATCGGTTCTGAGTGTGTGGCGGAAGACATTCCATTCTTCCTTGAAATCTTGGCTTACGATGAAAAAATCGCTGACGCAGGTTCTGCAGAATATGCCAAAGTGAAACCACACAAGGTTATCGGTGCCATGAAGGTCTTCTCAGACCCACGCTTCAACATCGATGTCTTGAAAGTGGAAGTTCCGGTCAACGTTAAATACGTTGAAGGATTTGGAGATGGTGAAATCGTGCATACACGTGAAGAAGCAGCAGCCTTCTTCAAAGCACAAGATGAAGCAACTAACTTGCCATATATCTACTTGAGTGCGGGAGTGTCAGCTAAACTCTTCCAAGAAACCCTTGTCTTTGCCCACGAATCAGGCGCAAACTTCAACGGAGTTCTTTGCGGCCGTGCAACATGGGCTGGATCAGTTGAAGCCTACATCAAAGATGGTGAAGCAGCAGCTCGTGAATGGCTTCGTACAACTGGTTTTGAAAACATTGATGAACTCAACAAGGTTCTTCAAACCACAGCGACTTCATGGACTGAACGTGTTTAAGAAACCCCTCCTATTTTAGGAATATGAACTTAAAAATTTTAAAAAAGTTGTATGTAAAGGTTTACAAAATAACCTACTTGTGCTATACTTAAATCACAAGTTAATACAAGGTGAGTGTTACTAAGTAATATTAGGCATGATCACAGGTGAATTAGAAATCAGATGATTTTCTAGTTCATTTGTGGTCATTTTTTGTACTCATATACCTTTAAAATATAAGGAGGTTACCATGTATCGAATTCTAAATCCAATAAATCACAATGTTTCGCTTGTCAGAAATGACAAAGGAGAAGAAGTGATTGTGATTGGTAAAGGGATTGCATTTGGAAAGAAGAAAGGGGATTTTATTGCGGAACAGCAGGTGGAGAAAATCTTTCGGATGAAGACAGAAGAGTCCAGAGAAAACTTTATGGTTCTCCTCAAAGATGTTCCGCTTGATTTTATCACAGTGACCTATGAGATTATTGATAAACTTTCAAAGAAATATCATTATCCGATTCAGGAATATCTCTATGTAACCTTGACAGACCATATTTACTGCTCTTATCGAGCTCTAGCACAAGGAAGGTACAAGGATAGCAATCTGCCAGATATTTCTGTCAAGTATCCTGTCGCTTTTCAAATCGCAAATGAAGCCTTTGAAATCTATCGTCAGAAGCTAGCTGAACATTTCCCTGAGGATGAAATTATTCGGATTGCTTATCATTTCATCAATGCTGAGGGTGAGAATGAGGTGGCAGTTGTTGAAACGATCGATAAGAGGAAAGAAATTCTCAGAGATGTTGAAGAAGTGCTGAAGAATTATGCTATTCAGCGAACCAAAGAAAACAACCATTTTTATGATCGCTTTATGATTCATTTGAATTATTTCTTGGATTATTTAGACCGCTCTAGAGATGATAACCAATCGCTTCTGGATATGGAAGACCATATCAAACAAACCTATCCAAAGGCATTTGAGGTCGGCTCCAAGATTTATGATGTGATTACGCAACATACTGGTCTTGATTTGTATAAAAGTGAGCGAGTCTATCTCGTTTTACATATTCAACGTTTATTGTAGTGGTTGTCGAGAGCTATAAAAAGCTCTGGATGTTGTATTTTAGTAATTGAACTCGGGCTAAAATCTTGGAAAAAAGATAAATGTTCCTAGGAGCGTCGCTCCGTCATCACATTTCCTATTTTTCTTTCGATTTTCAAACGCCCTTAGTATCTTAAATAAGGAGGATTCTATCATGAATAGAGAAGAAGTTACATTGTTAGGTTTTGAAATTGTTGCCTATGCTGGCGATGCTCGTTCAAAACTATTGGAAGCCTTGAAGGCCGCTGAAGCTGGTGATTTTGCAAAAGCGGACGCTCTTGTAGAGGAAGCTGGTAGCTGTATCGCCGAGGCTCATCACGCGCAAACAAGTCTATTGACCAAGGAGGCAGCTGGTGAGGATTTGGCTTATAGTGTGACCATGATGCATGGTCAGGATCACTTGATGACAACGATCTTGCTCAAAGATCTCATGCACCATTTAATCGAACTCTACAAGAGAGGAGTTAAGTAATGAACAAACTAATTGCATTCATCGAGAAAGGAAAGCCATTCTTTGAGAAACTATCTCGTAATATCTATCTTCGTGCCATTCGTGATGGTTTCATTGCTGGGATGCCAGTCATTCTCTTCTCAAGTATCTTTATCTTGATTGCCTTTGTTCCTAATTCATGGGGTTTCCAATGGTCAGATGAAGTTGTAGCCTTTCTAATGAAACCTTATAGCTATTCAATGGGAATTCTGGCACTCCTGGTTGCTGGTACAACTGCCAAGTCATTGACGGACTCAGTTAATCGTAGCATGGAGAAAACCAATCAAATCAACTATATGTCAACACTATTGGCAGCGATTGTTGGTTTGTTGATGTTGGCAGCTGATCCAATTGAAGGTGGTTTTGCGACAGGTTTCCTTGGGACAAAAGGGTTGCTTTCAGCCTTTCTTGCGGCCTTTGTAACCGTAGCAATCTATAAGGTTTGTGTTAAGAACAACGTCACTATTCGCATGCCTGACGAAGTTCCACCCAATATCTCACAAGTCTTTAAAGATGTGATTCCATTCACTCTATCTGTTGTTTCTCTTTATGTTCTTGATTTACTTGCTCGCCAGTTTGTTGGAGCCAGCGTTGCAGAATCAATTGGTAAATTCTTTGCACCATTATTCTCTGCTGCTGATGGTTATTTAGGTATTACCATTATCTTTGGGGCCTTTGCCTTCTTCTGGTTTGTGGGTATTCACGGTCCTTCCATCGTCGAGCCTGCAATCGCAGCGATTACCTATGCAAATGCTGAAGTCAACTTGAACCTTCTCCAACAAGGAATGCATGCAGACAAGATTCTTACTTCAGGTACACAAATGTTTATCGTTACCATGGGTGGTACGGGTGCAACACTGGTTGTTCCATTCATGTTCATGTGGTTAACCAAATCAAAACGAAACCGTGCGATCGGACGTGCGTCAGTAGTACCAACCTTCTTTGGTGTGAATGAACCAATCCTGTTTGGTGCCCCCCTTGTCTTGAACCCAATCTTCTTTATTCCTTTCATCTTTGCGCCAATCGCAAACGTCTGGATCTTTAAATTTTTCATTGAAACGCTTGGCATGAACTCATTTACTGCCAACCTTCCTTGGACAACACCAGGTCCGCTCGGTATTGTTCTCGGTACCAACTTCCAATTCTTGTCATTTGTACTTGCTGCTTTGTTAATTCTTGTTGACGTAGCTATTTACTATCCATTCCTCAAGGTTTATGATGAACAAATCCTTGAAGAAGAGCGTTCTGGTAAAGCCAATGATGAATTGAAAGAAAAAGTAGCTGCAAACTTCAATACTGCCAAAGCAGATGCGATTCTTGAAAAAGCGGGTGTCGATGCAGCTCAAAATACCATCACTGAAGAAACAAATGTCCTCGTTCTCTGTGCCGGAGGAGGTACAAGTGGTCTCCTTGCAAATGCTCTAAACAAAGCAGCAGCAGAATACAATGTTCCTGTGAAAGCAGCAGCTGGTGGCTATGGAGCTCACCGTGAAATGTTGCCTGAGTTTGATCTAGTTATCCTTGCTCCTCAAGTAGCTTCAAACTTTGAGGACATGAAGGCCGAAACCGACAAGCTTGGTATCAAACTTGCCAAGACAGAAGGTGGCCAATACATTAAACTGACTCGCGATGGAAAAGGCGCTCTTGCATTCGTACAAGCTCAATTTGAACAATAAAATTTTAGAAGTGAGATGGAGAATAAAGCCTCACTAGCCTCCTCTCCATCTCATTTCTATTTCTTGAAAGGTGAAATACATGTCAAAAACATTACCAAAAGACTTTATTTTCGGTGGCGCAACAGCTGCCTATCAAGCAGAAGGTGCTACACATACTGATGGTAAAGGACCAGTAGCGTGGGACAAATACCTCAAAGATAACTACTGGTACACTGCTGAACCAGCCAGTGATTTTTACCACAAATATCCAGTTGATCTTAAACTAGCAGAAGAGTATGGTGTTAATGGTATCCGTATTTCAATCGCTTGGTCACGTATCTTTCCAACTGGTTACGGGAAAGTCAATGCCAAGGGAGTTGAGTTCTATCATAATCTATTTGCAGAGTGCCACAAACGCCATGTGGAACCCTTCGTGACCCTCCATCACTTTGATACGCCAGAAGCGCTTCATTCAAACGGAGATTTCCTGAACAGAGAAAACATTAATCACTTTGTGGATTATGCAGCCTTCTGTTTTGAAGAGTTTCCAGAAGTCAACTACTGGACAACCTTTAATGAAATTGGACCAATCGGTGATGGTCAATACTTGGTAGGGAAATTCCCACCGGGTATCCAGTACGATCTTGCCAAAGTTTTCCAATCCCATCACAATATGATGGTGTCTCACGCTCGTGCAGTTAAGCTATATAAAGATAAAGGCTATAAAGGTGAAATTGGTGTGGTTCATGCCCTGCCTACTAAGTATCCTCTGGATCCAGATAATCCAGCAGATGTTCGTGCAGCCGAGTTAGAAGATATCATTCATAATAAATTTATTTTGGATGCCACTTATCTAGGACGATATTCCGAAGAAACCATGGAAGGTGTCAACCATATCTTATCTGTCAATGGTGGTAGCTTAGATCTTCGTGAAGAAGACTTCGCAGTCCTAGAAGCTGCAAAAGACTTGAACGACTTTCTTGGAATTAACTACTACATGAGTGATTGGATGCAAGCTTTTGATGGTGAAACGGAAATCATCCATAACGGAAAGGGTGAAAAAGGAAGCTCTAAATACCAAATAAAAGGTGTTGGTCGTCGTGTAGCTCCTGATTATGTACCACGTACGGACTGGGATTGGATTATCTATCCTCAAGGTTTGTATGACCAAATCATGCGCGTCAAACAAGACTATCCAAACTACAAGAAAATCTACATCACAGAGAATGGTCTCGGATATAAAGATGAGTTTGTGGATGGGACAGTCTACGATGATGGACGGATTGATTATGTTAAGAAACATATGGAAGTGATTGCAGATGCAATCTCTGATGGAGCCAATGTCAAAGGCTACTTTATCTGGTCGCTGATGGATGTCTTTTCTTGGTCAAATGGTTATGAAAAACGCTACGGTCTCTTCTATGTAGATTTTGAGACGCAAGAACGTTATCCGAAGAAATCAGCTCACTGGTACAAGAAACTTGCTGAGACACAACTTGTTGATTAAAATTCAACAAAAATTCCCCGCCAAAAGGCAGGGGAATTTTTATTTTGATAAAAGAATGGTTGTTTGTTTCGACAGTTCTTCAAATGTCTCCTGACTCAGTTTGGAATCTGAAACGATGGTATCAATCTCTGAGATATTGTAAAAAGTGTAAAAATCAAACTTATTAAACTTACTGTGGTCTGCCAGTAAGTATTTTTTATTGGCATTGCTCAAGGCGATTCGTTGTACCTCGCCCTCTTCTTCACTGAAAGTAGCAATTGCCTTATCCTTAATACCATTACAACTTACAAAAGCTTTAGAAAACTGAAGGTTGGTCAAATCCTGCAAGGTGAGTGTTCCCACAAAAGCACCAGTGATAGAGCGATAATTTCCACCAATCAAGATTAAATCTGTTAGTTTTCGTTCGTTTAGGATGAGAAAAACAGGAAGACTGTTTGTTACAACACGAATATTATCAATTGGGAGCTCACGAGCAAAACATTCCAAGGTTGTTCCCGGCCCGATAAAAATAGTTTCACCTTCGTCAATCAAATGCCCTGCAAAACGGCTAATTTCTTGTTTTTCAGCAATCTGCAAGCCTTGTTTTTCAACGTTTGAGCGTTCGTTGTTTAAGAGAGAACCTGTACGAAGTTTTTCAGCGCCACCGTGCACACGAACCAGCAAATCCTTGTCTGCCAATTCTTGTAAATAGCGGCGAGCTGTCATATCTGATACATCAAGACTCTCCATAATCTCTTTTACAGTAATAGTGCCTTTTGTGTTTACTGCTTCTAGAATACTATCTAGTTTTTCTTGCTTTAGCATCCTTATCACCTCGATTTCTACTATTATTATCTTACCATAAAACGCTCAATCAATCAAATAGAAAAAAACAAAATAAAACAAAAACAAAAATATCATGGTTGTTTTAAACAAACCATGATATTTTGAATGATTGGTCAAATTAATCTAAGCCGTAGTTGTAATCCTCGTCTTGCATGGCTTCAACTTCACCAAGGAGGTAACCATTTCCGACTTGAGAGAAGAAGTCGTGGTTAGAAGTTCCTGTTGAGATTCCGTTCATAACGATTGGATTGACGTCATCTGCTGAGTCAGGAAAGAGAGGATCTTGTCCGAGGTTCATAAGAGCTTTATTGGCATTGTAACGAAGGAAGGTTTTAACTTCCTCAGTCCAGCCAACACCGTCATAGAGGCTCTCTGTATAGCCCTCTTCGTTCTCGTAGAGAGTGTAGAGCAGGTCGTACATCCATTCTTTCAGTTTTTCTTGCTCTTCTTCAGACAATTCATTGAAACCAAGTTGGAATTTGTAACCAATGTAGGTACCATGAACAGACTCATCACGGATGATCAGTTTGATGATTTCCGCAACGTTGGCCAGTTTGTTGTTACCGAGATAGTAGAGTGGGGTGAAGAAACCAGAGTAGAAGAGGAAGGTTTCAAGGAAAACGCTGGCAACTTTCTTTTCTAGAGGGCTACCATTGAGGTAGATTTCATTGATAATTTCAGCTTTTCTCTGAAGGTAGGGGTTAGTGTTGGTCCATTCAAAGATTTCTTCGATTTCAGCCTTGGTATTCAAGGTTGAAAAGATAGAAGAATAGGATTTTGCGTGGACAGATTCCATAAATTGGATGTTGTTGAAAACAGCTTCCTCATGCGGTGTACGGATGTCTGCGCGAAGCGCTTGAACCCCTGTTTCAGATTGCATGGTATCTAAAAGGGTCAAACCACCAAAGACTTTTCCAACCAAGTCTTTTTCTTTGTTTGATAGTTTTCTCCAGTCGTCTAGGTCATTTGACAAGGGGATACGCGTATCGAGCCAGAATTGCTCTGTCAGCTTTTCCCAAGTTGATTTGTCGATGACATCTTCGATGGCATTCCAGTTAATGGCTTTGTAGTAAGTTTCCATTTGAAATCTCTTTCTGTATGTAATAATGCGATTGTCGAATCATCTCTATTTTATCATAGTCTGAGAAGAGTATCGCACAAAAAGTCGGAAGACCGACTTTTTAGTTTTTCATAGTATTTAAGATACTTATCAAGTTTTGTCTGGCGGGTAACTTAATCAGTAGTCTGAGAAAATGTGGTTGCCTCAGATAAAAATTAAATCACACAGCTCTCACATTGGTTGGCACCGACTTCTCCACCGTCGTCTGTAAAGGTACGGACGTAGTAGATAGACTTGATGCCCTTGTTAAAGGCGTAGTTACGAAGGATTGACAAGTCACGAGTCGTTTGTTTGTTTTCTTTCTTCCATTCGTAGAGGCCTTTTGGAATGTCACTGCGCATGAAGAGGGTGAGTGAAAGCCCTTGGTCCACGTGCTCTGTTGCAGCAGCGTAAACATCAATCACCTTACGCATATCCATGTCATAAGCAGAAGTGTAGTAAGGAATGGTATCTGTAGACAAGCCTGCGGCAGGGTAGTAGATCTTACCGATTTTCTTCTCTTGACGTTCTTCGATACGTTGTGTAATCGGGTGGATAGAAGCAGAAACGTCGTTGATGTAGCTGATAGAACCATTTGGTGCAACAGCTAGACGGTTTTGGTGATAAAGACCATTTGCTTGAACCTTTTCGCGAAGTTCAGCCCAATCAGCAGCACTTGGGATAAAGACATCTTTGAAGAGTTCTTTAACACGGTCTGATTTTGGAACAAACTCGCCTGTCACATACTTGTCAAAGTAGCTACCGTTAGCATAGTCTGATTTTTCAAAGTTGTGGAAGGTGATACCACGTTCGCGCGCAATATTGTTTGACTCAACCAAGGTCCAGTAGTTCATAAGCATAAAGTAGATGCTTGTAAATTCAATTGACTCAGGTGATCCGTATTCGATGAGTTGTTGGGCAAGGTAGCTGTGAAGCCCCATAGCACCAAGACCAAAGGTATGCGCTTGGCTGTTTCCGTTATCAATAGTAGGAACAGCTACGATGTGGGAACTATCTGTAACGAACGTCAAAGCACGAACCATAGCACGGATCGAACGACCAAAGTCAGGTGAGGTCATCATGTTGACCACGTTGGTTGATCCCAGGTTACATGAGATGTCGGTTCCCATTTGCAGGAATTCTTGGGCATCATTGAGAAGACTTGGTTCTTGAACTTGAAGAATCTCAGAACACAAGTTACTCATGATAATCTTTCCATCAACAGGATTTGCACGGTTAGCCGTATCAATGTTGACGACATAAGGGTAACCAGATTCTTGTTGCAATTTAGAGATTTCAGTTTCCAAATCACGCGCCTTGATTTTGGTCTTGCGGATGTTTGGATTGGCCACCAATTCATCGTATTTTTCTGTGATGTCGATGTAGTTGAAAGGCACACCATATTCAAGCTCCACTGAGTAGGGGCTAAAGAGGTACATGTCTTCATTTTTACGAGCCAATTCGTAGAACTTATCTGGAACAACGACACCAAGCGAAAGAGTCTTGACACGAACTTTTTCATCGGCATTTTCTTTCTTAGTTGAAAGAAAGGCAATAATGTCAGGGTGAAAAACATTGAGGTAAACAACTCCAGCTCCTTGACGTTGGCCGAGTTGGTTGGAGTAGGAGAAGCTATCTTCAAAAAGTTTCATAACCGGTACGACACCAGAAGCCGCCCCTTCATAACCCTTGATCGGTGCGCCAGCCTCACGCAGGTTGCTAAGGGTAATTCCCACACCGCCACCGATACGCGAAAGTTGAAGGGCTGAGTTGATGGAGCGTCCGATTGAGTTCATATCATCCGTTACTTGGATCAAGAAGCAGGAAACCAACTCCCCACGACGAGCACGACCAGCATTCAAGAAGGAAGGCGTAGCAGGTTGGTAACGTTGGTGAATGATTTCATTGGCGATATCTGTCGCAATGGCTTCATCTCCATCAGCAAAATAAAGCGCGTTAAAGAAGACACGGTCTTCCATACTTTCAAGGTAGTATTCACCGTCATTAGTCTTCAAGGCATACTGATTGTAAAACTTGTAGGCTGCCATGAATGACTTGAATTGGAAGTTTTGGTCTTTGATAAATTGATGCAGTTCTTCCAAAAACTCTGGACGGTATTTCTTGAGAAATGCAGTTTCGATGTAGTTGTGTTCAATGAGGTAGTTGATTTTATCAGTAATTGAATCAAAAACCATGGTATTTGGAACCACATTTTCTTTAAAGAAGGCATCCAAGGCTTCTTTATCTTTATGGAGCATGATTTGTCCATTGACAGGACGGTTGATTTCGTTATTGAGACGGAAGTAAGTTACGTCCTCAAGATGTTTTAATCCCATAAAATTTCCTTTATCTAATTACAAAAGAAAGGCCTCTAAGTTAGCCCTAGAAGCGAGTTTCTTCTGGATGATGTACTAAGATTATGCTAATTGTTTCAGTTTTCCTGGTTGGAAGCCTGAAAAGACTTCAGTTGGTGTTTGGATAACAGGAGCAGCGCTAAAACCAAGTTCACGGACTTGATCGATATACTCAGGCTGTTCATCAAGATTGATTTCACGATAAGCGACATTGTTGCTGTCCAAGAAACGTTTGGTCATTTTACATTGGACGCAGTTATTTTTAGAATAAACGGTTACCATTTCTGTAACTCCTCTTTCAAAATAGATTACTTTCTTAGTATATCAGAAAAAAAAACTTTGTCAAACTTTTTAAACTAAATCTTGTGCTAAAAAGTTACAGTTTCAAAACAAAGACACAATATATAGTGTTTTATCAGAGTGTAAAATTAGTTTTTCATTGAACTATCAAAGTTTATCAAAACAAAAAAACTATATACTGTATCTCGGTAAGAAAAATAGAAGATTTTCAGCAAGTTATCAGAAAGGAAATAGAAGAAAGTCAATAAAATACTTGAAAAATATCCTAGAAGATGTTATAATATAAAATTGTAAGGGTTATCACATGTAACTCAAAAAAGAAACAATTAAAGGAGAGTCAAACTATGGCTTCTAAAGATTTCCACGTAGTGGCAGAAACAGGTATTCACGCACGTCCAGCAACATTGTTGGTTCAAACAGCTAGCAAATTTGCTTCAGATATCACTCTTGAATACAAAGGTAAATCAGTAAACCTTAAATCTATCATGGGTGTTATGAGTCTTGGTGTTGGCCAAGGTGCTGACGTTACAATTTCAGCTGAAGGTGCAGATGCTGACGACGCAATCGCTGCTATCACTGAAACTATGGAAAAAGAAGGATTGGCATAAGGAAAATGACAGAAATGCTTAAAGGAATCGCAGCATCTGACGGTGTTGCAGTTGCAAAAGCATATCTACTCGTTCAACCGGATTTGTCATTTGAGACTATTACAGTCGAAGATACAAACGCAGAAGAAGCTCGCCTTGATGCCGCTCTACAGGCATCACAAGACGAGCTTTCTGTTATTCGTGAGAAAGCAGTAGGTACGCTCGGTGAAGAAGCTGCTCAAGTTTTTGACGCTCACTTAATGGTTCTGGCTGACCCAGAAATGATCAGCCAGATCAAAGAAACAATCCGTGCCAAGAAAGTGAATGCAGAAGCAGGTCTGAAAGAAGTAACAGACATGTTTATCACTATCTTTGAAGGTATGGAAGACAACCCATACATGCAAGAACGTGCAGCGGATATCCGCGACGTGACAAAACGTGTATTGGCAAACCTCCTTGGTAAGAAATTGCCAAACCCAGCTTCTATCAATGAAGAAGTGATTGTGATTGCGCATGACTTGACACCGTCTGATACAGCTCAATTGGACAAAAACTTTGTAAAAGCTTTTGTAACCAACATTGGTGGACGTACAAGCCACTCAGCTATCATGGCGCGTACGCTTGAAATTGCAGCAGTACTGGGTACAAACAACATTACTGAAATCGTTAAAGACGGTGATATTCTTGCCGTTAACGGTATCACAGGTGAGGTTATTATCAACCCAACTGATGAGCAAGCGGCAGAATTCAAGGCTGCTGGTGAAGCTTATGCGAAACAAAAAGCTGAATGGGCGCTCTTGAAAGACGCACAAACAGTAACTGCTGATGGTAAACACTTTGAATTGGCTGCCAACATCGGTACTCCAAAAGACGTTGAAGGTGTCAATGACAACGGTGCTGAAGCTGTTGGTCTTTACCGTACAGAGTTCTTGTACATGGATTCTCAAGACTTCCCAACAGAAGACGAGCAGTACGAAGCTTACAAGGCTGTACTTGAAGGAATGAACGGTAAACCTGTTGTTGTTCGTACAATGGATATCGGTGGAGATAAGGAACTTCCTTACTTCGATATGCCTCACGAAATGAACCCATTCCTTGGATTCCGTGCCCTTCGTATCTCTATCTCTGAGACTGGAGATGCTATGTTCCGCACTCAAATCCGTGCCCTTCTTCGTGCGTCTGTTCACGGTCAATTGCGTATCATGTTCCCAATGGTTGCGCTCTTGAAAGAATTCCGTGCAGCGAAAGCAGTCTTTGACGAAGAAAAAGCAAACCTTCTTGCTGAAGGTGTTGCAGTTGCGGATAATATCCAAGTTGGTATCATGATCGAAATCCCAGCAGCAGCAATGCTTGCAGACCAATTTGCTAAAGAAGTTGACTTCTTCTCAATTGGTACAAACGACTTGATTCAATACACAATGGCAGCAGATCGTATGAACGAACAAGTTTCATACCTTTACCAACCATACAACCCATCTATCCTACGTTTGATCAACAACGTTATCAAAGCAGCTCACGCTGAAGGTAAATGGGCTGGTATGTGTGGTGAGATGGCTGGTGACCAACAAGCTGTTCCACTTCTTGTCGGAATGGGCTTGGATGAGTTCTCTATGTCTGCAACATCTGTACTTCGTACACGTAGCTTGATGAAGAAACTCGATACAGCTAAGATGGAAGAGTACGCAAACCGTGCCCTTACAGAATGCTCAACAATGGAAGAAGTTCTTGAACTTCAAAAAGAATACGTTAATTTTGATTAATCGAAAAGTCCTTGCAACTCAGTTGCAGGGATTTTTTGTGTTTGGAGATGAAAATGAAGAGATTTCAAAAAAATAGTTAACTGGTTCACAAAATTCTTGACAAGTTGTAAAATTAGGGGTAGAATATTAACCAGTTAATCAAAAAAGGAATGAAGTGTTTGAAAATGGGATAAAGAGACAAGTTTGTTTAGTAAAAGAGCCTGTATCCGTTTGAAATGAAGTTTCTAAAAGAGTATTGAAATGAATCAACTATCCCAGTCTATTAGTATGAATGGAACTTGTGTCATGGATGATTGAGATACTTGAAAATAGAAAAAACATCTTGACATAAGGAGATAATGGGTGTAGAATATTTACTGGTTAATTAAATAGTTAAATACTAGTTAAGGAGTTTTTATGAAAAGAAAATCAATTGTCTATTTTCTCCTAATCGCCTTCGTTTTCGTTTTGGCTGCTTGTGGTCAGAAGGAGAGTCAGCAGAGCAAAGGGATGAAAATCGTAACTAGCTTTTATCCCATCTATGCCATGGTTAAAGAGGTATCTGGAGATTTGAACGATGTACGGATGATTCAGTCTAGCACCGGGATTCATTCCTTTGAACCATCGGCAAACGACATTGCAGCTATCTATGACGCGGATGTCTTTGTCTATCATTCACGAACCTTAGAATCTTGGGCAGGAAGTTTAGATCCCAACTTGCAAAAGTCTAAGGTACGAGTCTTAGAGGCGTCTGAAGGCATGACCTTGGATCGTGTATCTGGTCTTGAGGATGTTGAGGTTGGTGATGGGATTGATGAGAAAACACTCTATGATCCTCACACTTGGTTGGATCCAGAAAAAGCAGGAGAAGAAGCACAGATTATTGCGGATAAATTGTCTGAGGTGGATAGCGAACACAAGGATATCTATCAAAAAAATGCCAAAGCATTTATCGCAAAAGCACAAGAGTTGACCAAGAAGTTCCAGCCTGTTTTTGAAAAAGTTCAACAAAAGACCTTCGTCACTCAACACACAGCCTTTTCTTATCTAGCGAAACGATTTGGGCTAAATCAGTTGGGGATTGCTGGGATTTCTCCTGAGCAGGAACCCAATGCAAGGCAATTAACTGAAATCCAAGAATTTGTCAAAACCTTCAAGGTGAAAACGATTTTCACAGAAAGTAATGCCTCATCCAAAGTGGCAGAAACACTGGTCAAATCAACAGGTGTGGGACTGAAAACACTCAATCCTTTAGAGGCAGACCCACAAAATGACCAAACTTATCTGGAAAATTTAGAAGAAAATATGACTATCTTGGCAAATGAATTGAAATGAGGAATTTATGAAAATCAATAAAAAATATCTTGCAGGTTCTGCTGTAGCTCTACTTTTGAGCGTTTGTACCTATGAATTAGGACTTTATCAGGCGCGTACGGTCAAGGAAAATAACCGAGTGTCTTATGTTGACGAGAAGCAACCAGCCCAGAAAGCGGAAAGCTTGACACCAGATGAAGTCAGCAAGCGTGAAGGGATCAATGCGGAGCAAATTGTCATCAAAATCACCGATCAAGGCTACGTGACTTCCCATGGGGATCATTACCATTACTACAATGGTAAGGTGCCTTATGATGCTATTATCAGCGAAGAATTGCTGATGAAGGATCCCAACTACCAACTAAAGAATGAAGACATCGTTAATGAAATCAAGGGTGGCTATGTTATCAAGGTCAATGGAAAATACTATGTTTATCTGTCCAATCCATCCCAAACCGAAAATATCCGAACCAAGGATGAAATCAATCGCCAACGACAGGAACATAGTCATAGGGAAAATCATGGAGGAGGCTCTTCGACTACGGATAGCGCCCTTGCTCTGGCTCGCTCACAAGGTCGCTACACGACAGATGATGGCTATATCTTTAATGCGTCAGATATCATAGAGGACACAGGAGATGCCTACATCGTACCACATGGAGATCATTTTCACTATATTCCAAAGAGTGATCTTTCTGCAAGTGAATTGGCAGCAGCCCAAGCCTTTTTATCAGGTGGCCGGACAGAGCCTTCTAGAGTAAATTCCCACCGCAATTCTGGCGGAAATGACGGAGAGAGAGAGGCTGGCTGGACACCATCTACGAATAACGGAGGATTAGTCTCTCCAAATGCTCCTGTGAATCCAAGACTAAACGAAAGTGATGGTCAACCGAGTCAGAGCGAAGATATTACGAGTCTCTTAAAGGAACTCTACGCTCTGCCTTTATCCAAACGACACGTAGAATCAGATGGTCTGGTCTTTGACCCTGCACAGATCACAAGACGAACGGCAAAGGGAGTTGCAGTACCGCATGGCGATCATTACCACTTTATCATGTACTCGCAAATGTCTGCCTTGGAAGAAAGAATCTCCCGCTTGATTCCTTTGAAAGGGGAACAAGCTCCAGTTGTTCCAGGAGAGCGTCCTCTAACCCCACTTCCTAGTCCACATCCTCAGCCAGTTCCAAACCCAACACCTCAACCGATGCCAACACCTATCAATCCAGTAGAGGAACAACTGGTTCAGACAGTTATTCGAAAGATTGGAGATGGTTATGTGGTAGAGAACAAAGAAGGAACTCGCTATGTTCTTGCCAAAGATTTGACAACCGAAACTGTAGCAGCACTTGATAAAAAACTAGCAACTCAAGAAAATCTGAGCCATGAATTGCCAGCTAAAAAAGAAGGTGTATCTCCAAGAGATCAAGAATTCTATGATAAAGTCTACCATCTTTTGGAAGAAAGTCACCAAAAACTACTTGAAAACAAGGGACGTTTGACGGACTTCCAAGCATTGGATCAGCTTCTTGCCCGTCTCAATGATGAATCAAGTGATAAGGTACAGTTGGTAGATGATGTCCTTGCCTTCCTAGCACCCGTTCTACATCCAGAACGCCTTGGCAAGCCAAATGCACAAATCGAATACAGCGAAGAGGAAGTACGTATGGCTCAGTTAGCAGATAAGTATACAACCTCAGATGGTTATATCTTTGATGCTCGTGACATTATCAGTGATGAGGGAGATGCCTATGTGACACCACATATGGGACACAGTCACTGGATTGGTAAGGATAGTCTTTCTGCCAAGGAAAAGGCGGAGGCGGCAGCTTATACCAAGGAAAAGGGAATCCTCCCACCATCTGCAGATGCTGCAGCTCAGGCAAATCCAGATGGAGAAAGTGCAGAAGCTATCTACAATCGTGTGACAGGAGAAAAACGTATCCCACTCGTTCGCTTACCATATAATGTTGAGCATACGGTAGCGGTTAAAAATGGCAATCTCATCATTCCTCATAAGGATCACTACCACAATATCAAGTTTGCTTGGTTTGACGATCACTCCTACAAGGCACCAAATGGCTATACTCTAGAGGATCTCTTTGCGACTATCAAGTACTACGTCGAGCATCCAGATGATCGCCCAACTTCAAATGATGGTTGGGGAAATGCGAGCGATCATGTCCAAGGTAAACCGACCAGAGACCAAAACTTTGCTCCGGGTGAAGAGCCAAGAGATGAGGAAGAAGAGGAAACACCAGCAGAGCCGGAGGAACCACAAGTTGAAACGGAAAAAGTAACTGCCAAACTCACGGAAGCAGAGCAACTCCTATCAGAACTGAGTGATGCAAGTCTAAAAGCCAATGCAGAAGAAACCTTGCTCGGTCTTAAAAACAGCCTATTGCTCGGAACACTGAGCAATAACCAAATCATGGAAGAGGCTGAAAAACTACTCACTCTTTTGAAAGGGGCTCCTATTTCTACAATAGAAGAAAAAGAAAAGACAGAAACCACAACTCAACCAAGCGCATAATGCAAAAGAACCTCCAAAAATTTTAAATACCTAAAAAAGGCATCCTATCAAGATTTTTGAACATTTAATAGGGTGCCTTTTGTTATGGAATTATTGACTAAAAATCTCCATGATTTCGTTTGTATCTAGCTTTTCTAGTCTTTGTATGAAACGATTCCGATAATGGTATCAACTGCCTTTTCCATTGTTTCTAGACTGACGTATTCAAAGCGTCCGTGCATGTTTTCGCCACCAGCAAAGATATTTGGAGTTGGAATTCCCATAAAGGAAATCTTAGACCCATCTGTTCCACCACGGATAGGTTCGATAATTGGTGCGATCCCTAAATCTTCCATAACAGCTTTAGCAATGTTAACAGGCGTCATGTCTTTCTCAATGACTTCCTTCATATTGTAGTACTGGTCTGTCAGAGTTAAGGTCACGCGATCATTCCCAAGCTCTTGATTCATCTTATCAGCGATGGCTTGCATAGATGCTTTACGGGCTTCAAAGGCGTCCTTTTCAAAGTCACGGATGATGTAGCTTGCACGCGCCTCCTCGACACTACCTGACACATCCATGAGATGATAGAAACCTTGGTAACCATCTGTCAGTTCAGGTCGGTCATTCTCTGGCAGTTGATTATGAAAATCAATGGCTAGCTGAAGAGCATTGACCATCTGACCTTTAGCAGTACCAGGATGAACATTGCGCCCTTGGAAATGGAGTTCAGCCCCAGCTGCTGAGAAGGTTTCGTACTGAAGTTCACCCAGTGGGCCACCATCAATAGTATAGGCAAAGTCAACGTCAAAGTCCTCTGCATCAAATTTATTAGCACCGACGCCAATCTCCTCATCTGGGCCAAAGCCGACACGGATCTCGCAATGTTTGATTTCAGGATGAGCTGTTAAGTATTCGATGGCTGTCATGATCTCAGCAATACCAGACTTGTCATCGGCACCTAGAAGGGTAGTGCCGTCTGTCGTGACCAGAGTTTGCCCTTTGTAGTTAGCAAGGTTAGCAAAGTCGGTTGGATCAAGGCTAAAGCCAGAGTCGCCTAGTGAAATGACCCCACCATCGTAGTTTTCGATGACTTGGGGATTGACACCTTCGGCATTAAAGTCAGCGGTATCCATGTGAGAGATGAAACCAATCTTGCGAGTCAAGGAAGGGTCGTTAGCGGGTAAAGTTCCAATGGCAAAACCGTTTGGTAGGTAGTAGACATTTTGCAGACCGACACGTTTCATCTCAGGGATGAGGACATTGGTCGCGAAGTCTATCTGGCTTTGCGTGCTTGGAGTAGTAGTAGAGTGCTCGTCGGAGCGAGTGTTTACTTTGACATAGGTCAAAAAACGATCCAGTAAGTTAGGATAAGTCATCATAAAACTCCTTTTGATTTCATAGTAGTTCTAGTCTGCCAAAGATTAAATTGTGGAAAAATTGAAAAAACAGAATATTTCAGTTTTATACAATCTGATTGAAGCGTTTTCACGAGTGAGAGACTAGTTTCCTTAAGAAATCTTCTATTATTTTTTCCATTGTACCACAGAGAAAAAGGAAAAAAAAGAGGAATCATACTAATTTTTGATTAAAAAAGTGATTTATAGACTCATATTATTTGACTTATATTATTATTTGATTTATAATAAATGGACAAATCTATTATATTGATAAAATAACTATGATAAAATTGGAATAGGGAGGATATCATGAACTTTCAAAAGATGGGGAAACGTGTAGGAATGTGGGGGCTTCGATTGGCTACACTACTAGCTACCCTGTTTTTGTGCGCCCCGATGGGACTTTTGCGAGCAGATGGCTCCACAGAACCACTCACTACTATTCATAAAACACTGACGCCTGTACAGGGAAAGACAGATGAATACGAACTCTCTCTGGACATCACCTCGACCATGGGATCAGAAATCCAGTCTGACCCTTTGGATGTAGTACTGGTCGCGGACCTGTCGGGGAGTATGAATAAGACAGACGTCCAAACTGCCAGTGGTAGCATGGTTAGCCGTATCCAGTCTCTCAAAAATACCTTGACAGGAACAAACGGACGACAAGGCTTGATTGACTCGATTTTGTCTAAACCCAATAACCGACTAGCGATTGTAGGGTTTGGAGGGAAGATAGATAATCAAAGAGTTGGTTATGTTTCGGATTCGTATTCGTATTATGGTTACACATATAGGTATTGGCCATACTGGGCAGGATACTATTCAGGGATAAACACCTACGACGACGCTAACACCATATTAGGTTGGGATTCTAACGCTAGTAACGCTAAATATGCAGCCGGTAATATGGCGATAGCAGGAGGATATTCGTTAGGGAATGAAGCTGGCATTGGTACAGGTACCAATATTACAGCTGGGATGCAGTTGGCAAATCAGTTGCTGGGAACAGCTCGAAGCAACGCCAAAAAAGTTGTTATCCTTCTATCAGATGGATTTGCCAATATGTATTATGATAGTAATGGCTATACTATCTATAACTATAATAATCAGGATGGAGTCACTGAAACTGCTCCAGATTGGTTTGAAAGAGCTCTAAATGAAGAGACAGATAAAGTTTCAAAAGAAATTGCTCCAAAGGTGGACGGCTTCTACTCTGTTAAGTTTCGCTATTCCAACTCAACGGATAGTATCTCAACTTTGAAATCCTATATCAGTAATTATAATGGAAATATCCCCAATGAAGTTTTTTTTGCCAATGATGAAAATCAGTTGCAGGAGCAGTTCAAGGAAATCACCAAGAAGATTCTTCCTTTGGGGATTCACCATGTGACCATCACGGATATTCTCTCCAAGTATGTCAAGCTATTGCCAGATAACGCCTCTCATATCCGCGTTGTCAAGGTCGAAAATGGACAGGAAGAAACTCTGGGAGCAGATAAGGTCACTCTAGAGACCAAAAAGAACGATGCTGGTCTGGTAGAAGTCACAGCTAAGTTTAACCCCGACTATATCTTAGATGATAGTGTCAAGTACGCACTCAAGTTTAGAGTCACCTCGACCCAAGAGGCAGACGATACCAGTGCGGGGGACAAGACCGTCACAGCAGATGATGCCGAGGGAGGAGATGCTACCAAGCTCTACTCCAATAAAGGTGCTAAGGTCACCTACTCTTACGGTAAGGGAAGCACACAGACCAAGGAAGTACAGTATAAGGAAAAACCAACCTTTAGTCCAAGAGGACCTCTGACTATACCTGTAAAGGTTGAGTGGAAAGGTGTGACAGATGGTACCGTCCCTCATGCACCGCAACCTGAAAACCTCCAACTCACCCTCGTCCAAAAGGGCAAGGACGGAGGCCCTGATAAAGAAAACTATCGAACAAGCACTGCCCAAAGGCAAGATGTTAGACTAAGAAATGCAAGCTTTGACAAGGTAGCGAGAGGCTATGACTATGAGGTCAAACCACCAGAAGCTCCAGGTTACACGGTCGAAGTAGAAAAGACAGGCACAGCAGAACAGCCATCCTTTAAAGTCGTCTATCGTCAACTCCCGACCCTTAAAGTTACCAAAATCGCCAAAGGCAATAACATCATCCGCAACAAAGGCTTTAAGATCAATATCGAACTAACAGATGCAGACGGTCAACCAATTAATGGTACCTTTGGAAAAGTGAAAGTGACCAACGGGAAAGCGCAGATCAGTCTCTTACGGGAGCATAGTGAAGACCTAAAATATTTACCGCGAAATGCCCACTACAAGGTGGAAGAAGATGCAGAGTCAAGAGTCGGATATGATGTCCAGTATGATAGCAGCAAAGAAGGGACACTGGATGACGATAAGCAAACGACTGTTACCAACCGCCGTCTGCCCCGTCTGTCTATCACCAAAAAAGTCACTGGTGTCTTTGCCAATCTCTTGCAGTCCTTTAAAGTCGACGTCCGCCTTACAGATGCCAAGAATCAACCCTTGAATGGGGAGTATGAAGTTAATAATAATGGCAAAATCGAAAAAGTGATGGTCAAGGATGGACTGCTCACCCTCGAGCTCAAGAGAAATCAACACCCAACCCTCTATGACCTTCCTCTTGGTGCCCACTATCGTGTCGAAGAGCAAGCTGAATCTTCACGTGGCTATCAAGTTACCTATGAAAATCAAGAAGGAACCCTTGATGCTGATAAGGCCGCAACGGTTACTAACGATAAAAACAGTATACCTGAGACTGGCGTGGATTTCTTGAGTAGCGAACTGATGTTAGGGATCATCCTTCCCTTATCAGGGCTCCTCTTTACCATCTTTCTCGGTCATCTCGTGGTGAATAGGAGGAAGTAATGCTGCTAGGAAAAAAGAAAACCAAAACCGTGGCGCAGGTCAACAGGGATAAGTCTCCACCGAGTGTCTGGGGAGATGTCCTCTACTTAGTCAGTAAGCTCCTCATGGTCGCAGTCGTACTCGTGGCTCTCTACTACCTAGTCTTTGGCCTAGTCAGGTACAATGACGATGGCATGAAACCAGCCCTCAAAGATGGGGACCTTGTGGTCTACTATCGGCTGGACAAACGCTACTCGGTCGGTGATCTCCTAGTCTATAGCTACAAGGGCAAGGAGAGGGTGGCGCGCGTGATCGCGACAGAAGGAAGCACCATCGATATAAACGAAAACGGTCTCATCATCAATGGCTCGCCTCAACAAGAGCAGGACATCTATAAGGAAACCCTGCTCTATAAGGAAGGAATTACCTTTCCGATAAAGGTGCCACCCGGACAACTCTTTGTCCTAGGGGACAATCGAACAACAGCAGTAGATAGTCGGGCATTTGGGACTATCCCCATAAAGGATACCCAAGGAAAGGTCGTCACCGTTCTCAGAAGACGAGGCTTTTGATGCAAGAGATAAAAGAAAATAGAAAAGATAAAAGATAAAAAAAGGAAAACTTATGAAAAAAACATTTTTGAAAAAGTTAGTCACTGCAAGCGTTGCGGCCCTCACAGCCTTGTCGGTGTTTAGAGGAGTGCCAACATTTGCGGATACTGTTGTAAACACGCCAACTGCCGACACAGATATTCGAGTATCAATTCGTAAAACATTGAATATCGCTGAAGGAGTTACAACACCAAATGCAACTTTTAGTTTCCAATTTAAGCCTAAGCAGGTAGATGCTGATGGAGTTCCAAATGCACAAACTGTTCCTATAGTAGATGTAACAAACATTCCTGATAGAACTGTTACATATGGGAAAGATGATGCTTTGGAAGCAGGTAAAACAAATATTCAAAAAGAATCAGATAATATTTTTAAAGATATTACCTACAAATATGCTGGTGAATATGTATATGACGTATCTGAAGCTAAAACAGGATGGACTGCAATCACCAAAGATAACCAAACCATAGATGAAATGAAATTTGATGAAAGCAAGTATGAAATGCATGTTTTTGTTAAAAATAAGAAAAATGGGCAAGGTACTTATATTTCAACTGTTTATTTTAAAACGGTAAAAAATGGTTCAGCTACCACAGAAAAGAAAAATTCAGAAACAAGTAAAACATTTAACTTCACTTTTGATTTATTTACTAATACATACCGTAAAAACGCAGGTAAGATAACAGACCCTAATGATCCTACTCCAAATAATCCTAATCCAGATCATGTAAATCCTAAAGCGAATTCACTTGTCATTAAAAAATTGATTTCTGGAGATCTTGCGAGTAAGACAAAAGATTTTACTTTCAAAATCACATTCAAAAAAGGGTCTACTGATGAAACGGGTATTTTCAGAGGTAAAGTAGGAGAAAAAGATTTCGAGTTTAGAGATGGAGAAACAAAGGAGTTTACACTTCATCATGATCAATCCCTTGTTTTTGCAACTCTTCCTGCAGGTACACGTTATTCCTTAGTTGAATCAGGAACACCTGGTTACACCGCTTCAGCATCATGGCAAGAAAATGGAGCTGATAAAACTCAACAGGGTACTCAAGCAACTGACTTCTCATTGACTAATCTTCTTGTAGGTGAAAAACCAAATGACAACACTATCACCAATACATACCAAGACGTTACCCCTACTGGTCTCTTAATTGACAACCTTCCATTCATTTTGATGATTGGTCTTGGTTTGGCTGGATTTGTTGTCTTGTCTAAAAAACGTAGAGAAGCCTAAACGGTTGGGGGATAGATGATGAAAACCAAGCGTGAGAAACCAAAAAAGAGTCTGTCTAGGCGTTTCGTTCTGGCTATAGATGGGGTGATCAATCACTTGCTGCTCTTGTTGGCAGCGCTAGTATTTCTCTTTGGTTTTTACGCTCTTTGGGATTCCAACCAAGTCTACTCACTAGCCTCTTCTAGCGAGTATGAGGCTTATCGGCCAGTCGCTCCGACACAAAAGGATGAGCTGGCTAGTTTTACAGGCTTCAGCAAGCTTCAAGAACTCAACCCCGAAGTTCTCGGTTGGATCAATGTCTATGGTACCAATATCGACTATCCTTTAGTACAAGCCAAGGACAATGAAAAGTATCTCAACAAGGACTCCAAGGGTGAGTTTGCAGCGACAGGTGCTATCTTTCTTGATGCGAGAAATAGTACCAACTTTGATGATTTTAACACCATCATCTATGGCCACCACGTGGAAAATGGCGTCATGTTTGGAGACGTGGCAAAATTTTCAGATGCGACCTATTTTGACCAGCATCGTTATGGGAGTATTTACTACAATGGTGTAGAAAAGGGGATCGAAATCTTTGAGATGCTAGAGGTCGATGCCTATGACTTTAACATCTATGATCCAGGAATACAGGGTGAGGACCGCCAGCAGGCCTATCTAGACCACCTGCTCTCAGTTTCCATGCACAAGCGGGATATCTCACTCTCACCGAGTGATCGTATCATCCTGCTCAGCACCTGCTTTCTAGATGTGACCAACGGGCGTCATATCGTGGTCGCAAAGATCACAGACACCGTTCCCCAAAATACCTTCCATACTAAAAAAGCAAAACCATTCCCGTATAGTGTCTTTGACGACTCGTCATTTGGACGTTTCCTCTCATCGATCCCTCTATGGATATGGTATATCATTTTGTTTGTATTGTTCTTATTATTGATTTTCTTGCTCATCATTCTCTACTTGATCTTACGTCGTAGAAGAGAGGCGCGAAAGTCATAAAGGAACCATCCCTACTGACTAAGGATGAATAGGAAAAAGGCGGTTTATTGTCCCGCCTTCTTTCCTTTTTAGAGAATAGAGAGAAAGGAGTGCCTGAATGGCAAAATCCCCTTCCAAACGACGTTTTTTTCTAGTGCCTTTTCTACTTTGTTTGTTGGCAGTTGTGGGCTGGCGATCAGTGGCTGCTAGTGACTATGATCACTACAATCCCATTGAAAAGGATGCTTCAAGTACAGGATTTGAAACTCTCCAACATCTTAATCAAGATGTTTGTGGTTGGATTAGCATCGATGGGACCAAGGTCGACTATCCGCTCCTGCAAAGTCGGGATAACATCAAGTATCTAGATCGTAATGCTTTTGGCGATTATGCGGTGACGGGCTCTATTTTTCTCGACTATCGCTTTAATCCTAACTTTACAGACTTTAATACCATCATCTATGGTCACTCCATGGCTTCTGGTGCTATGTTTGGGGAGATTCAAAAATTTGCGGATCAAGATTTTTTTGAAAAGCATCGCTATGGTTCTATCTACTACAATGGTCGTGAACGTGGTCTTGAGATATTTGGGATTTTAGAAGTAGATGCCTATGATACGGAGATTTATCGAACCTTGAGTTCCAACGATGAGGAACATCAGGCTTACTATCAATATCTGCTGAGCAAGGCAAAGTACAAGCGTGATGTTTCCTTGACTTCAACGGACAAGATTGTTTTGTTAAGCACCTGTTTCCTTAATATTACAAACGGACGACATATCCTCTTAGCTAAAATAACGGATGCACCAGTAAAAGCATCCCAGGATAAAAGTGGGGAAGCAGTAGGAACACGCTATTTTGACCAAGGGCTACCAACGCATTGGATTTATATCCTTGCCTTTCTTCTCCTGATTATCGTTATTTTACTCCTTGTCGTTATCATCCTAATCATGAGACGAGATAGAAAGACAAAAGAACAAAAAAAATAGTAGACGTCGGAAACGTTTACTATTTTTGTCTTTCATGATAGAATAGATAGTGAAAATAATATCATAAGGATGATAACATGAAAAAAGCTATATTAACGATGACCTTTGGTTCTCCAGAGGAGATTAGTTTTGAAGGAGTAGCAGAATTTTTTACAAACATTCGTCGTGGAGTTAGACCCAAAAACCATGAGATACAGACCCTCTATGACAACTACGTCCTTATCGGTGGGACGCCTTTGCAGCGGATTACAAGGGAAGAAGTTGCTTTAGTAAGAGAACGTTTAGGGGAGGAGTACGGTATCTACTTTGCCAATAAGTTTTCTCGCCCCTTTATCCCAGACGTAATCAAGCAGATGGAAGCTGATGGCGTTGAAGAATGTATCTGCTTAATCCTTGAGCCACATTATTCTTTCTATTCGGTTATGGGGTATGAGAAATTCTTAGAAAGTAAACAGATTCGTTTTTGGGTCATTAAGGACTGGTATCAGGAGCAGCCTTTGCTGGACTTCTGGACAGATGAGATTGGAAAAATTTTACGAGACGATGTAGGAGAAGAATCCTTCAAGGTAATCTTTTCAGCCCATAGCGTCCCCATTTTTGCCTTGGACTTTGGAGATCCATATATCGACCAGATTTTCGATAATAGCAAGCTCATTGCTGAACAGCTCGGCCTAACAACCGACCAGTATACCAATACTTGGCAGAGCGAAAGCGATATTGGAATTCCTTGGATCAAGCCAGATGTTTTAGAATATTTGCGAGAACAAAAGCAACATCCAGAGCATTACATCTTTGTCCCGATTAGCTTCATTAGTGAGCATATCGAAGTCCTCTTTGACAACGATGTAGAATGTTATGACTTGTGTCAAGAATTAGGTGTAACCTACCATCGTCCACCTATGCCAAACACAGACTCTCGTTTAATTGATGCTTTAGTTGATACTGTAAGAGCCAATGAACAAAAAGAATTTAAGGAATTTCTCCCAGAAGAAGAAACCTTTGATGAGCTAGCTCCGTCAGCAACCACTAAGGATATTATGGAGGAGACAGACGACCTTCAGATGCCAGAATTTGTCAAAAAGCTCATTGAGAAAAAAGGCCGTGAAAATGTCAAAATGCCTTATCTTATCAAGAAGATGCTAGAAAAGGCTGGGAAATTACCAAAAGAGTAAAGAAAAAAAGGATTTGGCTTTATGCTAAATCCTTTATTTGTTTTATTTTTTCTCAAGAAGAGCTTTGATTTCTTGAAGAACTTCAAGTTCAGTTGGACCAGCAGGAGCTTCCTCAACCACTTCCTCTTTTTTACGAAGGCTTTGAGCTTTTTCAATACCTTTGATAACGAAGAAGAGAACAGTACCAACTACAAGGAAGTTGATGATAGCGCTCAAGAAGCTACCGTAACCAACACCATTCCATGAAAGTTCTGCAATACGCTCAACGTTCGCAGCTTTCAAAGCTGGGTTCAAAATAAGTGGAGTGATGATATCGTTGACAAGAGAAGTCACGATGGCACCAAAAGCAGAGGCAATGATCACACCGACAGCAAGATCGACAACATTACCACGAAGCAAGAATTCTTTAAGATCCTTTAACATTTTCTTTTTCCTTTCAAAAAAATTCTCTTAATTATATCTTAAAAGATGAGGGAATGCAAGTCTAATGCTCAGATCCTACCTTTTGAAAATATAAACTTTACTGAAAACATAATTTAAAATGATAATCAAAATTTGCGCTAGGATAGTTTCAATCGTATTAACCCTATCTATATTAAATTCGACAAACTGGCCAATAATATCAGGAAAAGTTGTAACAAAGATATAAGTTAAAAGAACGTCAAGACCAAGAGTAGAAAGACGAGCTAAGAAAAACTTAGCCAGGCGGGTTGGCCAATTCCTTCTCTCTTGTTTAAAGACGATTGTATCATTTGTGAGAAAGGCAAAGAGAATCCCGATAATATTTGCGAGGGCAGTTGCGAGGATTTCCTGATGACTGATATGGTAAATAACCAAACGTGATACAATAGAAACCAGAGTAGTAGCACCACCAAAAAATAGGTAGGAGAGGATTTCGTTATCAAAGAAAGCTTTTATTAGTTTTTTCATGATTTTAGTATAGCATAAAGTTATATATTGTGCTATACTGATAGGGTTGATAATCTCAACCCTTGGTGCTTAACTTCTTTCACCAAGCATATTTTACGTGGATAACCGCCAAAGGAGAAACAATGAAAAAATTAACTGTTCGTGATGTGGCTGAAATTGCCATTGTGGCTGCTATTTATGTCGTCTTGACCATCACCCCACCGCTCAATGCCATTAGCTATGGAGCTTATCAGTTTCGTATTTCTGAGATGATGAATTTTATGGCCTTTTACAATCCCAAATACATCATTGGTGTGACTCTTGGATGTATGATTGCTAATTTATTTAGTAGTTTTGGCCTAATAGATGTCTTTGTCGGTGGAGGTTCTACCCTAGTTTTCCTAAGTCTAGGTGTATGGCTCTTTGCAAAATACAGCAAAGATTACCTCTTTAACGGATTGATTCGAAAAGATCATTTCTTCTTTTCAATTCTCTTCTCCATTTCAATGATTACCATTGCAGCTGAACTTCATATCTTGACAGAAGCTCCCTTCTTCTTCACATGGTTCTCTACTGGAATTGGTGAGTTTGCATCACTTATCGTAGGTGCGATTTTGATTGGTAAACTAGGACAGCGAATCGATCTAACAAGATAAGAAGTTTATAAGCTAGATTCTTGCTAAATCTAGCTTTTTTCATTCTAAAAATTAAAAGAGAGCGCTTGACAAGAACATAGAACTATAGTATACTTTTTAGGTAAGCTGATTTAGCTCAGTTGGCAGAGCGCATCCATGGTAAGGATGAGGTCGCCGGTTCAATCCCGGCAATTAGCATGATAGAAGTAAAATGACCTTGGGAGACCAAGGTTTTTTCTTATCTATCTGTATAAATGAAGTTAAAGCGTTTTGGCTGTTGACAAAAGTGCCCCTATCTAGTAGAATAGTAGATGCGATGAGTCGATAGGTAGTCTTCGGACTGCTATTGAGCATAAGGAGGTCATAACGCAGGAGCGGACCTTGATGAGTTGTGTGAACCTGCTCATCACATGAAGATGCCTCTTAGTCTCTGGTTTTGTGCCAGAGACTTTTTTATTTTCAAAAGCATGTACAAAAAAACTTTTCAATTGGTTAAAAAAGTAGTATAATAGGGGCATTAGAAAATTTTTAGAAAATTCTTATAAAGAGGTTTGATTATGGGATATACAGTTGCTGTTGTTGGTGCCACTGGTGCTGTGGGTGCTCAAATGATTAAAATGCTGGAAGAATCCACTCTTCCAATTGATAAAATTCGTTACCTTGCTTCTGCGCGTTCAGCAGGCAAGACCTTGAAATTTAAAGACCAAGACATTACCATTGAGGAAACGACTGAGACAGCTTTTGAGGGTGTTGATATTGCCCTCTTCTCAGCAGGTGGTTCAACCTCTGCTAAGTATGCTCCCTATGCTGTGAAAGCTGGAGCAGTAGTGGTGGATAACACTTCTTATTTCCGCCAAAATCCAGATGTTCCTTTGGTTGTTCCAGAGGTCAATGCCCATGCTCTTGATGCCCACAACGGGATCATTGCCTGCCCTAACTGTTCAACAATCCAAATGATGGTGGCCTTGGAGCCTGTTCGTCAGAAGTGGGGCTTGGATCGTATCATCGTTTCAACCTATCAAGCGGTTTCCGGTGCGGGTATGGGAGCGATTCTTGAAACACAACGTGAACTTCGTGAAGTGTTGAATGATGGTGTGAATCCACGTGACTTGCATGCGGAAATCTTGCCTTCAGGTGGTGATAAGAAACACTATCCTATCGCCTTCAACGCTCTTCCACAAATCGACGTCTTTACAGATAACGACTACACTTATGAAGAGATGAAGATGACCAAGGAAACCAAGAAAATCATGGAAGATGACAGCATTGCCGTTTCAGCAACATGTGTGCGTATTCCAGTCTTGTCAGCTCACTCTGAGTCAGTTTATATCGAAACAAAAGAAGTGGCTCCAATCGAAGAAGTGAAAGCCGCTATCGCAGCCTTCCCAGGTGCTGTTCTTGAGGATGACGTAGCGCATCAAATCTATCCTCAAGCTATCAATGCGGTTGGTTCACGGGATACTTTTGTTGGACGTATCCGCAAGGACTTGGATGCGGAAAAAGGTATCCACATGTGGGTTGTTTCAGATAACCTTCTTAAAGGTGCAGCTTGGAACTCTGTTCAAATTGCAGAAACTCTTCACGAACGTGGCTTGGTTCGTCCAACAGCTGAATTGAAATTTGAATTAAAATAAGCAAACTTTAGGTGCTGGGAGGTATCTCAGCACCTTTTTGTATCCAAAATAAACTAGAAGGAGAGCATCACCATGTCTTATCAGGATTTGAAAAATTGTAAAATGATTACTGCCTTTATCACCCCGTTTCATGAAGATGGTTCCATTAACTTCGAGGCTATTCCTGCCTTGATTGAGCATTTATTGGCCCATCATACAGACGGCATTTTGCTAGCTGGAACAACTGCTGAAAGTCCGACCTTGACCCATGATGAGGAATTGGAAATTTTTGCTGCTGTTCAAAAGGTTGTAGCTGGTCGTGTTCCTCTGATTGCAGGGGTCGGAACCAATGATACACGAGACTCCATTGAGTTTGTCAAGGAAGTAGCGGACTTTGGTGGTTTTGCAGCTGGACTTGCAATCGTGCCATACTACAATAAACCTTCACAAGAAGGAATGTACCAGCACTTTAAAGCAATTGCGGATGCCTCAGATTTGCCTATTATCATTTATAACATTCCAGGGCGTGTGGTTGTCGAATTGACTCCAGAAACCATGCTTCGTTTGGCTGACCATCCAAATATCATTGGTGTTAAAGAATGTACCAGCTTAGCCAATATGGCTTACTTGATTGAGCACAAACCAGATGAGTTTTTGATTTATACGGGTGAGGACGGAGATGCTTTTCATGCCATGAACCTTGGTGCAGATGGGGTTATCTCTGTTGCATCCCATACAAATGGAGATGAGATGCACGAGATGTTGACTGCTATTGCGGAAAGCGATATTCAAAAGGCAGCAGCTATTCAACGGCAATTTATTCCCAAAGTCAATGCCCTCTTCTCTTATCCAAGTCCTGCTCCAGTTAAGGCAGTTTTGAACTACATGGGATTTGAAGCTGGACCAACTCGATTACCTCTAGTTCCAACACCAGAAGAAGATGCCAAACGCATTATCAAGGTTGTCGTAGACGGCGATTACGAAGCGACCAAGGCAACTGTAACAGGAGTCCTTAGACCAGATTACTAATAAAGACAATAAAATCCATGACCGAATGAACGATCATGGATTTTTCTTATTTTCCTAAACAGAATTGGCTAAAGAGTTGGGTGATGAGTTCATCTGGAGCTGCATCACCAGTGATTTCTCCGAGAATTTCCCAAGTGCGAGTCAAGTCTACTTGCAGTAGATCAACAGGCATTCCCAGTTCCAATCCTTGGTTGACAGCTTGCAGGCTTTCGACTGCCTTTTCAATCAAGGAAATATGACGGGCGTTAGACAAGTAAGTAGCATCTTGCTCAACCAAACCAGCATTTTCAAAGAAGAGGTCATTAATACGCTCTTCAATCTTATCAATATTTTGGTTTTTCAGG
>NZ_KQ969521.1:572261-577509 GCF_001578935.1 Streptococcus oralis | reverse complement strand
ATCTTATCAATATTTTGGTTTTTCAGGACTGAAATACGGATGACATCTTCTGGAAGTTCAGAAGTTTCAATCGCTTCAGGAAGATCAGTTTTATTAAGCAGAATAATGCGATTTGTTTCTTGGCTGATTTCAAGTAATTGACGGTCTTGAGCTGTCAAGGGTTCGCTGGCATTTAAGACCAGGAGTACGAGGTCAGCTTCTTTGAGAGCTTTCTTTGAACGCTCCACACCGATTTGTTCAACGATGTCATCTGTTTCTCGAATACCAGCTGTATCAATCAATTTAAGAGGAACCCCGTTAATATTGACGTATTCTTCGATGACATCTCGCGTAGTTCCTGCAATATCCGTTACGATAGCCTTGTCTTCGCGCAGAAGATTATTGAGAAGGCTGGATTTTCCAACATTGGGGCGTCCGATGATAGCTGTTGAAATACCTTCACGGAGGATTTTACCGCGACGGGCTGTTCTGAGGAGATTGGTTAGCAATTGCTCAAACTCCATAGTTTTCTCACGGACGACTGCAGTAGTGGCTTCTTCAACATCATCATACTCAGGATAGTCGATATTGACCTCGACTTGGGCAAGTGTATTGAGGATTTCTTGGCGAGTATTGTTAATGAGGTCAGAAAGAGAACCATCTAGTTGTTTGACTGCGATATTCATAGCCTTGTCTGTCTTGGCACGGATGATGTCCATCACCGCCTCAGCCTGTGTTAAGTCCACACGACCGTTTAGAAAGGCACGCTTGGTAAATTCACCCGGCTCAGCCAATCGAGCTCCTTCACGGATAACCATCTGGAGAATCTCATTGGTCACCGCAATCCCGCCGTGGGTATTAATCTCAATAATGTCTTCACGAGTGAAGGTTTTGGGAGACCGCATGACTCCGACCATAACCTCATCCATGACCTTCCCTGTCTGCGGGTCAACAATGTGACCGTAGTTAAGAGTATGGCTAGCAACCTGACTCAAGTCTTTGCCTTTAAAAATCTTTTGCGCAATGGCAAAACTGTCTGTTCCGCTCAAGCGGACAATACCAATGGCTCCTTCACCTAGTGGAGTAGAGATAGCAGCGATGGTATCAAATTCACGTGTAATCATACTAATTCCTTTTGTATTTCTTTTCTTTAGATATGTATCCAAACATCTCTTCAAATTGTAACAAAATTAGACTATTTCTTCAATGGATGCTACTTGGAGATTGAAAAAGCCTAAGCAATTCTGCTTAAGCCAGTTTATTTGGTGCGCATTTCCCCTTGAGGGAAGTAAGTTCCTTCTGGCATGTCGTTGATGATGACATGAACGGCTGATTGAGGTGCTCCAGTGTTGCGGACAACAGCTTCCGTTACTTCCTTAGCCAGAGCTTTCTTTTGCTCGAGCGTGCGTCCTTCAAATAAATCGATGCGTACAAATGGCATAATAGCTTCCTCCACTAGTTTTTGATTTCTTCTATTTTACCACATTTTGCCGTTTAAAGCTTCAGAAAATTATGATATACTAGAATGTAGCAAAAATTTAGAAATGGACGTGAAATAGAAGCATGGCACAGTTGTATTATCGTTATGGGACCATGAACTCTGGTAAGACGATTGAGATTCTCAAGGTGGCCTATAACTACGAGGAGCAAGGAAAGGGAGTTGTGATTATGACTTCGGCTCTGGATACGCGTGACGGTGTTGGCTATGTATCGAGTCGAATCGGCATGAAACGCCCAGCCATTGCGATTGAGGAAACGACAGATATCTTCGGCTATATCCAAGACTTACCTGAGAAACCATACTGTGTGTTGGTCGATGAGGCCCAGTTTCTCAAGCGTCACCACGTTTACGACCTAGCTCGTGTTGTGGACGAGCTAGACATACCTGTTATGGCTTTTGGTTTGAAGAATGACTTTCGCAATGAATTGTTCGAAGGTTCCAAATATCTTTTGCTCTTAGCAGACAAGATCGAAGAAATCAAGACCATTTGTCAGTATTGTAAGAAAAAGGCGACCATGGTGTTGCGTACGCAGGATGGTGTGCCAGTCTATGATGGCGAACAAATTCAGATCGGTGGAAATGAAACCTATATCTCAGTCTGTCGTAAACATTATTTTGCGCCTGAAATCAATAAGGAGAATGAAGAAAAATGAACATCTATGATCAACTACAAGCTGTAGAAGACCGTTATGAAGAATTAGGAGAATTGCTGAGTGACCCTGATGTCGTTTCAGACACCAAACGCTTCATGGAGCTTTCAAAAGAAGAGGCTTCTACTCGTGATACGGTAACAGCCTACCGTGAGTACAAACAAGTCCTTCAAAACATCGTTGACGCCGAAGAAATGATTAAGGAATCAGGTGGAGATGCGGACTTGGAAGAAATGGCCAAGCAAGAACTGAAAGATGCCAAGGCTGAAAAAGAAGAATACGAAGAGAAATTGAAAATTTTGCTCCTTCCAAAGGATCCAAACGATGACAAGAACATCATCCTTGAAATCCGTGGAGCGGCTGGCGGAGATGAAGCAGCCCTCTTCGCTGGAGATTTGTTAACTATGTACCAAAAGTATGCGGAAGCCCAAGGCTGGCGCTTTGAAGTCATGGAAGCCTCTATGAATGGTGTCGGTGGTTTCAAAGAAGTGGTTGCCATGGTTTCAGGTCAGTCTGTATACTCTAAACTCAAGTACGAATCTGGTGCCCACCGTGTTCAACGTGTCCCTGTGACAGAAAGTCAAGGCCGTGTTCATACCTCGACAGCGACAGTTCTTGTCATGCCGGAAGTGGAAGAAGTAGAATACGATATTGATCCAAAAGACCTTCGTGTTGACATCTACCACGCATCTGGTGCAGGTGGTCAGAACGTCAATAAGGTTGCGACTGCCGTTCGTATCGTTCACTTGCCAACCAATATCAAGGTTGAGATGCAGGAAGAACGTACCCAGCAGAAAAACCGTGAGAAGGCCATGAAAATCATCCGTGCGCGTGTTGCTGACCACTTTGCTCAAATTGCTCAAGATGAACAAGACGCTGAGCGTAAGTCTACTATTGGTACTGGTGACCGTTCAGAACGGATCCGTACTTATAATTTCCCACAAAACCGTGTGACTGACCACCGTATTGGCTTGACCCTCCAAAAACTAGATACCATTTTGTCTGGTAAACTTGATGAAGTTGTGGATGCCTTGGTTCTTTATGACCAAACACAAAAATTAGAAGAATTAAACAAATAATGAAATTAGCTCAATTATTTTCAGATTTTGAAGAAGCGTTGATAAGACAAGGAGAGGAAGCTGAAAGCCTCTCTTTTGTCTATCGTTGCCTGAAAAATCTATCTTTTACAGACTTTGTCTTGGCCCTCCAGCAAGAGGTAACAGAGGCCGAAAAACAATTTGTAGAAGAAATTTTCCAGCAGTTAGCGTCCCATAAACCAGCTCAGTATATCATCGGACAGGCAGATTTCTTTGGAATGCAGTTAAAAGTGGATGAGCGGGTTTTGATTCCTCGTCCAGAAACAGAAGAGTTGGTGGAACTTATCCTAGCTGAAAATCCTGAGGAAAATCTTAAGGTCCTAGATATCGGGACTGGAAGTGGCGCCATAGCTCTTGGATTAGCTAAAAACAGACCAGATTGGTCAGTGACAGCAGCAGATATTTCCCAAGATGCCTTAGAGCTTGCATCTGAGAATGCTAGAAATCAAAATCTTAATATATTTTTTAAAAAATCTGATTGTTTTGCAGAAATTTCTGAAAAATATGATATAATTGTATCCAATCCACCCTATATCTCTCGTGAAGATGAGTCAGAGGTCGGTTTGAATGTTTTACATTCGGAGCCTCATCTAGCTCTCTTTGCAGATGAGGATGGCCTAGCTATTTATCGCAGAATTGCGGAAGATGCAAAAGACTATCTCACAGATGGTGGTAAGATTTACCTTGAAATTGGATACAAGCAAGGTCAAAGTGTTCCTGCGCTTTTTAGGAAACATCTTCCTGAAAAACGGGTACGAACACTCAAGGACCAATTTGGTCAAGATAGGATGGTTGTAGTTGATGATGGACAGGATTAGACAAGAGTTGGAAAAGGGCGGAGCTGTTGTTCTACCAACCGAGACAGTTTACGGTCTCTTTGCTAAGGCCTTAGATGAAAAAGCGGTCGACCATGTTTACCAACTCAAACGTCGTCCAAGAGATAAGGCACTCAATATTAATGTCGCTTCTCTAGAGGACATCTTGCACTTTTCAAAGAATCAGCCAACTTATCTACAAAAACTTGTAGAGACCTTTTTACCGGGTCCCTTGACCATTATCCTTGAAGCCAATGACCGAGTTCCCTATTGGGTCACCCCTGGTCTTTCAACGGTGGGATTTCGGATGCCGAGTCACCCCATTACACTTGATTTGATTCGAGAGACAGGTCCTTTGATTGGGCCGTCTGCCAATATCTCGGGTCAGGCAAGTGGAGTGACCTTTGCTCAAATTCTAGAGGATTTTGACCAAGAGGTTTTGGGGCTGGAGGACGACGCTTTTCTAACTGGACAGGATTCGACTATTTTGGATTTGTCTGGAGACAAGGTGAAAATCTTACGCCAAGGGGCGATTAAGCGAGAAGATATTCTTGCTCAGTTGCCAGAGATTTCTTTTGAGGAGGAATGAGATGCTAAGAGATTTGCAAGCAACAGATGTGAATGCTATATGTGTGATTAACCAAGAGGCTTTGGGCTATTCTTTTAGTCCAGAGGACACAGCTAGTCAACTAGCTAGATTATCTCAGGATTCCCATCATTTCTTACTTGGCTACGAGGATACAGCCAGCCATGTCCTACTTGGATATGTCCATGCTGAAGTTTATGAATCCCTCTATTCCAAAGCAGGTTTTAATATTTTAGGCTTAGCGGTTTCGCCTCAAGCACAAGGGCAAGGTATCGGTAAAAGCTTACTGCAAGGGTTGGATCAAGAAGCAAAAAGACGTGGTTATGGGTTTATCCGCTTAAATTCTGCCGATCATCGTCTGGGTGCTCATGCATTTTATGAAAAAGTTGGTTATACTTGTGATAAAATGCAGAAACGGTTTATTCGCATCTTTTAGTTTATTTTCTTATTGGAAGAACAAACCAAAGGACCAGTCACACTATAAAGGAGAAGACCTATGATTTTTGACAAAGATGATTTTAAAGCATACGATGCTGATCTATGGAATGCTATTGCCAAAGAAGAAGAACGCCAACAAAACAACATCGAGTTGATTGCTTCGGAAAACGTTGTTTCCAAGG
>NZ_KQ969521.1:551060-572241 GCF_001578935.1 Streptococcus oralis | reverse complement strand
ACCCAGGGCGCCGTTATTATGGTGGAACTGATGTAGTAGACGTGGTAGAAACTCTAGCTATTGAACGTGCAAAAGAAATTTTTGGTGCTAAATTCGCCAATGTCCAACCTCACTCAGGAAGTCAGGCCAACTGTGCGGCTTACATGGCCTTGATTGAGCCAGGTGATACCGTTATGGGGATGGATTTGGCAGCAGGTGGACACTTGACCCACGGAGCTCCAGTTAGCTTCTCTGGTCAAACCTACAACTTTGTTTCTTATAGTGTGGATCCTGAAACGGAACTTTTGGACTTTGATGCTATCTTGAAACAAGCCCAAGAAGTAAAACCAAAATTAATTGTAGCTGGTGCTTCAGCCTATTCTCAAATTATCGACTTCTCAAAATTCCGTGAAATCGCAGATGCTGTTGGGGCTAAGCTCATGGTGGACATGGCTCATATCGCTGGTTTGGTAGCAGCTGGTCTTCACCCAAGCCCAGTACCATACGCTCACATCACTACAACAACAACCCACAAAACCCTTCGTGGACCTCGTGGTGGCTTGATTTTGACCAATGATGAGGATCTAGCTCAGAAAATCAACTCGGCTATTTTCCCTGGTATTCAAGGCGGTCCTTTAGAGCATGTTGTGGCTGCTAAGGCGGTTTCCTTCAAAGAAGTTTTGGATCCAGCCTTCAAGGAATATGCTGCCAATGTCATCAAAAACAGCAAGGCTATGGCAGATGTTTTCTTGCATGACCCTGATTTCCGTATCATTTCTGGAGGGACTGAAAATCACCTCTTCCTAGTGGATGTCACTAAGGTTGTAGAAAACGGAAAAGTTGCTCAAAACTTGCTTGATGAGGTCAATATTACCCTAAATAAAAACTCAATTCCATACGAAACCTTGTCACCATTCAAGACAAGTGGGATTCGTATCGGATCTGCAGCCATCACTGCACGTGGATTTGGTGAAGAAGAAAGTCGCAAAGTGGCTGAACTCATCATTAAAACTCTTAAGAATGCAGAAAATGAAGCTGTCTTAGAAGAAGTGAGAAGTGAAGTCAAAGCATTGACAGATGCCTTCCCACTATACGAGGACTAATACTTTTATGGACATTTATATTAAGAAAGCTATTATCCATCAGTTCAGCCCAGACGATACTGAGTTGTTTCTAGCGGATAAGTTTCTCAATATCACTCCAAAAATCGAAGAATATCTGCGTAAAAAAATTGAACGCGTGTATTCAGATGAAGCCAAGACTGGGATTTTCGAAGAAGAAAATCCCTTCTTCAATCACATCACAGACGATTTGTTGGAGACATCAGTAACACTGGCTAATCTCTGGAAAGAGGAGTTTAGCATTTCTGAAAATCTCAAGACCAATGACTTGATTTTTGTTCAGTTTTCTAAAGAAGGCGTGGAACATTTCGCTTTCTTGCGAATTGCTCTGCGTGAGACCTTGACCCACCTCGGTGGAGAAGTTGATAATCCAATCAAGTTAACTCAGAATAACCTGCCTGGATTTGGAACGGGAGCTGATGAGGCCTTGGTGGTCAATCTTCAAAATCGCAAGTACCACCTCATCGAGAAACGCATCAAGTACAATGGGACTTTTTTGAACTATTTTTCAGAAAATCTCCTAGATGTTGCCCCTAAGATTTCACCAAAGAAATCTATCAAGGAACTGGAAAAAACGGCACAGAGAATTGCAGAGTCCTTTAACACAGATGATTTTCAATTTCAATCTAAGGTCAAATCCGCTATTTTCAATAATTTGGAAGAAAGCAACGAATTATCGCCTGAGAAATTGGCTAACGACCTTTTTGATAACAATCTGACTGCTCGTTTGAGCTTTATTGACCAAGTCAAAGAAGCCGTACCAGAACCAGTCCAGTTCGATGAAATTGATGCCAGCAGGCAGCTCAAGAAATTTGAAAACCAAAAACTTTCCTTGTCAAACGGAATTGAACTCATCGTTCCTAATAACGTCTACCAAGACGCAGAGTCTGTTGAGTTTATCCAAAATGACAATGGAACCTATTCTATCTTAATCAAAAATATCGAGGATATTCAAAGTAAATAATGTTTAAATTTATAAGAAGAGTGCTTGTGCTAGCAGTCTTCCTTTTCGCAGGATACAAAGCTTATCATATCCATCAGGATGTTAAACAAGTCATGACCTACCAACCCATGGTTCGAGAAATCTTGAGCGAAAGAGATACTCCAGCCAATGAAGAGTTGGTGCTCGCCATGATTTATACCGAAACGAAGGGTAAAGAGCGGGATGTCATGCAGTCTAGTGAGTCTGCTAGTGGCGCTACCAATACCATCAATGACGATGCCTCTAGTATTCGCCAAGGGATACAGACACTAACAGATAACCTCTATTTGGCACAGAGCAAAGGAGTAGATGTCTGGACCGCTGTTCAAGCCTATAATTTTGGACCTGCCTATATCGACTTTATCGCTCAGAATGGCAAGGAAAATACTTTGGCCCTAGCCAAGCGTTACTCCCGAGAAACGGTCGCTCCTATCCTTGGCAATACCACTGGAGAGACCTATACCTATATCAACCCTATCTCTATTTTTCACGGAGCTGAACTCTATGAAAATGGTGGAAATTATTACTACTCGAGACAGGTTCACTTTAATCTCTATATCATGAAATTCTTTAATTTCTTCTAAACATCTGGTTTAACCAGGTGTTTTTCACTATAAGTTTTCTTTAAGATTGTTTTATTAATCTAGGAGGGTAAAGGAGGGAATACCCCATGAGAAAGAAATTCTTTCTAACAAGTGCTGCAGTATTGTGGGCTGCAACAGCTATGACAAGCGTCCACGCAGTAACCGATGTTCAAAAAGTAATCGATGAAACCTATGTACAACCTGAATATGTTCTAGGTTCTTCTCTATCTGAAGACCAGAAAAATCAAACCCTTAGCAAACTTGGCTATGACGCATCAAAAGACACCAAAGATATCAAAACGATGACACCTGATATCTATTCGAAAATTATGAATGTGGCTAATGATGCTAGTTTACAGCTTTATTCGTCAGCTAAGATTCAAAAGCTGGGTGATAAGTCGCCTCTAGAAGTCAAGATTGAAACGCCTGAAAATATCACCAAGGTGACACAGGATATGTATCGTAACGCAGCAGTGACGCTGGGAGTGGAGCATGCAAAAATCACAGTTGCAGCACCCATTCCAGTTACAGGAGAGAGCGCTCTAGCAGGGATTTACTACTCGTTAGAGGCCAATGGTGCTAAAGTACCGCAAGCCAATAAAGACTTGGCCCAAGAGGAGCTAAAAGCCTTATCAGATATCAATGCTGAAAACAAGGACAAGTCAGGTTACGATGCCAATAAACTCAATGTCGCTTTGGCAGATATCAAGGCAGGAATCGCAAAGGCAAAAGAAGTCAAAGGTAATCTGACAGAAGAAGATGTCCGCAAAATCGTTGAAGACACGCTAAAAAACTACAAACTCGATCAGGTTATAACAGGAAACCAGGTCAATATCATCATCAATTTTGCGCTTAACCTCTCAAAGAGTGACATTTTGAACAATGCTGATTTTACTAAAACCCTAAATGACCTCAAGGAAAGTATTGTATCCCAAGCTGGAGATAGCTTTAAAAATATCAACCTCAACTTTGATGCCAATAAAGCGCTAGAAGACGGGGGCAACTTCTTTAGCTCCCTTTGGCAAGCCATTGTCAACTTCTTCAAGAGTTTTGGTGCTTAGGTCATTTCATGATATAATAGATGGTAACAGAAATGTTGCCGTCTTTTTTGTCGGTCGATAGAAAGTGAAAAATATGCTAAAGAAAAATGATATTGTAGAAGTTGAAATTGTTGATTTGACCCATGAAGGTGCTGGGGTTGCTAAGGTAGATGGTTTGGTTTTCTTTGTAGAAAATGCTCTACCAACTGAGAAAATTCTCATGCGAGTCCTTAAACTCAATAAAAAGATTGGCTATGGGAAAGTTGAAGAATACCTTACTTCCTCTCCACATCGTAACCAAAATCTTGACCTAGCTTATCTGCGTTCAGGTATCGCTGATTTGGGGCATCTTGCCTATCCAGAGCAGCTTAAGTTCAAAACCAAGCAAGTCAAAGACAGTCTCTACAAGATAGCTGGCATTACCGATGTAGAAGTTGCTGAAACGCTTGGTATGGGAAATCCTGTCAAGTACCGAAATAAGGCACAGGTGCCCGTTCGTCGAGTGAATGGTGTCTTGGAAACTGGTTTTTTCCGTAAAAATTCGCACGACCTCATGCCCCTTGAAGATTTCTTCATCCAGAATCCTGTCATTGACCAAGTTATTGTGGCTTTACGAGATTTGCTTCGTCGTTTTGATTTAAAACCTTATGACGAAAAGGAACAATCTGGCTTGATTCGAAACCTTGTGGTGCGACGAGGCCACTATTCAGGACAAATCATGGTTATTTTAGTGACTACACGTCCTAAAGTTTTCCGAGTGGAGCAGTTGATTGAACACCTTATCAAGCAGTTCCCAGAGATTGTCTCTGTCATGCAAAATATCAACGACCAGAATACCAATGCGATTTTTGGTAAGGAGTGGAAGACCCTTTATGGTCAAGACTATATTACGGACCAGATGTTGGGAAATGATTTCCAAATTTCAGGACCAGCCTTTTATCAGGTCAATACTGAAATGGCAGAGAAACTTTATCAAACAGCTATTGATTTTGCAGGATTAAAAGCAGATGATGTGGTGATCGATGCTTATTCTGGGATTGGAACCATTGGATTATCCGTTGCCAAGCATGTCAAAGAAGTCTACGGTGTTGAAGTGATTCCAGAAGCAGTAGAGAATAGCCAGAAGAATGCTCAGCTGAACAATATTACAAATGCCCACTATGTCTGTGACACAGCTGAAAATGCCATGAAGAACTGGCTTAAAGATGGGATTCAACCAAGTCTTATTCTAGTGGATCCACCAAGAAAAGGCCTCACAGAAAGCTTCATCAAAGCAAGTAGCCAAACAGGAGCAGACCGCATCGCTTATATTTCATGTAATGTGGCAACCATGGCGCGTGATATCAAACTCTATCAAGAGTTAGGATATGAATTGAAGAAAGTCCAGCCGGTGGATCTGTTTCCTCAAACGCACCACGTTGAGGCGGTATCACTGCTTGTACGAGCTGAGGTATTAGCGAAGTAAAAGAAGATGTTCCGTCCATAGGATAAGGACTCGTAGAATGAGGAGGGGAATCGACGAAATGATACGGTAAGTCCGAACCGCTGAGTGCATGGCTCTGCTCTTCCGATCTGAGACAGTCGAAAAGTAGAAGGGGATGGTATTGGTATCAATCAATGAATAACAAAGTAACAGCATGATTCGAAACATTTGCTTGTAATTTGCGGAGGAACATCAATATGGATGGAATAACAAAAGATTCTATAAAAACGGCTAAATTAATAAAACAATTATGGCCCCAATTGACCGATAAAGAAGCTTTTGATGAAGTAAAAAAATATACGAATGGCAAAAATACTGCAATCTTTACTGAAGTTGAAGGTGACACAATTGTAGGTCTAGCACTATGCTCACTCAGATTTGATTATGTTGAAGGTTGTAAATATAGTCCTGTTGGATTCTTAGAAGGGATTATTGTCGACGAGGAATATCGTTTAAAGGATATTGCTAAAAATCTCTGTACAAAATGTGAGGAATGGGCGAAAAATAAAGGATGTAAGGAATTTGCAAGTGACTGTACTTTAACGAATACGGATTCTATAAGATTTCATCTCAATATTGGATTTTAGGAGGCAAATAGAATTATTCATTTTAAGAAAAAATTATAATTTAGAAACGTGAATAAACTTGTTAAACTTTATGTATCTTTAGAAAGTGTGTTAACTTGAAAAAACAAATTTTTTTGATGGGTGGGAATCCCCCAATAACGAAATATAGCATTGTTGATAAAATTGTATTATCAAGCAAGATTGAAAGAATTGTTATTTTTACAGTTTTTCGAGATAATTGGCAACCCTATATGAAAAAGTACACGGAAGTTTTCCAAAGTCAATTTCCTAATCTAAACACTGATTACTTACTTTTGGACACTGAGCAGATTGATTTTGATAGCTATTTAGATGCTGATCTAATCATCATTGGTGGAGGAAATACGGAAAAATATATAGCTACTTATGTCAATCAGGAGTTCAAAAATTATATCGATCATATGCTTAATAAAGGGGCAAAAGTTATAGGGTTTTCTGCAGGAGCCCTATTATTAGGAGAAAAAGTCTATGTCTCACCTAATGATAATTCAGATCATCAGATAAAGATAAAAAATGGATTAGGACTCTTTAGTCAGTTTTTAATTAGTGTCCATTATGATTCCTGGAATGATAAAGCTAATAAGGATAGAGCAGAAGAACTCGTTAGTGTTCCCATAATTCCACTAAATGATCATTCCTGTCTTGTATTGGATAAACTTGGAAACATTATTGAGAAAATTGACTAGTTTTAATCATGCGAATCTGAATCTACGAAACTAAAGTATTGACGAAATGAATAGTGAAAAGCCTTGATTGTAAGGCTTTTTTGTGTTTTTATGATAGAATATAGGTAGTTATAATCGATAGCAACTAAGAAGCAGTAAAAATATTATTCATAAAATAATCAAGATTAGGAAGAAAAAAATGACAGAAATTGATAAAAGGAATTTAAAAAATTATCTTTGTTTTACATTTGGAATTACTTATATAACTTGGGGGCTTCTTGCCATATTTACACAATCTTATATTTTGGGATTAGAGACATTTATAGGAAGAATATTACATATAGTTGGTGCACTTGGACCAGCTATTGCAGGTGGCTTTTATTTAAAAAGTAATAATATAAAATTTAAACATTTTTTATTTAATAAGATAGAAAATAGTAGTATTTATTTCATTTATCATATGTTAGCAATTTTGATACTATTTTCTGTATCTTCCTTAGAATTAAACGGAGTATCAATTTATCTGATGCCATTATTCTTTATACAACTAATTTTTTTTGGTGGTGGACATGAAGAATTAGGCTGGAGAGGAATATTACAACCATTACTTGATAAAAAATATACTTATTGGCAATCTAATTTGATTGTAGGATCAATTTGGGGAATATGGCATCTGCCTTTATGGTTTATAGTTGGAGAAAGACATCAAGGATTTCCTTTTATTTTATTTTTTATATATACATTATTTTTAAGTTTTGTTTTAGGGCTTCTTTACCGTCAAACGAAATCTGTGGGATACTGTGTATTATTTCATGCATTCGCAAATTTGTTAAATCTCTATTTTGTGTTAAAAATTAATCTTATTTTTATTATCATTTTTATTGGTTATTTGATTTATACTATATTGGCGAGTAATAGAATTAGTAAGGAAACAACATTTTAAAATTTAGATCAGTATATCCATTATTGAAAGTAACGTGTGGTCATTCTAGATAATCAATGTTAGAGACTGTTCTATTTGATGAGACATCACTGCTTGTATGAGCTGATTAAACATGGGTGTAGTTAATGAAAGTCCTACAGTAAGGAGTTTAAACATGAAATTCCATGAATTTGGTGATAAGAATTTGCCTCCTATTTTACTGATACATGGTGGTGGCAGTTCTTGGTGGAATTATCTTCGTCAAGCACGAATCTTGTCAAAAGAATACCGTATTATTCTACCCACTTTGAATGGCCACGGCGAGGAATATCAACTTGATTATGTTTCTACTGAAGATTCTGCTTTGGAGATTCTAGACTATATCAAAGCAAACTGTGGTGGGAAATTGTTTGCAATCGGTGGTGTTTCACTTGGTGGTCAAATTGCCATGGAGCTTTTGTCTTTAGACAGTGAAATTGCTGAGAAGGCCATCATAGATGGAAGCCTCTGTATTCCTCAACCAAGGTTAGCTAAAATCAGCATCTTTCTAGTGTCTCTATTTGGTAAACTGATGTTCAATAAATTCTCTTGCAAACTTCAGTTCAGCATGATGAACAAACTCTATCCTAAACTGGCTTATCCAGAGGAAATAAAAGCTTATTATTTGGAGGATTTGCCAAGGACGCCTATCAAAACATTGGTGACCATTTACAAAAACTATATGGGATGTTACAAGCTGAAAGATATGATTTCTGCTAGCAAGGCTCAGGTTCTGTATATCTATGGTGAAAAAGAATTGAACTGTGTGAAAGAATCAGCGAAATTATTTCATCAGCTACATTCAAATACAATTTTGTATGAAGCAAAGGGCTATAACCACGGCTATTTATCAGCTTACATGCCTTATGAGTGGATTGATTTGGTGGTGCCATTTTTAAAGAGTGATTCATTAGAAATGTGTAACGAATCTGATATGCCATAAGGAGGAATACCATGCTAGGGGCAATTATTGGAGATATTGTAGGTTCAGTTTACGAATGGAACAATATCAAAACGAAGGATTTTCCTTTATTTCGGAAAGACTGCTTTTTTACAGATGATACGGCAAGTCCGAACCGCTGAGGGTGTAGCTTTGCTCGTAAAAGCGTAAAAATCTTATAACAAAAGAACTTAAGAAAGTATTGAAACAAAGGCTTTTGCCGTAAGAGATATTTTAGTATTATGTCTGAAATTAAAATAGGCTAAGAGTAGATTTGTGACTTTTAAACAATTTTTCCTAGCATACTTAGGAATGGAGAGATAAGATGATATGGACTAAGGAATATTTTTCTAAAATTGAATTTATTATTCATTGTGGTTGTGAAATTTTTGGTTATTTTGAGTGTAATCTGATGAACTCTGAACTGTCCTACCAAGAGTGTGGGAATACTGGAATGATCGTTTTTGAACATAGTCAGAAACTATCCGAAAAGGCTTTATCTCAAGTCATGAAATATACGCGACTCATTGATTTTGAGAAATATAGAAAGGGGAACAATTCAGATAAGAATGATAAAGTTATTGGTTATAGAGATGAATTTTCGATAACTTTCAAGGGCTATAGTCAAGATGGACAAGCTTTATTGATATATAATATAGACTATGTTTACAAGGATTGGTACAATAGACCCGTTGATATCTTATATAGTTTTATAAGTGATACCTATTTTTCAGACTTTCAAAATAATAGATGTTTTATTGCTCAAGGTCTGATGGCTGGTGTACTTCCGTTTTAGGTATAATAGGAAGATGTAGTACATAATGGAATCAAAAAAGTTATTTAATTATAATTTGATTAGATGAATACCTATAAATTATTAAAAAATTCGTTAATAGATAATTTTAAAACTATAGTTGATGCTCAAATTCCCGATATCTTACAAGGAGGAAACGGATGCTAGGAGCAATTGTTGGAGACATTGTAGGTTTAGTTTACGAAAGTAACAACATCAAAACGAAGGATTTTTCTTTATTTTGTGAGGATTGTTTTTTCACGGATGATACAGTAAGTCCTAACCGCTGAGTGTGTGAGTTTGTTAGTGAAACGTTGCTAATCCTCAAAATAAAGAAACCAAAATTCCATTATTTTGAGATGAAAACCTAAACTGTTTTTAAGGAGGTGTTATATTGATAGATAGCAGACCTGAGTTCAATAAAGTTGCATCATTTGATGAGTTTAATAAATACTACTGGTATCGTGATGAACTTTCACAGATATGCAGGTCATTAGGACTTGAATATAGAGGTACAAAACAGGAACTCAATGATATTATTGAGCAGTACTTCAATGGGAATTTTATTAAAAAATCATCAGTAAAAAGGAAAAAGAAACGAGTAGAAGTCGTTACTTTAGATACGCCCTTACTTGAATGTGGATTCTCCTTTAATGCAAACTTTAGAGAATATTTCTCAACTTTAACAGGTGTTTCGCCCTTTAAATTTACTGCTAATATGGCCACTGCTTGGAGAAAAGTCAAAAGAGAACATGATTTGAGTTTTACAATCCAAGATATGCTAAAAGTTTATTATGGAGATTCAGATTATGCCAAGTATGACCATTCGGTTTGTCAATGGAATCAATTTCTAAAGGATTTCTGTGCAGACGAAAATAGTGGCAATTACTCGAATAAACTAAAAGTAGCTTCCATTCTTTGGAAAGAAGTTAGAAATTCAAGTAATGCAAAAATTTATTCAAAGAATCTTTTAACTAAATATGCAGATAAAATAAAAGAGTATGACAAGTAGAAATGTCAGTCTAAACTAACAGTTTGTAAGGAGGAATACCATGCTAGGAGCAATTGTTGGAGATATTGTAGGTTCAGTTTACGAATGGAACAATATTAAAACTAAGGACTTTCTTTTATTTCGTGAGAATTGTTTTTTCACGGATGATACGGTAAGTCCGAACCGCTGAGTGTGTGAGTTTGTTAGTGAAACGTTGCTAATCCTCTCACCTTTTCATTTTAAGGCAAGAAGGCTTCAAAGCTCCACTGGAGCTTTGAACTCCCCGAACCTTTTGAGTTTCACAAACGCATCATGTTGAGGCGGTAAGTCTATTAGAGAAGAGTAATTAATTTTCAGAAAGCTTCTTACTTTTTTAATCCTACGGACGAAAAATACGGCAAAACCTTATTTTATACAGTAAATTTTCTGATGTTAGAAAAATAGATTTGATGCATTTAGATAAACAAATTATAAATAGGAGAATCAAATGTTTAGTTTTTTTAAAAAGAAAGGTCCTAAAAACCTCGAAATCGATTTTCATGACAATTCAATGGTAATGAACGGAACCAGCTTGTCTTTTCCTTTATCTTTGAAAGATATTGAGGCTGTATTAGGAAAGCCTGATCAGGTTGTCAAAAAAGAAAATAAATACATAAAGTACATTTACGATAATGCTGGTATTGTATTTGAACATTCGCCTTCTATCCAGAATCATTTAAAGAAATGCAGGGTCTATATTGATGATGAGCATCTACTTTCTACTATCAGTTTCTACTATGGTGATGTTGTAAAACCTATGTTTGGAGAAGAAGAATTACCAAAGATGCCCTGTCAAGCCGTAATATCCACTGATGGGAAACCTCCCTATTTTCTTTATGATAGGCACAGAACTGGGGATTTCAATTTTATTTTATGGACCCCTCATGGCACCAACTTTAATGGAAGACCAGATGTAATGAGATATCCACTCACCATTTCTTACTATCCAGAAATCAAGCATGAACGTCAAAAATCAAATCCAAAAGTAGTTCAAGAGAAATATCTTCGTTTTGATAATCTGAATTTTAAACTGGCTATCATCCAAGTATTGATGTATGATTTAGAGGTTTTAAGACCAGCTTTTGATATTTTTGATTTTTCAGAGGAATTTAGCGAGTTGGATATTGATACAGAAAGTACAGAACTTGTCGAGCCTGCCTTAGAATACTTTAAAAATCTTCAGATTTCACAGAAGTATGCAAGTCTTGTAAAAGAGATTGATATGGATGGCGGTAATGAAATTTTTATGAATCTGATTCCTCAGTGGGATGGTGAAGATAGTATTTTTGATTTGAATGAGGTTAGTTTGGCTGAATTAAAGCAGTTCCCAAATTTAAGACAGGCGACAATCATGTCAAGTAATTTTGAACAAGTTAAGGAAACTTTTGCTGCAGTTGGAGTTGACGTAGAACTAGTGTAAGTTAAACTAAACATTTATAAATTTTTGAAAAATCTTACTTTTATGACTCGAAAAAAGGATTAAATAAAATATGAAAAAGTTTAAATGGTGTTTATGTTTAACTGGATTTCTTGTTATTCTTTTGACAGCATCTTCATTGAATGCTTGTAGTTTGGTTGGCGAAACCATTCCCAAAAACAGAACAAAGGAACAGTACGATTTTGAAAAAACGTTTGAACCTATGTTTAATTTTTTGGAACAAGAGCAGAAGGATTTTAATGGGCTGGAAGCTTATAAAAGTAGAGTCCATATAAAAAGTGGAGACGAAGTCAGAAGATATGAAATCGACTTAGATTTTACTAAGGCAGATGGTAAGGGTGACTATAGAATACAAATCGGAGAAAACAAAAAAACGGTTCCCGTTAGTTATTTTAATAGCAAGTTGCATTACAATTCGGAAATAGCCCCTTTATTTGACGAAGAGATTCTTAACTTAGTTGTCAAAAGAGATTATTTTGACTCCTTGAATGTAAAAAGAACGTTAAGAACCGGAACAACAGAGCTTAGTGAAATTATCTACCAGCCAGAAACTCACTCCGAACTCTTTCAGAAACTGAAAAGCAAATATGATCTACCAGAGGAAACAACGTGCCAAATTAGAATAGATTACTCAGATAAAACAAATTATGGGATTACAATACAGTTAACATCGAAAGAGATGTCTGTCAAAATTGGTTTAACTATTATTAAAAAACGGGGCTAACGATTTAGCAATGTTATTGAAAAGAGTTTTTTAACTCTGAGAAGGATTTAAAGGTGACTATGAAAGTAAAATTTAAAGAAACGAATAAAGTATTTTTTAAAATAGTAGAAGTAGAGGGAGAAAAGTATATTCTAGATTTGACGACTGTTAGACCAAAATCCTATTTCTGGGGTTCTCTTCCTGATGAGATCACTGCAAAAATGCAAAAGTTAGATAAAAGAGATATGCGTTTTGAGAGTGTAGCTCCAACTATGAGTAAATCAATTGGGATTGCAATTGGTACAGCAATAGGGGGATCCGGCTATCGGCTAGTGACGAATTTTTTTAGATACAATGGGATTAGTCACAATCTTCCTTTAAAGATAGGTTTATATGGCCTGTTCATCTTCCTAGCTTATCTTGTTTTCTGGTTCATTGCCATAAGAGCTCGTCTAGCGTCCAAAAAAGACTTGAGAATAAAGTTTCAAACTATCAAATAACCTTTAAACCAGTTGAAAGAAAACGTCAATTAAAACATTACAAACTTCTTCCTTTTATCCTTGTTCCGACTCTTGGATGTTTTGTATTTTATCTATATACTGTTAATGGAACAGAGGGAGCCTTACTTGTTATTAATAGTATTCTATTATTGGGATTTTTTACAGTGGTTTTAGGCATGTCACCACTCCGAGAAAGTGTCGAAAAGCAAGAGATTATTTTTGATAGAATAGAGAAGTTATAAGTTAAGATGAAGGATGAAAGCTATTTTATGATCCTCTTTTGCAGGTCACATTGGTCTATTTTATCAGAAAAATTAGGGAATTGATTAGAAAGTATTTTGAGGAATAGACGTGGAATTAAAATTTAAAAATTCAAGCATGATGTGCTTTCAAATTGTTCAGATAAATCACGAATCGAAGAAGTATGTCATGGATACAAGTACTATAAGCCCAAAGAGCTATTATTGGGGAATAAAAACAGATACGATTACAGTGAACATGGTAGAGATTGAAAAGAATAATAACCAGTTTGCAATTAAACCTAGAAGACCTGTAAATGCGACAATGGTAGCCATTATCGTTCAACCAATTGTTAAGGTTAGCTATGATATCTTAAAGAAACTTTTTATTCAAAAAAACCTTAGTGACCAATTGTTAATAAAGTTATTTCTCTTTGCAATTTCTATGCTGATTTCTTATTTTGCCATTCTGATTTCATTAAAGTTGTCCCATAAAAAGGCAGATAAATGGATTCCTAAAAATAGCAATAAATACACAGTGACCTTTACAACTATTAAAAAAAGCAACGGAGGAGTCTATTCGTTCATTGGATTAATTTTACTCTGTTTGCTTTTTTTCCTTTGCTTGAATAATGGAACGGAAGGAGCTTTCTTGGTAATCAATGGAATCGTATCGTTATTCTTTTTCATGTTTACTCTAGGAAGTTTCCCAATCGCTCATCCATACAAGCATGGTCAAATTGAGGTTGAAAAGATTGAGAAAATATAGAATAAATGATATTGATTCAAGTATTAAACTTATTCGTGAAGCATTTTGTTAGTCAATGACTCATTTAAGGTTCAGAACTTCTCTCGTAATGCCACATTGTAATTTAGAAAAGGAGTAAAAATGAATTATTTAGAAATACGCAAGAAATATGGATTTTATAGAAAGTCGTGATTGTTTTGGCTGTTCTTATCAGTCTTTTTGTAGCTTGGATGGTGAAAGATAGGACTACTCAAACCCTTTGTATTTTATTCATAAGTGCACTTTTATTTCTTTTCATTGCACTAATCAGAAGAGGGTATGTAAGGAGTGCTACTAAGTTACTGCATATGGACTTAGATTTACCATCTTGGAAACAATACATTGAATTGAAGAAAGATGCAAAAAGAGCTATTATAAAAATGGATGTGACACTAACATCTGTTGGGTATTCCTATATGATTGGTGATTTCGATGCTGCCATTAAGGAGGCTTCTTAAGCAATGACTGATCAAAAACTGAAGCCGAAATACAGGGATTTCTTTGAGAGTTACCTCGTTCGCTCGACAGTTCTTGTAAATCCAAACCTAACCAGAGATGAGCTTGATCTTATGCTAAACAAAATGTCCATATCAGATTCCTCTCTAGCTGAGAAAACAAAAAGCGTAAGTATTGCGCTTTACGATTTAACAATTGCTCATCAATCCAATGATTACTTTGAAGAATTGGAAAACGAATTTAAATATCAACAATTGGAAATCACTTACTATCAAGCCTTGAACTCTAAATTAAAAGGAGATATGACCAGGGCGAATGAGTTGTTTAGAAAACTCGCTCAAGAAGATGAACAGCTCTATATCGTACGGAAGTCTAAAGGGTTTTTAAATAGTGAATCTATTAATTAGCGATGAATAAGTACAGAAAAGGATAAAAAGGATTAAGTGTGAAATCAAATAAATTATTGCTAATAAACGGAGTTATTTCTTTAATTGGAGCTTTCGATTACTTACCTTTCTTCTAAAATGTGGACATTTGAAATCATTTACTGGGTGATACCTAAGCTTGTTAGATTTTCTAGTTGGGATGGAATCTACTTTTCAACTTGTTTAATATTGCTGTTTTTTGGTTTTGTTGCATTCCTTCTTCATGATGAGGAATCAAAAGTCAATAAGAAGACATATCAGTTTCTTTTGATTGCGTCTCTGATTGGTTTTATTCCGATATTAGCTGGATTTTCTAGCGTGTTCGCATTTGTTTCAGCCATTTTATACTTAATGGATTATATAAAATTGACGAAAAAGTAAAGTAGTGGATTGCTAACAATAAGTATTTATTCTTGTTTAAGTTGAGGTTAGTGCTTGATACATTAACGTCTCTATTCTAGTTAGTGGATTCGATTTTTCAAGCATTTGGATGGCGTTTACATAACTCAAGTGATATAATTAGTTACTAGAATTTTTGTAACTATTAAAGGAGTATTATCAATGAAAAAAGCAATGTTAATTATCAACCCTACCTCTGGTGGGGAAAAGGCTTTGGATTATAAGGTCAAGCTGGAGAATAAAGCCAAAGATTATTTTGAGCACGTGGAAACCAAAATTACCGAAAAGGCGCTGGATGCAACACACTTTGCTGAAGAGGCTTCTCGTGAGCAGTACGATGCAGTGGTTGTTTTCGGTGGAGACGGAACTGTCAATGAAGTCATTTCGGGTATTGCTGAGAGAGAATACACTCCGAAGTTAGGGATTATCCCTGGCGGTACGGGCAATCTCATTACGAAACTGTTGGAAATCAATCAAGACATCGATGGCGCGATTGATGAACTCGATTTTAACTTAACTAATAAGATTGATATTGGTAAAGCGAATGACAACTATTTTGGTTATATCTTTAGTATCGGCTCTCTGCCTGAGGCGATTCACAATGTGGAGATTGAGGACAAGACAAAATTCGGTATATTAGCCTATGCTGTAAATACCATGAAGTCTGTGATGACGGATCAGGTCTTTAACATTAAGGTTGAGACAGAAAATGGAAATTATGAAGGTGAAGCGAGCCATGTTTTGGTTCTCTTGACCAATTACTTCGCTGATAAGAAAATCTTTGAAGAAAATAAAGATGGCTATGCCAATATTTTGATTCTAAAAGATGCTTCTCTATTCTCTAAATTATCCGTCATTCCTGATTTACTAAAAGGGGATGTTGTCGGAAATGATAATATTGAGTATATCAGAGCGCGTACTATTAAAATCTCTTCAGATAGTGAATTGGAGTCAGATGTTGACGGCGATAAGTCGGATAACCTACCTGTAGAGATTAAGGTACTGGGCCAGCATATTGAAGTCTTTTCACAACCGAAAGAGTAGAAGGAAAAACTAGTTTATCTTTTAAGTTTTATATCAAAGATTGGAGGAGGGATGAATTCTCTATTTGATGAATTTCGAACAATTTGTTCTCATTTAAACCAAGTCGGAATCACACCGACGCTCATGGGGTCTTTGGGGTTTGAATACCGTTCAAATGAAGAATGGCAGCCGTCTGACATTGACATTCATGTTCCTGGAGATCCTAGAGGATGGGAAGCACCTGATCATCTCAGAATTTATGACTGGGACAAGATAATGAAAGTGATGAAAGACTTAGGCTACGCCTTAACAGATATTCATGAGCATGAATTCCAAAAGGATGGTGTGAGTGTTGAATTCGGAAGTATCGATTCTTTACCTGATTTTGCAGGAGTTTTAGAATCAGATATAGAGCTGATTCATCTCGAAAACATCACTTTTCGAGTTCCAAGTTTGGAACAGTTTTTAAGTATTTATAAGGCTTCTTCCCAAGATTCCTATCGAAATGAGAACAATAGCAATAAGGATTTTAAAAAGATAGAGTGGCTGGAAAGACATTTGTAAATCATTAATCAGAAAGTAGTAGGTATTTAATACTTACTGCTTTTTATTTTGTAAAACAATCCACTCAAAACTACGGACTAGTCTTGAAAATAAAATTTTAAAGTAGTATACTAGAATCACAATTATGAAAACGTTTGCCTTGTATATGAATGAAAGTAAATCAGGAGACAGAACAATGGAATTAACAGCCATTTACCATAGACCAGAGTCGGAGTATGCTTATCTTTATAAGGATAAGATAATGCACATTCGTGTCCGGACTAAGAAAGATGATATTGAAAGCATCCATTTGCATTATGGAGACACTTTTATCTTTTTAGAGGACCATTATGAAGCAAGCAAGGCGATGATCAAAGTAACTTCTGATGCCTTATTTGATTACTGGCAAGCAGAAGTTTCAGTGGGCTATGCTCGACTACAGTATCTTTTTGAACTCAAAGATAAGCTAGGTCAGAGTATTTTATATGGCGATAAGGGATGTGTTGAAAACACGCTAGAAAACCTTCATTATGAAGGAAATGGCTTTAAAATTCCTTACATCCATGAGATTGATGCTTGCCATGTTCCTGACTGGGTGCCAAATACAGTATGGTATCAGATTTTCCCTGAACGCTTTGCTAATGGCAATGCTGAGATTTCTCCAGAAGGGGCTCTGGATTGGGATTCATCTATCAAACCAAAGACGAGCGATTTCTTTGGTGGTGATTTACAAGGTATCATTGACCATCTGGATTACTTGCAGGACTTGGGGATTACAGGACTTTATCTCTGTCCTATCTTTGAATCTCCGAGCAATCACAAGTACAATACGACGGATTATTTCGAAATTGACCATCATTTTGGAGACAAGGGAACTTTCCGTAAACTGGTGGAGGAGGCTCATCAGAGAGGGATGAAAATCATGCTGGACGCTGTTTTCAATCATATCGGGGATCAGTCTCCGCAGTGGCAGGATGTTCTCAAGCATGGTGAAAAGTCGGAATATAAAGACTGGTTCCATGTTCAAGAATTTCCCGTGACCAGGGATAAGCTGGGAAACCTTAGAAAACTCCCTTACCATACCTTTGCCTTTGCCAGCTATATGCCCAAACTCAATACGGCCAATCCTCAAGTGAGGGACTATTTGTTGAGCGTTGCGACCTACTGGATTGAAGAGTTTGATATTGATGCTTGGCGACTGGATGTGGCAAATGAAGTCGACCACCAATTTTGGCGAGATTTCCGTAAGACTGTCTTAGCTAAAAAGCCTGACCTTTATATTCTTGGAGAGGTCTGGCACACTTCTCAACCTTGGCTAAATGGCGATGAATTCCACGCAGTTATGAACTATCCTCTCTCTGATACTATCAAGGATTATTTCTTGCGAGGGACTAAGAAGACGCCTCAATTTATCGATGAAATCAATAGCCAATCAATGTACTATAGACAACAGATTTCGGAAGTGATGTTCAATCTCTTGGATTCGCATGATACGGAGCGCATTTTGACTACTGCTAAGGGAGATGTTCAACTCGTTAAGTCGGCACTTGCCTGTCTCTTTTTACAAAAGGGGACACCGTGTTTCTACTATGGAACGGAGTTGGAGTTAGGTGGAGGACCAGATCCAGATTGTCGTCGTGTCATGCCTTGGGAACGTGTTTCCGACAGTAATGAGATGTTGAAATTTATGAAGAAATTGATTCAGCTTCGTAAGGATACTTCAGGCATTATCCAACATGGAACTTATAGACTGCAAGAAATCAAGCCGGATGTTCTAATTCTAGAATGGAATTATGATGGACAAAAGGTCCAAGCTATTTTTAACCAATCAACTGAAAATTATCTTGTAGATAGTGATGCTGTAGCTCTAGCAAGTCATTGCCAAGTATTGGAGCAGCAACTGGTGATATTGCCTAAAGGTTTTGTGATTTTTTACTAGGGAGAAATTAAAAGTGAAAAGAAAATTCTAGTATAGAAAGCATTTTACAAACAGACTATTTGGTGTCTTGCTACAACTGATATATAATTTAACTTAGAGAGAATAGGAGGATTAATCAGATGGAATTAAAAGATTTTACAGAAAAAGAACAGGAAATGATTAAGAAAGGGCTTCTTTGATTAATGAGTGGCTCTCTTATTCTTAGCGAACGATTGATTGAACTATGATAATTAATATAAGATTACAGTCTACTCAGATTCAATAAAAATCGTACACCTGATGATTTGTCTGGTGAAGGAAATATTCCACAGTATAGTCAGACGGAATAGATAGAAATAGGTTATAGAATTTGTAAGCATAATAAATTTTAAACATTAAGATGGAGGATTAAAGAGATGGGAAAAATTGAATGGGAAAATGCAAAGACGCGTTTAGATGCCTTGCTTGTCATTGATGAGTATCGAACAGATCCAAATAAGACCTGGCTTCGATTGATCGTTAAGACTGAGGAAAGCTATGGGGTTCGTTACCTTATCGACAATGGTTCTGGTGATTCTCTAGATGTGATCTTTACTGAAAAAATAATCCTTATAAAAGGCTTTGATCATGAAAGCAGTTTGAGTCAGTTTGCTGCGGATGAGTGGAATCAAGACATCATAGACGGATTTTATAAAGGACTGGATGAAAAGTATCAAAACCTTTACTCAGAAGAGCAAAAAGATGAAACAACCTTTTTTATCTGGTATGACGGTCAAGAGCATCAAAATACCTACCAAGATCAGGACGGTGGCGAATGGTTGTTATCCTATTTCTTTGACAGTTTTGAGAAATTTCATGAGTTTGTGACGTATTACTATTCAATTACCGTAGATGAGGACTTACTTAGAAAACTTTACAATCAAGGACAGCTTTCAGAAGTAGAATTGGAGCAGTTGATTCATACTTCCTAGCTGGAAATATTTATGAAATCTGATGAAAAGAACTGATTTTCAATATCAAGTCATACTTGAAGAATGATTAAAGTAATAATGTCTGTAGTTCCTTTTTTCTTATATCTATGACGTTTTAAAGCGATTTCTTTTTATCGTTGAATAATATTTCGCGAACAAAAAAAGTAATTCTTTAAAAAAGTTTCACAAAATACTTTACAAGTTCTTATAAACATGATATAGTTATTAGGCTTAGAAAATGAGATGATGTTTTCTAGCAAATATAAACCCGAGTAAAAAATGCCTACGGACAGGCAGGGTTGAATGCCGAAGCGTGGTTGAAAGACCACATTATTGATAGGGTTAAAAGCCTACTTTTATAAGTTGATGTTAGGACACAAGTCCTAATTTCTAGATTTTGTTAGTGTGGTGAAAGCACACGTCATCTTGTGAAACGATCAATAAAGTACGTAATATTTGCTACTAGAGAGTTAGGAAACATCAGGAACAGACATACTCAACAGAAACCAAAATACACACGTCAGTCGATTGTAGAGCAGGTGAGAACCTGCTCTTTTTTCATAAGTCAACCTTTAGTCGCCTTTATCTTCCTGAGGTGCTAAAAATATGGTAAAGGAGTATGTCTTGAAGAAGTTAGATCAAAACCAAGCCCCAATTTATGAGGCCTTGGTCAAACTACGCAAGAAAAGGATTGTCCCTTTTGATGTGCCTGGTCACAAGCGTGGAAGGGGAAATCCGGAACTTGTCGAACTGTTAGGGGAAAAATGCGTTGGCATTGATGTCAATTCTATGAAACCTTTGGATAATCTTGGTCATCCCATTTCGATTATTCGAGATGCGGAGGAATTAGCTGCGGATGCTTTTGGAGCAGCCCATGCCTTTCTTATGATTGGCGGTACAACCTCATCAGTTCAAACCATGATTCTTTCGACTTGTAAGGCAGGAGATAAGATTATTCTGCCACGAAATGTTCACAAATCTGCTATCAATGCGTTGGTTCTATGTGGTGCCATTCCCATCTATATCGAGATGAGTGTAGATTCTAAAATTGGCATTGCTTTAGGTCTTGAAAATGACCGTGTTGCGCAGGCAATTAAGGAGCATCCAGATGCCAAGGCCATTTTGATTAACAATCCTACTTACTATGGAATTTGTTCGGATCTGAGAGGATTAACAGAGATGGCTCACGAAGCGGGCATGCTAGTTTTAGTGGATGAAGCTCATGGAGCGCATTTGCATTTTACAGATAAATTGCCACTATCTGCTATGGACGCTGGGGCGGATATGGCAGCAGTTTCCATGCATAAGTCTGGTGGAAGTTTGACCCAAAGTTCCATCCTTCTTATCGGGGAGCATATGAATCCTGAGTACGTTCGTCAGATTATCAACCTGACCCAGTCTACATCTGCCTCTTACCTACTTATGGCTAGTCTAGATATTTCTAGACGGAACTTAACCCTTCGTGGCAAAGAGTCTTTTGAGAAAGTCATTGAGCTATCCGAATACGCTCGTCGTGAAATCAATGCTATCGGTGGTTACTATGCCTACTCAAAAGAGTTAATAGACGGTGTGTCCGTCTGTGATTTTGACGTGACC
>NZ_KQ969521.1:541059-550745 GCF_001578935.1 Streptococcus oralis | reverse complement strand
TCCGTTTATACTCAGGGTATTGGCTTAACAGGGATAGAGGTTTATGACCTCTTGCGAGATGAATACGATATTCAGATTGAGTTTGGGGATATTGGCAATATCTTGGCCTATATTTCCATCGGTGACCGCATCCAAGATATCGAACGTTTGGTCGGTGCTTTGGCTGATATCAAGAGACTCTACTCAAGAGATGGAAAAGACTTGATTGCTGGAGAATATATCCAACCAGAGTTAGTGCTGTCTCCTCAGGAAGCCTTTTATTCAGAGAGAAGAAGTTTAACCTTGGATGAGTCTGTTGGACAGGTCTGTGGGGAATTTGTCATGTGTTATCCTCCGGGAATTCCAATCCTAGCACCAGGTGAACGCATTACACGAGAAATTGTAGACTATATCCAATTTGCTAAGGAACGTGGTTGCTCCCTCCAAGGGACGGAAGATCCAGAGGTCAATCACATCAACGTCATTGAGAGAAAGGAGAACTAGATGGATTTATGGTTTTCTGAAGTTCATACTCCAGATGTGAAACTGTCCCTGAGAACAGCCAAGCAACTCTACGCTGGTAAGAGTGAATGGCAGGATATAGAGGTATTAGATACACCAGCTTTTGGAAAGATATTGATCTTAAATGGACATGTCTTGTTTTCAGATGCGGATGATTTTGTCTACAATGAAATGACGGTCCACGTTCCCATGGCTGTCCATCCCAATCCCAAGAAAGTCTTGGTTATAGGTGGTGGTGATGGCGGTGTTGCCCAAATATTGACGCTCTATCCTGAACTGGAGCAAATCGATATTGTGGAACCAGATGAGATGTTGGTTGAGGTCTGTCGTGAGTATTTCCCAGACTTTGCTGCGGGGCTAGATGATCCCCGTGTTACCATTTACTACCAAAATGGTCTTCGCTTTTTAAGAAACTGCGAAGATGACTACGATATTATCATCAACGATGCGACAGATCCCTTTGGCCATACAGAAGGGCTCTTTACCAAGGAATTTTACGGCAATAGTTACAGAGCTCTGAAGGAAGACGGTATCATGATTTACCAGCATGGGAGTCCTTTCTTTGATGAGGATGAGTCTGCTTGTCGAAGTATGCACCGTAAGGTTAATCAAGCCTTTCCAATCAGTCGGGTCTATCAGGCGCACATCCCAACCAGCCCAGCTGGCTATTGGTTATTTGGATTTGCATCGAAAAGATACCACCCTGTTAAAGATTTTGATAAGGAAGGCTGGAAAAAACGCCAGCTTTTCACGGAATACTATACTGCAAACTTACATGTTGGTGCCTTTATGTTGCCCAAGTATGTAGAGGACATTTTAGAAGAAGAGGAAGGAAAAAAATGAGTCGTTTATTAGTTATCGGATGTGGGGGAGTTGCCCAAGTTGCTATTTCAAAGATTTGCCAAGATAGCGAAACCTTTACAGAAATTATGATTGCCAGTCGTACCAAGTCAAAATGTGATGACTTGAAGGCTAAATTAGAAGGCGAAACAAATACTAAGATTGAGACAGCTGCTCTTGATGCGGATAAAGTAGAAGAAGTGATTGCCTTGATTGAAAGCTACAAACCAGAAGCTGTTTTGAACGTAGCTTTACCATATCAAGATTTAACAATTATGGACGCTTGTTTGGCAACTGGAGTCCACTATATCGACACAGCTAACTATGAGGCTGAGGATACGGAAGCCCCTGAATGGCGAGCTATCTATGAGAAACGTTGCAAGGAACTTGGTTTTACAGCCTACTTTGACTACTCATGGCAATGGGCTTATCAGGAAAAATTTAAGGAAGCGGGCTTGACTGCTCTACTTGGCTCAGGTTTTGACCCTGGTGTAACCAGCGTTTTCTCAGCTTATGCCCTCAAACACTATTTTGATGAAATCCACTATATCGACATTTTAGACTGTAATGGTGGGGATCATGGCTATCCATTTGCGACGAACTTTAATCCAGAGATTAACCTGCGTGAGGTTTCTGCACCAGGCTCTTATTGGGAAAATGGTAAGTGGGTCGAAGTAGAAGCTATGTCTATCAAGCGAGAGTATGATTTCCCTCAAGTTGGCCAAAAGGACATGTACCTCCTTCATCACGAGGAAATTGAGTCCTTGGCTAAGAATATTCCTGGTGTCAAACGGATTCGTTTCTTTATGACTTTTGGTCAATCTTATCTAACGCACATGAAATGCTTGGAAAATGTCGGACTCCTTCGTACGGATACCATTAACTTTAACGGTCAAGAAATTGTGCCAATCCAATTCTTGAAAGCCTTGCTTCCTGATCCAGCCAGCCTTGGACCACGTACAGTTGGAAAAACCAATATCGGCTGTATTTTTAGAGGTGTCAAAGACGGTGTTGAAAAGACTATCTATATCTACAATGTCTGTGACCACCAGGAATGTTACGCAGAAGTTGGTTCCCAAGCTATTTCTTACACAACGGGCGTTCCAGCAATGATTGGGACCAAATTAGTCATGAACGGTACCTGGAAACAAGCAGGGGTTTATAATCTCGAAGAATTGGATCCAGATCCATTCATGGAAGCTCTGAATGAGTATGGCTTGCCGTGGGTTGTGGTTGAAAATCCACAAATGGTGGACTGATGAAGATAGACCAAATTCCCACACCAGCCTATGTTATTGACCTAGCAAGATTAGAGGCCAATTGTCAGATTCTTCAACGGGTGCAGGAAGAGGCTAACTGCAAAGTTTTGCTAGCTCAAAAAGCTTATTCCCTCTACAAAACCTATCCTCTGATTAGCCAGTATCTGTCGGGAACAACTGCTAGTGGTCTCTATGAGGCCAAACTTGGAAAGGAAGAATTTCCAGGCCAAGTTCATGTCTTTGCACCTGCCTTTAAGGATGCAGACCTGGAAGAATTGCTAGATATTGCAGATCATATCGTCTTCAACTCGGTGAGACAGTTGCGTACACACGGTCTTCGTTGCCGAGAGGCTGGCATTAGTGTCGGTTTGCGCCTCAACCCTCAATGTTCAACTCAAGGAGATCACGCGCTCTACGACCCTTGCGCACCTGGCTCCCGTTTTGGAGTTACCCTAGACAAGATACCGAGTGATTTGCTGGATTTGGTGGATGGACTTCATTTTCATACCCTTTGCGAACAGGGGGCAGATGACTTAGAGACGACTTTAAAAGCAGTGGAAGCGCAATTTGGTCCCTATCTTCATCAGGTCAAATGGCTCAATATGGGTGGCGGCCACCACATCACAAGAGAAGACTACGATGTGAATTTGCTGATTTCTGAAATCAAGCGTATCCGAGAAACATACAATCTTGAAGTTTATATCGAGCCGGGTGAAGCCATTGCGCTTAATGCGGGCTATCTAGCAACTGAGGTATTGGATATTGTAGAAAACGGTATGGATATCTTGGTTTTAGATGCTTCTGCAACCTGTCATATGCCAGACGTACTTGAAATGCCCTATCGACCACCTTTGAGAAATGGATTTGAGGCGCAGGAAAAAGCCCATACTTATAGACTTTCTTCCAATACTTGCCTGACGGGTGATGTGATTGGCGACTATAGCTTTGAAAGTCCAGTTGAAATTGGAGATAGACTTTACTTTGAGGACATGGCAATATACTCATTTGTCAAAAATAATACTTTTAACGGTATTGGCTTGCCAAGTCTCTATATCATGGATGAAAATGGAGATTGTGACTTGGTCAAGGCTTTTGGTTATCAAGACTTTAAAGGGAGATTATCATGATGGACAGTCCAAAAAAATTAGGCTATCGTATGCCAGCAGAGTATGAACCCCATCATGGCACCCTCATGATCTGGCCAACTCGACCAGGTTCATGGCCCTTTCAAGGCAAGGCTGCCAAAAGAGCATTTACTCAGATTATCAAGACCATAGCAGAAGGGGAAAGGGTTTATCTTTTGGTGGAGCAGGACCATCTATCTGAAGCTCAATCCTATCTTGGAGACAAGGTTGTTTATCTAGACATTCCTACTAATGATGCCTGGGCTCGAGATACTGGTCCAACCATCTTGGTCAATGACAAAGGAGAAAAGTTAGCCGTCGATTGGTCTTTCAATGCCTGGGGTGGCGTTGTGGACGGTCTTTATCAAGATTACGAAGATGATGACCAAGTAGCCAGTCGTTTTTCTGAGTCCTTGGAAATTCCTGTTTACGATGCTAAACCTTTTGTACTGGAAGGAGGAGCGATTCATAGCGACGGTCAAGGAACTATTCTGGTGACAGAAAGTTGCTTGCTCAGTCCAGGCCGCAATCCGCACCTGAGTAAAGATCAAATCGAACAAACCCTACTTGAAAGTCTTGGAGCTGAAAAAGTGATTTGGCTTCCTTACGGGATTTACCAAGATGAGACCAATGAACACGTTGATAATGTCGCAGCATTTGTGGGATCTGCGGAGCTGGTTTTAGCTTGGACAGATGACCAAACTGATCCTCAGTACGCTATGTCGCTTGCGGACTTGAAATTTTTAGAGCAAGAAACGGATGCAAAAGGGCGTCCCTTTAAGGTTCACAAACTTCCCATTCCTGACCGTTCGCAAGTGGTGACAGAAGCAGACTTGCCAGGATTTTTCTATGAAGAAGGGGAAGAAGAACGTTATGCGGGTGAGCGACTTGCAGCTTCCTATGTCAACTTTTATATTGCCAATCATGCAATCTTGGTCCCTCAGTTTGAGGATGTGAACGACCAAGTGGCCTTAGATATCCTTAGTAAGTGTTTCCCAGACCGTGAAGTGGTAGGAATACCAGCCAGAGATATTCTTTTAGGTGGGGGAAATATCCACTGTATCACCCAACAAATTCCAGAATAGGAGAACGAGATGAGAAATGTAAAAGTTGCAGCAATTCAGATGCAATGCGAAAAAGAGGTGGCGACAAATATTGCGGCAGCTGAGCGTTTGGTTCGACAGGCCGCTGATCAGGGAGCTCAGATTATTCTGTTACCAGAATTGTTTGAACGTCCTTATTTCTGTCAAGAACGCCAGTATGACTACTATCAATATGCCCAGTCTGTCACCGAAAACACAGCGATTCAGCATTTCAAAGGTGTAGCTCAGGAACTAGCTGTTGTCTTGCCGATCAGTTTTTATGAAAAAGATGGCAATGTCTTGTATAATTCAATTGCAGTCATTGATGCAGACGGGGAAGTGCTAGGTGTCTATCGAAAAACGCATATTCCAGACGACCATTATTATCAGGAAAAGTTTTACTTTACGCCTGGAAATACTGGTTTTAAGGTGTGGGAGACCCGCTATGGAAAGATTGGAATCGGGATCTGTTGGGATCAATGGTTTCCAGAAACAGCGCGTTGTTTGGCTTTAAATGGAGCTGACTTACTCTTTTACCCAACGGCTATTGGTTCAGAGCCAATTTTGGATACAGACAGTTGTGGTCACTGGCAACGTACTATGCAAGGGCACGCAGCAGCAAATATTGTCCCAGTCATTGCAGCCAATCGTTACGGTTGGGAAAAAGTCACTCCTAGTGAGGAAAATGGTGGACAGAGTTCCAGTCTTGATTTTTATGGTAGCTCCTTTATGACAGATGAAACGGGTGCGATTCTTACCCAGGCTGAGAGACAAGGGGAAGCTGTTTTACTTGCGACTTACGACCTTGACAAGGGAGCAAGGGAACGCTTAAACTGGGGCTTGTTTCGAGATAGAAGACCAGAAATGTACCAACGAATTACGGACTAGAAGGTAACTTTCATAATAAATTTTTGATATTCACGCCGGTCTTACAAAAATGTAAGATAGGCTTTTTAAATGTAAGATGGGTGTACGATTATACGTGGAAATGTATGCTATACTCTATGTAAATCAAAAAGAAAGAGGTTTATTATGAAAAAATGGAATGCGACTCAGTTGAAGTATCTGATGGCGGCAGTAATGGTTCTAGACCATATTCCGCATATTACCGGAATTGTTTCTCCTCTGTGGGAAGGTATCTTCCACGCTATGACGCGTTGTGTGGGAGTTTGATTTGCGTATATGGCTATGGAAGGATTCATCCATACTCGAAATTTGAAAGACTATCTCATCCGTCTCTGGTCTTGGGCGTTTATCATGTTTGCTGGAAATAGCCTACTCAATGCCCTATTTGCATCCAAAGGAGTAATGGTCAATAATAATATTTTCTTTACTTTGGCCATCGGTGTCACCATGCTTTGGATTGGTTTTCCTCGAAAAGAGCTGGATCAAAAAGAGAAGTTGTGGCGTCGGATTGGGCTTGCTGGTCTCTTGATTTTCGGTTGTCTTTTTACCGAGGGTGGTATCACCATGCTACCATTTCTCTTGATTAGTTACTCTTGTCGGAATCGCAAGGGATTGCGAAATCTCCTATATGCCTTTCTGTGGGCCTTCTTGTTAGTGACTTCCATCCAAATTTACGACACTTGGTACCAGACACTGGAAATGATGCTTTTCAATTCTGACTGGCTCTTTATCACAGTATTTCCATTTATGGCCTTGTATAATGGACGGCGAGGTAAGGAAACCGTCTGGAGTAAATATTTCTTTTATATTTTCTACCCAGCTCATATATGGATTATAACCTTGATTGCTTACTTGCTTAAGTAGATTCAATATTCATTAGCTCCTTCTTGCTTAAAATGTGAGAGGAGCTTTTCTGTATCTGGAATTCCCAACAAAACATGTTATAATAGTTTTAGAAAGGGCGAGGTTTATGGCGAGCATACTTGTAATTGAAGATAATAATGAAATCCAGGAAATCTTAAGAATCCTTCTTGCAGAGGAACATGAGGTGATACAAGCATTTTCTGGCACAGAAGGTATAATGCAATTTGATAAAGGTGGCATCGATCTCGTCTTGCTAGATATCATGCTCCCTGGGAAAAATGGCGACCAAGTCTTGCAAGCCATTCGACAAACTAGTCAGACTCCGGTCATCATGCTTACTGCTTTAGGTGATAAAAAGCTCATCAGCCAATATCTCCTAGACGGTGCCAATGATTACATAGTGAAACCTTTTGATTTGGACGAAGTATTTGCCAGAGTCACCGTGCAATTACGCCAAAGTGGTGAACATCAGTCAGAAAATCGAAGAGAAATTGATAACCTCGTACAAAACTTTAAAACTATCCAGTTCGATGCGGATAGTTTTGAAATAAGTAACGCAACTGAAACCATTCGCCTTGCAAAGAAAGAGTGTCAGATTCTCCAAATGTTGCTCCAGCATCCTAAAAAGATCTTCACCAAAGAAGAACTCTATGAATTGATTTGGGAAGAAAGTTACCTGCCTGGAGACAATACACTCAACACCCATCTAAGCAATCTCCGTAAAAAACTGCATCAACTGGATCCAAATCATGAGTACATCGAAACCATTTGGGGAGTTGGTGTTCGATTAAAAGGAGACAAGCAATGATTTACATTTTGATATCAATATTGCTCCTTACTAACATCATTTTGGCGATTTCTTTGATTCGCTATCATATAGCAATTAGAGATTTAAGCAGACAAATCGAAGAAAAGATTCGCTCTGGTGGCATGAAGAGGATCGGTGTAAATTTCTTTTCAAAGGCCATTTTGCGTCTACATAACCAAATTGAGAATCTATTTCAAGAAGTGGAGCAAAACCAGCTAATCATGAAGCGTGAAAAACGCACCTTAGATATGGCAATCAGTAACATTGCTCATGATATTCGTACACCTTTGACAATCGCTTCAGGATATACCCAGCAACTAATAAAACACCCTGATAATAGTTCAGAAACCTTAAATAAAATAGCCCATCATCAGGATTTGGTTTCCAAACGTCTGGAAGCTCTTCTTGAATACCGTCATTTGATGGAAGGAGCAGTCAAACCGAAACTGGAAGAACTTGATTTATCAACTTTTATAACGAAAAAGACTTTAGCTTATTACGACGTTTTTCAATCTTCACAGATTGTTCTTGATTTTAATGTTGAACCAGGATTGAAAACGGCGACTGATGAGGACTTGCTTGATCGAATTATACAAAACCTTCTTGGAAATGTTCTCAAGCACGGCAAGGAGAAAGCTCGACTTTCTTTGAAAAAGGAAGAAAATAGGCTTGTTTTGGAAATTGATAATCTAGTCAAAAAATCTATCAAGAATATAGACAATCTCAGCAATCGTTTTTATTCTGAAAATATGTCGGATACTGAAGAATCCTCTGGTTTAGGTCTCTATATTACCGAGGAATTAGTTCATCTTCTTGGAGCGGAAATGAAGCTAGCCACTGCTGGAGAATGGTTTTCGGTCTTTATTTATCTTTAACAGAAGAAACCTCCTCTATATCCTAGAGGAGGTCCTTTTTATAAGCTTTTCTTCTTGAAAATAGTCAGTCCACTGAAAGAGAAGAAAAGTATGACCGTTACGCAAACCGTGATGGTATAGAGAATAGCTTGACTATTAGTAGTCATAGCATAGGCAAAATCTAGAATGAAATATCGTAAAATTTCGATATCTGGAAAAATAAGCATTGGCACAGAAAGGATGATAGAGCTGACCAAATAACCAATAAATACCGCAAGATAAGAGTGACTAACATAGAGAATAAAGGAAACAATGGAAAGCCAAGCAAGGAGGCAAAGGAATTGAAGGGAAATGGTTATCAATAGATTGCCAATAAAACCATCCGGCATTGTACCAAGTCCGTTTAGTAGAGTTGAGGGAACAAAAGCAATCACAAGGCTGGCGATGAGCTGCAAGAGAGCGATACTTGCTAGTACAAAGGATTTAGCAAGGAAAAACTCTGTACGAGAAACGCCAACAGTCAAAGTATTTTTGTAGAGTTTTCCGATTAGATCAACTCCGAGAACGAGACATGCTAGAACAATGCAGAGAAAAACGAGGTTTGAACCATTGCTAGACGTGTTGATAAGAGCTTGAACGCCGTCCCAACCATGGGTTGGAGTCTCTGGTGGTGTTGTATTTACTGCCATTAGATGTCCTGTAACACCAATAGTAGCACCCAGTAACATAAGTATAAAGAGAATGAATTCTGTAATCCAGAATCCTTTGGAGCGAAAAAGACGGTAAAAATCTGCTTGAATGGTATGTATCATGATTTTTCTCCTATTCTACCAATTGGGTGAAGTATTCTTCTAGATTTTGACGGGCATAGTAAATCTCGTCAATAGCGACATCTGCCAAGGTTAATTCCTTAAGAATCTGTTTGACATCTTGTTCCTGACCAAAGATATGGATTTCATTTTCAGGATTGACAACCTTAAACTGGAGTTGGATTTGTTCTTTCAATACCTGACAAGCTTTTTCTTTGTCGCTTGTTTTAAGCACAATATAATCCTCACTCAGTGTTTCAAACTCAGCTTTACTAATTTCACGGATAATCTTACCTTGATCCAGAATACCAAAGCGATTAGCTAGGAGATAGAGTTCTGATAAGATATGGCTAGAGATGAGAATGGTTATGCCTTTTTCTTGATTGAGCCGCTGAATCATGAGGCGAAATTCTTTGATTCCAATTGGGTCGAGACCATTAATGGGCTCATCAAGAATCAGGAAATCAGGTTTGGATAGGAGGGCAATAGCAATGCCAAGCCTTTGTTTCATTCCTAGTGAGAAATCACGAAAGACTTTTTTTCCTGTATCTGACAAACCAACATAGTCTAAGGTTTCATGAATCACCTTATCAGCATTTGGAATATGACGTATTATACAATAATATTTAAGGTTTTGAT
>NZ_KQ969521.1:535550-541039 GCF_001578935.1 Streptococcus oralis | reverse complement strand
ATTTGGAATATGACGTATTATACAATAATATTTAAGGTTTTGATAAGCTGTTAAGTGATTATGGGCTACAGGTGATTCGATAACAGAACCCACTCGAGATAAAGCCTTGGTCCACTCATTTTGTCCTTGACTAGAAAAGAGGGAAACTGTACCTTTGTCCGCAAACAATAATTGTGTAATGATTTTAATAAGGGTAGTTTTACCTGCTCCGTTTTTTCCAATTAGACCATAAATATCTCCCTCTCTTATCGTTAGATGAAGATCCTGAAGAATAGCTTGTTGGCCGAATTGTTTAGTCAGTCCATGAATTTCGAGTACTGTTTTCATGATTTTCTCCTTTTGATTTATTTTTCTAACTTTAGTATAAGCTATAGAAATCAAAGAAACATCAAGTAATTCTAAAGAGTTTCTAAAGTTTTGTGATTCTTAAAAAAACAAAACCCAGTTGACATGAACTGGGCTTCTCAATTATAAAATATACTTCTCAATGGCACGCGCAACGCCGTCTTCTTCGTTGCTGGCTGTAACGTCATTAGCAAGAGATTTGACATGGTCGCTGGCATTTCCCATTGCAATACCAAGCCCTGCAAACTGAAGCATTTCGATATCGTTATTGGCATCGCCCATGGCCATAATCTCTGAGGGCTCGATCTTCAAAATCGCTGCTAGTCGAGAAAGAGCAGTAGCCTTGGTCGTTCCAAGTGGCATGGCTTCATAAATGACAGGCTGCGAACGAACACCGCTAAATCGTTGGCAGAGCTTCTCAGCAAACCGCTGTTCAAAATCGTCTGTTTGTTCTTCGTTGCCCAAAAACATGCCTTGGAACACGCGATATTTGCCACTGGTGGCTTCCTCAAGGGAAATTTCAGTCAGGTCTGAAAAAACAAGTTTGGCATCATTTTGAACAATTTCATTAGGCTTGCCACCGAGGACAAAATAATGTTCTTCATCAAAAAGAGTTAACTGGACGTCGCTTTTTTCTGATAAGTCATAGAGGTATTCAATGTCAGCTGGACTAAGTTCTTGCCAGTCAACTAGACCCCAGTCACTGGTCTGGTGAGTTGAACAACCATTATTGACAATGACGTACTCATTCTGGAGGTCCAGTCCTAGTTTTTTATAGTATGGGAGGACACCGAAAAGCGGGCGACCTGTACAGAGAACCAGTTTGACACCTTTTTCAATGGCTTGGTGAATGGCAGTGATGTGGGCTTGCGGGATTTCCTTGGCTTCATTAAGGAGGGTTCCGTCCATATCCAAGGCTAGTAGTTTAATCATAAGACTTCCTTTTCTAGGTGTTTTGCTTCTATTATAGCATATAGACTATAAAATGTCTGACAGAATTGTAACATTCGGCTTTCCTTTTCTTGAAAAAGAAAATAAAATTTTATATAATATGTATACTTAATATTTAAGGAGAAATAATGTCAAAGTATCACTTTAATTCAATTTACAAAAATGATGAAACAGAATCTACAGGCCTTCTTTTCATCAAAGTCTACAACAAGTGGGAAAGCAATTTAAAAAGAGTTTTGAAATCAGTTGGCCTCACTTTGCCCCAATTTATCGTTTTAACCTCGCTCTTGTTTTTGTCTAATAGAGAGGAATATGTAACGCAAGTTGATATTGCTCGGTTCACCGGTATGGATGTCATGACGGTTTCCCAGATTGTTAGGCTACTGGAGAAGAAAGACTACATTAGACGCGATCAACACCCAAAGGATAGTCGGGCAAAACTTGTCTCAGTGACGAATTCTGGCGCGGAGAAGGTCAATCAAGCTTTACCTTTAGTAGAAGGGGTTGATGAAGAATTTTTTGATAAACTATCTAACGATAGAGAAGTTTTTAATCGCATGTTAGTAGAGTTGGAGGATAAAAATGCCTAGATATTGGGTTGGAGTTGTTTCGAGGAACCATGTTTTAAGAGGAGTTGAAGGGAATTTTTGCCAGGTCTGTCATGGAAAGTGTGGCCCCTTAAACCGTATGAAAAAAGGCGACTACCTTTTATACTATAGTCCCAAATACGATATGAACAGTCAAGATAAGTTACAGGCTTTTGTGGCTGTAGGTAAGATTACAGATGACAAAGCCTATCAAGTAGAGCAGTTTGAAGGATTCTTTCCCTTTAGACGAAATGTCGAGTATTATCAACCAGTCAAAGATTGTTCCATAGAAATAGCCAGACAACATCCTGAATGGAAAGACTATACTTCTCGACTTCGTTATGGACATTTTGAAGTTTCCAAAGACTTTTTCCTCTATATCTTTCAGCATATGAAAGTGGATGATGAAGGATGATTTATTTGCTAATTAGATGATTGTCAACTAGAATTTTGGATTTGGACTGTGAAGCGAACTTTGCTATAATAGAGTAAGAAACTTTGATAAACCAAACGAGGCTGAGATGAAATTACTTTATACTGATATTCGGACTTCTTTGACTGAAATTTTAACGAGAGAGGCAGAAGAGCTAGTTGCTGCAGGCAAGCGGGTTTTCTACATCGCCCCCAACTCTCTTTCATTTGAAAAAGAACGCGCCGTGCTGGAATGCTTGTCCCAGCAGGCTTCTTTTGCGATTACCGTTACGCGTTTTGCTCAGATGGCTCGTTACCTGATCTTGAATGATTTACCTGCCAAGACCAGTCTAGATGACATCGGTCTTGGGATGGCCTTTTACAAGTGCCTTGCAGAATTCGATCCCAAGGATTTACGTGTTTATGGTGCGATTAAGCAGGATCCTCAATTTATCCAGCAGTTGGTTGAACTTTATCATGAGATGACGACTGCTCAGATGAACTTCTTAGACTTGGAAAGTTTGACTGATGAGGATAAACGAGCAGACTTGCTCTTGATTTTTGAGAAAGTGACTGCCTATCTCAATCAAGGTCAGTTGGCTCAGGGAAGTCAGTTATCCCATTTGATTGAGGCTATTGAAAATGGCAAGGTAAGTAGTGATTTCAATCAGATTGCCTTGGTTATTGATGGATTTACCCGTTTTTCTGCCGAGGAAGAGCGTGTAGTGGATCTACTTCATCGAAAAGGTGTCGAGATTGTCATTGGTGCTTATGCAAGCAAGAAGTCCTATACCAGTCCGTTCTCTGAAGGGAATCTCTACCAAGCCAGTGTGGAATTTCTTCATCATTTGGGGGCAAAATACCAAACACCTGCTCAGGATCGTTCTCAGACTCATGAGAAGATGGATAGTTTTGACAAGGCCTCTCGTTTGCTGGAGTCTTCTTATGACTTTTCAGAATTAACATTGGAGGTCGATGAGAAAGACCGTGAAAACCTGCAAATCTGGTCTTGCTTGACGCAAAAAGAGGAGTTGGAGCTGGTAGCTCGCGCTATTCGTCAGAAATTACATGACCATCCAGAACTGAGTTACAAGAATTTCCGTATTCTCTTAGGGGATGTGGCTTCTTACCAGTTATCGCTGAAAACCATTTTTGACCAGTACCAGATACCATTCTATCTTGGTAGAAGTGAATCCATGGCTCATCATCCCTTGACCCAGTATGTGGAGTCTATTTTACGTTTAAAACGTTATCGTTTCCGTCAGGAGGATTTGATTAATCTTCTCAGAACAGGCTTGTATACTGACCTTAGCCAAGCGGATATTGATGCTTTTGAGCAATATCTCCGCTATCTTGGCATAAATGGCTTGCCAGCTTTTCAGCAGACCTTTACCAAATCCCATCATGGAAAATTTGATTTAGAGCGTTTAAATGCTCTTCGTCTGCGAGTTTTGGCGCCACTTGAAACCTTATTTGCCAATCGGAAGCAAAAGACTGAAAATCTTTTGCAAAAGTGGAATACTTTTCTAAAAAATGCTGCTTTAAGCAAGCAGATGCAAGAATTGACAGCTACTATGGAAACTCTAGAACAGGAAAGACAAGCTGAAGTTTGGAAAGCCTTTTGTCATGTTTTAGAACAATTTGCGACCGTTTTTGCTGGTTCACAGGTTAGTCTAGAGGATTTCCTAGCCTTGCTTCATTCTGGGATGAGTTTGTCCCAGTATCGCACCATTCCAGCAACAGTGGACACCGTTCTGGTGCAGAGTTACGATCTGATTGCCCCTCTGACAGCTGACTTTGTCTATGCCATCGGACTGACTCAGGATCATTTGCCAAAAATAGCGCAAAACACCAGTCTTTTGACAGACGAAGAAAGACAAAGCCTAAACCAAGCAACTGAGGAGGGAGCGCAATTACTGATTGCAAGTAGTGAAAACCTCAAGAAAAATCGCTATACCATGCTTTCCTTAGTCAATGCTGCCCGTAAACAATTGATTTTGTCAGCTCCAAGTCTCCTCAATGAAAATGAGAGCAAGGAATCGGCCTATCTTCAGGAACTGGTGAGTTTTGGATTTAGCCGGATAGAGAAGAAGATTCATCAAAAAAGTCTGACTAAGGATGATATGGGTTCTTATCACAGTCTATTGTCTAGCTTAGTTGCCTATCATCAGCAGTCAGGTTCTAGTGAAAATGAAAAAGATGTGACCTTTGTCAAGGTTCTAGCGCGTGTGATGGGGAAAAAACTTGATCAGAAAGGTCTTACAAATCCTGCACTCCCAACTAGCCCAAGCAGCAAGCCATTAGAGAAAGAGACCTTGCAGGCTCTCTATCCAGCTGACAAAGAGTTTTACCTGTCTACGTCTGGTTTAACGGAGTTTTACCGCAATGAATACAGCTATTTCCTCCGTTATGTCTTAGGTTTGCAGGAAGAAGTGCGCCTGCGTCCTGATGCTCGCAGTCACGGGAATTTCTTACACCGCATTTTTGAACGTGCCTTGAAACTCCCTGCTGAAAATTCCTTTGACCAACGTTTGGAGCAAGCTATCAAGGAAACCAGCCAAGAACGCGAATTTGAAGCTATTTATCAGGAAAGTTTGGAAGCCCAGTTTACCAAGGAAGTTCTACTTGATGTCGCGCGAACTACGGGCCACATCCTTCGTCATAATCCAGCTATTGAAACCATCCAAGAGGAAGCAACATTTGGCGGTAAAGATCAGGCCTTTATTCAATTGGACGATGGTCGTAGTGTCCATGTGCGAGGCAAGGTTGACCGCATTGACCGCCTGAAAGCTGATGGAGCGCTAGGAGTGGTGGACTATAAGTCTAGTTTAACCCAGTTCCAGTTTCCGAATTTCTTTAATGGGCTCAATTCCCAACTGCCAACCTATCTTGCTGCCCTAAAAAGAGAAGGGGAGCGGAACTTTTTCGGTGCTATGTACTTGGAAATGGCTGAGCCAGTCCAATCTCTGATGGCTGTTAAAAGTCTAGCAGGAGCAGTGGTAGAAGCCAGCAAGTCAATGAAATACCAGGGACTCTTTTTAGAAAAAGGAAGCAGTCACTTGGGAGAGTTTTATAACAAAAACAAGGCCAATCAGCTGACAGACGAGGAATTCCAGCTCTTATTGGACTATAATGCCCATCTGTACAAGAAGGCAGCTGAGAAGATTTTACAAGGCCAGTTCGCCATCAATCCCT
>NZ_KQ969521.1:523595-535517 GCF_001578935.1 Streptococcus oralis | reverse complement strand
GTTCGCCATCAATCCCTATACCGAAAATGGCAGAAGCATTGCCCCGTACGTTCAGCAACACCAAGCCATCACTGGATTTGAAGCTAATTACCACTTGGGACAAGCCCGTTTCCTAGAGAAGTTAGACTTAGCTGATGGTAAGCGCCTTGTAGGAGAAAAACTCAAGCAAGCTTGGTTTGAGAAAATGAGAGAGGAGTTGAAGCAATGAAGCCCATTTCCTTTTTAACTGAGGAAGAAATTCAAAAACTGCAAGAAGCAGAAGCGCATTCGAGCAAGGAACAGAAAAGAACTGCCGAGCAAATCCAAGCTATTTATACTGCTGGGCAGAATATCCTTGTTTCAGCGTCTGCTGGTTCAGGGAAGACCTTTGTCATGGCAGAGCGTATTCTGGATCAATTAGCGCGTGGCGTGGAAATCAGCCAACTCTTTATCTCGACCTTTACTGTCAAGGCTGCTACTGAACTCAAGGAACGTTTGGAGAAAAAAATCAGCCATCAAATCCAAGAAACCGATGATGTCGATCTCAAACAACACTTGGGACGCCAGTTGGCAGATCTACCAAACGCTGCCATCGGAACCATGGACTCCTTCACACAAAAATTCCTTGGCAAACACGGTTATCTGATTGATATCGCGCCGAACTTCCGTATTCTACAAAATGAAAGTGAACAGTTAATCTTAAAAAACGAAGTTTTTCGTCAAGTCTTTGAAGACCATTACCAAGGTGAGAATAAAGAGAAATTTAGCAGCTTAGTAAAGAACTTTGCTGGGCGTGGCAAGGATGAACGAGGTCTGCGCCAGCAAGTCTATAAAATTTATGACTTTCTCCAATCCACCAGCAGTCCCCAAAAATGGCTGAGCGACTCTTTCCTCAAAGGGTTTGAAAAGGCTGACTTTGCAAATGAGAAAGACAAACTGACCGAGCAAATCAAGCAAGCGCTTTGGGACTTGGAAAGTTTCTTCCGTTATCATCTGGATAACGATGCCAAGGAGTTCCCCAAAGCTGCCTATTTAGAAAATGTGCAGTTGGTTCTGGATGAAATTGGCTCCTTTAATCAAGAATCCGATAGTCAGGCTTATCAAGCCGTACTTGCGCGTGTTGTCGCCATCTCGAAAGAGAAAAATGGTCGGGCTCTGACTAATGCGAGTCGTAAGGCTGATTTGAAGCCACTGGCTGATGCCTATAACGATGAGAGAAAGGCCCAGTTTACTAAACTAGGACAACTAGCAGACCAGATAACGATTCTCGACTACCAAGAACGTTATCATGAAGACACTTGGGAGCTAGCTAAAACCTTTCAAAACTTTATGAGTGATTTTGTGGATGCTTATCGAGAACGTAAACGCCAGGAAAACGCCTTTGAATTTGCTGATATCAGCCATTACACCATTGAGATTTTAGAAAATTTCCCGCAAGTTCGTGAGGCTTATCAGGAACGATTCCACGAAGTCATGGTCGATGAGTATCAGGATACCAACCACATTCAAGAACGGATGCTAGAATTGCTGTCGAATGGTCACAATCGCTTTATGGTGGGGGATATCAAGCAGTCCATCTACCGATTCCGCCAGGCAGATCCCCAGATTTTCAATGAAAAATTCCAACGCTATGCGCAAAATCCTCAAGAAGGCAAGCTGGTTCTCCTCAAGGAAAATTTCCGTAGTAGTTCAGAAGTGCTGTCTGCAACCAATGATGTTTTTGCACGCCTTATGGACCAAGAGGTCGGTGAAATCAACTATGACAGCATGCACCAGCTTGTTTTTGCCAATACCAAACTAACTCCTAATCCAGACAACAAGGCAGAATTTCTCCTCTACGACAAGAACGATAGTGGGCAAGAGGAAGAAGAAAGTGATGCAGACACGAAACTCACAGGAGAAATGCGCCTGATCATCAAGGAAATCTTGAAACTTCATCAAGAGAAAGGTGTAGCCTTTAAGGAAATTGCCCTTTTGACTTCCAGTCGCAGTCGAAATGACCAAATTCTCCTCGCCCTGTCTGAGTATGGGATTCCCGTTAAAACCGACGGCGAGCAAAACAATTATCTCCAATCCCTAGAAGTACAAGTCATGCTGGACACCCTTCGTGTCATTCACAATCCCCTGCAAGACTATGCCTTGGTAGCACTTATGAAGTCTCCTATGTTTAGTTTCGATGAGGACGAATTGGCACGTTTATCCCTCCAGAAAGCAGAAGATAAGGTCCATGAAAATCTCTATGAGAAACTGGTCAATGCTCAAAAACTGGTAACAAACCAGAAAAACTTGATTCACTCAGAACTAGCTGAAAAACTAAATCAATTCATGGATATTTTGGATTCTTGGCGCTTGTATGCCAAAACCCACTCTCTCTATGACTTGATTTGGAAGATTTACAACGACCGTTTTTACTATGACTATGTTGGAGCCTTGCCGAACGGACCTGCTAGACAAGCCAATCTCTATGCTCTGGCACTGAGAGCTGACCAGTTTGAAAAGAGTAATTTTAAGGGCTTGTCTCGTTTTATCCGTATGATTGACCAAGTCCTAGAAGCCCAGCATGACCTCGCAAGCGTAGCCGTCGCACCGCCTAAAGATGCCGTAGAACTCATGACCATTCACAAGAGCAAAGGATTGGAGTTTCCTTATGTCTTTATCCTCAACATGGATCAGGACTTCAACAAGCAAGACTCGATGTCAGACGTCGTTCTCAGCCGTCAAAATGGGCTTGGTGTCAAATACATTGCCAAGGTGGAAACAGGAGCAGTGGAAGCACACTATCCTAAAACCATCAAACTCTCTATTCCTAGCCTAACTTATACACAGAATGAGAAAGAACTGCAACTGGCTAGCTATTCAGAGCAGATGCGTCTGCTGTATGTTGCCATGACGAGAGCCGAGAGAAAGCTTTATCTTGTTGGCAAGGGTTCTCGTGAAAAGCTGGAAGCAAAGGAATACCCGGCAGCAAATAACGGAAACTTAGATAGCAATACCAGACTGCAAGCAAGAAATTTCCAAGATTGGATCTGGGCTATCAGTAAAGTATTTGCCAAGGACAATCTCAACTTTAGCTATCGTTTTATTGGTGAAGACCAGTTGACTAGAGAAGCTATCGGAGAGTTGGAAAACAAGAGTCCTCTACAAGATAGCTCTCAATCAAGCAACCGTCAGTCAGAGACCATCAAAGAAGCTCTGGAAATGCTGAAAGAGGTGGAAGTTTATAATACTCTTCACCGCGCAGCCATTGAACTACCAAGTGTTCAAACCCCAAGCCAAATCAAGAAATTCTACGAACCGGTTATGGATATGGAAGGGGTAGAAATTACTAACCAAACTCAATCAACTGAGAAGAAAATCAGCTTTGATTTACCAGATTTTTCAACTAAAGAAAAGGTAACTGGAGCTGAGATTGGTAGTGCCACTCACGAACTCATGCAGAGAATTGACCTCGGTCAGCAACCAACACTTGCTAGCCTGACAGAAACTCTCAAACAAGTTCAAACCAGCCCAGCTGTGAGAGGCAAGATCAATCTTTATAAAATCCTAGCTTTCTTTGACACACCACTTGGTCAAGAAATTCTCGCCAATACAGACCATCTCTACCGCGAGCAACCTTTCTCCATGCTCAAAAAAGATCAAAAGAGTCAGGAAGACTTTGTTGTTCGTGGGATCTTGGACGGCTATCTCCTTTACGAGGACAGGATTATTCTTTTCGACTATAAGACAGACCGTTACGATGAACCAAGTCAACTCATAGACCGCTATCGTGGTCAGTTAGCCCTCTATGAAGAAGCCTTATCTCGTGCCTATTCGATTGAAAACATAGAAAAATACTTGATTTTACTAGGTAAAGATGAGGTTCAAGTTGTAAAAGTATAATTTATACTCAATGAAAATCTCTTCAAACCACGTCAGATTCACCTTGCCATAGATATGCTCACTGACTTCGTCAGTTCTATCTACAACCTTAAAGCAGTGCTTTGAGCAACCTGCGGCTAGCTTCCTAGTTTGCTCTTTGATTTTCATTTAGTATTAGAAAGGAGACCTCATGACACTTCCAGTTAGAAAATCCCTGCACGATGCGGTTTTGCAGGCTTCAAAAGCTGATACTTGGGAACAAGCTACCAAGGAATGGAATGAAGTTTCCTTGATTTTTAATGGCATTGGCCGTAGCAATTGTGTCTGCGGAAATGCCATCAAATACGCTTACGAACTCTTTAACGGAGTTACAAGCCAACGTCTCTTTCCTATAGGAAGCGACTGTGTTCGTCATTTTCATCGATTGTCCCTTGACCAGCAACTGGAAGAGGAAGAAAAACTACTCAGAAAGGTTGAAAACCTAACCAGAAAGGCCCAGAAAAAGGAAAAAATCAAGGTTAATAAAAGCGACTTTGACGAACGACTTCTAAAATGGTTTTGGGAGAAAGGTGTTTTCAAAGCCAATCGTGGCAATCAATTCACACCTGAGAAAGATTACCAGCTCTTCCTAGAAGTCTTTCAAGGCGGAAGTTGGATAAAGGCAGAGCCAAAGAAGAAGGCTCGTATGGAAGAAGTGCTGGAAAAGTGTATCAAACCTTTTTTACTTGGTAAGTCCGATGACCAACTCTACCTTGTCAAACTAGGCAAGGAGAAAATCGACTACGAGCAGCATTTACGGATCCAAGCAGAGAAAGAACGTAAGAAAAGAGATAAAATTGCCAAGCAATACGCTGACAACCTCATTCTTGCCATGGGACCTGCAGAACGAGCCTATCAAGATTACTTTGGCTTTACAGAAACCTTGACCCAAGAAGAACGAAAGTGGGAAAAAATCCTCTTTGGTAAGAATAGAGAAGAACGGGCTATCAAGGCTAAGCAAAACCAAAAGGAGCTGGAAAAGGATCAACGGATTGCAAATCAAGATCCGATTGAACGAAAGCAGAAGCAGACTTGGCTTCTTAATTCCTATTTTCGGGATTTGCCTGATGAAAAAGCCAGATTTTCTCGGCTCCTATTAGAATATCGAAAAAGTGGCGAAGTTCCCTTTTCAACCGAATATTTGTCTGAACATCTCATCGACTTTTTCTACAAGATGAAAGCCTTTGAGTTTGAAATTGCACCAGAACAAGTCCGCGATTTTCTAAAAAAATGTCTTCAGGCAGAACATCTATCATCAGCACAAGAAAGCTGGATTAGAGGGATTTTGACAAACTGCCTTCACCCGTTCTTAAATAGGTTACTCATATAGAAAAAATCCTACCTTGTCTATGCATGGTAGGATTTATGTATCTTCAAAAATGTATTGGTAAAGTTGGACGACTTTCTGAAAACACTGCGTGTCCATTCTTGTTATTTTTTGAGCATTACGCATCCGAAAATCAAAGGTATGCAGTTGAAATGGATTGACAGCGCCATCTACCTTGTCCGACGAGACAGGAACGAGCAAGCCTTTTTCTGCCAAACGACGTTGGCCGTGAGTGATAGGACAGACAGCCACAAAACCAGTTTGCAAGGCATATTCTCTCTTAGAAACTACCAAGGCAGGTCGCCTTTTCTGGATTTCTCGACCAACTGATGGATCAAAGTCCAGCCAAATGACATCCTGCTTTTCAGGAATATACTCAGATTTCGCTATCAAGTGACCTTACCCCTTCAAAATCATTTGTCATTCTCAAATCAGTAATCCCATCAAAAGGATCTTTCAGTTTTGGAGCTAAGACAATGACTCCGTCAATCCCTTTATAGACAACCATTTCTTGACCTTCTGTCATACCCAAATTTTTAGGAATGGTCACAGTGAGAGAATTCCCTACCTTCCGAGTCTTTACTGTATTCATTGCTCTACCTCCACGAAAGTGTATACACTAAGTATATACCTATTGGCGAAAAAAGTCAAGTAAATCCTGACTGGCATCAAGGATGTGTCGGACCTATACTATTTGTCATTTATTGTGGTCAAAGCCTGTGCAAAAGTTCCTAATTTATGATAGAATAGGTAGTAAGAAAGAAAACGTTTTTACTACGTTTTTTTTAGTCGGAAGGGGAAATGTTTATGGCTACTATTCAATGGTTTCCGGGTCACATGTCTAAGGCTCGGCGGCAAGTTCAGGAGAATCTTAAGTTTGTTGATTTTGTGACAATTTTGGTGGATGCTCGGCTACCTTTATCTAGTCAAAATCCTATGTTAACCAAGATTGTTGGAGATAAACCAAAACTCTTGATTTTGAACAAGGCAGACCTTGCTGATCCAGCAATGACCAAAGAATGGCGTCAATATTTTGAATCACAGGGAATCCAAACTCTGGCTATCAACTCCAAAGAGCAAGTAACTGTAAAAGTTGTGACTGATGCTGCTAAAAAGCTCATGGCTGATAAGATTGCACGCCAGAAAGAACGCGGTATCCAGATTGAAACCTTGCGGACCATGATTATCGGAATTCCAAACGCTGGTAAGTCAACTCTCATGAACCGTTTGGCTGGGAAAAAGATTGCGGTTGTCGGCAATAAACCAGGTGTGACCAAGGGGCAACAGTGGCTCAAAACCAATAAAGACCTTGAAATCCTGGACACACCAGGGATTCTCTGGCCTAAGTTCGAAGATGAAACTGTCGCTCTAAAACTAGCCTTGACTGGAGCTATCAAAGACCAGTTGCTTCCTATGGATGAGGTGACCATTTTTGGTCTCAATTATTTCAAAAAACATTATCCAGAAAAGCTAGCTGAACGCTTCAAACAAATGAAAATTGAAGAAGAAGCACCTGTTATCATCATGGATATGACCCGTGCCCTTGGTTTCCGAGATGATTACGACCGCTTTTACAGTCTCTTCGTGAAGGAAGTTCGTGATGGCAAACTTGGTAACTATACCTTAGATACATTGGACGACATCGATGACAACGATTAAAGAAATCAGAGAAGTTCTGGCTACTGTCAAAGACTTAGACAATCCTCTTTTTCTGGAATTCGAAAAAGATCCTCGTTCTGGAGTTCAAAAGGAAATCAGCAAGCGAAAAAAAGCTATTCAGGCAGAACTGGATGAAGACCTTCGTTTGGAAGCCATGCTTTCCTATGAAAAAGAACTTTATAAGCAAGGAGTGACCTTAATAGCAGGTGTTGACGAGGTCGGCCGTGGTCCTCTGGCTGGACCTGTAGTCGCTGCAGCTGTTATCTTGCCTAAAAATTGTAAGATTAAAGGCCTAAACGATAGCAAGAAGATTCCTAAAAAGAAACATCTGGAGATTTATCAAGCCGTTCAAGATCAAGCTTTATCAATCGGGATTGGAATCATGGATAATGAAGTCATTGACCAAGTCAATATCTATGAAGCAACCAAACTAGCCATGAAAGAAGCAATATCCCAGTTAACCCCACAACCTGAGCACCTCTTGATTGATGCCATGAAACTGGATTTGTCTATTTCCCAAACCTCCATTATCAAAGGAGATGCTAACTCCCTCTCAATCGCAGCTGCATCTATAGTGGCCAAGGTGACACGGGATAATATTATGAAGGAATACGATCAGCAATATCCCGGCTATGATTTTACAGCTAATGCAGGCTATGGAACAGCTAAACATCTAGAAGGACTCGAGAGACTAGGAGTTACCCCAATTCACCGAACCAGCTTTGAACCAGTCAAAACACTGGTTTCAACTAAGAAAGACAAGTAAGAGGAAATGATTATGGAGGAACAGTCAGAAACACTCAGTTCCAAGAAAGAATTTGCCTTTGCCTCAAGCACCATATTATCCCAAGTTGGACGAGGAATCATTGTTGGTCTCGTCGTCGGGCTAATCGTCGGATCCTTTCGTTTCTTAATCGAAAAGGGTTTCCATCTGATACAAGGACTTTATCAAGATCAAGCGCACCAAGTGCGCAATCTTTTTATCATTGCTCTATTTTATTTAATTGTTAGCTGGCTCAGTGCGAAATTGACTCGATCGGAAAAAGATATCAAGGGTTCAGGAATTCCTCAAGTCGAAGCTGAACTAAAGGGACTGATGACTCTTAACTGGTGGAGTGTCCTCTGGAAAAAATATATTCTAGGGATTCTTGCTATTGCCAGTGGCCTTATGCTAGGTCGAGAAGGGCCAAGTATTCAACTTGGAGCAGTTGGTGGTAAAGGCATCGCAAAGTGGCTAAAATCCAGTCCAGTTGAAGAACGTTCCCTGATTGCCAGTGGAGCCGCTGCAGGATTAGCTGCAGCCTTTAATGCCCCAATTGCAGGACTTCTCTTTGTGGTAGAAGAAGTTTATCACCATTTTTCCCGCTTTTTTTGGGTCTCAACTCTAGCGGCCAGCCTAGTAGCCAACTTTGTTTCTCTGCTCATATTTGGCCTAACACCCGTACTGGATATGCCAGACAACATCCCACTCATGACCCTAGATCAGTATTGGATTTATTTGGTTATGGGAGTTTTTCTCGGGTTCTCTGGTTTTCTCTATGAGAAAGCTGTACTCAATGTTGGTCGAGTTTATGATTGGCTTGGTCAAAAAATCCATTTGGATAAAGCTTATTATCCAATCTTGGCCTTTATCCTCATCATACCAGTCGGCATCTTCTTACCACAAATCCTTGGCGGTGGAAATCAGGTCGTTCTTTCCCTAACTGAGCAATATTTTAGTTTCCAAGTTCTATTAGCTTACTTTTTGATCCGTTTTGTTTGGAGCATGATTAGCTATGGAAGTGGCCTTCCAGGAGGAATTTTCCTACCCATTTTGGCGCTTGGTTCCTTACTTGGTGCCCTAGTTGGTGTCATTTGTGTCAATTTTGGACTTGTCAGTCAGGAACAATTCCCTATATTTGTCATTTTAGGAATGAGTGGCTACTTTGGAGCAATATCTAAGGCTCCCTTAACTGCTATGATACTCGTAACCGAGATGGTTGGGGATATTCGCAATCTTATGCCACTTGGCTTAGTGACCTTGGTCGCCTACATCGTCATGGATTTACTCAAAGGTGCTCCAGTCTATGAGGCCATGCTCGAAAAAATGCTGCCAGAAGAAGCGACAGACGAAGGAGAAGTCACACTCATTGAAATCCCTGTATCAGATAAAATCGCTGGAAAACAGGTTCACGAGCTCAACTTGCCACATAACGTACTTATTACCACCCAAGTCCATAATGGCAAAAGCCAAACGGTTAACGGCTCAACCAGAATGTATCTGGGTGATATGATTCACCTGGTGATTCCCAAAAGTGAAATTGGAAAAGTAAAAGATTTGTTGTTGTAAGTTTTTACATAATTTATATTATGCAAAAATTCAATTAAATACATTAGAAAACCGATTCTCGAGCAGAGATCGGTTTTTACTTCTTATATCGTTAAAATTAATTAAAATATAGTATAATAAGAAAAAGGAGAAAAGCTTAAATGAATAATTCTAGTAATAAAAAAAGCCATAAAAGGTTACTGATCGTTTTGTCACTCGTAATTATCACAGCAGGAGGTGTTTTTATGTTTAGTATGTTAGGGAAGTCTCAAGAAGAACGTCGAAATAGAGAGTATGAAGTTAGTTTGGTTGAAACTTTAAAAGATAGATATGAGGGTATTGAAGAAATTAGATTTTCTAATGCAAATTATACAAATCCGCCAGGAAGTTGGACTTGCGTAGTTGAACTATATTTTAATGAGAGAAGCATAAAATATAAAATTAATTATTCAAAAAATGATAAACGTATTTCTGATGTATTTTTAGAGAGAGAGAATAGAAAAGAGGACCGAGAATTTTTAAATAGTCACTTGGGTAAGACTAGTAAACTCACAAAAGTTATTTATTCAGATGGTTCAGAAGGAGAATATTAATGGTATACACTTATACTGATAAACAACTCAATGAATTAAATCACGGAAAAAATGTTTATAATGTAAATTTTGAATATGCTGAAAGGGAAGTTGAAAAGAAAGTTGTAGCCAAAACAGATGATAAGTTATCTTCGGATGAAACCAACACAATTACCACCTCTGATGGTCAAGAATTCCGTGTTGTTGCGACTAAGTCTGACCCTGATACAGGTTTTGATGGACTGGCAGTTGCACCTATTGTCAACGGCAAACCAGATTATAAAAATGTAGCTGTGATTGCTGCTGGAACGGATCCTGGGAGTCCTACTATGATTGATAGATGAAAACAACTTTTTCTTATTATAGTGTAATATAGACAAATCTTATAGTATAATAAGAAAAAGGGGAAAAGCTTAAATGAATAATTCCAGCAATAAAAAAAGCCATAAAAGGCTACTAATCGTTTTGTCACTCGTAATTATCACAGCAGGAGGTGTTTTTATGTTTAGTATGTTAGGGAAATCCCAAGAAGAGCGTCGAAATAGAGAATATGAAGTTAGTTTGGTAAACGCCTTAAAGAATTCCTATGAAGGGATTGAGGAGATTAAGATTTCCAATCCAACATATACGAACCCTCCTGGTGACTGGTCTTGTAAGGTTGATATTTTGTTTGAAGATGGGGAAAAAATATTCTATGGAATTCCACATAACTTAGATGAGATAGAAAATTACAATGGTCGTATGACTTATGGACAGCGAGATTTTCTTAACCGAAGAAAAGGAATAACAACTAATACAGTTACGGTTACATACTCTAACAAAGAAAGAGGGGAACAGTAATGGTATTTAATTATACTGATAAACAACTTAATGAATTAAACCACGGGAAGAATGTATACAGTGTCAATTCTGAATATGCTGAGAGAAATAATAAACCTTTGGTTACAGAAGCTCCTAATCCGAATCCTTCTTCATCTGATTTTGAAGAAACCAACACCATAACTACCTCAGATGGTCAAGAGTTCCGTGTTGTTGCCACTAAGTCTGACATTGAAACAGGTTTTGATGGGCTAGCAGTTGCGCCAATTGTCAACGGCAAACCAGATTATAAAAATGTAGCTGTGATTGCTGCTGGAACGGACCTAGGAATTCCTACTATGATTGATAGATGTAAAATAACTTTTTCTTATTATAGTGTAATATAGACTAATCTTATAGTATAATAAGAAAAAGGAGAAAAGCTTAAATGAATAATTCTAGTAATAAAAAAAGCCATAAAAGGTTACTGATCGTTTTGTCACTCGTAATTATCACAGCAGGAGGTGTTTTTATGTTTAGTATGTTAGGGAAGTCTCAAGAAGAACGTCGAAATAGAGAGTATGAAGTTAGTTTGGTAAACGCCTTAAAGAATTCCTATGAAGGGATTGAGGAGGTACATATAACCGACCCTTCATATGCATCAATTCCGTCAGATGCTTGGGGCGCAAAAGTTAAAATAATTTTCTCTGACAGCAAACAACTAAGTTATATAATCGCATTTAATAAACAAAATAACGAAATAAGAAGTAGAGATTTTCAAAATAGTTCTCGAAAAGATGATAATCAATATTTGATAAACCATCATGGAATTACAGAAAAAAATGTAAAAGTGATTTATTCAAATGGTGAAACAGGAGAACAGTAAATGAATTTTAATTATACTGATAAACAACTCAATGAATTAAAGCATGGGAAGAATGTATATATTGTCAATGCTGATTATGCTGAGAGGAATGGAAATAACAATGAGTAAAAACAGATTAAGAAAAAGCTACAAACCATTAGGCACTGCACCCATAAAACGAGACACAAGAAAACACTCCTGTTGAAATCTGGTAAACTAGAAACAGGAGTGTTTTGTTATGGTCAAAAAAGCATATTCAGTAGAAACTAAGCTAGCCTGTATCGAAATGAAGAAGGCAGGTAAATCAAACAAGGTTATCATGGATACCCTCAATATCAAAAATGCTAGTCAGGTCAAGACCTGGTGGCGTTGGTATCAGAATGATGAATTGTACCGTTTCCACCAACCTGTGGGGAAACAATATACTTATGGTAAAGGAATGAAACAATTATCTGAAGTCGAACAGTTACGTTTGTAGGTAGAATTACTAAAAAAGTATCAGAGCTTGGTAAGAAAA
>NZ_KQ969521.1:491256-523206 GCF_001578935.1 Streptococcus oralis | reverse complement strand
GATGCTTCATTGGAATGGGAGAATAGAGTAAAAGATAGACAATTTTTAAATGAAAATAAAGGTAAAACTGCTTCAAAAATTAGGATAACTTATTCTAATAATGATGAAGGAGAACAATAATGTCATTTAGTTATACAGATAAACAGCTTAATAATTTAAATAGAGATACTGCAGTTTACAGTGTGAATTCTGAGTTTGCTAGACGAAAACATAAGAAGCTTGTTGTTAGTAAATCTGATTCTGAATTAGCTAGCTACGAAACCAACACCATAACCACCTCCGATGGTCAAGAATTCCGTGTTGTTGCCACTAAGTCTGACACTGAAACAGGTTTTGATGGACTGGCAGTTGCACCTATTGTCAACGGCAAACCAGATTATAAAAATGTAGCTGTGATTGCTGCTGGAACGGGCCTAGGAATTCCTACTATGATTGATAGATGTAAAATAACTTTTTCTTATTATAGTGTAATATAGACTAATCTTATAGTATAATAAGAAAAAGGAGAAAAGCTTAAATGAATAATTCTGGAATTAAAAAAAGTCATAAAAGGTTACTAATCGTTTTGTCACTCGTAATTATCACAACAGGAGGTGTGTTTATGTTTAGTATGTTAGGGAAATCTCAAGAAGAACGTCGAAATAGAGAATATGAAGTCAGTTTGGTAAACGCCTTAAAGAATTCCTATGAAGGGATTGAGGAGGTCAGAATTAGCTCGCCAGAATACGCTTCTAAACCATCAGATAGTTGGGGAGCTGATATTATCATTCATTTTTCAGATGGTGTATCTCTTAAGCATGTTCTAGCGTATAATAAAGAGACAAAAGAAATTCGTATAGGAGTATATAATGAGGAAGATGAGAAGTTTGAAGCATCTCTTAATTCTAGGAAAGGACGAACAACATCTCGTGTAAAAGTTAGATATTCTGATGGGGCAGAGGAGGAATTGTGATGGTGTTTGGATATACCGATGAGCAGTTAAATTCACTGAATCAGGGTCAGCATGTTTATAGTGTCAATCCTGAGTATGCACAACGTAAAGAAAATAGAACAAATATTGTCACTGCTAAACCTGATAATGAATTGAAAAAAGGGGAAATCAATACTCTCACGACCCCAGACGGTCAAGAATTCCGTGTTGTTGCCACTAAGTCTGACACTGAAACAGGTTTTGATGGACTGGCAGTTGCGCCAATTGTCAACGGCAAAGCAGATTATAAAAATGTAGCCGTGATTGCTGCTGGAACGGACCCTGATAGTCCGGTGAATAAAACTATGTTCAGCTCACGCGACGTCAATAGTGCCATAATTGCAAGGCAAACTTACTTATCTCCACAATATAAGGTTGCTGACCAATTCGTAAAAGAGATTATGGACGATCCTAGATATGAAGTCAGTCAACTATCAGGTTATTCACAAGGGGCTTATATGCTTAAAGTAGGGGCTAAATACCACATTCCTACAACCACCTTTAATGCTTGGTTTAAATATGGAGCCCTTTCATTGAAAGAAAAAGCATTTATTGAAAGCAACCCTTCTATGTTTATAGATTACCGTAGAAAAAATGATGACGTAGTAGTCTGGAATGATTTCAACCACCCAGAATGGTATAATACTACCACTACAAACTCTATGCCTAGTACGATTCACTGGCTTGATGGTTCGAGTCATAAAATTGGTGACTGGGAGTTTGACCCTGTAACTGGTCAAGTTGTAGATGGTAAAGGTGGAAAACCCTTAATCAGTGGCGTTTATCGAGCCTATGCCAACAGTCTCCGAGGAATGGCTCATTACAAGGACTTGAAATCAAAATGGTCATCAGGTGGCATTAGTAGCTCTGAGGAAATATACTTAGATGCAGCTCAAGGATCTATCCTATCATCATCGATGGCTACAGCAGCAAGAACTGGAGCTGATGAAGTGAGCGCCTTAGCCAAAAAAGCCAATCAGGAATTACAAGAAATTTGGTCAAAAATCGATTTTACGAGCTACACAGCATTAGCTCCCTATGAGGTTGAGGCCCTTTTTGCTAGTCAAGGTATCACTCAAGCACAGTTTATCGATACTTTTCAGACAGAGACAAATCAAACAACCACTAAGATGAACGCTTCCGCCCAAGCATTTGAAAATACGGATAAACAATTACAGGAAGTCATCGAAAAAACAGTAGCAACAGACAAGCAATTATCCAAGGAGTTTCGACAATGGAAAGAAAAGATGTAAAATGGGAGGAAATCAGAGAGAAAGAAAGAGAACTGGTTAATCTAGAAGAACAATATTATCAAGAAAAGAAGAAACTCGATAACAAAGCACTCGATCTAGACGAGCGAAATGCAAACTTAGAAAAACTGATATCCGAAGAAGTTGATAAAATATATCAAATCTTGAGAAAATTTTCGTCAAGTGCTGATGATGTTAGAGACTACTTTACAGAAATAGAAAATATGAGACACTTTTCAGATCAGGTATACAGAGATCATAGGATTAAACTCGAAGACGAGAGAGAAAAATACGATAACGAGTTTCGCAAAAAAAGAAATGATTTAGATGAAGAATTTCACAAACTAAGGAGAGATTATGCAAGCACCAATGAATGAATACTACACAGATGAAGAATACCAATATGCACTGAAACAAATGTATCGAATGATGGAAAGAAACCGAATCATTACGGAAGCAAAGTTAGCGATAACAGCAAAAAATAAATTAAAAGATAACTTTAATAAGGCAGCTGAAAAAATTGCTACAGAAACCAAATCAACCATTACAAGCATAAACAGCCAAATGGACACTGCAATTCAAGGTAAGGTTCGCAAGAGTCTTGAAGAAAAGATTCCAAATATGTTGCTCAAGTATGATGAAATTTAATAAAGTGGTTCAGAATAATAAATGGAACAAAGTTAGACTTCTTGTTTTAAGTTTCTTATTACATCTTTCCGAAAAACTATAATTTTCTTGAAAAATATAAAAGTCTATGCTATACTACTAGTAGACTTAATTATGGAGAAAATACATGAAACGTGAGATTTTACTGGAACGAATCGACAAACTAAAACAAATCATGCCCTGGTATGTTCTAGAATACTACCAATCAAAGCTTGCTGTTCCCTACAGTTTTACAACCTTGTACGAATACCTCAAGGAATACGATCGATTTTTCAGCTGGGTTTTAGAGTCTGGAATTTCAAATGCTGATAAAATGTCTGACATTCCTTTATCGGTCTTGGAAAATATGTCTAAAAAAGACATGGAATCCTTTATCCTTTATCTACGTGAACGTCCATTGCTGAATGCTAATACAACCAAACAAGGTGTCTCTCAGACGACCATCAATCGGACCTTGTCAGCACTCTCTAGTCTTTACAAGTATCTGACCGAGGAAGTTGAAAACGACCAGGGTGAACCTTATTTCTATCGTAATGTAATGAAGAAAGTTTCCACCAAGAAAAAGAAAGAAACGCTTGCTGCCAGAGCTGAAAACATCAAGCAAAAGCTCTTTCTAGGTGATGAAACAGAAGGTTTTCTGACTTATATCGACCAAGAGTACCCACAACAGCTATCAAATCGTGCTCTCTCGTCATTCAATAAAAATAAAGAACGTGATTTAGCAATAATTGCCCTTCTACTAGCATCTGGTGTCCGTTTATCTGAAGCTGTAAATCTGGATCTAAGAGACCTTAATCTCAAAATGATGGTTATCGATGTTACTCGAAAAGGGGGGAAACGTGACTCGGTCAATGTCGCTGCCTTTGCCAAGCCTTATCTAGAGACTTATATCGCCATTAGAAATCAACGCTATAAGACGGAAAAGACGGATACAGCACTCTTTCTGACACTCTACCGAGGTGTTCCCAATCGTATCGATGCTTCCAGTGTGGAAAAGATGGTTGCTAAGTACTCAGAGGACTTCAAAGTGCGTGTAACTCCCCACAAACTGCGTCATACCCTGGCAACTAGGCTCTATGATGCAACTAAATCGCAAGTTTTGGTCAGCCATCAGCTAGGACATGCCAGCACGCAAGTCACTGACCTCTATACCCATATCGTCAATGATGAACAAAAGAATGCTTTAGATAGTTTATGATTGTTACATATTATAAATTATGTAAATTTATATTCAAAAAAGAAGTTGGTTATATAACCAGCTTCTTTTCTTTTTACCCCACTACCGCTTCAGCGATTTCTTCACGGCTGATACCAGCAAAGTAGCGTGTGATGTCAATAGTTTCTAGTGCCTTAAGAACATCTTCGCGTTCATATTTTACGCCACGAAGGACATCTTCTACTGCAGCAACGTCTTCGATACCAAAGAAGTCACCATAGATCTTGATATCTTGGATTTTTGATTCAATGACGTTGGCAAAAACTTCAACCTTACCACTAGTGAATTTTGTTCCACGACGGACGTTAAATTCAGGTGATTTACCGTAGTTCCAGTCCCAAGTACCAAACTTGGTATCCTTGATGCGATTGATTTCAGCCAATTCTTCCTCAGAAAAAACGTATTCAGTCATCTCTGGGTACTCTTTTTTCATGTATTCCAATAGCAAATCACGGAATTCTTCAACTGTGATTTTTTCTGGCAATTCATTGACAATATTGGTGACACGAGCACGAACGGATTTCACACCTTTTGATTCAAATTTATCTTTTGAAACCTTGAGGGCGTTAGCAAGGACTGATAAATCAACGTCAAAGAGCAAGCAACCATGGTGCATAATGCGTCCATTGATATAGGCTTGAGCATTGCCACAGAATTTTTTGCCATCAATCTCAAGGTCATTACGGCCTGTGAACTCAGCTTTAACGCCTAGTTGAGCCAAGGTATTGATAACTGGAGTTGAGAAGCTCTTGAAGTCAAAGGCCTTGTTTTCATCTTCTTTTGAGATAATAGTGTAGTTAAGGTTGTTAAGGTCATGATAAACAGCTCCACCACCACTGATACGGCGAACTACCTCTATGCCATTTTCACGGACATAATCACGGTTGATTTCTTCGATAGTATTCTGGTGACGCCCGACAATGATAGATGGTTTGTTAATCCAAAGTAGGAAGATTTGATCCTCATCCAAAAGGTGTTTAAAGGCGTATTCTTCCAAGGCGATATTAAAAGCAGTGTCGTTTGAATGATTGATAATGTATTTCATAGTATTTCCAAAAATTTAGTTTTTAAATTCTGTTCATAGCAATCAAATTTTCTAAAGTGGTAAAAAGAAATGTAACGTGTTATCGTTACATTTCTCGGAAAAATTGAGACAAGAGGCTCAATTTTTAGGCATGGAACTCTAATAGAGGTCGCTGCTGTCCGTACTACTTTAAGAAAATTTAGTTGAGAAACTTATTTATTTTTTCTTAGGTGAATGGATAGCCATTCCTAAAACATCTGCAAATGCTTCGTACATCACTTCAGAGTAGGTTGGATGTCCATGGATGGTCTTCAGCATTTCTTCAACAGTGATTTCCATTTCGATGATGCTTGATGCCTCGTTAATCAATTCTGCGGCTGCAGGACCAATGATGTGAACACCAAGGATTTCTCCGTATTTCTTATCAGCGATAACTTTTACGAAACCTTGAGCAGCATCCGATGCAATGGCACGACCGTTGGCTGCAAAGTTGAATTTACCGATTGCAACATCGTATTTCTCACGAGCTTGTTCTTCAGTCAAACCTACTGCTGCTACTTCAGGAAGAGTATAGATAGCTGCAGGAGTCAAGTTCAATTTGGCAACAGCATGATTTCCTTTGAGGGCATTTTCAGCGGCAACTTCCCCCATACGGAAGGCTGCGTGCGCCAACATTTTAGTACCGTTGATATCACCTGGTGCGTAGATTCCAGGAACAGAAGTTTCCATGTATTCGTTGACCTTGATGCGTCCACGATCCAATTCAAACTCAACATCGCCAATTCCTTCAAGGTCTGGTACACGACCGATTGAAAGAAGGGCTTTGCTTGCGATGATATCGTCTTTTCCTTCAACCTTGATACGAAGTTGACCATTTTCTTCGATGATTTCTTGGAGTTTGGTATCTGTCAAGATGGTCATGCCTTTGCGTTCCAAAATCAAGCGAAGATTCTTAGAAACTTCCGCATCCATAGCTGGAACAATACGGTCCATCATTTCGATAACAGTTACTTTTGAACCAAATGTCATGAAGGCTTGGCCGAGTTCGATACCGACAACGCCACCACCAATGATTACGAGGCTTTCTGGAACTTCATTCATTTCAAGAATATCATCGCTGGTCATCACAAGTGGAGATTCCATACCAGGAACGTTAATCTTGCTGACTTTTGAACCACCAGCAAGGATGATCTTCTTAGTTTCAAGTAACTCTGAACCATTAACCAAGACATTCTTGTCTTTAGTGATTGTACCAATTCCCTTATGAACAGTAACTCCGTAACTACGAAGAAGACCTGCAACTCCTCCAACCAAAGTATTGACAACCTTAGACTTGGTTTCAAGGAGTTTGTCCATATCTACAGTGAAGTTTGGATTTTCAATGACAATACCACGGTTTGCTGCATGACCGATGTTTTCGATAATTTCAGCGTTGTGAAGGTAGGTCTTAGTTGGGATACATCCACGGTTCAAGCAAGTTCCACCGAGTTCTGATTTCTCAACAAGGGCAACCTTACCACCGAGTTGGGCTGCTTTAATAGCAGAAACATAACCAGCAGGTCCACCACCGATCACAACGATATCAAAGGCATCGTCGCTCTTTCCATCGTCGTTTGAGGCACTAACTGCAGGTGCAGGGCTAGCTTCTGGTGCTGCCGCTCCAGCTGTTGGGATGTTTTCCCCTTCTTCTCCAAGGTAACCGATAACTTCCGTTACAGGGACAGTTTCACCATCTCCTTTGAGGATGGCAATCAAGTATCCATCTTCTTCGGCTTCCAATTCCATGCTGACTTTGTCAGTCATGATTTCCAAAAGGATTTCTCCTTCTTTTACAAATTCTCCGACTTTCTTATTCCATTGAACGATTTGTCCTTCTGTCATATCCACGCCGGCTTTTGGCATAATTACTTCTAAGGCCATGTCTTACTTCCTTTATCTATATCTCTAAAAATAAATACTGTATTTTTAAACCAACATTGAGATTGGGTTCTCAATTAAGGCTTTCAAGTCTTTCATAAACTTAGCACCAGCCATACCATCTACGACACGATGGTCAATGGTTAATCCAAGGCTCATGATAGGACGAATGACAATCTCACCATTGACAACTACAGGTTTTTCAACTGTTGAGCTCACCCCGAGGATAGCTGAGTTCGGTTGATTAATGATAGGACCAAAGGACTGAACACCAAACATTCCTAAGTTACTGATTGTGAATGTTGAATTTTGCAGTTCACTTGGAGCCAATTTACCATCCAGAGTACGACCAATCACATCCTTGAAGGCTACAACCAACTCTGACAAGCTCATTTTTTCAGCATTGTAAACAACTGGTGTCATCAATCCGTTATCCATACCAACTGCCATCGCAAGGTTGACATAGTTATGAGTGATAATGGTCTTGCCGTCTTCGGTCAATGAAGCGTTGATGTAAGGGTGTTTCATTAAGGTCTTCACAACAGCGAGAGAAAGAAGATCTGTAACCGTGACTTTCTTACCAGTTACTTCCATGATTGGTTCAAGAACCTTCTTACGAAGAGCCAACATTTCTGACATATCGACATCGTAGTTGAGTGTGAAGGTTGGTGCAGTTAGGTAGGATTCAACCATACGTTGGGCGATAACCTTACGCATTGGTGTCATTGGGATACGCTCAATCTCACCATAAGGAGTGATAGTATCTGGAACTTCTTCCACTTTTTCGATTTGAGCAGGAGACTTGATGGTGTCATTTTCGATATTTTCAGGAAGTAAGGCCAAAACGTCCTTCTTCATGATCTTACCACGATGACCTGTTCCTTGGATTTCCTGCCAAGCAATGTTATGTTCGAGGGCAATTCGTTTTGCAAGTGGCGAAATGCGAACCACGTTTGTGTCTTTATAAGTTTCCACGTCTTCTTTGTGGACACGACCGTTTGCACCTGAGCCAGAAACGTCGTAGAGGTTGATCCCTAGATCATTCGCTAACTTTCTAGCTGCAGGAGTCGCTCTTAGCTTGTCATCAGCCATGACCTCTCCAATTCTATACTAAGATATTAAGGACGAAGAGGGCAATGAAAAAATAGGAGATTGACCGTGTGTTCGATGCACACAAGGAAATCTATCTTTTTTTCGAAGACCTCCGTCCGAATTCAATTACATGATGCAAAGGGCGTTTAAAAGCGACCGAAAAATCGGAAATCAACGCAGACTTCGATGAAGTCAAGGAGATTTATCTTTTTTCCGAGCTTTTAGCCCGTGTTCAACTCTACAAGTAACTTGGACACGAAACGCGTCTCAAGTTACTACGGTTGCCGCTATTAGGCGGTCAACCTAGTAGACTTACTAAATTTTTTGTCAAATATTATCGATTCGTCAAAAAACTGTCGCAACTTTATATACAACTTGGATACAAAACATAACTCAAGTTATTAAAGTTAAAATCTTTAAAAATTTACATAATTTAATTTATGCATTCTTATTCTTTATTATAAGTTTTACGGATTGCATCTTTGATGCTTTCAACTGTTGGAATCATTGCATTTTCTAGGTTTTGTGCGTAAGGCATTGGCACGTCTTCTCCGGCACAACGGCGGATTGGTGCATCTAGATAGTCAAATGCTTCTGACTCTGAAATAATGGCTGAAATCTCTCCGATATAGCCACTTGTTTTGTGAGCGTCGTTGACAAGCACCACCTTACCAGTCTTCTTCACTGAGTTAATGATGATATCCTTATCAAGTGGAACAAGGGTACGTGGGTCCACAATTTCAACTGAAATTCCCTCTTCTGCTAATTCTTCAGCAGCTTGAACCACACGACGAAGCATTTTACCGTAAGTAACGACTGTTACATCCGTTCCTTCGCGTTTGATTTCGCCAACTCCAAGTGGGATTGTGTAGTCTGGATCAACTGGCACTTCCCCTTTTTGGTTAAATTCTGATTTGTATTCAAGAATGATAACAGGGTTGTTATCACGGATAGAAGACTTAAGCAGTCCTTTCATATCCGCAGGTGTACCTGGAGCTACAACCTTAAGTCCAGGAATGTGAGTGAACCAAGACTCTAGAGACTGAGAGTGCTGGGCTGCAGAACCAACTCCGTTACCAGCTGCACATCGAACTGTCATTGGAACCTGACCTTTACCACCGAACATATAGCGTGTTTTAGCAGCTTGGTTGACGATATTGTCCATGGCAATAACAGAGAAATCCATGAAGGTCATATCAACGATTGGGCGAAGTCCTGTCATGGCTGCTCCTGCTGCTGCTCCCGAGATGGCAGCTTCAGAAATCGGACAGTCACGAACACGTTCTGGACCAAATTCTTCAAGCATTCCAACAGAAGTTCCGAAGTCTCCTCCGAAAACACCGACGTCTTCTCCCATCAAGAATACATTTTCATCGCGACGCATTTCCTCAGACATAGCAAGGATAATTGTGTCACGGAAGGACATTGTTTTTGTTTCCATTTTTATCTCTTTCTCCTTAGTCTGCGTAAATATCTTCAAATGCTGATTCTAGTGGCGGGAATGGGCTTTCTTCCGCAAATTTAACAGAAGCTTCTACTGCTTCCTTGACTTGTGCTTGAATTTCTTCCAATTCTTCTGCACTTGCAATGTTGTTCTCAACGAGGTAGTTACGAAGGTTTTCGATTGGGTCTTTTTGTTTCCACAATTCCACTTCTTCACGCGTACGATATTTACCAGGGTCAGATGATGAGTGACCAAGCCAGCGATAAGTGATACTTTCGATCAAAACTGGGCCATTGCCACCACGTACACGGTCTACAGCCTTTTTAAATCCTTCGTAGACCTCGATAACATTGTTGCCGTCTGGAATAAACATACCAGGAATCCCATAAGCTGCACTGCGTTCATGAATGTGCTCTACATTGGTCATTTTCTTGATATCCGCAGAAATTCCATAGCCGTTGTTGATGCAATAGAAAATAACTGGGAGTTTCCAAATAGAAGCCATGTTGACTGCTTCGTGGAAGACACCTTCATTAGTCGCACCATCTCCAAAGAAGCAGACGACGATTTTTCCAGTGTTTTGCATTTGTTGACTGAGGGCTGCGCCAACAGCGATTCCCATACCACCACCTACGATACCATTGGCACCGAGGTTCCCAGCATCCAGGTCAGCGATGTGCATAGAACCACCTTTTCCTTTACAGGTTCCAGTGTACTTCCCAAGGATTTCAGCCATCATTCCGTTAAGGTCAATCCCTTTGGCGATAGCTTGCCCGTGTCCACGGTGGTTTGATGTGATCAAATCATCTGGGTTGAGAGCCAACATCGCTCCAACGTTAGCAGCTTCCTCTCCAACAGAAAAGTGAGTCATACCGGGAACTTTTCCCTTTTTCACTAACTGAGCAATTTTCAAGTCCATGCGACGGATTTCTTCCATCTTACGGAACATCTCTAGCAAAAGATTCTTATCTAAAGTTGACATAATCTTGCCTTTCTAACTTTGTACTTACCTTACTATTTTACCTTTTTTAGTATACACTGTCAAAGTATATGGCTAATAAAATTTCACAATATAAAAAAATAAACCCCTGTTAAAACAGGGGTTCTCTCTAGTTAGAGCATTTTTTCACAAAGTTGTTTTTCAGGATAATTTCTTAAAATTAGCTCAATCTTTTCATTACGGTTTTCAAACGCCATTGATACAAACAGCCAGAAACAATCAAGCTGGCAATTAACCCAATCCAGTAGGCAAATGCCCCCAAGTCAGTTACTTGATCTAGTAAATATCCTAGAGGTATCGCTACTCCCCAATATCCGATTAGGCCAAGATAGAAAGGAACGATAGTGTCCTTATACCCTCTTAAAATCCCCTGAAGCGGAGCCGCAAAGGTATCAGCTAACTGGAAAAAGAGACTGTAGGTTAGAAATACAGCAGTTGTTTCAATGAAGTGAGGGTCATTTCCGTATAGACTTGCTACACGAACTCTAAAAATGTAGAGAAAAGATAGGGTAAGACCTGCAAAAATAAGGGCGGTTACTCTCCCCAGACGAGCATAGTTTTTTGCATCCTCAAAACGTTTAGCCCCCACCTCGTAAGACACAACAATCGCCATAGCAGAGGAAATACTCATGGGAAAAGCGTACATGAGACTCGAAAAATTCATAGCTGACTGGTGACTGGCGATGATGAGCGATGAAAACTTAGCCATGATTAGTCCAACCACAGAGAAAATGGCTACTTCCGCAAAGACGGTTCCCCCGATTGGTAGACCTAGCCGAACACCTTCCTTGATTTTATCTATATTGAGTGGAATAGGTTTCTCAAGATGTAGCGCTTTTAATCTTTCTTGTTTGAATAAAGCAAGAAGAGAAATGCCCAATAAAACCCAATAGGCTAGCGAAGTTCCTAGCCCTGCTCCTGCGCCACCAAGCTCAGGAAAACCAAGGACTCCATAAATCAAAAGATAGTTAAAACCACTATTGAGCGGAAGTAATAGGAGCATGAGATACATAGATAGTTTGGTCAAACCAAGAGAATCCAACAAAGAGCGAATGACACTAAAAAGCAACAAGGGAATAATCCCGATAGAAAGGTACCAAAGATAAGAAACTGCAACTGCCGCTACTTGAGCTTCTAGTCCGATATGATTTAAGACAGGCGGTGCTAAGAATACTACCATGCCAAGCAAGACCAAAGACAGTCCGAAAGCCAAGTAGATAAATTGGTAAAAATCAGATGCTACTTCTTCCTTTTTACCCCGTCCCAGATGATGACCTATGATGGGAACCATGGCCGAAACAATCCCTGTTAAAAAAGTAAAGAAAGGATTCCATAGACTCGTTGCAGTTGATACTCCTGCCAAGTCCATGGTATTGTACTGCCCAGTCATGGTTGTATCAATAAAAGAGGCAGAATAATTGGCAAACTGATAAATTAGGATAGGGAAAAATATCTTAAGAAATAAGACAAACTTGTCTTTAAATTGATGGGTTGGATACATATACGCTCTCTATTCTTATAATTTATAGAGCAGAATCCCATCTAGTTTTGATAGACGATTTGTCCCTTACAGATAGTATATTTGACCTGCCCTTTTAAAGTTTCCCCGATAAATGGAGAATTAGCTGATTTTGAAGCGAAGTTTGGACCAATAGTACGATCAGCCTTGTCATCAAAGATAGTGATATCCGCTGGACCATTTTCAGCTAAGTAGCCTGCTTCAAAGTTGTAAAGTTTGGCTGGATTGACAGTCATTTTTTCAAGCAATTCCATCAAGCTCAACTCACCAGCTTCCACCAAATAAGTCAAACCAAGAGAAAGAGAGGTTTCCAAACCTGTCATACCAGATGGTGCTTTGGTGATATCTTCTACATTTTTCTCATCTGCATGGTGAGGCGCGTGGTCAGTCGCGATAACTGTGATAACACCTGACTTGAGACCTTCGATAACGGCACGACGGTCTGACTCCAAACGAAGTGGAGGATTCATTTTGGCATTGCTTCCTTGAGTTAAAAGAAGAACTTCTGTCTTAGAGAAATGCTGTGGCGCTACTTCTGCTGTGACTTGAGCCCCTAATCCCTGAGCAAACTCTACAACCTTGACACTTTCTTCCTTAGACAAATGCTGGATGTGAACATGGGCCTTGGTTGCATAGGCAATCATAACATCACGCGCAATCATGGCGTATTCAGCCACCCCAGTCGCTCCACAGATATGGAAATGTTCTTTAGCGATGTTTTCGTTAAATCCAAGAATCCCGTTCAAACCTGGATCTTCCTCATGAAGGCTGATAAAGGTATTGAGTTTTTTGGCTTCTTCCATGGCTTCCTTAACAACTTTACTACTTTCAAGGGGAATCCCGTCATCAGAAAAACCAACTGCACCTGCTTCTAAAAGCGTCTTAAAGTCTGTCAAGTCTTGGCCATTAAAGTCCTTGGTAATAGTCGCAACTGTCTTGACATTGATTTTTTCCTTAGCAGCTGACTGAAGAACTTCTTGCAAAGTCTCTACGTCTGAGATGGTTGGATTGGTATTAGCCATCATGACAACCGTTGTAAAACCACCTGCAGCGGCTGCTAGAGAACCAGTATGGATATCCTCCTTGTGGGTCTGACCAGGTTCACGAAAATGAACATGAATATCTACGAGTCCAGGCGCAACCACGAGACTCGTAGCATCAATCAGTTCTGCTCCTTCTTCCTTGATTTCAGACGCAATTTTGATAATTTTCCCATCTTGGACCAGAACATCACACACTTGATCCAAACCAGACTTGGGATCCATTACACGACCATTTTTGATTAATAACATCTGCTTTCTCCTTTATTCATAGAAATCAACTTGGGTATCCAACAATTTATCCCCATCATAAACAAACTTGGCTGAAAAGAAGGGTTTGTCCTCTAAAAGCCACTCAACAAAGGTGTGGTCACCCTCCCAAGTTGGCTTGCTCAAAACTTCATCATAGGGAACCCATTCCAGCGTCCCCTCATTGCAGTCAATCAAGTCACCCTCAAACTCTGTCACCTTAAAAACATAGGTGTACCAGTCTAAATCTGGTGTGAATTCTGGAAAAGTGATAACACCTTTTAGAACCGGCTTGGCTTTAAGCCCTGTTTCTTCGAGGATTTCACGCGCAGCGCATTCTTGAGGTGTCTCACCTCGCTCTAGCTTACCCCCTACGCCAATCCATTTGCCTTCGTGGACATCATTGGGCTTTTTATTTCGATGGAGCATGAGTAGTTCTTTTCCGTTATCAATGTAGCAAATCGTCGCTAACTGAGGCATATTCTCTCCTTATCTAAGCCAATCGATTGGCTCTTGTCCTGTCTCTTCTAAGAATGCATTGGCCTTGGAAAAAGGCTTGGAACCCCAAAATCCTCTATAAACAGATAAAGGACTAGGATGGGCTGATTCGATAATTAAGTGATGAGGATTGGTAACCAAGACCTTCTTCTTGCGTGCATAAGCGCCCCAGAGTACAAAGACTACTGGTCTATCTAGATTATTGACCACCTGAATCACAGCATCAGTAAAAGGCTCCCATATCTGCCCAGCATGACCATTTGCCTGCCCAGCAGGAACGGTCAAACAAGCATTGAGAAGTAAGACTCCTTGCTCAGCCCAAGCCGTCAAATCATGTGATTTCTTAACCCCGATATCATCTGACAATTCTTTCAAGATATTTTGCAAGGACGGCGGAGCTGGGATAGCATCGGGTACAGAAAAACTCAAACCCTGCGCTTGACCTGGCCCGTGATAAGGATCCTGCCCTAAAATCACCACCTTAACTTCTTCAAGCGGAGTTTTCAAGAGAGCCTGAAAAACCTTCTCCTTAGGTGGATAAACAGTTCCCTGAGCATAGACCAGTTCCATAAATTGATTGATTTTTCCGAAATAACCTTCAGGTAATTGCTCCTTAATCAAAGCATGCCAAGACGAGTGTTCCATAGCCAACTCCTTCGTTTTTACTGCCTCTATTATAGCAAAAAGTGGCTATCTAAACCACTTTTTACAGTTTATCCAAACAATCCAGCAAGTCTTGGTAAGAATGAACTTCATAGGTCGGCTGGGCTTGTGTATGATTTTCGAGGCGATGAGGATTATACCAGATAGTGTCAATCCCTGCATTATTGCCACCTTGAATATCAGCCGTTAAGGAATCTCCAATCATCAGCGTCTTTTCTTTGCTAAATCCAACAATCTGCTGACCGATTTTTTCGTAAAAAAGTGCATCAGGCTTTTGTGTTTGCAACTGTTCAGAGATAAAAACTTGATTGAAATAAGGTGCCAGACCAGATTGAGCCAAACGACCTGTCTGAATGACAGTAATGCCATTTGTCGCAGCATACAGCTCATAATCACGCTCGATAAGGCTGTCCAAAAGTTCATGAGCACCTGAAAGAGTTTGTCCCTGCTGGGCGAGATAAAATTGGTAACGCTGGGCAAGTAACATACCGTCTTTCTCCAGTTCAAAATGCGCAAATAGACGAGAAAAGCGCGTGTTAACCAGTTCTTGTTTACTGATTTTCTTTTGCTCCAAGTCCTTCCAGAGAGCCTTGTTCATAGGAACGTAATAGTCTTTATAGGCTTGAATGTCCGTAACTCCTTCTTCTTTCAGAAGTTGCGTCAAAGCCACATCCTCAGCAGCATCAAAATCAAGTAAGGTGTGGTCGAGGTCGAAGAGTAAAAATTTGTAGGACAATTTGTTAGATTTCCTTTCTAGGGGGTGCAAAGGTTTAAAAAGGGGGGCAAGTCACAAAATCCGTTCACTTTTCTTCAAGACCTCATTCGCATATTCTTGAATCTTTGTCACTTCTTTTCCATAGATAGTTTCATAAGTTATATTTAATGCTTCTAATTGGTTGATAATCAATCCAACTGAGTTTGGATTGATTTTAATTGCAAATCCGATTTTTGTACCATCATTATCTTCCTTTGATATCCAATTTACACTACTATCAAATCTAGCTTCATGCAAAGTAAAGACACCAGATTGTCGAGAAATTCTATGAGAACGTAAATCGATTTCGCTTTTTACTGCAAATGGTACCATACTAAAGGGAGTATTATTTAAGTTCTTGAACCACTCTTTGAATTGTTCATCATTGATATTATCAATATTGAACGGTTCTTCAATTTCCTCGTCACCCTCAGTATATACTATTGCAGAGTTTTTATTTAATATTGAAGGTCTTAAAACATAAACAAGCGGAAAAGTATCTTCAGCAATATTAAATTCATACAATGCAAAAAATAACGCTACTAATGGATCTGTAGACCAATCTAGAATTGGGGTTTTTAATCCATAATGTTGACCGATAAACGTGTAGTGAAAGAGATTTAATTTGGTTTTTCCTATTTTTCCCTTTATTTTATCTCGAAAGTTTTCAATTTCAGGAACAAAATCAATATAATTGATATATTCTATCGGATGAACCATTCCATCATTATATTGTTTTTTTACAGCTTCTCTAAACAAAGTTGGTCTCAATTTCCACTCACTGTTTCTATGGCCACGATACCACAACTCGCAATTTTCTGAATTTTTCAAAGTAAAAATGTAGTTTATATACTCGTTTAAGTTATTAATTTCGTTTTTATATGAATACATTAATTTATCCTTTGTTAGAAATTAGTTATATAATAGTATATCACATTATACAAAAATAAACTATTAGTAGAAATAAAGAGCAACCAATCTTCATTTTGAAACTCTCCTAGAAAAGATATCCTTTCTCTACCTGATTTGATTTCAAAGAGAACTAAGATTCAACCATCTTTATCGCTTTTAAATAATGCATACTCTTTTTCTCTGATAAAGGGAAGTGAAAAATTAGAAAAAATTAGTAGAATTGAAAACAGATATCCGTCTTTTTGTATCACTAAAACATAACCTAAAAATATATAGACCATCCAATCTACTGCGAAAAGAGAAAATATCCTCCTTTTCATTACCTTACTTGTCTTAAAGATTCTGTTTAATAGAACCTTTATCGTAGTATCTACACAAATTTTTATCAAAAAGATAAGAGTCAGTACATGATTATCAACTGTAGTATGAAGAATAAATGGAAATATAGTTAATATAAAACTAGAAATCTCTAAATATTTTATCCAAGGAGATTGAGATATCTTACTTTTAAACTGACTGATTTTCCTATACTCGCTAGCTAATCTAGTATCAAAATCTTTACCAATTATATTAAAGATTAAGAACTCCAGGATAAAAGTACTTATTAATACGATATAAGTAGAAACGTTTCCTGGGAAATATTTATTGATTAAAATCGGGAAACTAATTAACAGAATTGAGTTTATAGCCAGACAAATGGATACTATTTTATTCTTCACTGAATATAGAGGTAGCGATACTATCGAATAGAGAAACGCTAAAAAATAAGCAAGAAATACTCAGTACTGCTAATTAACAGCGCCCTTAATGATAGCACTCCACACGATGATATGCGCTTTACGCATTGATTCTAGATTACTCATCTACCTACTCCCAATATGCAAAGGAAATCCATTTTGGGTCCACATTCTCTTTCCAACAAGTCAGAAGCGTTTCATGATATTTCCTTCTTCTACATTAGATAAAGTTGAAATACATTGTTAACAATAGAACAATCCTAACTATCGAATATCTCAATTTCATTAATATCAGTGTGATTCTAAGTTTGGAATTACACTGATATTAATGTTTTATACCTATTCTAAGTCTATGACAGCTTTAAATTTTAATTTTAGAAGGATTCTAAAGCTAGAATAGTTCTAAAATCACGAGAACTAAGCTATTCGAAGCTTAGAAGAACTTCATACGCACTTTAACTAGTGGCATTTACAATTCTTCTGATGAGCTTTGAGTTTTTTCAGAGCCCAGTCATAGTGGCTGGAGGTGCTACTGACAAAATAGGAACCTAAACTTGTCCCTCCCGTCCATTTATAGATACCTTTGGTAAAGAGTTGGTCATTGCTAAAGTCTTCCAACAACTCTAAAACCTCCTTATGCGATTGCTCTAGTAGCCTAGTCGCTTCTTCTAAGGACGTTCTCTGGTGCTTCTTCCAAAAAGCGACATTCATTTCCCCATAAGTTCTCCAATTATAAGGCTCAGGAAGAAAAGGTCTTTCAAGACCCTTTTGATTGGAATGTACCCAGGTCAAAAGTAACTGATGCCATTCATAGAGATGGATCAGGACATCCCGCAGATTTTTATCTCTATTCCAGTGGGCTTCTTTTTCTTTTGGTCTTTTGAAAAATCAAAAGGAGTCTGTAGCTCCTCTTCACTTAATTTAGAGATAAAGTGATTGAGTTTTTCATAGTTTTCCTTAGAGGCTAACACTAGCTCCTCTTTTGTTTTTGGTCTAGGCATAGGCGTTCTCCCTTCATTTTCAAGTAGAATAAGCTATTTTCTTACTTCATTATACCATAAGAAAACTGGCTGTTTCTCTCAACAACCAGTTTTCAATTTTTAAGCTAATTCTTCACTGTTTTTCTTATGAAAGAAAAGCGAGGCGATAGCCAAAATAGCAAAGGCTAGGCCGACGTACCAGTAGGGTTGATCTAAGGTCGTTGAACGACCTGATAGATTGACAATTCCTCGAAAGAGCATTCCAGCTGTTAGGACTGCAACTGCCGAGTTCCACAAGTTCAGGCTGATTCGTCCTAAGTTTGGCATGATTTTCAACAATAATGCTAGAACGATGCCCCCTACTAGAGGGACTGCAAAGAGATAGTGCATATGAAGCGAGGTCTCCCCAAAACTAAAGGACTCATAGATACGGCTAAATGCAAAGAAGAAAATAGTGAGAAGACTATAACTTACGAGTGTCTTTTTGAGGCATTTGTTTTTGATTTTAGTAACCGATGTAGACAATATCACTCACCGCCCTTTCTGATATCTTGCTTCCACCTGTGGTCGGTTTATTGATTACCTGACCGTTAAAGTAGAGAGTTGAGGATCCACCACCATCAAGGTTATAGGCTGTCTTCACTCCGTAAGATTTCATCACTTCTGCCATCTGGTAAAGCGATAAGCCTTTGCTTTCAGAGGTACGACCATCCGAAACGATGATGATGTAGTGATTTTCATCGATAATCCCGATAGCTGTACGAGGATTCGATGACATGGCCTGACCGACTTCTGTATTGGTATCAACAGATATTTCTCCATTCTCAACTAGAGACGGACCAAATGCCAGTAGATTGACGACACCGTCCTGAACCAACTGATCGGCTGAAACTTGGTCCTCGTAGATGATTTTAAAGGAGCCGTCCTTGTAAATAGCAAGGTCACCGTTACTAGCGTCTTCACGGACACTGTCCCGATAGACAACTCCATTACGGATAACATAACCAGAGCTATTAGCTCCATAGTAGTCACCGTTGACAGCTAGAATAGCATTGTTTTCAGCAGCCGTTACAGAGGTTTTAGCTGTGACATTGGTTCCATAGGAGTTTTGAGCTAGAGCTGTTTTGAGATAGTCCGATGAACTGAGGGTTACATCTGCTACATAGACCTGCGTTTCATTCACAGTCCTTTCAGTGAGGGTGACACTGATATTTCCATCTGAATAGCTGGTATCTGTCACTTGAGCATTTTTTGCTGCCTGACTTGCTGCTGCGGTGTTAGATGTTGATCTAGTATTAGATACAGTGGAAATCGTTTCAGCGAGTACAAAGGTCTTCAACATCGAATAGGTAAAGGAGCTTGTCAGGAGCAAGCCCAAGACCGAGGCGTATAGATAGGGTTTCTTTAAAACTTTCATAATGGGCTACAGGTCCTTTCTTTGAAAATATAGCGAGTTTGAATGGTCCAAGAGAGGATAAAGAGCATGATTCCGACAAGAATCTTCGCGATTAGCAAATTGACCCCAAGACCTGAATTAAAGAGACGAATCAGGATGGTGTCTAAGATAAAGAGACCAACTGCTAATCCAAAATAGCCTGATCCTGTTTTAAAACTGCTCGCCTTATTCTTAAAAACCAATTTTTTGTTGGTAGAAAAGTTAAAGATGGAGCTAGTCACACGTGCCAAACCATTTGAGAGAAGAACACGCAAACCAGTCGGAATAAAGCTCAAGCATAGAATAGAGAGAGCGTAGACCACATAATCTACGATAAAACTACTAAAAGACGAGAGTGCAAACTTTAAAATATTTTTATAAATCATCAAACCATCTCGAATAGGTCGGAAGTGAGAAGCCTCATTGTCGTTGATATAGACCGTCTCAATCGGAACTTCTAAGATTGGGTAGGCTTGACTGGCTTCGAGGAGCATGTTCATCTCGTATTCATACCGTTGTCCTTCTATCTTAAGCATAAAAGGAATCATATCCGTTGAAAAGGCACGTAATCCTGTCTGGGTGTCGGATACAGCGACACCTGTTTGCAGTTTAAACAAGATACGAGTCAAGCTGTTTCCAAAACGACTACGCAAGGGAACCTTGCCAGTAAAGGCACGAACACCAAGGACAAGTGTATTAGGATTTTCATTTGATTTTGTCATATTTCGGAAAATGTCCCAGATCCTGTGCTGGCCATCTGCGTCCGCTGTAACCACAGTCCCAGGTTTATTGAGAGACTGAATGTACTCAAAGGCTGTTTTCAGAGCTTGCCCTTTTCCTTGATTGACCTGGTGGCGAAGGACCGTCGCAAAATCCTCAGCTCGAGCAAAAATGTCTTGGCATTCTGTCGAACTTCCATCATCAATGACAATGATGTAAAAATCGCTCTTATTGTGAATCTTTTCAACCAATTTAATAAGATTGTAGTCAGGTTCGTAAGCTGGGATAACTAGATAGTTCATATTTACACCTCTTTCTTTGATGATTGGATAAGTATACAAGATAACGCTTAAAAATTCCTTATACTTAAATTAAAGTAAAATCAGATTTATTGTTATTCTTAAAAATTCCAAATCCAAACAAAGAAAAACTCTGTAAAAGGTATCTTCTACAGAGTTGGTTTTGCATCTTTATAAATTGTCAGAAAATGTTCTAGTTCTTAATCACTGGTATCCATAGTTCCATTTGATAGTCTGGGGACGACCTTATCATCTTCGAAATAGATCAGAGAGTCTGAGACACTTAACATATTTCTGGAAAAAGTCTTTAAACATAGTTTCATGCATGGTGAGTATTAGCCGGAATGATATTCTTGACTAGCCGGATACCATTTTTAGAGGCTAAATCCTCTATAACTTATCCTTTAATTTCTCGACAAAGAGATAGGCTGCAGGGCAGGTCAAGGTATTCTTAATCGTCAAATGGTTGATTTGATGGATCTTTTTCCGATCTGTATGGGGAAATTCACGACAAGCCTTTGGTCGAACGTCATAGATTGAGCAGAGATTGTCTCCTCCTAGAAAGGGGCAGGGCATGGATTTAAAAACCTTGTCCCCATCTTCATCCACCTGCAGAAATTCCGCTTCAAAAGCCGGTAATTTCATCTTAAAGTACTTAGCAATACGGGCGATGTCTGCCTCTTTAAAGTCTGGTCCCAAAGTCTTGCAACAGTTAGCGCAGGCAGTACAATCAATCTCAGCAAAGACTTCTTGGTGGATCTGCTGTGCAATCTTATCTAAGTTTTTAGGAGGTTTTTTCTTTAGATTAGCTAACACTTTGCGGTGCTCCTTCTGCTTTTGCAAAGCTAGCTGGTGGTAATGCTCAATATCAATTTCTTTAGACATAGTTTCTTTCTAATACAAGTGTTTTTATCTATTATACCATAAACTATTTTCTATTTTTTGCCCCCTGAACAGAAAAAAGCCCTTCGGAAAAAATCCGAGGGGCTTAAAACGTTGTTAAATCAACGGCCGAACTTTTAAATTTTAAGGTTCGGGATAAAATAGTTCACTGAACTATTTTATTTTTTCAAGTTGTAGAATGATTTCAATCCACGGTATTCTGCTACTTCACCAAGTTGGTCTTCGATGCGAAGCAATTGGTTGTATTTAGCGATACGGTCTGTACGTGAAAGTGAACCAGTCTTGATTTGTCCTGCGTTTGTTGCAACTGCGATGTCAGCAATTGTTGAATCTTCAGTTTCACCTGAACGGTGTGATACAACTGCAGTGTAACCAGCTTCTTTCGCCATTTCGATAGCATCGAATGTTTCAGTAAGAGTACCGATTTGGTTAACTTTGATAAGGATTGAGTTAGCAGCGCCTTCTGCAATACCTTTTTCAAGGTAAGAAGTGTTTGTTACGAAGAAGTCGTCACCAACCAATTGAACTTTACCACCAAGACGTTCAGTAAGAGCTTTCCAACCGTCCCAGTCGTTTTCATCCATACCATCTTCGATAGTGATGATTGGGTATTTGTTTACCAATTCTTCAAGGTAGTCGATTTGTTCTGCAGCAGTACGTACAGCAGCGCCTTCACCCTCAAATTTAGTGTAGTCGTAAACTTTACGTTCTTCATCATAGAATTCTGATGATGCACAGTCAAATCCGATAAAGACATCTTTACCTGGAACATAACCAGCAGCTTCGATAGCAGCAAGGATAGTTTCAACACCGTCTTCAGTTCCTTCGAAACGAGGAGCGAATCCACCTTCGTCACCTACGGCTGTTTCAAGACCACGAGATTTAAGGATTTTCTTAAGAGCGTGGAAGATTTCAGCACCCCAACGAAGAGCTTCTTTGAATGTAGGTGCACCAGCAGGTACAATCATGAATTCTTGGAAAGCGATTGGAGCGTCAGAGTGAGAACCACCGTTGATGATGTTCATCATTGGAGTTGGAAGAACTTTAGTGTTGAATCCACCAAGGTAGCTGTAAAGTGGGATTTCAAGGTAGTCAGCAGCAGCACGAGCTACAGCGATAGACACACCAAGGATTGCGTTTGCACCCAATTTACCTTTATTAGGAGTACCGTCAAGTGCAATCATAGCACGGTCGATAGCTTGTTGGTCACGTACATCGTAGCCGATGATAGCTTCAGCGATGATGTTGTTTACGTTGTCAACAGCTTTTTGTGTACCAAGACCACCGTAACGAGATTTGTCACCGTCGCGAAGTTCAACTGCTTCGTGTTCACCAGTAGAAGCTCCTGATGGAACCATACCACGTCCGAAAGCACCTGATTCAGTATAAACTTCTACTTCAAGTGTTGGGTTACCGCGTGAGTCTAGGACTTCGCGAGCGTAAACATCAGTAATAATTGACATTTTTTACTCTCCTTTGAGTTAAATTTTTTACACCTCTATGATACCTTAAAAATAAGCGTTTTTCAAGAAAAAACGTTATCTTTGTGCAAATTTTCCTTAACTTTATAAAGTAATCGCTTTCTTTTGTCTGTTTTCTTACGGGTTTTGTGATATACTGTTTTTATGACAGATTTATCAAAACAACTACTAGAAAAAGCTCATGGTGGAGCAAAATTAAACCCAGATGAACAAAGACGCTACCTTGGTACATTTGAGGAAAGAGTTCTTGGGTATGCAGATATTGATACAGCAAATAGCCCTCAGTTAGAAAAAGGCTTTTTGTCTATTTTAGAAAACCTTCAAGAAAAAGCAGAGCCACTATTTGTGAAGATTTCTCCAACTATCGAATTTGACAAGCAAGTTTTCTACTTGAAAGAAGCAAAAGAAACCAATAGTCAAGCTACCATAGTATCTGAAGAACACACTTCTTCTCCTTTTGGACTGATTATCCATACCAATGCACCAGTACAAGTAGAAGAAAAGAATCTTCGACTTGCTTTTCCAAAACTTTGGGAAGTTAAAAAGGAAGAACCTGCCAAAACATCTATCTGGAAGAAATGGTTTGGTTAATGATTTCTCATGTTTAATAAACGGCCAATATTAGTAGCTGTGTGCTCCAAATAGAGACTTGCATTTTTCAAACTATCTTCCAAAGGTTCACTTTTCTCTAAAATAGAAAAGACGGCTTGTATATTTTCGAATGGTAGGGGAGGCAAATCCTCAGCAAGACTTCCACAAATAGCAATAACAGGAACTCCGTTAGGGGTTCTTTTTGCTACACCGATTGGAGCTTTTCCAGCAAAGCTTTGACTGTCCAGTCTACCTTCACCAACGATAACCAAGTCGGCCCCTGCAACCTTCCTGTCAAAGCCAATCAAATCCAAGCAAGTATCAATCCCAGATACGATACTGGCCTCAGCAAAGGCACAGAGCCCAGCCGCAATCCCACCCCCAGCTCCTACTCCATTGAGAGAGAGGGTTGCTGGTGAAAATTTTTCATAGAACCGCTGTATAGCCAAATCTACTGTCTCAAACAAAGCAGGATCCAAGCCCTTTTGTTTTCCAAATGTATAGGTCGCTCCTTGATGACCACATAAAGGGCTCACGACATCTGCTAAAATGCGAATTTTTGCATCTTCAGGAATCTTATACAACTTGCTATTTGAAACTAACTCGAATTCAAGCAAAGTTTGACCGCAAGCTGGCAATTCTTTTCCATTCTTATCATAAAAACGATAACCTAAAGCAGCAGCAATGCCTATTCCACCGTCATTACTAGCCGTACCACCAACTCCGATATAGATTTCTTTCATCCCTTGATCAATGAGATGGCGAATCAACTCTCCAATACCTTGAGTTTGGATGTGGAGGGGATTTCGTTTCTCCTGCGGAATCTTTCCTAAACCAACCAAGTCAGCAACTTCAAAGAGCGCTATTTGGCCTTTTTGAAAGTAGCGCATTGATTCTTTTAGGCCAAAAGGTCCTGTCACTTGGAACCATTTTTCTTCTAGTTCAAGAGAATGTCGGATAGCGTCTACAGTTCCTTCCCCACCATCACCTACAGGGCAAAGCAGACATTCTACATCTGCTATCGATTTTTGGAATCCTCTTTTCATAGCTTGAGCGACCTCTTCTGCCGTCAGACTTTCTTTAAAAGAATCGGGTGCAATTACAATTTTCATAGTTCCCTCTCATTCTAAGAAATCAATCAAAGGTAGAACTTCCAAAAAATCCCTCGTATCTACATGACAAGCTATCTCGGATTTTACGACTTCTTTGGCGCAAAATGCAATACTACATCCTGCTGTCTTTAACATCAAGAGGTCATTGGCACCATCACCGATAGCAATCGTTCTTTCTTTGGAAAGTTTTAGGTCTTTTCTCCATTTCTCAAGAGTTCCTTGTTTTACTTGACCCGTCACAATTTTACCAACTAATTTTCCTGTTAAAAAACCGTCTTTGACTTCCAACTGGTTGGCGGAGAAATAGGAGATACCAAGGGATTTTGCTAACCTTTCAACTATTGGTGTAAAGCCACCAGACACTAGACCGACTAGAATACCCTTCTTTTGAAGTATGGAGATAAATTCTTGAGCATTCTTGGACAGATGGATGGATTTGAAGACAGTATCAAAGACAGAAATCGGAAGACCTTTTAACAAAGCCACTCTCGCTCGCAAGCTTGTTTCAAAGTCCAGTTCACCTCGCATTGCCTGGCTTGTAATCTGCGATATTTCTTCTTCACAACCTGCTTCTCTTCCTAAAAGATCAATCACTTCCTCTGCTATCAGGGTGCCATCAACATCCATAACACAAAGTCCCTTTACTTGAGTCATCACTTCTCCTCATTTCTAAACAGCCCAAAAATCGTATGAAAGAATCATACGATTTTATCTATTAGTTGACTAAACTATGGTACAAGTCCAGGTAAGATTTACAGGCTGTATCCCATGAGAAATCACATTCCATAGCTTGTTTTTGTAGATTTCTCCAAACGTCCGGCTGATACTTATAAACATCCAAGGCTGTTTGGAAACTCCAGTTAAGCCAGTATGGTGTTAAATTGTCAAAGCTAAATCCAGTGCCAGTTCCTTCGATTGGATTGAAGGATTGAACCGTATCACGCAAACCACCAACCTCATGAACCAATGGTAGAGTTCCATAGCGCATCGCCATCATTTGAGACAAGCCACATGGTTCAAAACGACTTGGCATGAGGAAGAGATCACAAGCTGCGTAGATTTCTTGAGCAAGTTTGATGTCAAAAGTGATATTTGCTGATAGCTTGTCAGGATAGACTTGCGCAAACCAAGAGAAGGATTGTTCAAAAGCCGGGTCACCTGTTCCTAAAAGGACTATTTGAACGTCCTCTTGTAAGAAACGATGCAGGCTCTCTACAACGACATCAAAACCTTTTTGACGTGTCAAACGAGAAACAATTCCCACCAGTGGAACGTCAGCTCTAACTGGCAAGCCAACTCTCTCTTGCAATTTTGCTTTGTTTTGCGCTTTTCCAGACAAATCTTCCTTATCAAAATGATAGTCTAAAAGAGCATCCGTCTGAGGATTATAAAGGTCAGCATCAATCCCGTTCACGATACCAGAGACCTTGCCTGACTCCATGCGAAGAATCTGATCCAAACCACAACCAAACTGACTGGTCATAATCTCATGCGCATAGCTAGGAGATACTGTTGAAACACGATCTGCATAAAGGATTCCCGCCTTCATCCAGTTGAGACAATCATTCCAACGAAGGGTACCATCAGCATAGCGTTCAAAGCCAACTCCAAACAAATCACCCAACATTCCTTCTGAAAATTGTCCTTGGAATTCCAAATTATGAATGGTTAAAACAGTTTTAATGCCCTCATAGGCTTGAATCCAACGGTATTTTTCCTTCAACAAGAAGGGAATCATGGCTGTGTGGTAGTCATGAACATGGAGAAGGTCAGGAATAAAGCCGATGCGTTCCATGGCTTCAAGAGCAGCCAGTTGGAAAAAAGCAAAGCGTTCACCATCGTCAAAATCACCGTACACATGACCACGGAAGAAATAATACTGATTATCAATGAAGTAGAAAGTAACGCCATTCAAGACCGTTTTCTTAATACCACAGTACTGTCTACGCCATCCTACACTAACTTCAAAGTTAAGAACATCCTCAACCTGCTCTCCGAACTTAGCTTCTACCATATCATAATAAGGCAAGAAAACTGCAACTTCGTGCCCCGCTTTTACAAGTGATTTGGGAAGTGCGCCAATGACATCGCCCAAACCACCTGTTTTTGAAAAGGGTGCTCCTTCTGCCGCTACAAATAAAATTTTCATGAATAAATGTCCTCTGTTACTTTAGCACCTTTTTTAATCACGATAGGATGCTCTAAGGTTCCACGAATTGTTACTCCCTCTTCAACCTCAACACCTTTATCCAAAATAGCATATTCAACAGTCGCATTTTCATGAATGACTGCCCGAGGAAAGAGGATACTATCTTTAACTAAGCTATTTTTGTGAATATAGATATTTCTAGATAAGACAGAATTATCCACGGTACCTTCAATAATACTACCCGAAGCAAATTGAGAATTCTTAACTTTAGAGCCAATAGCATAGTAAGTTGGTTCTTCATTTTTGACTTTAGTGTAAATTTTTTGATTCGGACTAAAGAGAGAGTAGAATTTATGAGAGTCTAGCATGTCTCTGTTTGCTTGATAGTAGGACTCAACAGAATGAATATTTGCTAGATAGCCTGTGTATTCATACGCAAAAGCTCCTTCTTTGACCGCCAAATCACGTAAAACATAACGCAATTTCTCTGGATGTTCTTTCTTAGCTTCTTTTTCCAAGCGTTCAATCAACCAAGGTGTATCAACGACAAAGATATCTGTAGACATATTGTAGACTTCATCTGTAGACTTGCTGTCAAAGAGTTTATGAGAACGAACATGGTCTGTTTCGTCGATTTCTAAGATAGCATTGACTTCAGAAATACTTTCTTTTGGAAGTTTCTTGTAGACAACGGTAATGGGACGATCCGTCGTGTTGTGAAGATGGAAAACTTGATTTAAATCAATATTAATCAATACATCACAGTTTAGAGAGACAGTCTGATTAGATCCAGAACGTTTTAGATAAGTTAAGAGTTGTTGGTAATATTCTTTTCCAACTGTACTACTTTCCACACGGGTATTGTAAATTCCTAGATAGTAGTGACTAAGAAGAGTTGACAAGCCCCACTCACGTCCTGAACGGATATGATCAAAAACTGAACTTATATTGTCTTGTTGGAAAATACCAAAAATACTACGAACTCCGGCATTTGCAAGACTAGAAAGGGGAAAGTCGATTAGGCGGTATTTCCCACCAAAAGGCAAACTAGCTACTGGACGATGTTCTGTCAATGTTGACATATCATGAAAACCAACTGTATTTCCTAAAATTGCTGAATATTTATCAATCTTCATCTGTTGCTACCCCCACTACTTCATTGTATCCTACTACTTGTACTTCATCTGTTCCATCAATTTCGACACCTTCAGAAATGACTGCTCCTTCTCCGATAATAGCCCGTTTAATAACAGCTCCTTGGGCAATCACAGCACCACTCATAATCACAGAATTCTCAACAATAGCACCTTCTCTGACTTGAGCTCCTGTTGAAAGAATCGAATGTCTAACAGTTCCATCTACAAAACAACCATCTACTACAAGAGAATCTTCAACTCGTGCGTTGTTTCCTATAAAGTTTGGAGGAGTGAGGAGATTACGTGAATAAATCTTCCATTGACGATTGCGACTATCCAAAGCATTATTAGGGTCGATATATTCCATATTAGCTTCCCAGAGAGATTCAATGGTACCGACATCTTTCCAGTAGCCATTAAACTCATAAGCATAAACACTCTCACCTGATTCAAGATAATTTGGAATAACATTCTTTCCAAAGTCAGACATGTCTACACTACTCATTTCAGCAGCAATGAGCATGTTTCTCAGGCGTTGCCAATCAAAAATATAAATCCCCATAGAAGCCTTTGTGGACTTAGGTTGGGCAGGTTTTTCTTCGAATTCAACGATACGGTTATTGGCATCGGTGTTCATGATACCAAAACGGCTGGCTTCTTTAAGAGGCACATCTAAAACTGCTACCGTCAAACTGGCATTGTTATCCTTGTGGGACTGAAGCATATCATCATAGTCCATCTTGTAGATATGGTCGCCAGAAAGAATCAAAACATACTCAGGATTAACACTGTCGATGTAGTCAATGTTTTGGTAGATAGCGTGACTAGTTCCTTCAAACCAACGGTTTCCTTCGCTAGCTGAATAAGGTTGTAAAATAGAGACGCCTGAACTAATACCATCCAATCCCCAGCTAGAACCATTTCCTATATGGTTGTTCAAAGCGAGAGGTTGGTACTGCGTAATCACACCAACATTATGGATTCCAGAGTTTGCACAGTTGGAAAGAGCAAAGTCAATGATACGGTAGCGCCCACCGAATTGCACTGCTGGTTTGGCAATGCTTTGAGTGAGTTTTCCGAGACGTGTTCCTTGCCCACCCGCAAGGATCAAAGCTAGCATTTCATTCTTCATTTTCTACTCCTTTTTGGTTTTTACTTTTGACGATTTTAGTAGGTTTCAAGCGGCGCTTGATTTTCCATACACTTGCTCCCATAGCCGGTAGGGTAAAAGTCAAGGTATGCTCATAATCTTTCCATAACCCTTCTTGCGTTTGAACAGTCTGATTATGTTCTTTCCAAACGCCTCCCCACTCTTCTAACTCAGTATTCCAGGCTTCTTCATAGACACCGGTAATAGGTACACCAATGGTAAAGTCCTTACGTTCAACCGGTGCCATATTAAAGATACACACCAACATCTCGCCCTTTTTCCCTTTTCGGATAAAGGAAAGGACACTCTGGTCTCGATTATCTGCATCGATAATTTCAATGCCATCATAGCTGGTATCAATTTCCCACAGACAGCGATGGTCTTTATAGAATTGATTGAGTTGAGAAGTAAAATGCTTCATCTTGGCATTCATCGGATCTTCTAGATTAGACCATTCCAACTGCTCCTCAGACTTCCACTCTAGGAATTGCCCGTACTCACTACCCATGAACAAGAGTTTCTTACCTGGATGACAAATTTGGTAAGTGTATAGATTACGTAAGCCTGCGAACTGATTGTAGCGATCCCCCCACATCTTGTGCATCATACTCTTTTTGCCATGAACCACTTCATCGTGTGAGAAAGGTAGGAGATAGTTTTCATTGAAAACATACATAAAGCTGAAAGTCACAAGATTAAAGTCATACTTACGATAAATCGGATCTTCCTCGTAGAAACGGAGAATGTCGTTCATCCAGCCCATATTCCATTTATAGTCAAATCCAAGGCCACCCATTTCTTTCATACCAGTAATCTTTGTCGCTGATGAACTTTCTTCTGCAATCATCATGATGTCTGGATGAGCTAATTTAATCACTGTGTTCAACCGTTGAAGGAAATAATAACCTTCATAGTTAAGGTTTCCACCGTCTTTGTTTGGAGTCCAAGGAGCATTATCATAATCTAGATACAGCATATTGCTCACTGCATCGACCCGAATACCATCTAAGTGGTAAAAATCAATCCAAAATTTAATACTGGAAATCAGGAAAGACTGGACCTCATTTTTTCCGAGGTCAAAATTCAGCGCACCCCAACCGTAGTTATGAGCCCTGTTGTGGTCTTGGTATTCAAAAGTTGGTGTGCCGTCATAATATGCCAAGGCATCATCATTAATAGTGAAATGACCTGGAACCCAGTCTACAATAACACCAATGTTATTTATATGACACTCTTCAACAAAATCTTGGAATTCCTCAGGTCTACCGTAGGAATGTTCAAAAGCAAAGTAACCCATAAGTTGATAGCCCCAGCTCAATCCAAGTGGGTGAGCCATTAAAGGCATGAACTCAATATGTGTATAGTTCATCTCAACTAAGTATGGAATCAACTCGTCCTTCAGTTGCGAAAACGTATAGGGACTACCATCTGGATTTCTCTTCCAAGACCCTGCATGGGCTTCATATATATTAACTGGTCTCTCGAAAAATCCCAGACGTTTGCGACGTGCTAGCCAAAGGCCATCTTTCCATTTCTTTTCACGGATATTGGTCAAAACAGCTCCTGTACCCGGTCTAGCTTCAAAATAAACTGCCAACGGATCGATCTTCATAATCTGATGACCATTTGCACGTGTGATATGATATTTATAAATCTGACCTTCCTGAGCTTGACTCGTAAAGACTTCCCAAACACCTGCTTCATTTCGAACCATGGGAATCTGATTCTCAACCCAATTAGTAAAATCACCAACTATATGAACTGCTTGTGCATTTGGGGCCCAAACCCTAAAGGTATAGCCTATTTCTCCGTTTTTCTCCTCTCTATGCGCTCCTAAATAATGCTGGAGGTGAAAGTTCTCACCAGTAGTAAAGGTTCTTAATGCTTCTTGATTATTCATTCAATCCCCTTTCTTTTGTAAGCGTTTTCTATAATTCTATTATATACTCTTTTAAGATAACTTTCAAGTAATTTACGAAGGAAATCATATTTTTTTATGAAAGCCTTCAAAAAATTACCTAGCATTTTAAAAAAGATATCCAGAAAATAGAATACGAAACAATTTCCATATATTTTTTTATTATAATACCAGAATATTCGTTTTTTATCAATTTTCTACTGTATTTTTTTGAAAAAAACAAAACCAGGAAGTTGTTTTCCTGATTTTATAAATTATCTCACATCAAAAACAATGGATTTTACATTTGTCATCGCTTCGATACTATATTTAATTCCTTGTACTCCTGCACCAGAACCTTTTACACCAAGGAATGGGAAATTATCTGGTCCACGTTGTGTTTTATTATTAATATGAACGGTTCCCACTTCAAGTTTTTCAGCAATTTCAAACGCCTTCTTAAAGTCATTTGTAAAGACTGAAGATTGAAGACCGAACTCTGATTCATTAGCAATTTCTAGCGCTTCATTGGCATCTGCAACTCGAATAATTGGGAGAACAGGTCCAAATGGTTCTTCCCAGGCTAATTTCATATCTCTTGTGACATAATCAAAAAGTCCTGGCCAAATGAGATTATTCTCACGTTTGATCGTGCTGAGCGCTTTGGCTCCTTTTTCCTGAGCGTCTTCAATCAATCCCCAGATGAAATCAGCTGAAGCATTATCAATAACTGGTGTGATATCTGCATTGTCAAATGGATCACCGACTGTTAGCTTAGCAACTTCAGTTTGGAGCAATTCAGCCAATTTATCAGCTACGCTTTCTACAACCAAAACACGCTTGATAGCAGTACAACGCTGACCAGAGTAGCTAAAGGCTCCACCTACGATTTGCTTAGCTGCATTTTCTAAATCTGCATCTTCTAAAACAATTGCAGCATCTTTTCCACCAAGTTCCAGCATAATTGGGCGCATACCGGCTAAACGACCGATACGCTCCCCAATCGGTGTTGAACCTGTAAAGTTAATGAAATTCACTTCCTTGTGTTCAATGATGTAGTCCCCGATCTCAGAACCACGTCCAGTGATAGTGTTAAAGACGCCTGCTGGGATTCCTGCTTCGTCAAATGCTTTAGCTAGCAAGAGA
>NZ_KQ969521.1:489084-490719 GCF_001578935.1 Streptococcus oralis | reverse complement strand
CTGGGATTCCTGCTTCGTCAAATGCTTTAGCTAGCAAGAGACCAGAAATAGATCCTTGTGTTGGTGGTTTAAATAGAACGACATTTCCTGCAATCAAAGCCGGAGCAATCTTAGATCCAGAAAGGTTGACTGGGTAGTTAAATGGCGCGATAGCTAAAACGACTCCAACTGGCTCACGACGAACAACGGCCAGTTTGTTTTTACTTGCAGCTTCAAAACCGCCACCTTCCATTGCTTGTCCAGTAATACGGAGACCTTCCTCAGCAGCAAAACGAATCAAATCTGCTGTACGTACTACTTCTCCAATGGCTGCTTTAATGCCTTTTGCAACCTCTTTGGCAAGAATGGTACCAATTTTTTCTTTATCGCGTTCTAAAATATCAGCTGCCTTATGCAAATAGGCTGCACGCTCAACTGGTGCTAAATCACGCCATGCTGGGAGAGCTGCACGCGCAGCTTTCATAGTCTCATCTACTTCAGCCTGACTCATAGCTGGTACTGTACCCAGCTTTTCCTGATTGATGGGAGAATAGATGGCAATTTCATTCTCTGATGATTTCCATTTTCCATTCACTAAATTCTGATAATTTGTCAAATTCCCTTCCTCCTGAAAATGATTAAAACTTATTTTATCAAATTTTCAGAAAATTACAACCCTTTTTGGGAAAATATTGATATTTTTTTCACAAACTTGATTCTTCAAATTATTTGAAATTTATTCCTATTAGATATTGGTTTTGCAATAAAAATCAAAAAAGGTCTAGATTTAACTAAACCTTTTTGTGGCATTTACTATGAAAGTACCTTCAAGACTGCAACGCTGATATCGTCAATCACATTAGACTCTTGAGAACGACTATTGGACACAAGCATTTCAAGATTTCCTGCATTTTCAAAGTAGAAGGAAGTTCCTTTGGCATTGAACACCACTAGCAGATGTTCTGGACCACCGTGAATCTCATAAACAATCCATCCGCTATTCTCAGCAGCTGTATGAACAAAGACATGACGATAAACTTCTTCGTATGTAGGATAAGAGAAAGCACGTGTTTGTGTTTTTAGGCGAATAATCTGGCGAATAAAGTCAATGCTTTCTTGTCTCTCATTGATTAAATCCCAGTTTACCTGGTTGACACTATCTGGAGCATTGTAACTATTCATGGCACGTTCTCTATCTGCCGCAGTCAGCTCGCCATTTTCTCCAGTAGCAAGGAGTTTGGTGCGTCCAAATTCTTGACCTAACTCTATAAAGGACATGCCTTGCATAAGAATGCTCATCGCTGTTGCTGTCTCGACTTGCCGCATAATCTTATCTGGACTGTGATCTGGATGCAGGGTTACTAACAAATCATGCAAGTTGTAATTATCATGGGCTTCCACATAGTTAAGAACTTGGTTTGGACTAAGATATGAACCCAACTCTCGGCTACCAAGAATAGCTTTGGCTACAATCGGTTCTGTAGCAGCACCACTAACAAATCCTGCCTTGATTGTGCCATAAACTTCTCCTCCTTTGATGGCATCACGCTGATCATCATTAAAGAATCCAATATTTGGCATCTGGTAGGCATTGTCCTTCTTGGCCTTATCATAAGGTGCAAGACCTGTCCCCATATCCCAACCTTCTCCATAGGT
>NZ_KQ969521.1:472767-489064 GCF_001578935.1 Streptococcus oralis | reverse complement strand
ATGCGTGGATCAACTTCATCAAGTGCCCAACGAATCGCCTGCATGGTTTTGACATCGTGAATTCCCATCAAGTCGAAACGGAAACCGTCAATATTGTATTCTTTCACCCAGTAAAGGAGTGAGTCAATCATATACTTGCGGTACATTTCGTGTTCGCTTGCGGTTTCATTTCCTACACCTGTACCGTTTTGGAAGGTTCCATCGGGATTCATACGATAGTAATAATCAGGAACAGTTGTTTGGAAAGGTGCATCGACCGTTGAAAAGGTATGGTTGTAAACGACATCCATAATGACACCGATTCCCGCATCATGATATGCCTGAATCATGGTCTTGAGGTCTCGAATAACCTGTCCAGGATCATCTGGATTACTAGAGAAACTTGGTTCTGGCGCATTGTAGTTTTGAGGGTCATAACCCCAGTTATAGGTTACATTCCCGTCCTCGTCGTATTCCTTATGACGATCAAAGATTGGTTGGAGTTGAACATAATTACAGCCGAGTTCTTTGATATAGTCAAAGGCAGTTGCTTGACCATACTGGTTAACTGTTCCAGTCTGGGCAGCCCCAAGGAAGGTCCCTCGAAGGTTTTCTGGAACTCCAGATGTCGGTGATTTTGTAAAATCACGAATATGCATTTCACAGATAACGGCTTTACATGGGTTTTCCAAACGCCAGTGTGCATCTACTCCGTGTTTGACTTTAAATCCTTCTACCTGTCTATCTTGCTGAGAGAGGATGACAGAATGTTTCCCGTCAGGACTTGTAGCAATAGTGTAAGGGTCTCGTGTCAAGGTCTGGTGGTGCGGAAACTCAATCCGATACTGATAGGCTTTACCTGCAAGATTTTCATCCAGGTCTACACTCCAAACACCAATGGTATTGTACTTATGGCTGTATGAATAGCTATTCCCACGCTTGAGATTAAAGGTTTTCCAAATCGGCGCGTCGTTACTTGTATTTTCATAAACGACCACTTGGACTGCTGTAGCTGTTGGAGCCCAGAGTTTAAAGCTTGTCTGGCAGTCTGAGATACTGTAACCTAACTCTCCTTGGTATCCCCAATGATGATCAAAACTTTCACTGTGAAAGGCTTTATCAAAAGCAAACGGGTTGCGATCTTTATAGTAAGGACTTGCAATGGCTGGATTTTCAGAATAATAAACCGTCTCATCGCCATCTAATATCCAAACCTCAGTCAACAGTGGATAATAGTTAAACCGTAGAAGATAGTCTTTTGTCTTTCCATCTATTTCGACAGAAAAGGTCAAAGTATCAAGCCTTTCTGCACTTGTGACTGTAAAGGAGAATTTTGCTCCAAAATAGTCATTTTCATAATACAAATTTTCTTTAACATCTGCTTGTTTTCTACTGAATGAACAAGCGGCATAATCCCCATTTTTTCGATGAAAATGGATGACTACAGGGTAACTATACATTTCTTTTCCTAATTCCTAATTTCAATTTTAATTTTTTTGTGTGCTGAAGAATTTAGCGGGAATTTCAGCACAATAGAGAATAGTTCAATAGATATAAAAACATATCAGGAGAGATAGTCCCAAACTACCTAACATCTAGTTTTCAACTATTCCTTACAAACTTTCTAGCCAGGCTTCATCTCGAACCTCGATACCAAGTTCTTGTGCTTTTTGGAGCTTGCTTCCTGCATCTGCTCCTGCTACGACAAGATTCGTTTTCTTAGAAACACTGCCTGTGACTTTGGCACCAAGACTTTCGAGTTTACTTTTGGCTTCAGAGCGCGTGAGGTGTTCCAATTTCCCCGTGAGTACAACGGTCAAACCTGACAAGGCCGCATCTGCTACTACTGTCTGTCCCTTGTAATCCAGGTTGACTCCAGCTTCTTTCAACTCGCCTAAGAGAATCTTCGACCCTTCTGTTGCAAAATAAGTCTGAAGACTTTGGGCAATCACACTACCTAAGCTTTCGATACTTGCTACTTCCTCTGGGTCTGCTTGGGCTAGATTTTCAATAGAGTGAAAGTGTTGAAGCAAGAGTTGGCTAGCCTTGCTTCCGACATGGCGAATTCCCAGACCAAACAAGAGCTTTTCAGCAGAGTTTTCCTTAGATGCTTGAATGGCTTGATATAGTTTAGAAGCAGACTTTTCCTTGACACCTTCTAAAAGGAGGAAATCATCTTCTTTCAAACGGTAAATATCTGCCACATCCTTAACTAGATTGGCAGCAAAAAGTTTTTCAACGATAGACGGTCCAAGTCCTGTAATATTCATGGCGTCTCGAGAGGCAAAGTGAATCAAACCTTCCATGATTTGGGCAGGACAGCGAGGATTGATACAACGAAGAGCCACTTCATCTTCAAAGTGAAGCAAGTGACTGTCACAACTTGGACAATTAGTCGGAATGTCTAGTTTTTCTTCAGAAACACGCTTAGACTCTACCACACGCAAAACAGCAGGAATGATGTCCCCCGCCTTATAAACGATAACTGTATCATCTTTGCGGATATCTTTTTCAGCAATATAATCTACATTGTGCAGGGTTGCACGGCTAACAGTTGTGCCAGCAAGCTGAACAGGAGTTAGATTGGCAGTCGGGGTCACAACACCCGTACGACCTACTGTCCAGTCAACTGAAAGGAGCTGGGCTTCTTTTTCTTCAGCAGGAAATTTATAGGCGACTGCCCACTTAGGCGCTTTAACGGTAAAACCGAGCTCTTCTTGACCTGCTAGGTCATTGACCTTGATCACCACTCCATCAATGTCATAAGGTAAATTATCCCGTTCTTGTCCTACTTCTTGGATAAAATTCCATAACTCATCTATGCTTTTAGCCAATATTCGCTTAGGATTAACTACAAAACCAAGTTGTTCAAGGTGATCCAAAACTTTTTCTTGGCTGTCACGAGTTGAAGGGCTGGCTTCTTGATAGAGGAAAGTGGCAAGATTGCGCTTGGCTACTACTGCTGTATCCAACTGACGCAAGGTCCCAGCTGCTGCATTACGAGGATTGGCAAATTCAGGCTCCCCATTTTCTTGGCGAGCTTGGTTGACCTGATCAAACGAAGCACGTGGCATATAACACTCTCCACGAACGGTGATATCTAGTTCTTCTGGCAAGGTCAGAGGAATGTCCTTGACACGCTTGAGGTTCTCTGTGATATTCTCTCCAATAGAACCATCCCCACGTGTCGCACCGACTACTAAAATTCCCTTTTCATATGTAAGCGAGATAGACAAACCATCGATTTTCAGCTCACAGATATAGATTGGATGGGGTAATTCCTTTCGAACACGCGCATCAAAAGCTTCTAACTCTTCACGTGAAAAAGCATCCTGCAAACTATAAAGAGGATACTGATGACTGTATTTTTCAAAACCATCTAAAACCTTACCACCAACACGATGGGTTGGACTGTCCGCTAAAACTTGATCTGGATAGGCAGCTTCCAATTCGACCAACTCTCGGTAGAGGCGATCATACTCACTATCTGAAACCGACGGATTGTCACTCGTATAGTACTCGGTCGCATAACGATTAAGTAAGGCAACTAACTCATTCATTCTTTCATTCATAATCCCATTTTACCACAAAGCAAGCCCTCCTCACAATAGAGAAGGGCTGAAAAATGGTTTGTAGTGTAATATTTTCTAAAAAAGAGAAATTATAACTCTTTTTCAAAATGACTTCGCACATAAATGAGGGATAGACAAGCTAGGATGATAACCCCGATTCCAATTATCAAGAAAGAAGAGAGATGTACACTTGGTAGCACTGTCATAAAGCCTTTTGCAATCGGCATAAATAGAATGGCTAAGGTAAAAATTGTGCTTAGCACTCTCCCCAAGTATTCGCCCTCAACCTTGGTTTGCACCTGAGTAAAAAAGTGAATATTAAATATCGTCATAAACAGTTCACAAACTAAATTTCCAGAAAAGGAAAGAAAAGTTGGCAGTGGTAATCCCATCATAAAAACTCCAACTCCAGTCAAGGCCAATAAAATCAAAAGATTATAAACACTTGCCTTTATTTTACTAGCTAGAAGAGCTCCGATAATCGAACCAATAGCGCCCATAGTCAAAATAGTTGCATAAGCTCCTTCTCCCCCGTATAGTCGATTTGAAAAGGGAAGGAGAAATTCAAAGGCTGCAAAAAAGAAATTAACACTGGAAGCTACTACCAAAAGGAAAAAGATCTCTTGCTGGCGCCAAATATAGCGAATCCCTTCTTTCATATCAGCAAAAATATTTTTCCAACGGAAAGTATTTTTCACTTGTTCCTGAGTCTCTTTTTGGGGAAGTAAAGCTACTAAGGTAAATGCAATGAAAAAACTAATAGCATCTAAAACGAGCGTCATATGGAGACTGGCAAATTGTAAAACGAGGAAAGAAAGTACAGGGGAGCTAACTCCTACAACCTGCAAAACGAGCTCTAAGCGAGCGTTATAGGTCACAATCTCGTCTTTTTCTACAACCTCAGTTATAATGGCTTTGTTGGCTGTACGAGAAAATGCAAAGGCAACCGCCTGAACAATATTGGCGAAGATCAGAGCAGCAATCATCAAGCTATTATTTCTGATGAAAGAAATAGCTAAACAGAGAATGCCACAAATCAGGTCTGTCGTCATCAAAATTTTGCGACGCGAAAAGCGGTCCGAAATCACTCCACCAAAGGGATTGACTAGAATCGATGTAACTAACTCAGAAATTTGATAAATCCCAAGAACAGTCTGTCCTATCGTTCCCATTGATGCCAACCAAACACTGTTTCCATAATCATAGAGCATATTTCCTATTTTATTAATAGCCCCACGACTAATCAACTGGATTGCATGTCGATTCATATAAAAAGCTCCTCTCTCTTTTGAAACTATTGTATCAAAACTGAAAAGAGTCTCTTTGTTTTTCCCTTATTTGGGAAATTTAAGCATTTACAAATTTTTCATAATGTTCCTGATAGTAAGCTACTTGCTCTGGAAGTCCAAGCACCTCAAAAATATGCATGGCTTCCTGCATTTGACTACAACCTTCTTCTTTCAAGTCTCTCTGGTAGAGGGCGAAACCTTTGAGATAATGGAAGATATTGCGCTCATAAAGCTTGATACCATTTCCAATCAACTTCTCTACATAGCCCTCAAAATAGTCCGCATCCGTAAAGGAACGTTTTTCCAAACAATGCTGGTAACAGTTAAGAGCTAAAATCAAAACTAGTTTACGATGCCGACCAATTTCTTTGTAGTAGTCTTCTCGCTCCATGACTTCTCTGCCAATCCGAGCTACATAGTCCACATTGTAGAAAGTATAGAGATTACCGAAAAGAATCAACTCATACATAGTCCATTCTTCTGTTCGGAAAAGATAATCTGCTACCTTTTCCAAATCACTCTGACTCATCGTGTAATGAGCATCTCTTTGACAAATCAGACCTTGTAGCAGAATCCAATTCAGCTCAAAATAGAGGGGATTGGTCGAACTCTTCGCTTTCTCAAGCTGTTCGTTTTGAAGCTTTTGAAAACCTGCAATATCATTTGAGTAGTAAAGCGGAATAATCTGTGCCATCAAGGCAACATGTTCATGATTTTGGAAATCCCTAGCCTTGTCCATGAAATTTTCAATAGTCACATGAATATTGTCCAAAATCTCAAAGAAACGAGAAACTGCTAGATCAGACTCCCCAAGCTCGAAGCGAGATAATTGAGAGGTAGAGCAGGACTCGCCTGCAGCCTCCTTTAAGGAATAATTGCCACTTGTCCGAAATTCACGAAATACCTTTCCAAGATGTTCCATTTCTTACACCTGCTCCGATAATTCTTCCCACTCAAGCATGGCTTCTTCCTGACGGTGGCTGATTTTGTCGAGTTCAGTCTGCAATTCCATGAGCTTTTCAGCATCGTTGGTTTCCAGCATTCGTTCAGAAATGACTTGGCTTTGACTTTCTAACTCTTCGATTTCAGCCTCTAAACTCTCTATTTGGCGCATGAGTTTGCGAATCTCTTTTTGACTTTCTTTCTGAGCTTGGTAGTCATTTACTGGACTTGCTTCTTTTGCTTGATTGCTAGTTGAAGCTTCCTCTGTCTGGCTGACTTCCATTTCGGCCTTTTTATCAACATAGTAGTCATAATCTCCTAGATAGAGGGCCGAACCATTCTCAGACAATTCCAAAACATGAGTGGCTACACGATTGATAAAGTAACGGTCGTGACTGACAAAGAGCAAGGTCCCATCAAAGTCAATCAAGGCATTTTCCAAGACTTCCTTGCTATCAATATCCAAGTGGTTGGTTGGCTCATCAAGGATCAGGAAGTTGTTGTTTTCCATAGACAATTTAGCCAAAAGTAACCGAGCTTTCTCGCCGCCAGACAGCATGCCAACTGATTTTTTGACATCATCCCCTGAGAAGAGGAAAGCACCAAGTCGGTTGCGGATCTCAACTTCTGGTGTCAGTTTAAAATCATTCCAAAGTTCATCCAGAACCGTATTACTTGGTGTTAGCTTGCTTTGGGTTTGGTCATAGTAACCAACATCCACATTAGCGCCAAAACGCTTCTCTCCCTTGATAAAAGGGATCTGGTCTACTATTGACTTGATAAAGGTTGATTTGCCAATACCATTTGGTCCGACAATCGCAACAGCGTTCATCTTACGAAGATCCAGATTGATAGGCTCTGACAATATTTCTCCATCATAGCCAATAGCCGCATTTTCAACGGTCAAAACGACATTTCCCGACGTTTTTTCAGACTGGAAGGTCATATTGGCTGATTTCTTGCCAGCTTCAGGCTTGTCCAAACGCTCCATTTTTTCTAGTTGTTTACGGCGAGATTGAGCACGTTTGGTCGTTGAAGCTCGGACTAGATTGCGATTGACAAAATCTTCTAGAGCCGCAATTTCCTTTTGTTGCTTTTCATAGTTCTTGGCTTCAGTTGCTAGCTTTTGCTCTTTCAGCTCGACAAAAGAAGAATAATTTCCTACATAACGATCCAAGGAATGCTTAGTTAAATCGAGTGTAATCGTCGCAACCTTGTCCAAGAAATAACGGTCGTGGCTGACAATAATGAGGGCACCACTATAGTTTACCAAGTAATTCTCTAGCCAAGCGATGGTCTCAATATCCAAGTGGTTGGTTGGCTCGTCCAAGACCAAGAGATTGGGCTTTTCAAGGAGCATTTTGGCCAGTGCCAGACGAGTATTTTGACCACCTGAAAGCTCGGCAATTTTCATCTGCCACATAGATTCATCAAACTTGAAACCATTCAAGATAGCACGGATATCAGCTTCGTAGGTAAAGCCACCTGCTTGGCGGAAATTCTCAGATAAGCGATCGTAATCTGACATCAGTTTATCCAAATCTTCACCAGACTTTTCACCCATCTCCAACTCCATCTGACGCAGTTGTGTCTCTATCCGACGCAAGTCATCAAAGACATGGAGCATTTCATCATAAATGCTATTTTCAGACTCAAAACGGCTATCTTGAGCTAGGTAAGACAGAGAGATATCTTTTTCTTATTGATTTCTCCACTAGTTGGCTCCTCTTCTCCAACCAAAATCTTTAAAAGAGTAGATTTCCCTGCACCATTTTTCCCAACTAGGGCAATCCGATCCCGTTCATCAACTTGCAGGTTGATATGTTCAAAAAGAACCTCTCCAGCAAAAGAACGTTCAATTTTATTAGCTTGTAAAATAATCATACATCTATTTTACTATCTTTTTCTCTTTTGCACAATTGCAATGAAAAAAGTTCGAGTGGTAAACCCGAACCTTTCATCTTAGTATCCAATGCCTCCACGGAATGTGCGAGCCATATCTTTTAAGTCATAGTTTTTAGAAGAGGTATCGATGGTCCATTTTCCATCTTTCTTGGTCATTTTAATTTCATAACCCTCTTTCTTCATGTTATCACTAGTGTCTAGTGGAGTTGAATCAAATTGACTCGGTGCATTTTCTAAAATGTACTTCTCACCAGCTTTCATAGCTTCTGAGTAGTTGCTATATTTACCTTTGTTTTCTTCGTAGAACTTACGGCTCAATTCATAGACATTCAAGTTATCCAAGTCGATTGTTTCTGGTCTAACATAAACAACAGCATAATCTGGCAAGTATGTCTTCACCTTGTAATCAACTTTTGCTCTCTTAGCATTTGCTTTGATGTAGGCATCTGCAAATGTTCTAAGTTCTGAATCAGATGGTTTGTAGTTATAAAAGCCTTTTCCGAACGACTCTGTAAATTTCTTGATAAACTCTTCTTTATCAGCTTTCGCATCGTTTGTGAATTCAGCACCGTTATCAGAAGATTTCTTATCATCAGCAAGTGCTACAACTTGCGATTTGTTATCAGTAGCACTCAAGTTCGTTCCACCACCAGAACTTTCCCCATTAAGATAAACCGCATCGACATATTTTTTCATTACATCTTTTGCTTCATCAATATGATCTTCATACTGACTTGGATCAACCTTGATTGCTACATCATTATTCTTTTTGGAATTTTCTTTGATGTCATCGTAAAAGCTAGGCGCGAAGTGGAGTTCATACTTAGCGTTCTTGTCGACTTCATACACTACATAACCAGCAACGCTCTTTCCTTTAGAAAGACTGTCTCCATATGACATAAACTTGGTTTTACTATCGCTTTCATAGATTTGAATTGGTTGTAATTTCTCATCTTTTTCATTATAAAGTGTAATATCTTGGCTAGTAAAACTAAACTGTTTATCACGATTGTTCTTGATTTCGACTTGAAGTGCAAGGTAGCTTGAAGATGAATCTTCATCTTTAGGCAATACAAACATACCGTCTTTTACAGAAACTTCAAAGTTTGAGTTCGAGGCAGTACCATTGTCGCTTGCTTTTTTTTGAGCTCCACAGGCAACCAGTGCTAAAGCTGATAAAAGCAAAGCAGAATGCTTAAGAATTTTTTTCATAATGGATTCTCCTTTAATGATTTACTATATTCTACCATACGCACTATAAAATTCAAAACAGAAACCAGATATTTTCAAAATATCTTAAATTTATAGAGTTTTAACTTAAATTTTTCTATATGTTCATTTGATACATTAAAGGATTCTTTATAAAAAGAATAGAATATAACAATATTTTTGATTTTCTCTATTTAAGTATTCTACAAAAAAATATAACCTTTCATATTGCAATGAATTGAATAATTGATTAGCCTTGCGAATTTAATATAAGTTAGCATGGTACCCACCATTTTCCCGCTAAAGTGCATAAGTAAATTTCCTGCATTTTAAGTTATACTAACGTTTTACTAAAATGATAAATCATGATATAATGAAAGCGATTAAAACAAATAAAGGAGTTGCCTTATGACCTACCAAGAAAATTATCAAAAATGGCTTGATTTCGCTGACCTTCCAGACTATCTTCGTCAGGATTTGGAAAAGATGGACGAAAAAACAAAGGAGGATGCCTTCTATACAAATCTTGAATTTGGTACAGCTGGAATGCGTGGTTTGATCGGGGCTGGCACAAACCGCATCAATATCTATGTTGTCCGTCAAGCGACTGAAGGTTTGGCTCGTTTGATTGAGTCTAAAGGTGGAAATGAAAAAGAACGTGGTGTAGCAATCGCCTACGATAGTCGTCACTTCTCACCTGAGTTTGCCTTTGAATCTGCGGCAGTTCTTGCTAAACATGGTATCAAATCTTACGTATTTGAAAGCCTTCGTCCAACTCCAGAACTATCATTTGCAGTTCGTCATCTCAACTGTTTCGCAGGTATCATGATTACTGCCAGTCACAACCCTGCTCCATTTAACGGTTACAAGGTTTACGGTGAAGACGGCGGGCAAATGCCTCCACATGACGCGGACGCTTTGACTACTTACATCCGTGCTATCGAAAACCCATTTGCAGTTGAAGTTGCTGATGTGGAAGCTGAAAAAGCTTCTGGCTTAATTGAAGTCATTGGCGAAGCTGTTGACGTAGAATACCTTAAAGAGGTTAAGCACGTAAACATCAACCCAGCCTTGATTGAAGAATTTGGTAAAGACATGAAAATTGTCTACACACCACTTCATGGTACTGGTGAAATGTTGGCTCGTCGTGCTCTTGCCCAAGCAGGATTTGACTCTGTTCAAGTCGTTGAAGCGCAAGCAACTGCTGACCCAGACTTCTCAACTGTAAAATCTCCAAATCCAGAAAGCCAAGCAGCCTTTGCCCTTGCTGAAGAACTCGGTCGTCAAGTTGGTGCAGATGTTCTTGTGGCAACTGACCCTGACGCTGACCGTGTTGGTGTTGAAGTTCTTCAAAAAGATGGTAGCTACCTCAACCTTTCAGGTAACCAAATCGGTGCTATCATGGCTAAATACATCTTGGAAGCCCACAAAAACGCTGGAACTCTTTCTGAAAATGCAGCCCTCTGTAAATCTATCGTATCAACTGACTTGGTAACGAAGATTGCTGAAAGCTACGGCGCAACTATGTTCAACGTTTTGACAGGTTTCAAATTTATCGCTGAAAAAATTCAAGAATTCGAAGAAAAACACAACCACACTTACATGATGGGATTTGAAGAAAGCTTCGGTTACTTGATTAAACCATTCGTACGTGATAAAGATGCTATCCAAGCTGTTCTTGTCGTTGCTGAACTTGCTGCCTACTACCGTTCACGTGGTTTGACCCTTGCTGACGGTATCGAAGAAATCTACAAAGAATACGGCTACTACGCTGAAAAGACTATCTCTGTTACCCTTTCAGGTGTCGATGGTGCTGAACAAATCAAAGCCATTATGGCTAAATTCCGCAACAATGCTCCAAAAGAATTCAATGCGACTGCTATCTCTGTCACAGAAGACTTTAAGGCTCTTACCTCTACTGCTACAGACGGTACAGTGACTACCCTCACTACGCCACCAAGCGATGTCTTGAAATACAGCCTTGCAGATGGTTCTTGGATTGCTGTTCGCCCTTCAGGTACAGAACCAAAAATCAAATTCTACATTGCCGTTGTGGGTGAAAGTAATGAAGATTCACAAGCTAAGATTGCCAACATCGAAGCAGAAATCAATGCGTTTGTAAAATAAAAATCTATAAGAGATGAGACCAACCAATCTCATCTTTTTTCGTATCAAATCTAAGCATTTTTAGAAACTTTATGGCATACTAGATTTATCAATGAAAGCGAGGTAATCTCATGGAACAATTTTTAGAAAACATCAAAGACCTTGAAGTCACTACAGTCGCGCGTGCGCTAGAAGCTCTTGATAAAAAAGAAACAGCAACCTTCTTTATTGGCCGTAAAACTTGCCCTTACTGCCGTAAATTTGCTGGCACATTGGCAGATGTCGTAGCTGAAACTAAAGCCCACATCTACTTCATCAACAGTGAAGAACCAAGCCAACTCAATGAGTTACAAGAATTCCGTTCACGCTATGGAATTCCAACTGTACCAGGCTTCGTTCACATTGCAGATGGACAAATCAATGTCCGTTGCGACTCTTCCATGTCCGCACAAGAAATCAAGGAATTTGCTGGATTGTAAAAAAGCCACTCGTCGAGTGGTTTTTGTATTGTCTAAATTACTTTTTTTCAAGCGAGTCTTGTATCATTCTATGCAGTTCTTCTATCTTCTCAGATTGTTTCTCTAGTAATATTCTTTGAGTTATTAATTCATCTTGGAGTTTATCAAGTTTTATCTGCTCATCTGGATTATCCTTTACAAAAAAGTTTGTCAAAGCACTTGTTAACATCCCTATTGTGCCAATACCAACAAGCATTAGTAAAACAGCTAACCACTTCCCAAAAATCGACGCAGGAACAATATCTCCATAACCAACAGTCGTTACAGTTACAAGCGCCCACCAAAGACTATCTGAGAATGATTTTTCTTCAACAACAGATAAAATTGAACTACCTACCAGTACAATAAAGGAATTGAGATAGAAAATATAAAGTAAGCCATTTGTTCGTAAGAGTTTTCCAACCTTCTTTTCCAACTTGCCAGTCAATCCAACGACTCTTAAAAGACGAGTTAGTTTCAGTAATTTTGTAAGCCTTGCTAAGCGGAAGATACGCCCTAATCGAAATACTGTAAAAATAGCATTCAAAGGAAGGATGGCTAGCAAGTCGAAGATATTTTCAAATATAAATTTCCATTTTTCTTTACTTGAAAAGAAGCGCCAACCATAATCTACCACAAAAACAAACCAAATCAGTAAATCAATAATACTATAGGGTGGATTATCCAAATCAATCATCTCAGCAAATCCAAGCAAGACAAGGACAACTGATATCAATGCAAGTATGATAATCGTTGTGTCATAGTAATCCTTTAATAGCCATTTTCTCTTCACACTGCTACTCCTTTAGTTCTTTTAATCATTATATCACACTAAATCCCTAATAAAATACAAAACAAAAGAAGGCACTCGCCTTCTTTTTATATATCTGTCAATGGAGTTGCAGTATCTGGTGAGGTATCATAAACCTTAAAGTCTACTCCGACTCCCAGATCGGCTTGGGCTAGCTGATTGACCATGGTCATATGAGCCAGCTCCTTGATATTGTTCTCTTTGGACAAGTGGCCAAGATAGATTTTCTTAGTCCGATTTCCCATTGAACGAATCATGGCCTCAGCACCGTCTTCGTTAGAAAGGTGACCGAGATCCGATAGGATTCGTTGTTTGAGACGCCAAGCGTAAGATCCTGCTCGCAAAATCTCCACATCGTGGTTGGACTCGATGAGGTAGCCGTCCGCATTCTCGACAATTCCTTCCATACGGTCACTTACATAACCTGTATCGGTCAGCATGACGAAGCTCTTGTCGTCTTTCATAAATCGGTAAAACTGTGGTGCTGCCGCATCATGGCTAACACCAAAACTCTCAATGTCGATATCACCAAAGGTTTTGGTTTTACCCATTTCAAAGATATGCTTTTGCGAAGAATCTACCTTGCCAAGATACTTACTATTTTCCATAGCCTGCCAGGTCTTTTCATTGGCGTAAAGATCCATGCCATATTTACGAGCCAAGACACCGACTCCGTGGATATGGTCTGAATGCTCATGCGTAATCAGAATCGCATCCAGATCTTCAGGTTTACGATTGATTTCAGCTAGCAGGCTAGTAATTTTCTTACCAGATAAGCCTGCATCTACTAGGATTTTCTTTTTTGACGTTTCCAGATAAAAGGAATTTCCACTGGAACCTGATGCTAAAATACTGTATTTAAAGCCTTTTTCACTCATTCTAGTCTTCTATTTCGTCCTCCCAGATTTCTTCTTTTACGGCATCCTTATCATAAGGGAGCACTATGGTAAAGGTCGATCCCTTACCGTATTCACTTTTTGCCCAAATAAAGCCATTGTGTTGTTTAATGATTTCTTTTGCGATAGCCAGACCTAGACCAGTTCCACCTTGAGCCCGACTTCTTGCACGATCCACACGGTAGAAGCGGTCAAAAATCTTCGGCAAATCTTGTTTTGGAATGCCTAGACCTTGGTCTTTGATGGATAAAATCATCTGGTCATCAGTAGTTTTCATGCTAACAGTAATTTTGCCACCATCTGGCGAGTACTTGATGGCATTGTTAAGAATATTATCTATCACCTGAGTCATCTTATCGGTATCAATCTCGATCCAAACTGAATTAATAGGGTAATCTCTGACAAGTTCATATTTTTTCTCATCATCCTGACTTCTCATCTTATCAAAGCGGTTGAGAATAAAGGTGATGAATGCTGTAAAATTAATCAATTCCACATCTAGCTGACTTGTCGCATTATCAATACGAGAGAGATGCAAGAGATCTGTCACCATCCGCATCATACGGTTGGTTTCATCGAGTGAAACCTTGATAAAATCAGGAGCAACAGGATCATACAGAGCTCCCTCGTCCAAGGCTTCAAGATAAGATTTTACACTGGTCAAAGGAGTTCGCAACTCATGACTCACGTTCGAAACAAAGAGTCTTCGCTCACGCTCTTCCTTCTCCTGCTCGGTCGTATCATGTAAAACGGCAACCAAACCAGAGATGAAACCTGACTCACGGCGAACCAGAGCAAAACGTACACGAAGGCTTAGATATTCACCATTTACATCCTGGGAGTCAATCGTCAACTCAGGAATCTGTGTAATCAGGTCACGCAACTCATACTCATCTTCTATCTTAAGCAATTCGAGGATGCTTTTATTCAGAACATCTTCTTTCTGCACACCGAGCTGTTTCTTGGCCATATCGTTGATCATAGTAATCTGGCCACGGCGATTGGTCGCAAGAACGCCATCTGTCATGTAAGAAAGAATACTGTTCAATCGTTTACTCTCTTGTTCCAGATTTTCTTGGGTCAAACGAATAACTTCTGACAAATCGTTCAGATTATTGGTGATATTGGTAATTTCTGTACTTCCTTGCAAGTCCAAAACTTGAGAATAATCACCTGCAATCAAGTCCTTAACCTTTTGATTTATCTCCTTTAGACGGATATTATCCCGACGATTTTCCAGTAACAGCAAGGTCACCACCAGGATAAAGCCAAGTAAAATCAGGATAAAGATAAAATCGCTGGTCAGAATAGTTTGTCTAATATCTTCAATCATTATTTCTCATATAGTATCCAACACCACGACGTGTGAGAATGTACTCTGGACGACTTGGAGTATCTTCGATTTTCTCACGCAAGCGTCTAATGGTCACATCCACTGTACGAACATCACCAAAATAGTCATAACCCCATACAGTCTCAAGCAAGTGTTCACGCGTAATCACTTGACCAATATGAGACGCCAAGTGATACAAGAGTTCAAACTCACGGTGGGTCAAATCTAATTCCTCACCATATTTCTTAGCCACGTAAGCATCGGGCACGATTTCCAAATCACCAATTTGTAAAGGCTGCGTCTTCTTCTCATCAGACTCTTGGCTATCCACAGAAACTAGGTCTGTACGACGAAGCAGAGCCTTGACACGAGCCTGCAACTCACGGTTTGAGAAAGGTTTTGTAACATAATCGTCTGCACCTAACTCTAAACCAATAACCTTGTCAAACTCGCTATCCTTAGCTGATAGCATGATAATCGGCACGCTACTAGTCTTACGAATAGCTTTAGCAACTTCTAAACCATCAATTTCAGGGAGCATCAAGTCGAGGATAATAATATCCGGCTGCTCCGCTTCAAATAACTCGATCGCTTCACGACCATTGAAGGCTGTTACAACTTCATATCCTTCCTTGGACATGTTAAACTTGATAATATCTGAGATTGGTTTTTCATCATCTACAATTAATATTTTTTTCATAGGTTCACCTTTTTCTTTATCTATTATAACAAAAAAATGCAAAGAAGGCACAAATGGCTACTGTAAGTCTTCATCTTCAAGAGCTGTTTTATAAGCCTGCCAAATCTTTTGCTGGGGTTTCGCGAGTGGATAATCAGAAAACTCCTGAGGTGAGACCCATCGAACTTCTCTATCTAAAAATTGTTTCGAATTGGTTACCTGACCTGCTAGGATTTGAATACGCCACTTACGATGGCTAAAGATATGCTTGACTTGATCAAATACTTGTTGGGACCAATTCACTTCTAAATCATAGTCTTGCTCAAAGTTTTCTTGAGGACTTGGCCCAAATATTCTGCTTTCCTCTGTGACTTGTGAAAAGAGATCTAGTTGATTGTCATCACTTGAAAAATCGTCAACTTCAATCAGTGGGAAGTGCCAAAAACCGGCCAGTAGTTTCTCGCTTGCGTTTTTCTCAAGTAGATATTGACCACGGTCATTGCGTACAACTAAAGCCTTGAGATAAATTGGCATGGGCTTTTTCTTAGGAGCCTTAATTGGATATACATCCATAGTCCCATTCTGATAGGCTGCGCTAAAGTCCTTAACAGGGCTTTCTTCTGGTCGAGGGTTAACTGGGGCCTCTATATCTGACCCTAAATCCATCAAAGCTTGATTAAAGTCACCCGGACGATCCGGGTCAATCAAGATTTCCATCATTGCCTGAAAAATTTTGCGATTGCTTGGAATGCCAATATCATGATTAACCTCAAATAAGCGCGCCAAAACACGCATGACATTGCCATCGACCGCTGGCTCGGGCAAATTAAAAGCAATACTGGATATGGCTCCTGCTGTGTAAGGGCCAATTCCTTTCAAACTGGAAATTCCTTCGTAAGTATTTGGAAATTGACCCCCAAAGTCAGCCATAATCTGCTGGGCTGCAGCCTGCATATTGCGCACTCTAGAATAATAGCCCAATCCCTCCCAAGCCTTCAGCAAACGCTCCTCAGGCGCATTCGCCAAACTTTCTACTGTTGGAAACCAGTCCAAGAATCGTTCGTAGTATGGAATAACTG
>NZ_KQ969521.1:464413-472678 GCF_001578935.1 Streptococcus oralis | reverse complement strand
AGTATGGAATAACTGTATCCACTCTGGTCTGCTGCAGCATGATTTCAGATACCCAGATGTGATAAGGATTTTTACTTCTCCGCCAAGGTAGGTCTCGCTTGTTTTCATCATACCAGTTGAGGAGTTTTTCACGAAAAGAAATAATCTTCTCCTCCGGCCACATGACGATACCGTATTCTTTCAAATCTAACATATATCTAGTATAACATAGAAGCTTCTAACTGTCCTTTTCTCAGTACTAAAAAGCCTCTTCCCATGGGAAAGAGGACTAAATCTTATTGATGAACTGCTTGAGCTGCTGTGATAAGGGTCAACTTGTAGACATCATCTGCATTACATCCACGAGAAAGGTCGTTAACAGGTTTGTTCAAACCTTGTAAAACAGGACCTACAGCCGCAAAACCACCAAGGCGCTCAGCCATCTTGTAGCCGATATTTCCAGCTTCGATACCTGGGAAGATGAAGACATTTGCTTGACCAGCTACTGTACTTCCCGGAGCTTTCAAAGCTGCAGTTTCAGGAACAAAGGCTGCATCAAATTGCAACTCACCATCAATCTCAAGATCAGGACGCAAGTCGTGAGCAATTTTAGTAGCTTCCACTACCTTATCAACACTTTCACCAAATCCTGAACCTTTAGTAGAATAGCTTAGCATAGCAATTTTAGGTTCAATACCAAACATTTTAGCTGTAATTGCTGAGTTGATGGCAATTTCAGCCAAGGCTTCTGCATCTGGATTGATGTTAATGGCACAGTCTCCAAATAGGTAACGTTCTGTACCGCGTACCATGAGGAAGGCACCTGAAGTACGAGTTACGTTTGGACGAGTTTTAATGATTTGAAGGGCTGGGCGAACTGTTGAGGCAGTTGAGTGAATGGCACCTGATACCATACCGTCAACCAAGCCCAAGTAGACTAGCATCACACCAAAGTAGTTGACATCTTCAACCAAAACCTTGCGTGCATCTTCCTCAGTCATTTTACCCTTACGACGCTCTACCAAGGCAGCAACCATTTCTTCAAATTGAGGATAATGTTGGGGATCAATCACTTCATAACCATCCATGATCCCTTCGATTTCGAGATAAATTTTAATTTTTTCAGGGTTTCCAAGCAAAACAGGAATCACTTCTGTTTCTTTTACCAAGCGTTTTGTTGCTTGAAGAATACGAGGCTCTTCCCCTTCAGGGAGAACGATACGAGCATTTTTGCCAACCAGGTTGGCTTTGAGACTTTCAAAAACTTCCATGAGTTTTCTCCTTTAAGATAATAAATTATACTCCAAATAGTTTTTAAAGAGTATTAGTTGATAACTGGGTAATAAGATTGCTAAAATCATCCGGCAAGGGGCTTTCTAGTTGCAAATCTTGCTCTAGAAAGGGATGATAAAAAGATAAATAATGACAATGCAGGGCCTGGCGTTGAATGCCATCGTCTAAACTTCCTCCATAGAGATCATCTCCTAAAAGAGGAAAACCGATATGAGAAAAATGGACTCGGATTTGGTGGGTTCGCCCAGTATGCAGACGAATATCAACCAGGTGAATATCACCATAAGAGGCTACAACTTTGTAAGACGTATGAGCGTATTTTCCGCCTTTTGCCACTCGTCTGGTGATAATGGAGTCTTCATCACGCGCAATCGGGGCGATAATCTCCCCTTCAGGCTCCAAGACGCCAGCTCCTTTAACTAAAGCAAAGTAACGTTTCTCGATAGACTTTCGTTGCAACTGCTTGTCTAAACGTGCATGAGCGTAGCCGTGTTTGGCAAAAAGCATCAAACCAGATGTATCTCTATCAAGTCTAGTCACGATATGAACTTGCTGGTTTTCATAGTTTTGCTTGACATAGTAGCCCTTGATAAAATTGGCAATGGTATTGGAATGATTGACACTGGGGATGGAAGCAACTCCATAGGGCTTATTCAAAACCAGAAAATGGTCATCCTCATAGAGAATATCCAGTGGACGATCGATAGCCTCTAAGGTTTCAAATCCTTCCTCTGCTGGAATATCAATGGACACCCTGTCCCCAACATCTAAGAGATAAGTCGCATTTTGAGTTTGGCCATTGACCAGAATAGCCCCACCTCGAAACTTAATCTTAGCCAAAAGTCCCTTAGAAACCTCATGTTTCTTGAGGAAGGTTTTGACTTTGACGTGCTCATCTGCGGTAAATTCGAACCTCATTCATCCACCTCGCCGATGAAGGCATCTTTGACACGATTCCAGAAACTAGTGTGACTTGGAGTCGCTACGAAGTGAATCTTGTGATGGTCGATTTGATACTCAATCCGTTCGATATTACGGAATGAATAGATGCTGTTATCGACTGATATCGTGTGGTAATCATTGCGTGTCGGCAAAAGTTCAATCTTATCTTTTTTGGGAATAATGATCGATGATCCCAAAGTACGATAGACTCGATTGTTAAGACTCGCTATCTCCGTCAACTGCAAGGCTTCAATGGTAGGATGCAAGACAGCTCCACCCAAGGACTTGTTGTAGGCAGTACTTCCCGTCGGCGTTGAAACAGTCACTCCATCTCCACGAAATCTCTCGAACGGAACATGGTTAATGATGATATCCGCAACCATGGTCCGGTCCGATCGACGGATGCTGGCTTCATTTAAGGCACGGAAGATTTTCACCTCTCCATTTTCAAGCGTTACCTTGACATTCAAGACTGGATAGGAAACTTTGGCACCAGTATCGAGTAGGAGATTGGTCACCAACTGATCCAGCTCAAAATCACGATAATCTGTGTAAAATCCTAAATGCCCTGTATGAACACCTACAAATCGAACCTTGTCTAACTGATTCTCATACTTGTGAAAGGCAGACAAAAGCATCCCGTCGCCACCAATCGAAATGACAATGTCGGGATTGGTATCGTTCAGTATAAAATGTTGTTTCTTTAGTTTTTCCCTCAGCTCATGCAAGACCTTCTGACTTTGTGGCTTTCTATTTGCTATGAGGTCAACTCGTTTACCTGTATTCTTCATCTGTATCGTCACTATTTCCTACACCATCGTTTAGTTTTCTACTCAAAGGATCAAAAAGCGCCTGCGCTTCCTGGATATCGTCACGAATCTTACCCATTTCTTCGTCCAGTTGATGGGCTATTTTTGCAGTAATTTCCAGTCTTTTCTTGATTTCCTCTGGAAAATCCCCCTGGTATTTATAATTGAGTGAGTGTTCAATCGTAGCCCAAAAATTCATAGCTAATGTCCGTATTTGAATCTCCGCCAGAATCGTCTTAGCTCCGTTGATCGTATCAACCGTGTATTCGACAACAACATGATAAGAACGATAACCTGAAGCCTTACGATGAGTGATATAGTCTCGTTCCTGAACGACTCTCATATCTTGGCGTTTGCGTAGAATCTCAACTACTTCTTTAACGTCATCAACAAACTGGACCATGACACGTAAGCCCGCAATATCTTGCAGATCATGTTCGAGACTTGCATAAGTAATTCCTCGACGAGCCATCTTTTCTTTGATACTTTCAATTGGTTTGACACGCCCCGTTACAAACTCAATCGGAGAATGCTTGTTTTGCTTACGATACTGTTTGCGAATTCCTCGAAGCTTAATCTTCAATTCACCAACAGCCTGAATGTAAGGATCTAAAAATTCTTCCCATTCTATGGTCATACTTTCTCCCTTGTAATGTTTGATTGCTCTGTCGAAAATCTTTGATTTTTTCAGTACATTCGTATACAATAAATACATTGTCCATTATACCATAAATCGCTTTCAAAGAGATAGAAAAGGTTGAAAAAATGAAACATTTAGAAATAGAATTGAAAACACTTCTGAAAAAAGAGGAATATGATCATCTAAAAAAACAGTTTTCCCGTATCCAGCCCATCCTTCAGAAAAACTACTACATTGACACACCAGATTTCCAATTGCGTGAAAAGAAGGTTGCCATGCGCATTCGCACCTTTGAAGATTGGGCGGAGTTGACCTTGAAAGTGCCTCAAACTGTAGGAAATATGGAATACAACCAGAAACTAACTCTTTCAGAAGCTGAATCCTATCTAGAAAAACAAAAACTACCTCAAGGGCTCGTTCTAGAGAAGCTCGCTAAGATTGGTATTGAAAGCCATGACTGGCTTGTTTTAGGCTGCCTTTCAACCCTTCGTTACGAAACGAAAACAGAAATTGGCTTAATGGCCTTAGATGAAAGTCACTACTTTGACCAGACGGACTATGAACTCGAGCTTGAAGTCACCGACCATGAAAAAGGGAAAGCCGATTTTCAGAGATTTTTAGATGAAAATCAGATAACCTGTCAGAAAGCTCCTTCAAAATTAATTCGTTTTATTAAAAGCATGAAAAAATGCTGAAATAATCTCTTTTTTTTGGTAAAATAGAAAAGATAAAAATAAAAGAATCTCCCTTTGAAAAACAGAACTTTCTCAAAGGAGATTCGCAAAGTTTACAGAGGACGGTCTATAATGTCAGATAGAAACAACATGAAACTTTTCGCACTTAACTCCAATCAAGAAATTGCACAAAAAATCGCAGACGCTGTTGGGGTTCCTCTTGGAAAACTCTCTTCTCGTCAATTTTCTGACGGTGAAATTCAAGTCAACATTGAGGAAAGTGTCCGTGGCTACGATGTCTACATCATCCAGTCAACTAGCTATCCTGTCAACAATCATTTAATGGAATTACTCATCATGGTAGATGCCTGTGTCCGTGCCAGTGCTAATACAATAAATGTGGTACTCCCTTACTTTGGATATGCTCGTCAGGATCGTATCGCACGTTCACGTGAACCTCTTACTGCAAAATTGGTTGCCAATATGCTTGTAAAAGCAGGTGTTAGCCGTGTTCTGACGCTCGATTTACATGCTGTTCAAGTCCAAGGTTTCTTTGACATTCCTGTAGACAATCTTTATACTGTCCCTCTATTTGCTAAGCACTACTGTGATAAAGGACTTCTTGGCTCTGATGTCGTTGTTGTTAGTCCAAAGAACTCTGGTGTTAAACGTGCACGTAGTTTGGCTGAATACCTTGACGCTCCTATCGCTATCATTGACTACGCCCAAGACGATTCTGATCGTAACGAAGGCTATATCATTGGGGATGTTGAAGGCAAGAAGGCTATATTGATTGACGATATTCTCAATACTGGACGTACTTTCTCAGAGGCAGCGAAAATCGTTGAACGTGAGGGCGCAACAGAAATTTATGCGGTATCAAGTCATGGTCTCTTTGTAGAAGGCGCAGCTGAGCTTCTTGATGCGGCTAACATTAAAGAAATCCTTGTAACAGACTCTGTTGCAACCAAAGAAAAAACTCCGAAAAATGTATGTTACATTACCGCGAGCGAATTACTAGGTGATGCGATTGTCCGCATCCACGAGAGAAAACCAGTCAGCCCACTCTTTGCCTATAACAAAAAGAAATAAGGTGATTCTTTGATTTATTTAGACAATGCTGCTACGACTCCTATGTCAGCAGTTGCTATTTCAGAAATGACCAAGGTCCTGCAAGAAACTCATGGTAATCCTTCTAGTATTCATAGTCATGGTCGGCATGCTGGCAAACTCTTGCGAGAAGCTCGTCAGGACTTAGCCTACTTACTAGGAACCAAACCTCAACATATCTTTTTCACATCTGGGGGAACAGAGAGTAACAACACAGCTATTATCGGTCATTGTCTCCGTCATATGGACCGTGGAAGACATATCATCACGACAGCTATTGAGCACCATTCAGTGCTTGAAACTATCGATTACCTAGTGCAACATTTTGGCTTTGAGGTAACCATCGTCAAACCAGTAAATCAAGAAATTACTGCCCAGCAAATTCAAGAGGCCTTACGCGACGATACTATTCTCGTTTCCACTATGTATGCTAATAATGAAACGGGCAGTCTCTTACCTATCGCTGAGATTGGACGTGTTTTAAAAGAGCATCCTGCGGCTTATCATGTAGACGCTGTTCAAGCTATCGGAAAAGTTCCTATCCATCCTGAGGAATTAGGAATTGATTTTCTCAGCGCTTCTGCCCACAAATTCCATGGGCCAAAGGGAATCGGCTTTCTTTATGCTTCTTCTGCGGACTTTGATTCCTATCTTCACGGTGGAGACCAAGAACAAAAGAAACGGGCTGGAACAGAAAACCTCGCTGCCATTGTAGGCATGGTCGCTGCTCTCAAAGAGGACTTAGAGCAGCAAGCTGAACATTACCAAAAACTAGAGGGATTAAAATCTGCTTTTCTAGATGAGATTGCAGATTTAGAATACTATCTCAACGAAAGCCAACACCAGCTTCCTTATGTTGTCAACATTGGATTTCCTGGTCAAAAAAATGACTTGCTCTTGCTACGGCTAGATCTTGAAGGAATTTCAATTTCTACCGGTTCAGCTTGTACTGCTGGCGTTGTGCAAACCAGCCATGTTCTAGAGGCTCTTTATGGAAGTAATTCTCATCGATTAAAAGAATCCATCCGTATCAGTATGTCTTCCCTCAATACCGAGGAAGATTTAAAACAACTCGCACAAACCTTAAAAAATATTATTGGAGATTAATCTAATGGCATTCGAAAAAACTATTAAACTACAAAATTGTCGCTACGATTATACGCTCAGTCCGTCCGTCAAAAAATTCACACTGAAAGACAATACTTTCTTTGAAACAAAGGTAGGAAATTACGAACTAACTCGTCTGCTTGAGAAAGTACCTAACAGCGGTGAAGGATTCAAGCTAAAGATCATCATCAACAAAGACCTTACAGGTGCTAAACTCAACATCACTGACAAATCTGGCCTTCGTTTGGTGAATATCTTTAAATCAGAAGATCATCACATTCATCAAGAAAAATTCTACTTCCTTATGGACAGCCTTGTAGAACGCGGTATCTTCACAAAAGAAGAGAGATAATCGACTATGTATCGACTTACCTATCAAGATAACTACCATGTAGAACGCACACTTGAATTTAAGGATTACGAAGAACTCATGTTATCTCTATCGGGCTGTGTGACCCTACCTGACACTCTCCAAATCAACTCCTTAACACTGAATGATAAAGTGATTTATCAAGGATTGGTTGGCGACCTCTACCGTTTTCTATCACAAGCTCATTTTTCAGATAAAAACTAAGAAATTTCTTAGTTTTTTCTTGTTTTTGTTGATTTTTTCACAATGTTTCTATAAAATAGAAGAATAGAAAGGTTGTGATTTTGTGAAAGATAAACAGTCTGCTATTCCAAAAGCAACAGCAAAAAGACTCTCTCTTTACTATCGAATTTTCAAGAGATTTCATGCAGAAAAAATCGAACGTGCCAACTCCAAGCAAATTGCAGAGGCTATCGGTATCGACTCTGCGACGGTTCGTCGGGATTTTTCCTATTTTGGTGAACTAGGTCGTCGTGGTTTTGGTTACGATGTCAAAAAATTGATGAATTTTTTTGCTGATCTCCTAAATGATAACTCAATTACAAATGTTATGTTGGTTGGGATTGGAAATATGGGCCATGCCCTTCTCCACTACCGCTTCCACGAGCGTAACAAGATGAAAATTATCATGGCCTTTGACCTAGATGACCATCCAGAAGTTGGAAGCCAGACACCTGATGGAATTCCAATCTATGGTATCTCACAGATTAAAGAAAAAATCAAAGAAGCAGATGTCAAAACTGCTATCCTAACAGTTCCAAGTGTTAAATCACAAGAAGTTGCCAATCTTTTGGTTGATGCAGGCATAAAAGGTATTCTCAGTTTTTCCCCTATTCACCTCCACCTTCCAAAAGATGTAGTCGTTCAGTATGTCGATTTGACAAGCGAACTCCAAACTCTCCTCTATTTTATGCGTAAAGAGGATTAGAAAGCGAAAGCATTTATGAAAAAACCAATTATTGGGATTACAGGAAATGAAAAAGCTCATCCAGATGATGATGTCTTAATGAGCTATGTGGCAAAAGGTTTTGTTGAAGGTGTCAAGGACGCTGGCGGAATTCCCATCATCCTTCCGATTGGTGATCAAGAAATGGCAAGCCATTACGTCGCTATGATTGATAAACTCATCCTAACAGGTGGGCAAAATGTTGATCCAAAATTCTATGGTGAACCAAAGGCTATTGATAGTGATGACTACCACCTTCAAAGAGATATTTTTGAACTAGCTCTTATCAAAGAAGCGATTAAGCAAAAGAAACCAATTTTCTCTGTTTGTCGGGGTACTCAACTTTTCAATGTCGCCATGGGAGGCACGCTTCACCAAGATATCGAGGATCATTG
>NZ_KQ969521.1:415905-464119 GCF_001578935.1 Streptococcus oralis | reverse complement strand
CCGAGAGATCTATGGAGAAATCTCTCATATCAACTCCTTCCACCACCAGAGCATTAAAGATCTAGCCTCAAATCTTAAGGTTGTAGCACATGATCCTAAAGATGGAATCATTGAGGCTGTGACAACTACGGACGGCTTTCCTTATCTTGGTGTTCAATGGCATCCTGAATTTCTCTTTGAAAACCGCCCCAAAGATAAAACGCTATTTGACTATGTTGTTAATGAACTCTAAATCAAATCCGTCTTTTCACGGTAACTAAAGTAATCCGAGTGAGAGACAATCAGATGATCCAGAAACACAATTCCCATCAGTTCGCAGGCCTCCTTGACTAGCTTAGTGACATGGTCGTCATTTCGACTAGGAGATACAGCACCGGATGGATGATTGTGAACGAGAATCACGGAAGTTGCCATATGCTTCAAAGCATAGTGAAGGATTTCTCTCGGTTCAGCAATGCTGCGTGTCGCAGATCCGATAAAAATAGTTTGCTGATGAATGATTTGATTTTGAGTATTGAGATAGAGCGCCACTAGGTGCTCTTGTTTTTTGTCGCCAAGTTCCTGTTGCATTTTCTTGGCTAGCTTTTGACTACTGAGAATACTTTCCATCTCAAGGGTTTCATGTTTGTGAATGCGATGTCCCAGTTCAATCACCGCTTGTAATTCAATGGCCTTAATCCGTCCAATACCAGACAGACTCTGCAATTCCTGCAGGGTCATTTTTTTTTAAATCAGTAAGACTAGTCAGACTATTCAAGACTTTCTGAGCGATTTCAAAAACGTTGGCCTGACGCGTTCCCGTTCTGAGCAGAATAGCTAGTAATTCTTGATTGCTCAGAGCCTCTACTCCTTCTTTAACTAGCCTTTCTCTCGGTAAGAGTGAATCTTCTTGGAATGAAATACTGTACATAAAAATCCTCCTCACTTTATTATTCGTGAGAAGGATGAAAAATTAGATTTTTTTCTCAATTGGGGCTACACTAGCTAAGAGTTTTTTCAGACCGACTTCTGGGAAATTTATTTTCAATTCCTGAGTAGCGCCACTACCCGACACTTCAAGGACTGTTCCTTCACCCCACTTTTTGTGAAGTGCAATATCTCCAATAGACCAACTTGTACTAGTCGAATCTTTTTTATTTCCAGCTGCAAACTGTCCAAATGGGAGACCACTTGACTGGATAGAGCTTGGTGCAGCATTGCGTTTCCGTTCTTGAAGGGCCTGAGCTAAGCTCATACCTTGACCGAAAGCAATCCCACCACTGCTATAAGAGGCTTTAAAGCTAGTATTCGCTGGACGGGCCAAACCTTGATACTCAAGCAAGTCCGAACTAATTTCATTGATGAAACGAGTTGGACGATTGTAGCTAGTACGACCAAAAAGCAAGCGTGAGTTGGCATTGGTCAGATAGAGGATCTTTTCTGCGCGTGTGATACCGACATAGGCCAAACGGCGTTCTTCTTCTAGCTCATCTGGATCTTCAGCTGCGCGGCTAAGCGGAAAGACATTTTCCTCCATCCCGATGATAAAGACAACTGGGAACTCAAGTCCCTTAGCTGCATGGAGTGTCATCAAAGTCACTTCTGATGTCTCCTGACTGCCTGAATCTGTGTCTGCAATCAAAGCCAAGTCATTCAAGAAACGACTGAGTTTATCTAAACCTGTTTCCTCTTCTTGACTATCAGGGTTGTCATCAAAGTTTTTGGTAACAGATAGGAACTCTTCGATATTTTCAACCCGAGCCTTGCTTTCTAAGGTCGCTTGGGCATTGAGAATATCGATATAACCTGTTTTTCTAGAACAGCCTCCACCAGCTCGGTGATGGTTAATTGATCCAGTTTTTCCCGCAAATCCAGAATCATATTGGCAAAGTCCCAAATTGACTGTGCTGCTTTTCCTTTGATGCCAGACAACAGGATATTGGCTGAAGCATCCAGCATAGACATATCTTGCATATTCGCAAAGTCGCGAATTTTCTCAACGGTTCCTGGGCCGATTCCACGTTTTGGTTCGTTAATAATGCGCTCAAAACTGATATTGTCACTTAAATTAGCAATAAGATTCAGATAAGCAATAATATCACGGATTTCCTTACGGCTGTAGAACTTGGTCCCGCCGACCATAGTATAAGGAATATTGGACTTTAGGAGGGCCTCCTCAATAGTACGGGATTGTGCATTAGTCCGATAAAGAACTGCAAAATCCTTGTGGAGGAAGTTTTGACTGCGACCAAGTTCATCGATGGTTTTGGCTACAAAAACAGCCTCGTCTTGTTCGTCATTTGCGCGATAGTAAATAATCTGCTCTCCATCCGCATTCTGGGTCCAGAGATTCTTGGGGCGACGGTTTTTATTGTTTTTGATGACGTCATTGGCGGCTTGGAGAATGGTTTTGGTTGAACGATAATTCTCCTCTAACAAAACAACCTTGGCTTGAGGATAATCCTTTTCGAAGTCCAAGATATTCTGCATATCAGCACCACGCCAACCGTAGATAGACTGATCCGCATCTCCAACCACACAGATATTTTTAAAGCGTGAAGCCAAGAGTTTAACCAGTTGGTACTGAGCATGGTTGGTATCTTGGTACTCATCCACATGGATGTACTGGAACTTCTGCTGATAGTAGGTCAAAACGTCAGGATTTTGATCAAAGAGACGCAGGGTCAGCATAATCAAATCATCAAAGTCAACGGACTCTGACTGACGAAGCTCTTTCTGATAGGCTGTATAACACTGGGCCACGATTTGCGTGTACATATCACCAGCTTGGGCAGCATAAGCCACATCATCAATTAGGTCATTCTTAGCATTGGAAATGGTTCCCAAAATAGTCCGTTCATTCCATTTTTTCGGATCTAAGTTTAATTGCTTGAGAATGCGTTTCATGAGGGTTCGCTGTTCTCCGGGATCTACAATGGTGAAGTTCCGGTTGTAGCCAATATGATCCGCATCGCGACGCAGGATACGAACACACATGGAGTGAAAGGTCGCAATCAGACAGTCCTGGGTGGCTGGGTTGAGCCCATAGGCACGCTCCTTCATCTCACGCGCCGCCTTATTGGTAAAGGTAATGGCCAAGATATTCCAAGGATTGACCATCTTTTCATCGATCAAGTAAGCAATCCGATGAGTCAAGACCCGTGTTTTCCCAGATCCGGCCCCCGCCATGATCAATAAAGGGCCTTCTGTTGTTTGAACGGCTTCTGCCTGACGGTCATTCATCCCGTTTAATAGTGGGTTCATTCTTTCTCCCCTTGTTTTGAAATCAATATTTCTATTATACCAGAAATTAGGGAAAATATCTTTACCTAGACTGGTTGCGTGTTGAATTCTATTCTCTCATATCATTAGGAGGAGTCAGTGACTTTTGCATCCAAACGATATCATGCCATTTTCCAAACTTATAACCTATCTTAGGGAAATGAGCTACTTGTTCATAGCCCCTCTTTCGGTGAAGAGAAATGCTCCTATCATTTGGCAAAGCGATACAAGCTAAGAAGCGTAAGTAACCCCTAGACACTAGTTCCTCCTCCAGACAGTCATAGAGTAGACTCCCTAACCCTCGACCTTTGGCTTCTTGATGCAAGTAAATTGACACTTCAACTGACCAATCATAGGCTTTCCTATCATAATAGGTGGAAGCATAGGCATATCCCAAAATTTTGCCTTCTTCCTCTAGCACTAGATAAGGATATTTGAGCAATGTCTTTTGGATTCTTCCTTGAAATTCTTCAACACTTGGCACCTCGTATTCAAATGTAATGGCTGTATTAAGGACATAGGGAGCATAAATAGCAAGTAGTTCTGGAATATCAGACTCCCTTACTGTACGAATCGTTGGCATAAATTCCCCTCTCTAAAATCGAAAATGAGCTTGGAAAGCTTTTCCAAACTCATTTGAAATCAATTGCAATTTACTAGAACAAGCCTAGAACAGTTCCATCGCTTTCAACATCCATGTTAAGAGCGGCTGGTCGTTTTGGAAGTCCAGGCATGGTCATCACATCACCAGTAAGTGCTACGATAAAGCCTGCACCGAGTTTTGGTACCAATTCACGAATGGTAATTTCGAAGTTCTCTGGTGCTCCAAGGGCATTCGGATTGTCTGAGAAACTGTATTGAGTTTTAGCCATACAGATTGGCAATTTGTCCCAACCGTTTTGAACGATTTGAGCGATTTGCGTTTGAGCTTTCTTCTCAAAGTTCACTTTACTACCGCGATAGATCTCAGTAACAATCTTTTCAATCTTTTCTTGGACAGAAAGGTCATTGTCATAAAGACGTGTATAGTTGGCTGGATTTTCAGAGATTGTCTTGACAAGCGTTTCGGCAAGCGCTACGCCACCTTCAGCCCCATTCGCCCAGACACTTGCTAGTTCAACTGGCACATCAATAGAAGCACAAAGTTCTTTCAAGGCTGCAATTTCAGCTTCTGTATCAGAGATAAATTCGTTAATCGCCACAACTGCTGGAATTCCAAATTTGCGGATGTTTTCAACGTGGCGTTTCAAGTTAGCAAAACCTGCACGAACTGCTTCTACATTTTCCTCTGTAAGAGCGTCCTTAGCTACACCACCATTCATCTTAAGGGCACGGAGGGTTGCGACGATGACAACAGCATCTGGAGATGTTGGCAAGTTTGGTGTCTTGATATCAAGGAATTTCTCAGCACCAAGGTCTGCCCCAAAACCAGCTTCAGTAACTGTGTAGTCCGCTAAATGAAGGGCTGTGGTCGTTGCTAAAACAGAGTTACAGCCATGAGCAATATTGGCAAATGGACCACCGTGTACAAAAGCAGGTGTTCCGTAAATTGTCTGAACCAGATTTGGTTTGATAGCATCCTTCAAAATCAATGCTAAAGCCCCCTCAACCTGCAAATCACCAACAGAAACTGGCGTACGATCGTAACGATAGCCGATAACGATATTCGCCAAACGACGTTTCAAGTCTTCAATATCGGTTGCTAGACAAAGAATAGCCATGATTTCAGAAGCTACGGTAATGTCAAAACCGTCTTCACGTGGAATCCCGTTAAGCGGACCACCAAGTCCCACTGTCACATGACGAAGCGCACGGTCATTCAAGTCCACAACCCGCTTCCAAAGGATACGACGTTGGTCAATTCCTAGCTCATTTCCTTGGTGTAAGTGGTTGTCAATCAAGGCAGAAAGAGCGTTGTTAGCAGTTGTAATGGCATGCATATCACCGGTAAAGTGAAGGTTGATGTCTTCCATTGGCAACACTTGGGCATAACCACCACCGGCTGCACCACCCTTAATCCCCATTACTGGGCCAAGAGACGGTTCGCGAATAGCAATCATGGTTTTCTTACCAATCTTGTTCAAGGCATCCGCAAGACCAATGGTAATAGTTGATTTCCCTTCACCTGCTGGCGTTGGGTTAATGGCAGTAACCAAAATCAATTTTCCAACTGGATTGCTCTCAACTGCACGAATTTTATCAAAGCTGAGCTTAGCCTTGTACTTCCCGTACAATTCCAAATCGTCGTAAGAAATACCAAGTTTCTCAACAACATCAACGATTGGCTTCAACTCAATACTCTGTGCGATTTCAATATCTGTTTTCATTCAAAACTCCTCTAACCTCTAATATGATAATTCATTATAACACAAAACAAGATTTTTAACATCATTAAACTCTCTAAACGTTCGTAAATATCCTGGATTTCAAGATTTTTAGGGCCCTTTGAAAAATTTTATATGGCTTTATAGTTATAAACTATAGTGTAGCTTTGTTTTAGCAAAATTTTATCGCTTTCATTTTACTTACTGTTTATTTTTGTGTACAATAGTCCTATGAAAATTTTAGTTACGTCAGGCGGTACCAGTGAAGCTATTGATCAGGTTCGCGCTATTACCAACCACTCAACCGGTCAGTTGGGGAAAATTATCACAGAAAAGTTACTAGCAGCAGGTAACGAAGTTTGTCTGATTACAACGAGACGAGCTGTCAAACCAGCCCCGCATCCTCAGCTAACGATTCGTGAAATTATCAATACTCAAGATCTCCTAGAAACCGTTAAGAGTGTTGTTCAAGATTATCAGGTCTTCATTCATTCAATGGCTGTGTCTGACTACACACCTGTTTATATGACAAGTTTAGAAGAAGTCGCAAGTATCCCGAATGTAGCAGACTTACTCAGCAAGAAAAACGAAGAAAGTAAGATTTCCTCAAAAGAAGAAGTGCAGGTGCTCTTTCTCAAGAAAACACCCAAAGTCATCTCTCTCATTAAAGAATGGAATCCTGCTATTCATCTGATTGGTTTTAAACTGCTGGTTGATGTCTCTGAGGATTATCTCATTGAGATCGCACGAAAGAGTCTTATCAAGAACCAAGCAGACTTAATCATCGCAAATGACCTGACACAAATTTCAGCAAACCAGCATCATGCAATCTTTGTTGAGAAAGAGCAACTTCAAACCGTTCAAACCAAAAAGGAAATAGCAAACCTCCTTCTTGAAAAAATTCAAGCATACGATTCATAGAAAGGAAAGCTATGGCAAATATTCTCATCGCAGTGACAGGTTCCATCGCCTCCTATAAATCAGCTGACCTAGTCAGTTCCTTGAAAAAACAAGGCCATCAGGTCACTGTCTTAATGACTGAGGCAGCGAGAGAGTTTATCCAACCGTTGACACTACAGGTCCTCTCTCAAAATCCTGTCCACCTTGATGTCATGAAGGAACCCTATCCTGATCAAGTCAATCATATCGAACTAGGAAAAAAAGCTGACCTTTTTATTGTTGTCCCTGCTACTGCTAATACCATCGCAAAGTTAGCCCATGGATTTGCGGACAACATGGTGACAAGCACAGCGCTTGCTCTGCCAGACCACATCAAAAAGTTAGTCGCACCAGCCATGAATACAAAGATGTATGACCATCCGGCAACTCAGGCTAATCTAAAAACATTAGAGACCTATGGTTATCAGATTATCTCTCCAAAGGAATCTCTACTAGCCTGTGGCGATCACGGCAAAGGCGCCCTAGCTGACCTGAATACTATTTTACAAAACATAAAGGAAACCCTCGATGAACAAACGCTCTAACATTGCACCAATTGCGCTCTTTTTTGCCAGTATGATTGTGCTTCATTTACTGAGTTCCATTCTTTTTAATCTCCTACCCTTGCCCATCAAACCAACCATCGTTCATATTCCAGTAATCATTGCTAGTATCATCTATGGCCCTCGAGTTGGTGTTACACTTGGTTTCTTGATGGGGCTACTTAGCTTAACGGTCAACACGATCACCATCCTTCCAACCAGCTACCTCTTCTCACCATTCGTACCGAACGGAAACATTTACTCTGCGATTATCGCTATTGTTCCTCGAATTTTGATTGGTCTGACACCTTACTTGGTTTATAAATTATTAAAAAACAGAACAGGTCTCATCTTTGCTGGTGCTCTTGGTTCCCTTACAAACACCGTCTTTGTCCTTGGTGGAATCTTCTTCCTTTTTGGAAATGTCTTCGATGGCAATATTCAAAAACTCCTGGCAACCGTTATTTCTACAAACTCAATTGCCGAGCTTGTCATCTCTGCCGTTCTAACAGTAGCGATTGTTCCCCGTCTCGAAACCTTGAAGAAATAAAAAATAACTCCACTTTCATCCTGAAGGTGGAGTTTAGCATTTAAAACATGAGAAACAGCAATAGAATGTGAAAGCCAAAGCGCAGGAGCTGATATGAAAGAGGTGTAGGTTGCTGACTTTTTTGGCTATCCAAGTATAGGGTTAGAGATAGTAAAACCAAACCAAATGCAATCACCAATCTGACGAAATAAGCAATTTCTAGTATTGCTGCCATCAAAAGAAAACCTAATAAAGGAAGGCTAAAGAGTGAAACAGCCAGACTGCTTGCTAATAGAGAGAGTAGCGACAGGACCAATAAACTATAAACTAGGAAGCGAGTCCAACCTGAGACTACTTTCCCTTCACTTTTCTGTTTTGACATCATCACGATTACCACGATTAGGTAAACAAAAAGTATCATCACAATTTCTCCTCAGTTCCTATTATTCTTTACCACATTTTAACCAAATTTTCCTGAAAAATCAATAATGCTTCTTGACTTGATTGGTGATTTATTGTACTATACTTGTGTATATACAGATAAATGGAGGTTCTTATGGATATACGGAAAAAAACGCAGTTTATGACCATGACTGCACTGCTCACAGCAATCGCGATTTTGATTCCAATCATTATGCCTTTTAAAATCGTCATCCCACCAGCTTCTTACACTTTAGGAAGCCATATCGCCATCTTTATCGCCATGTTCCTATCACCTTTGATGGCTGCTTTTGTGATTATTGCTTCGAGTCTAGGCTTCCTGATGGCAGGCTACCCTATGGTTATCGTACTGCGCGCCTTTTCTCACATCGTTTTTGGTATTTTGGGAGCATTTTACTTAAAAAAATTCCCTGAAACCTTGGATAAACCAAAGGCATCTTGGATTTTTAACTTTGTTTTGGGTGTTGTTCACGCTATCGCTGAAGTACTAGCTTGTATCATCTTTTATGCTACTTCAGGGACAAACGTTGAAAATATGTTTTATGTTCTCTTCGTCCTAGTTGGTTTTGGAACAATTGTCCATAGTATGGTAGACTATACATTAGCACTAGCTGTCTATAAAGTGCTTCGAAAACGTCGCTAAAAGGAAAAACTATGACAACGGATCGCAAACAAGCTCTTCTAAAACTATTAAAAGAGGCGCCAAAAGCCCTCAATGGTCAAACCTTGGCTGAACACTTCCATGTCACGCGCCAGGTCATTGTACAGGACATCGCTATTCTCCGAGCAGATGGAGCTCCTATCCTATCCACCAATCGTGGCTATATCTACAAAGAAAATGATGCCAGTCCCTACGTCCACAAACTCTTTAAAGTGAAACATGAACTGGAAGAAATCGGTCAGGAACTACTAGCTATTGTAGACAATGGCGGACGCGTTCAAAATATCTTAATCGATCATCCTGTTTATGGCGAAATTGAAACCCTGCTCAAACTCACCTGCCGCCGAGATGTCCAGCACTTTCTGGAGCAAGTCGAGAATTCAGACTTTAGACCCCTTTCTGAATTGACAGACGGCATCCATTACCATCTTGTTGAAGCTGAGACACAACAAGACCTCCACTATATCGAGGAGGCCTTGGATCAGTTAGGTTATTTGGTAAAAGACTAGAAAATTTCTTTCTCCCAGCCGTCCTCTGTACGGTGACGATAGAAGAACTCAGACTTGTCAGGTGCTTCCATCATTTCCATCAAAGGCAACATATCATAGGCCAGTTCCAAGTTTGGAATCTGGTCTTTTTGCACCCAAGATACTTCTCCTTCCTCTGAGGATTGGAGACTTCCAGTAAACTCTGTCGCCTTGTAACAAAAGACGATGTAGCGTTCACCTGTATCCAGAGGCCAATTTTTAATACCGACCAGTTGGGGATTCTGAATCGTTAGACCAGTTTCTTCATAAATCTCACGAATGACAGACTCGGCAAAGGCCTCGCCATTCTCAACATGTCCTCCTGGAAAGGCATAGCCAGACCAGCGATTGTTTTCGGGTGAACGATACTGCATCACCACGCGCTGGGTTTCGAGGTCTTCAATCAGACAGATGTTGGTTAAAATGGTTGCTTGGGCACGGGACATAGATTTGCTCGCTTTCTAAGTTATTAAAATGTATCTTCGTTGTATTTTACTTCTGACTTCATGATAAAGGGATTAATCAATTCATGATGTTCATAAGTACTATGAACCACAAAACCTCTAACAATGATGATTTCCTTATCTTGTATGTGATAGTCTATATTGATGGAAATGGCTGGATCCGACATAATTGACAAAGCAAAAAATGCTGCAAACCAAAGGTAAAGTGCCACTAATCCACTAAATAATTGAAAAATAAGGTGGTACCATTGAAAATCTCTTGTTTTATAAAAGATTCTCCAGGGATGGATTAAGAAGGTCAAACAAAGAATAAAAAACCAACTATTCCACAAAACTGGAGTAAAGGATAGGCCAAAAACTAACAGTACCAAATGAAGAATCACAAAAGCTAGCAAAGCCAAATAAAGTGTTTTAAATGAAAATAACCTAGTTCGATTTTCTTTTGTCATGATTTTTCCTCTTTTTGTCCTTATATTTCAAAATCACCATCAATATCGCTGGAATGATGAAAAAGATTAGATAGGTAGCAATTGGAAGCCAGATGTAGCGATAATCGATAGATAATAGGGAAGGAATTTTTTAACATTTCTCCCTTTCACCCCAACAAGTAAGTGGAGGAGAAAAATAGGTCCGTTTATGAATAGAAAAGTTTTTAAAAATCCTTGTACTGAAGCCTTATTGCTAAAACCATCTCTAAAAATACCTTGATAGAATGTGTGCACCAAAAAGACAAAATTCATAATAATTGGCAAGACATAGGACATTTCTTGATACGGTTTCGGGATAAGTGGCGTCCCGAACAACACATACATGATACCAAAAATAGATAATAATATTGTACCACCATCCATAAAAGAAGCAATCTTTGAATGTCTTTCCAGCCACAATTGGACGTGAGCTATCAAAGAATACTTTTTCTGGATTTTTCTCATTTGTCTGTTCTGTTGTTTGATCTTCTTTGGTTTCTTAATCTTTCGTTCCATTTGCGCCTCCTTCTTCTCTTTTCTATCTGTATAATCAAAAGCAGAATGCCCAGCCCCAAGAAAAAGAAAAAGAGATAACTTACAATAGGAACCCAGACATAGGCTGGATCCATAGAAATTATAGGAGGGAAATTCGTTGACTTACGACGTCCTAGCCAATTCAGACCTACCAAGAGATGAAAGGGAAAAAGAAGACCATTGAACCCAATAAATCCCCATGAAAAGTAACGCCATTTCTGAAGTTTATCACTACTAAAACGAAAGACAAGGAAATAGGTTGATAAGATCAGAAGGATAAGATTGAAGCTTAAGGGGGAAAGATAGTTTATGTTCGGTAATGGATAACTAATGTAAGAGGCGGTAAGAAATGATACAAACATAGATCCAAATAATACACTCGTATCCAAAAGTTGACCAATCCTTCTGTGCCTTTCCATCCAAAGAAAAATCCTCTTAGTCCAAGAAGACCTTTCTTTTGTCTTGTACTTCATTTGTCTACTCATCTTCATTTTCATCTACTCCTTTTTTTGAGCCTTTAGAGAGAAAGAAGATTGCCAGAGTTAACATCAAGGCTAGAAGGTAGATGACAATAGGAAACCAGATATAGGATGACTCCAGTGAAAACAAAGGTGACAGAACAACTCTTCCTCTTTTTCTCACACCAATCAGTTGAAAAATGAAACTAAGAATATTGATATAAATAAAGGGTTCACAAAATCTTTTAAGGGTCTTTTCTTTTTCCGTTTTCACTGACAAAAAGATAGCATAAAACCTGTTACCCAAGATAAAAAGATTCAATTGCAAGGGAAACAAGAGCTCTCTGTACCGAAAATCAGCTGGAATGATTTTGTTCTGTGATGTTGTAAATTCTATAACTAGGAACAAGATGATATAAAAGAACATATCAAGCATAAATTTGACAAATCGATGCCCTTGTAACCAAAAACGAACAGAATCTAAGCCCAATGAGTTCTCATAAGTTTTCTCTTTCAATTTCATAATAACTTCCCTCTATTTAAAATATATTCTAAAACGTAAAGGTGGTATAGGTTCAAAGTTAAATTTTAAGATTTAAAATTTTTCAATTAAGTTTGCATTATCTATTTTAATCTCACTAAATTCTCTCAAACCACCTTCTGCTTTATGTCACCCTCAACTTAACGATAAGGGATTTTTGAACTTTCTATCTCTATATCAGGATTGGCAAGTTTGAGATAAGGAGCAATATAGTCTGCATCCGTAACCTTTGGACCTAGAATAACTTTTGAGTATTTCAAGGGAGCTAGATTAATGTATACAAATAAATCATATCTGCCATTGTCTTTCGAGCTTAATACAATATACTTTCTGAAATCATGATAGTTAACTTTATCAAAAACTTCTAACCCAATTTCTTCTTTCTTCAAGTATTTCTCATTTGATGAATCATTAGCATCTCTATTAATAATATTTTGTATCGCTGTATCATCTAAATTAATTAAAATACGATACTCCATTTCATACTCATAGTCTTTAACTTTAAAAAGGTAAGAAATCTTCTTCAATTTCTCAGCAAAACTTTTTAATTCTTTTTCAGCTTTCAGCTCTTTCAATTTTTTAAATATCTGTTTTAAATCATCAAGAGATTTACCAACATCTGTTTCATCTTTATTCTCTGACATTAAATCTAAATAATGAACTTTAACAAACTCTATCGATTTATGAGCAACTATATCTTCAAGATAAGATAGATCATATTCAAGGAAGGCGCCTTGAGATGAATCTGCATATTCCTTCCACATAGGTAAACTATCAGATACAATGGTTAGAGAAGATATAAAAACATTTGAAGCTTGATATTGTTGGAAAAACGTATTATCTATACCCAAATAATCATATATTACTCTTCCTTCCATCGGGTCATTTAGTTGCTTGAGATTAGTCAATCGTAAAAATGGAGATTGAGTTTCAGAATTTTTTTCATTTTTCCAGTCAGCTTTTATGAGGTAGTTTGTTAAAGTGTCAATCTTAGTATAATGTCCAAAGGAACCAATTTCTTTCAACTCTTCAGCGTCAACAGTTAATTTAGAACGTATATAGTATATAATCTTATCCGCTTGTTCTAAAAGTTGATTAGCATCAAATGACAGGATGAATTCTGAATCACTTTTCTCATTCAAAATATCATGATCATACTTCTCATTTAACTTAATAGCTTGGTTGCGAATTATATCCGAATCATTTTCTTCTGCTATCTTTCGAACAACATCAATCGAATCTTCAATTATATCATCAAAATGCCTTGATACAAAATCCAAGTATTTCTCAACATAATTAGATTGAGGGTTATTGAAATAATGGTTATTAATTTTTTCGAGATGTTCATTTTTAAAAATAGATAGCAACTTATCTAATTCAAAATACCAATAACAAACAACACTATCAATATCGTAATTTTCAAATATGAATCTGAATAATGATTCTAATTCACTCTTAAAATACATTCTCTTTTCTTCTGGTAAACTATTTTGTCTAAATAGCTGAAGAAAAACTGAAAGTAAATCCGAAATAAAGTATTCTCCATCCTCTAGATTTTCATTTAAAATTAAATCAAGGATTTTAAAGAAATAACTATCATTTTCAAACAGTTTAGAATATTCTTCATATCTTTCGGTTTTAAATAAATAGAAATAAAGAGTATCTAAATAATAAAATATTGCATTCCAACTATATACTTGTGAATTTTTTGATAGTATTTTATTTATGGACTCTAAAATCTCTTTTTGGATAATTTTATCAATATTCTCTTCAAAATCTCTAAAAATATAAAGAATAGGTTCAGCATATTTCAATTGTTCTTCTTCAGATAACTTTAAATATTGATTACTAAAATTTTCAAGTTGGTATTTCAGTTTTTCTTCATTTAAGGAATCAAAATAATTCTTTAATTCGGATTCACTAAATTCACCAGTGAAATAATTTAACTTTTCCATTTCACACTTCCCCTCTCTACCCCAACGCCTTCACTTCCAACATCATATCACGAATCTGAGCTGCGAGTTCAAAATCAAGTACTTCGACGGCTTCTTGCATTTGTTTTTCGAGTTTTTTGACGAGTTCTTTGCGTTCTTGTTTGTTAAGGCTATTGATATCGACTTCCTTGTCCTCTTCCTTAGCAACTGCCTTAGTTACAGCAATCAGGTCACGGATTTCTTTCTTGATTGTTTGTGGGACAATACCATGTTCTTCATTATAAGCCATCTGGATTTTCCGACGACGGGCCGTTTCATCGATAGCACGTTGCATAGACTGAGTCATGGTATCAGCATACATGATGACATGACCTTCACTGTTACGAGCGGCACGTCCAATGGTCTGGATGAGGCCACGTTCGTTGCGAAGGAAACCTTCCTTGTCGGCATCGAGAATAGCTACGAGGCTCACTTCAGGAACGTCAATTCCTTCACGAAGTAGGTTTATTCCGACCAAGACATCAAAGACACCCAAGCGTAGGTCACGGATAATCTCCGTCCGCTCCAAGGTCTTGATATCCGAGTGCATGTACTTGACTTTGATACCCATTTCTTTGAAATAGTCGGTTAAGTCCTCTGCCATTTTCTTGGTCAAGGTGGTAATAAAGGTCCGTTCATTCTTTTCAACACGGGCATTGATCTCACCTAGGAGGTCATCAATCTGTCCCATAGTTGGACGGATTTCCACTTCAGGATCCAAGAGCCCTGTTGGACGAATGATTTGCTCGATCACTGTCTCGGTCTGTTCATTTTCATAGTCACCTGGTGTTGCTGAAACGTATACAATCTGATGCACATGACTTTCAAACTCCTCCCGACGGAGAGGACGATTATCTAAGGCAGACGGCAAACGGAAACCATAATTAACCAGCATTTCCTTACGCGAACGGTCTCCATTGTACATACCTTTGATTTGCCCCATGGTCATGTGACTTTCATCAATCATGATCAAGAAATCATCAGGGAAGAAGTCGAGAAGCGTATAAGGAGGCTCTCCTTCGCTACGACCATCCATATGACGAGAGTAGTTTTCGACGCCGTTGGTATAACCCATCTCACGCAGCATCTCAATATCATACTCTGTTCGCTGTTTCAAACGCTGGGCTTCCAGCAGTTTGCCTTCCTTCTCAAAGACAGCTAACTGCTCTTCTAACTCTGCTTGAATCTTGGCAATCGCAACTTCCATGTGGTCGTCATTGGTCACAAAGTGAGTGGCAGGGAAAATCGCCAAATGATCCACTTCTCCCAATACCTGACCTGTCAAAGCCTCAACTTCACGGATACGGTCAATCTCATCCCCGAAAAATTCTACTCGAAAAGCGTGTTCATCACGAGAAGCTGGGAAAATTTCCACCACATCCCCGCGAACGCGAAATCTTCCCCGTTGGAAATCAATATCATTGCGTTCAAATTGGATATCAACCAAGTCATTCAAAAGTTTATCACGAGAAATCTCCAGACCTGGACGAAGACTAACGACGCTATCAGAATATTCCTTGGGCGAACCCAAACCATAGATACAAGAGACTGAAGCCACGACAATGACATCATTTCGCTCCAAAAGAGCCGAAGTCGCTGAGTGGCGGAGCTTGTCAATCTCATCATTGACAGAGCTGTCCTTCTCAATATAGGTATCACTCGAAGGGACATAGGCCTCAGGTTGGTAATAATCATAGTAGGATACGAAATACTCAACAGCATTCTCAGGGAAAAATTCCTTGAATTCTCCATATAGCTGTCCTGCCAGAGTCTTATTGTGGGCGATAACCAGAGTGGGTTTATTGACTTTGGAAATGACCTGACTCATGGTATAGGTCTTCCCTGTTCCAGTCGCCCCCATCAGAATCTGAGCTTTTTCTCCACCCTCGATATTATCAACCAACTGCTCAATCGCTTGTGGTTGATCTCCTGATGGTTGGTATTTTGATACTAGTTTAAATGTATTATCTGTAATGCGGTTAATCATAAGAATCCTCTCTCGATATGCTATTCCTATTTTAGCATACTTATATCATTTTCACGAAGAAAAGGACGGCCCTAAGTCACATCCTTTCATTTTCTTTCTTTAATTGATAGGCGAGATAGACAATCAGCAGTAACAAGACCAGACTTGTCATGAGGGAACCCTCTAGGCCGAAATCCCCACCTAATAGCCAGCCTTGATCGCCTTGTGGTAAAAAGGTCATCAGCGATGTTCCTGACGGCTGACCGCTAACTAAAATCCCAAAAAGATTTCCCTGAGCAAAATTCCAGGCGCCATGAATACCTGCAACACCCCAAACTGTATCGGTTTTGAGAAGGTAAAGAGCCATGGCAACTCCGAATAAAAAGAGATTCACTAGAGATAGTGGTGTTAGACCAGAATTCCCCATATGAAGCAGGGTAAAGAACAGGCTAGATATAAGAACAGCTAGTTTTAGATTGGTTCTTGAGGCCAATTGAGGAAGGAGCCAAGCACGGGCCACCACTTCTTCTGTTGCCCCCTGTAAAATCCAAAATGGAATGGTAAAAATGACAAAGGTAAGCGAATAAGGATTCAAGTGAAGGGACTCAAAACGATATTGCCCTAAGGCTACTAAACCTAACAAGGTCAGAAGGAAAAGTGCCAGACCTAGCCCAAATCCTTTAAGGAGATTGCTGAGGAAATTTTCTTTATAAAATCCTAAAGTTCGAATAGGTCTTTTCTCAACTTTTCTAGTCCATCTGAACACAGTGTTGAGAATAAAACCGAAGGCCAGCAATTCTAAAATTAAACGAAAGTCACTTGTTTTATCCGTCAAGCTCTGCTGCAAGGTCTGTAAGTAGCTTGCAAGATTTTGATCAGCCTCTCCAAGATTTCTAGCAAGTCCAATGAGAGCTAACAAACTGATACCATACAGACTATAAGCCACAAACTCTCCTATGAAGACAAAAAGAAAGGCTAACAAGGGGCTTGTGTAAATGTTTAAACTCATTTTTGAAGTTTGGAAGTCATTAAATATTCTTTTGTTCTTCATATCCCCGTCCTTTTCTCTTCTATTATATACTAGTATTATAGCACTTTATAGTAGCAATTCAAGAAAGAAAAGAAATAACATATGTTACATTTTCTGACACAGAAATATAAAAATTTGCCTTTTTCTACTTTTTCTGCTATAATGGGAAAATATTCGGAAAAGGAGACTAAAAATGAAGAAAAAAATTCTAGCATTTTTGCTAATTTTATTTCCAATTTTCTCATTAGGTATTGCGAAAGCTGATACTGTTAAGATTGTGTCTGATACAGCTTACGCACCTTTTGAGTTTAAAGATTCAGATCAAACCTATAAAGGGATTGATGTTGATATTATCAATAAAGTCGCAGAAATCAAAGGATGGAACATCCAAATGTCTTATCCTGGCTTTGATGCAGCTGTAAATGCAGTGCAGTCAGGTCAAGCAGATGCTATTATGGCAGGTATGACAAAAACTACTGAACGGGAAAAGGTCTTTACCATGTCTGATACTTATTATGATACAAAAGTTGTCATTGCTACCACAAAGGCAAATAAAATCACCAAATATGAGGAACTTAGCGGAAAAACAGTTGGAGTTAAGAACGGAACTGCCGCTCAACGTTTCCTCGAAAGTATCAAAGATAAATACGGTTTCTCTATTAAAACCTTTGATACTGGTGATTTGATGAATAACAGTCTAAGTGCTGGTGCTGTAAATGCCATCATGGATGATAAACCTGTTATTGAGTATGCGATTAACCAAGGACAAGATCTCAGCATCAATATGGATGGTGAGGCTGTTGGAAGCTTTGCCTTTGGTGTCAAGAAAGGTAGCAAGTATGAACACTTGGTTACCGAGTTTAATGAAGCTCTAGCACAAATGAAGAAGGATGGTAGCTTGGAGCAAATCATCCAAAAATGGACAGCTTCTACAACTACGGCACCCCCAACGACAACTACTGCTGCTGGACAAAAAGCTACTCCAGTGAAAAGCAAGTACATTATTGCCAGCGACTCATCTTTCGCCCCATTCGTCTTTCAAAATTCAAGCAATCAATACACTGGTATTGATATGGACCTCATCAAGGCCATTGCCAAAGATCAAGGTTTTGAAATTGAGATTACCAACCCAGGATTTGACGCAGCCATTAGTGCTGTTCAAGCAGGACAAGCAGATGGTATCATTGCTGGTATGTCTGTAACGGATGCTCGTAAGGAAACCTTCGACTTCTCAGAATCATACTACACAGCAAATACGATTCTCGGTGTGAAAGAATCAAGCACGATTGCTTCTTATGAAGACCTCAAGGATAAAACTGTCGGTGTTAAAAACGGAACTGCCTCTCAAACGTTCCTTACTGAGAATCAAAACAAATACGGCTATAAGATTAAAACCTTTGCAGATGGCGCATCAATGTATGACAGTCTGAATACTGGATCTATTGATGCCGTGATGGATGATGAGCCAGTTCTCAAATATTCTATCAGCCAAGGTCAAAAATTGAAAACGCCAATCGCTGGAACTCCAATTGGTGAAACTGCTTTTGCAGTAAAAAAAGGCAGCAATCCTGAACTCATCGAAATGTTTAATAATGGACTTGCCAACCTAAAAGCTTCTGGTGAATACCAACAAATTTTAGATAAGTACTTGGCTAATGGAACCAGCCAGGCTACTACTTCTACTGTAGACGAAACGACAATCTGGGGCTTGCTTCAAAACAACTACAAACAACTTCTTAGTGGACTTGGAATCACGCTTGCACTTGCGCTTCTATCTTTTGCCATTGCTATTGTGATTGGGATTATCTTTGGAATGTTTAGCGTCAGCCCTTACAAATCCCTCCGCGTGATTTCAGAAATTTTTGTAGACGTTGTTCGCGGGATTCCATTGATGATTCTGGCAGCCTTTATCTTCTGGGGAATTCCAAACTTTATCGAATCCCTAACAGGCCAACAAAGTCCGATTAACGACTTTGTTGCTGGTACCATTGCACTCTCTCTCAATGCAGCCGCTTATATCGCTGAGATCGTTCGTGGAGGGATTCAGGCCGTTCCAGTTGGTCAGATGGAAGCTAGCCGGAGTTTAGGTATTTCTTACAGCAAGACCATGCGTAAGATTATCTTGCCACAAGCAACCAAACTCATGCTCCCTAACTTTGTCAACCAGTTTGTAATTGCCCTCAAAGATACCACTATCGTATCAGCAATCGGACTTGTTGAACTCTTCCAGACTGGTAAGATTATCATCGCACGGAACTATCAAAGTTTTAAAATGTATGCAATCCTAGCTGTCTTCTATCTCGTTATTATCACACTCTTAACCAGATTAGCCAAACGTTTAGAAAAGAGGATCCACTAATGGCAAAATTAAAAATCGATGTCCATGACCTCCATAAACAGTATGGAAAAAATAAGGTTTTAAAAGGAATCACGACCCAATTTTATGAAGGAGATGTTGTATGTATTATTGGACCATCAGGGTCCGGTAAATCAACTTTCCTCAGAAGTCTCAACTTACTAGAGGAAGTTTCGGGGGGTCACATCACTGTAAACGGCTATGATTTGACTGAAAAGTCCACCAATGTTGACCACGTTCGTGAAAACATTGGAATGGTCTTCCAACACTTCAACCTCTTCCCCCACATGTCTGTTTTAGACAACATCACCTTTGCTCCTATCGAGCACAAGTTGATGACTAAGGAAGAAGCTGAGAAATTGGGAATGGAGTTGCTTGAAAAGGTTGGACTAGCAGATAAAGCTAATGCCAACCCAGATAGCCTATCAGGTGGGCAAAAACAACGTGTGGCCATCGCTCGTGGACTAGCAATGAATCCAGACATCATGCTCTTTGATGAACCAACTTCTGCCCTTGACCCTGAGATGGTCGGAGACGTACTGAACGTTATGAAGGAATTAGCTGAGCAAGGCATGACCATGATTATCGTAACCCATGAGATGGGATTTGCTCGTCAGGTTGCTAACCGTGTTATCTTTACTGCAGATGGCGAGTTCCTTGAAGACGGAACACCCGATCAGATCTTTGATAATCCACAACACCCACGTCTAAAAGAATTTTTGGATAAGGTGCTAAATGTTTAAACACTAACTGCGAGGTATTCCCTTGCAGTTTTTTTCTAACTTTGTATTGGATTTTTATTTTTTTGGAAAATTATGATAGAATAAAATGTAAATTGACCTCTCCCAATTAGGTTGAAAATAAATAGAAATTAGGTAGCTTATATGTCCTCAAAAGCTGTTATTACCATATTTGGAGCCAGTGGAGATTTGGCAAAACGTAAATTGTATCCTTCACTGTTTAGACTCTATAAATCAGGCAATCTTTCCGAGCATTTTGCAGTTATCGGAACAGCTCGTAGACCTTGGAGTAAGGAATATTTTGAATCTGTGGTAGTCGAGTCCATCCTTGACTTGGCAGACAGCACCGAGCAAGCGCAAGAGTTTGCGAGTCATTTCTACTATCAGAGCCATGATGTCAATGATACAGAACACTACATTGCTCTACGTCAATTGCAGTCTGACCTGAATGACAAATACCAAGCTGAACACAACAAGCTCTTCTTCTTGTCTATGGCACCTCAGTTCTTTGGAACCATTGCTAAGCACCTCAAGTCTGAAAACATTGTAGATGGTAAAGGTTTTGAGCGTTTAATCGTTGAGAAACCATTTGGTACAGATTACGCAACTGCAAGCAAGTTAAATGATGAACTCCTAGCAACATTTGACGAAGAACAAATTTTCCGTATCGACCATTATCTTGGTAAGGAAATGATCCAAAGTATCTTTGCAGTTCGCTTTGCCAACTTGATTTTTGAAAATGTTTGGAACAAGGACTTTATCGACAATGTTCAAATTACCTTTGCTGAGCGCTTGGGTGTAGAAGAACGTGGTGGCTACTATGACCAATCTGGTGCCCTCCGCGACATGGTACAAAACCATACTTTGCAACTTCTTTCTCTGCTTGCCATGGATAAGCCAGCCAGCTTCACAAAAGATGAGATTCGTGCTGAAAAAATTAAGGTCTTTAAAAACCTCTATCATCCAACTGATGAAGAGCTTAAAGAACACTTTATCCGTGGTCAATACCGCTCTGGTAAAATCGATGGCATGAAATACATTTCCTATCGTAGCGAACCAAATGTCGATCCTGAATCTACAACAGAAACCTTCGCATCTGGTGCCTTCTTTGTAGACAGCGATCGCTTCCGTGGTGTTCCCTTCTTCTTCCGTACTGGTAAACGTCTGACTGAAAAAGGGACTCATGTCAATATCGTCTTTAAACAAATGGACTCTATCTTCGGAGAACCACTTGCTCCAAACATTTTGACCATCTATATCCAACCAACAGAAGGCTTCTCTCTCAGCCTAAATGGGAAGCAAGTCGGTGAAGAATTTAACCTCGCACCAAGCTCTCTGGATTACCGTACAGATGCTACTGCTACTGGAGCTTCACCAGATCCATACGAGAAATTAATCTACGATGTCTTGAACAACAACTCAACCAATTTTAGCCACTGGGATGAGGTAAGTGCTTCGTGGAAATTGATTGACCGTATCGAAGAGCTCTGGGCTGAAAATGGTGTCCCACTTCATGACTACAAAGCCGGAAGCATGGGGCCACAAGCTAGCTTTGACTTACTTGAGAAGTATGGAGCCAAATGGACCTGGCAACCAGATATCGCCTATCGTGAAGATGGTCGTTTAGAATAGCAAAAATATCCTGCAAGATTAACTTGCAGGATATTTATTTTGTATTAAATCAAGCCCTCTAAAAGACCCTTCATAAAGTTTTCTGAGTTAAATTCCCCGATATCATCGATTTTTTCACCGAAACCAATCAATTTTACAGGGATATTGAGTTCTTCGCGTATAGCTAGTACAACACCTCCTCGGGCAGTTCCATCAATTTTTGTCAAAACAATTCCTGTCAATGGTGTTATCTTAGAAAATTCCTTAGCTTGTACCAAGGCATTCTGTCCAGTTGACGCATCAAGGGCCAGGAAGGTTTCATGAGGTGCTTCTGGAACGACACGCTTGATAATGCGACCAATCTTTTCCAACTCGGCCATCAGGTTGTCCTTGTTTTGCAGACGACCTGCTGTATCAATCATGAGAATATCAATCCCTTCAGCTACAGCACGTTCCATCCCATCAAAGACCACGCTTGCTGGATCAGCCTTTTCAGGCCCCGTCACAACAGGAACATCCACACGTCGACCCCATTCAGCTAGCTGGGCCACAGCACCCGCACGGAAGGTATCTGCCGCAACCAACATGACTTTCTTGCCAGCTTGTTTGTAGCGATGAGCTAGTTTTCCGATAGAAGTTGTTTTCCCAACACCATTAACACCGACAAAGAGCATGACTGTCAATCCCTCTTGGAAATGGATACTTTCATCGTAGTTGCCATCCTTCTCATAGAGTTCAACCAATTTCTCGATAATGACACGACGGAGTGCGTCAGGCTTCTTAGCATTTTCGAGTTTGGCTTCATAACGTAGTTCTTCTGTTAAATTTGAAGCAACTTGCACACCGACATCGCTCATGATGAGCAGTTCTTCCAATTCCTCGAAGAATTCTTCATCGACAGAACGGAAGTTGGCAAAGAAGGCATTCAAACGAGCTCCGAATCCCGTACGGGTTTTCTTTAGACTGCGGTCATATTTTTCCTGCACGGTTTCTTCAACCTGAGGAAGTTCTTCTACTACTTCTGACGCTAGTTCTTCTTCAGTTTCTTGGCTCTCTTCTTCTAAAACTTCTTCAGGCTCTTGGAATTGTTCCAGTTCATCAACTTCTAGCTCAAGCTCTTCCTGATTAGTTTCCTCGACTGCTTCTGGTTCAATGACTTCTTCTGTTGAGATCTGAGGAATTTCTTCTTGAGCTGGTGTTTCTTCCACTTTGTCTCTCGATGTCTCTTCCTGAAAAGTTTCTTCGACTGCCGTTTGGTTTTCTTCAACCTCTTCTGACAAATCAAGATTTTCCAGAGCTTCTTTAACAATATCTTCGATTTTCGGCTCTTCTTTTTTCCCGAATAGACGGTCAAATAATCCCATATTTTAGTTCTCCTTTAGCACGTATTCTTCGATAGCCCAGGCAACGGCTTCCTCGTCGTTGGTCATTGGGGTAATCACATTGGCAACCGCCTTAACCGCTGGAACTGCATTTTGCATGGCAACTCCCAGACCCGCCCATTCAATCATTGAAAGGTCATTGGCCTCGTCCCCACAAGCCATGACTTGACTTTGATTGATTCCTAAGTGTTTAATTAATTTCGCTAAACCTGTTGCCTTGTGGACATTTTTCGGTGACCATTCCAATAGCATTTCACGCGATTTGAAGATTTCATATTGGTCAAACAATTCTGGAGAAATCTTTTGGATCCCCGCATCCAAAGGTTCTTGAGCGAAGGCAGTCACGCATTTGTTGTAGGCCATTTGACTAGACAGATCTTCAAAGTCAACTGGTACAAAAGTTAAAGCTGGATTGAATTTGGCATAAAGACTCTCTTGGTCAGATTGGATTTGATAAACAGTTCCTTCTGAAATCGCGTCAAGAGGCAGTGATAATTTCTCTGTTTCTTCATACAAGCGTGCCACATCATCATATGAAAAGACTATCTTATCAAGGATTTCACTTGTATTTTTCTGAACCAAACCACCATTAAAGGTAATAGTATACTCATCTTCGTGACCGTCAATCCCTAACTCATGGAGGAAGAAATCCATGGCTTTTAAGGGACGACCAGTTGTCAATACGACCTTGATACCACGATCACGCGCAGCTTTCAAAGTTGCCTTGGTACGATCCGTCAGCCTTTTATCAGTAGTCAGCAAAGTCCCGTCCAAGTCCAATGCAATCAATTTTATATCCGCCATTATAAACCCTCCATATAAGCTATAACCGACTGGTCCTTATGGTGGCCAATCACTGTCTCTGCTAATTCTAAAATCTCTGGTCGCGCATTTTCAGGAGCGATTGGGTGCCCAACTACCTGCATCATGTGCAAGTCATTGAGATTATCACCAAACGCCATAACCTGATCCATGGTTAGACCAAGTTTTTTTGCCAGCTCAACAATGGCCACACCCTTATCAACATAGTCCAAGACAATATCGATGGATTCAAAACCTGTGGTCATGGCTTTCACACCAGGAACATTTTCGTTGACCCAGGCCTCACCAACTTCTATCGTTTCTTCAGTAAAGTTAGTAGTGAATTTAAAAATATCATCTGTGATATCTTCCAAACTCGCTACTTTTTGAATATTTTCATTGTAGTGACGGCTAAACATCAGATAGGTCTCATCCACAGTGTCCAAAACATAACAAGCTTTTTTCCCAGTCAAGAGCATTTTTCTTTCATCAAAATAAGGCGATTTCTTTAAAGCTTCAAAAGTGCTCAAGTAAAAATCCCGAGACATAGTAGCCTCATACATATCCTCACCATGAAACTCAACATAGCTCCCATTTTCAGCTATAAAAATCACTTCATCACGCACATCCGCAAACAACTTTTTCAGGGACAGAATACCACGACCTGAAGCCACTGCAAAATAAATCCCCTTTTCTTTGTAGGAAACAAGTACGTTTTTGAGGCGTTCCATATCAAACCGACCCTCTCCATCTAGAAAGGTTCCATCCATATCGGTTGCTACAAGTTTAATCATAAAATCCTTCATTCTCCAATTGATAAATCTATCTTCTATTATACCATAGATAAGTTTAAAAAGTTCCAGTACAGTAGGATAGCACTACTTTTTCGAAGAAACTTCAAAGATCCTAAAAATTAGAATCGTAGAACTTTTTTCAGATAGTTTAAAAAGTTTGTATTCCCCTACTCTTTTCTCTATAATGGAGAGAAAGGAGATGACTATGACAGAAATAAAACATGAAATTGATGCTAACTTTGCAGGCCGACTCAATATCCTACGCGCAGGTGTTCTGGGTGCCAATGATGGGATTATTTCCATCGCTGGTGTGGTTATCGGCGTTGCCAGTGCGACAAGCAATATCTGGATTATCTTTTTATCAGGATTGGCAACTATCCTCGCTGGTGCTTTTTCTATGGCAGGGGGAGAGTATGTCTCTGTATCCACTCAAAAAGACACGGAAGAAGCCGCTGTCTCTAGAGAGCAATTACTCTTAGATAAAGACATCGAATCTGCAAAACAATCCCTCTATGCTGCTTACCTTCAAAATGGTGAGTGTGAAACGTCAGCCCAACTCTTGACCAACAAGGCCTTTTTAAAAAATCCACTCAAAGCCTTGGTTGAGGAAAAATACGGTATCGAGTACGAAGAGTTTACCAATCCTTGGCATGCTGCAATCTCTAGCTTTATCGCCTTTGTACTGGGAAGTCTTCCTCCTATGCTTTCAATCACCGTCTTTCCAAGTGACTATCGCATTCCTGCTACTGTTTTTATCGTGGCCCTTTCCCTTCTCGTCACTGGCTATACCAGTGCTAAACTAGGCAAGGCTCCTACGAAAACAGCTATGATCCGTAATCTCTGTATCGGACTTCTGACCATGGCAGTGACTTACCTGTTTGGACAACTCTTCAGCATTTAAGATAAAAGAAATACCTCGATAAATATCGAGGTATCTTTTTTACATTTGCACGATCTTGCGATAGCTTCTTGAGGTAATCATAAAGATTAAGACATAGACAATGAGGAAGATAGCACAAATGGACAATGTAACGGTCAGCATCATGGTCGCATCTAGCACCCCAATGACTTTTAGGATAAGGCTAAGCATATGATAGGCAAAGGCGAGGTGTAGGAAGGCAAAGAGCAATGGGAGGAAGAAAACAGTTAGGACCTGTTTGTTGATGGTTTGCTTGATTTGCTTTTGATCGAGACCGACTTTTTGCAAAATGATAAAGCGTTCACGATCTTCATAGCCTTCAGAGATTTGTTTGTAGTAGATAACAAGAACTGTTCCCACCATAAAGATGATAGAGAGGAAGATACCGATGAAGAAGACTCCACCAAAGAGAGCACTCATCTGCGCACTACTATCAGCCAGATTGCTTCCGTAAACATAGCTTCCTTCTTTGCTTAATTCTCTATTAAAATCATCAAGGAATTTTGAATAGTCGTTGGCAAGTTTGAGTTGCTCTTCCTCACTAGCCGTTACATTCATACCACCATAGTATTGATTAAAGATGGAAGAATTAGGATGCTGGTCAAGAAAGGCTTGTAGGTCAGGAACAACCAGATAGTTATAGTCCGAAGTTAGAATATTGTACTGGTTTGGGACATGTTCAAGAATAAAATCTTTTTTGATTTCTTCTTTGATCGTGTAGGTCTGGTCACTCAGAGTCAGTTCTTTCTGTCCTTGAAGTTCCTTGTTTTTAGTAAACAATCCCACTTCCTTTCCTGAAAGTGCGAGTTTTTGACCCGTCATATTCTCGTAGTCTTTTTGGTCAAAGACCATAAAAACAGTTTTCGGTTGAACACGATTTTGACCTTTGTCAAAGATTGTCAATTTCGTACCTTCTTGATTTGCTACACCAAAGCTACTGTATGTAAGGACTTCTTTCTTTGTAACAGTCAATCCCTTATCACTAGCATACTGGTCTAGGAGTTTATTTATATCTTCTTTTTCAACATTCTGTCCTGTAATTCCAAAATCATGTGGATTCATGACTTTCTTGAAAGTTTCAGAGCCCTTAAAGATACTTGTTGCAGCAGACATAGTCACCAAGACCATGGTTGAGAGAATAGCAATCGTCGCCAGACCAACCGCATTTTTCTTCATACGGAAAATGAGATTGGATACGGAAATCATGTTGTTGGGTTGGTAATAGTAAGTCTTGTTTTTCTTTAAGATTTGTAAGAAAACTGTAATCCCCGCATTGAAAAGAAGATAAGTTCCCAAAATAACTAACAAAACTGCTACGAAGAAAATCAGAACAGCAGAAAGTGGATTTTCAACTGTTACTGCTAGGTAATAACCCGCTCCCAAACTAATTAGACCTAGGATGGTTTGGAAACCTAAGAAACGTCCTTTTTTCTCACCACTGGCTTTTTCACGAGAGAGCTGAAGGGAATTCATGCGTGCGATGCGAAAGGCATTGATAAAAATCAAACCCAGGAAGATAGCTCCAAAGACGATGAGAACTAGGATAAAGACAGTTGGTTGGAAAGTCGAAACGAGCTCCACTTTCATTTTCATCAGCTTCAGAAGAAGGGCAAAGATTAGCTTATCAAAGAGAGCTCCTAGACCAAGACCAGCTGTCAAGGTTAAGGAACCAAAAATAAGAAGCTCCTTAAAAACCATACTGATCAAATGGCGCTTTTCAAGCCCCAGCATACCATATACACCCAGCTCCTTGGAGCGGTTCTTCATGACAAAACTATTGGCATAAAGGACAATAATTCCAGAAGCGATGGTAACAACCACCATACCGAGAGCCAGGGTCATAGAGATAGTTTCTCCCCCTCGGATCTTGCCAATATTAGGATTAAGTGACAAAGAGTAAAAAAGATAGGTGATGGTCACTGCTAAGAGAACAGCTAAGGCAAAGGGATAGTAGAGTTTGCGGTTTTTAATCAAGTTGGATACCGCTAACTTATTGGTTAATCGGAACATACTAATTCACCTCACTTGCCATAACAGTCAAAGTATCAGAGATTTCTTGGAACATTTGACGCTCTGTCTTGTCTCCACGGTAGATTTGGTTGTAAAGAATGCCGTCTTTAATAAAGAGAACGCGCTTGGCCCTGCTGGCTGCTGCCGTTGAGTGAGTTACCATGAGAATGGTTTGGCCGCGTTCATTGATTTCATCAAATACATCCAGAAGAGCTGCAGATGACTTGGAGTCAAGGGCTCCTGTTGGCTCATCCGCAAGGAGAATTTCAGGTTCTGTGATGATGGCGCGTGCTACTGCTACCCGCTGTTTTTGACCTCCTGAGATCTCGTAAGGGTACTTCTCTTGCAATTGGTTGATGCCCAGATTTTCAGCGGTTACTACCAATTTCTTCATCATCTCTGTGATAGGTTTTCGTGATAGAACTAACGGAAGCAAGATATTGTCCTTAACAGACAGGGTATCTAGCAAGTTAAAGTCTTGGAAGACAAATCCCAACTTCTCACGACGGAAACTCGAAGCCTGTGAATTTTTAATAGTGGCTGTGTCGGTTCCGTTTAGGTAAACCTGCCCGCGAGTTGGTTTGTCCAACATAGCTAGGATGTTGAGTAAGGTTGATTTCCCAGAACCAGACTCCCCCATGATAGCAACGTAGTCACCCTTATCTACGGTAAAGTGAATATCCTTGAGGGCCTCAACTTGGTTGCCTTGGAAACGTGTTTTGTAGATTTTTTGAACGTGTTTTACATCTAAAAGTGTCATGATTTTCTCCTTCTTAATATCCCATCATTTGAAACTGTGCTTGCATCATAGCGCATCCCAGTTGAACACGCTCGATATCTTTTTGACTTGGTTTTCTTGTTTTCTTTTGTAAAATTCTTTTCATGGTTTTGCTCCTTTGTTCTTTATGAGTCTAGTTTATCGCAAAAAAAGGTAGCCTGCCATAACCTAACCTTACAAAAGAGACTTTAATCTTACATTTTTGTAAGATTGAAGAATATCAAGCAATTTCGCTATCAATATTTTACCATAAAAGAAAGTCAAGAAGAAAACCCTTGCGGATACAAGGGTTAAGGTTCGCTTCTTTTTCTGACCTCTTTGAGAAATAAGGAAAGTATCTATAAACTATTTCAAAATCTGACTCACCAAAACCGTCCATCATTGTCATCAATGGCCTCGGCTTCCTTGCGTTTGCGTGGTCCTGTTCCGTACATTTCGGCTTCGATTTCTTCCTTAGTTGGCAGGATAGAGGCTAGGATGATGTAGATAATCACACCAATCCCAAAATTTGATATGGTAAAAATAGCAAAGAGAAAGCGGACTAGAGTTACATCAAAATTCCACTTGTCTGATAGACCAGCTAAAACTCCCGATACCATGCGATTTCGTCTCATTTTATAAAATTTTGTATTCATGATTGTTTCCTCTTTCGGTATTCTTACAAGTAGTATAGCATGAAACGGGGCCACAAACATCAGTCCTTAGGCCGATTTAAGATGACAAGATTGCCACGGCAGACGCCACAGCGGTAGCGTTTGGTATCAATCCTACGCTTGCGCTGATAAGTTTGCTGGCAAGATTGGCAACGATAGAGCTTGATTGACTTGGAGTTGCTATTAGGCAAGGTTGCACAAAGCGTAATCCATCTACTGCTCTCAACAGTTCCTTAAAATCCCGATCCTTGTGTTGATAGCCCTTCCCTTGAAAATAGAGGTGATAGTGACAGAGTTCATGGCGCACGATTTTCCGAAAGACCTCCAAACCAAGTTCATTATAAACCTTGGGATTGAAATCCAAATGCCCATCCTTAGGGAAAAATCGCCCACCTGTCGTTCGCAGACGAGAATTCCACTGGGCATTGTGACTAAAAGGTCTCCCGAAGTCTTCTAGCGAAACCTGCTTGACATAATCAGTCAGTTTCATTTGGTGCCAGGAGCGACAGATTAACTTTTTCCCGTTCAGTATCAATTTTCTTAACCCAAACCGTTACCAAATCTCCAACTGAAACCACTTGACTGGGATGTTTGATAAATTTGCGACTCATATGCGAAATATGAATCAAGCCGTCCTCGTGAATCCCAATATCAACGAAGGCACCGAAGTCGACAACATTCCGCACCACACCTTCCAGTTTCTGGCCGACTTTTAAATCCTTGATATCCAAGACATCTTGACGAAGCACAGGTGCATCAAATGAGTCACGGAAATCTCGACCTGGTTTGAGAAGATCAGCAATGATGTCTTTAAGAGTTTCTGGACCGAGGTCTAGTTCTTGCGCCATCTCCTTAACTGAAAGGAACTTAAGCTTACTTTGTGCCTCTTCATTCAAGTCTTTGATATCCAAGCGTTTGAAGAGCTCCTTAACCGCAGCATAGTTTTCTGGGTGAACTCCTGTATTATCAAGGATATTGCTACTTTCAGGGATACGAAGGAAACCAGCTGCCTGCTCAAAGGCCTTGGCACCGAGGCGAGGAACTTTCTTGATTTGAGCGCGTGAAGTGATTTTTCCTTCTTCCTCACGGTATTTGACAATATTTTCAGAGATGGTTTTATTGAGTCCAGCTACGTGGGAGAGAAGTGCTGGGCTGGCAGTATTGATATTGACACCGACTTGGTTAACTACAGTATCCACGACAAAATCCAGACTTTCAGACAATTTCTTCTGACTGACATCGTGCTGGTACTGACCGACACCGATTGACTTAGGATCAATTTTGACCAATTCAGCAAGCGGATCTTGCAAACGACGGGCAATAGAGATAGCAGAGCGTTTTTCAACGGTTAATTCTGGAAATTCCTGACGAGCAAGTTCACTGGCAGAGTAGACCGAAGCGCCACTTTCATTGACGATAACATAGCTGACTTCTGGAAAATCTTTCAGAACTTCCGCCACAAAGGCTTCACTTTCACGACTGGCCGTCCCATTTCCGATAGCAATAATTTCCACGCCGTATTGAGCAATCAAGTCTGCCAAATCTTTCTTGGCTTCTTCGATTTGGCGAGCTGATGCTGGTTTGACAGGATAAATGACTTGAGTCGTCAGCATTTTCCCTGTCGCATCAACGACAGCCAGCTTGGCACCTGTACGAAAGGCAGGATCAAAACCTAAAACCACGCGCCCTTTCAGCGGAGCAACCAAGAGGAGATTGCGCAGGTTGTCAGAAAAGAGTTGGATAGCTCCTTCTTCTGCCTTCTCAGTCAATTCTGTCCGAATGCGTCGCTCAATAGCAGGCAAGACCTTTTTCTTAACTGACTGTTGAACAACTTCATCTATATAGGCATTTTTGACTTTGAAACGAGCAGCAAAGAAAGCTAGGATACGATCCGTCGCATGTTCAAAACCGACCTTCAAAATCCCTAGTTTCTCCCCACGGTTGAGGGCCAAGGTACGATAACCCTGCATGTTGACAACTGTCTCTGAAAAATCATAATAAATCTGAAAAATTTGCTTTTCATCGAGACTTTCATCCTTGATTTGCGAAGTGATTTTAGAGTGTCTCAGCACTTCCTGATAGGTCAGTGAACGCAAAGTCACATCTTCAGATAGGGCTTCTACCAAAATATCAACTGCCCCAGCCAAGGCTTCTTGACCAGTCGCAAATCCTTCACAGACAAACTTCTCAACTTCTTTCTCTAAACCATCTACATTCTGCAAAATCAAGCGGGCGAGAGGAAAGAGTCCAGCTTCACGGGCAATGGTTGCCTTGGTCCGATGTTTTTCCTTATAAGGAAGATAGAGTTCTTCAACGTCTGCTAATTTTTCAGCTGCCAAAATAGCTGCTTCCAATTCCTTGGTTAGCTTGCCTTGTTCTTGAATCTTAGCCAAGACAGCTTCTTTACGGTCGTTGAGATTTGTCAGACTTTTATCCAAGTCGAGAATGGCCTTAATCGCCACCTCATCCAGACTACCAGTCATGTCCTTGCGATAACGGGCGATGAAGGGAATCGTCGCCCCTTCTGCTGTCAAACTTAGAACAGTATCGATTTGCTTTAAGGTTACTCCCAAATCTTGGGAGATTTTTTCATATTTTTTGTCCATATACCTATTATACCATAAGGGAACAGCTCTTGTTTTGCCTTACCTGTTTTTGCATCTTTGATTATCAAAATAATCCCATTTCCACAAAATAATAGTATAATAGAAGTAGAATGTAGAAAAGAGGTAGGCCAATGGCTGTTAAATTTACAAAAACGGATGACTTGGACAAGATGTTTGAAGAATTCGCCAAACTTCCTGACTTAACACAAGTCACTTTCCCGGATGACAAAAATAAAAAGAAAAAGTTGAGAAGAAAAAATAGATGACGATTTTCCAATCTCTTCCTCCTAGCATCTTACAAGCGGGGGCTATTTTTCTCTCCATCATGATTGAAGCCCTTCCTTTTGTCTTGATTGGGAGTCTCATTTCGGGATTGATTGAGGTCTATATCACACCTGATAAAGTTTATGAGTTTCTTCCTCGCAATCGTTGGGGGAGGATCTTTTTTGGTACCTTCATCGGCTTTCTCTTTCCATCCTGCGAGTGTGGTATCGTTCCGATTATCAATCGTTTTCTGGAAAAGAAAGTGCCCAGCTACACGGTCGTTCCCTTTCTGGTGACTGCTCCCATCATCAATCCTATCGTTCTTTTCGCCACTTATTCTGCCTTTGGCAATTCATTAAAATTTGCCTTCTTGCGAGCTCTGGGAGCCATTGTGATTGCTTTGGTGCTTGGGATTTTCTTAGGATTTTTCTGGAAGGAACCCATTCAAAAAGAGAATCCTATCACTTGTCATGAACATGACTTTTCACACTTGAGTCCCGCTAGAAAAGTGTTTCAGGTCTTTATACAAGCTATTGATGAGTTTTTCGATATGGGGCGTTACTTGGTCTTTGGCTGTCTCTTTGCGGCTATCGTGCAGGTCTATGTCCCGACTCGGATCTTGACCTCTATCAGCGCAAGTCCAGTCCTTGCGATTCTCTTGCTCATGTTTCTAGCCTTTCTCCTCTCTCTTTGTAGCGAGGCGGACGCCTTTATCGGCGCTTCTCTCCTCTCGAGCTTCGGCCTAGCGCCCGTCCTTGCCTTTCTGGTCATTGGCCCCATGCTTGATATCAAAAATCTCCTCATGATGAAACACTATCTCAAAGCGCGCTTCATCTTGCAATTCATGGGCATCGTGACAGTGCTTGTCTTGCTTTATTCTTACATGATAGGAGTGATTCTATGATCCGATTTTTCATTTTACTGGGTTATTTTGCCCTAACTCTGTATCTGCAGCTATCTGGCAAGCTCAGTCACTACATCAACCTCCACTATTCCTATCTAGTCTATATCTCCATGGTCCTTTCTCTTCTATTGGCCCTAGTCCAATTCTATATCTGGATCAAGAAAATCAACTCTCACAGCCATTTAGAAAGTCGTCGAGCTAGACGAATCAGCTTCTTTTTACTGTCGCTACCTCTGTTGATTGGAGTTTCCTTTCCTACCGTAAGTTTGGACTCGAGAACTGTTTCTGCTAAGGGATACCATTTCCCACTTGCTGAGGGAATCAACACAGCTATTCAGGCAAGTGAAGGAACATCCAGTCAATACCTCAAACCCGATACCAGCACCTATTTTTCCAAATCTGCTTATGAAAAGGAAATGAGGGCTACAGCCGATAAATACCTCTCCCTGCCAACCATTCAAGTTACAGATGAAAACTATATGGAGGTCATGGAAGTTCTCTATGACTACCCTCAAGAGTTTGAAGGAAAGAAAATCGAGTTTACAGGCTTTGTCTATAACGATCCTAGCCATCCAGATAACCAATTCCTCTTTCGCTTTGGAATCATCCACTGTATCGCCGACTCTGGTGTATATGGACTCTTGACAAAGGGGAACTCACGCCAGTATCCTGACAATACCTGGATCACTGCTAGAGGAACCCTGACACTCCACTACCATAAAGAACTCAAACAAAAACTCCCCACACTAGAGGTTGAGAGTTTCACAAAAGTAGACAAACCAGAAAATCCTTATGTCTATCGTGTGTTTTAATAAAAAGTAGCCTGACAAGGCTACTTTTTTTGTCCATTATATGAATTTCATTCTATCTACTCTTTCGAATTGATAGCAAACTCTTACTCTCCATCCTTCCAGTTTCGAGCAATCTCTTCGTCTTTCTGGAGTTGGTCTACCAGTTCCTCTACGGAGTCAAATTTGACCATATCGCGGACACGGTCCAACCAGTAGACCATGACTGTCTCACCGTAAATATCGTCTGAAAAGTCGAAAATATTGACTTCAAAACGTGGTTCTTCTCCATCAAAGGTAACATTTTTGCCAACGCTCGCCATGCCACGATATCTTTGACGTTGCACCTCGACATCGACCACGTAAACACCGTCCGCTGGCATGTAAGTTCGGTCTCTTAGGACCAGATTGGCTGTTGGATAACCGATAGTCCGCCCACGGGCATTTCCATGAACGACCATCCCACGAGATGGGAGAGGTGTGCCGAGCAAATGATTGACTTCCTTTACATCTCCATCAAGAATAGCCTGACGAATCCGTGTGGAACTAATCTTGCCCTTTTCGTCTTCAACCGGAGGAACAATGATGATCTCTCCATCAAAATAATCCTTCAGGTCATCCGCAGTTTTCTTATCAGAGCCAAAAGTATAGTCAAATCCTGCTACAATAATAGCTGGTTTTAAAGCTCGAACATAGGTATCAAAGAATTCTTGACCCGTTAAACTAGCAAATTTGCTACTAAAGTCAAGTAGGAAAAGAGCCTCTACCCCATGCCACTTCATCTTGTGCTCCCGTTCCTCGTGATTGACGATATGAAGCATTAGTTCAGGTTGATAAGGTTGTAAGGCAAGTTTTGGCGACTCTGTAAAGGTCATCACGACAACTGGCAGATAATCCTTCATCGAAGCCTTACTGGCCACTTCAAAAAGTTTCTGATGTCCCTTGTGGATGCCATCAAAATAACCTAGTACAAGGACTGTTTTCCCTGGTACTGCAATATCTTTTTCGTTCTTAATAGGTACTGTTGTAATCATAAAACTATTATATCATAGAGAAAGTCTTTTCGCTAAGAGGAAATCCCAAATGTCGTTTTTTGCGCCTGAACTGACCGTAAGAGAAAATTTAGGACTTTAGCTTTAAAAAATAGCACCTTCTATGAGATGCTATCATTTGGTAACTAGTCTACTGTTTCTTCCAAATCTTTTAACTTAACCGAAACAATCTTAGAAACACCTGATTCTTGCATAGTAACTCCATAGATAGAGTCCGCTGCCGCCATCGTCCCCTTACGGTGGGTTACGACGATGAACTGACTATCCTTGTCAAAGCGGTTGAGGTAATCCCCAAAGCGTTTAACATTGGCTTCGTCCAGAGCCGCCTCTACCTCGTCCAAGATGACGAAAGGAATTGTCTTAACTCGGATGATAGAGAATAACAAGGCTAGAGCTGATAGGGCTTTCTCCCCACCACTCATGAGGTTGAGAGATTGGATTTTCTTACCTGGTGGTTGGACAGAAATCTCCACACCAGCGGTTAAAAGATCGCCCTCAGTCAATATCAAATCTGCCTGACCTCCGCCAAACATCTGTCTAAAGGTCACTTTAAAGGACTCACGAATAGCTTCAAAGGTTGATTTGAAGCGCTCCTTGACCTCATCATTCATCTCTGTAATAGTCTCAAGAAGCAGATTTTTCGCAGACAAAATATCATCTCGCTGGCTATTTAGGAAATCCAGACGGTTGTGGACTTCTTCGTACTGGTCAATAGCGTCCAAGTTGACAGGCCCCAGTGAGCGAATAGCCTTCTCTAAATCCTTAACCTCTTGCTCTGCCAGATTGAGATTTTCCAGTTCATGAGCCTTTTCTAGCGCCTCTGTGTAACTGATCTGGTACTGGTCAGTTAATTGAGCTTGTAGATAGCGCAAGCGTTCGCTGACCTTTTCCTTCTTGGCTTCAGCCCGAGTTTGTTTGCGAATCAGCTCCTCGTTCTGCTGGCGAGCTTGGTCCAAATGACTGGCAATATCATCCAGTTGACCCTCGATATCATCCAATTCAAACTGCTTGCGAATCAGACCTTGTTGAAGATTGGCTTTCTGAGTTTTGGCCTCTTCCACCTGCTGGCTTAGCAAATCCGTATCCACTTTCTCAAGATTATCAACCTTTTCTTGGAGGAGGCGCTGGATTTCCTCTTGCTCTATATCCAGATTATCCAGTTCCTTGCCTAAGCGTTCAATATCAGTAACTTCGTACCGCTTCTGTCCTTGCAGTTCGGACTTAAGCAAGCGCGCATGAGAAATCTGTTCCTGCAAGTTTTGATAGCGTTCTTGAATAGCGTTTTTGTTAGACTTAATCTCTTCAATCTCAGCTTCCAGATTTTGCTTTTCACTGGCAATAATAGCAAGGCGCTCTTGGCATTTTTCCTTATCCGCTTGCCAATCTCCTTCAGTAAGGCGATTTAATTCCTCTTCTTGAAGTTTCCAAAGCGTTTCCAGTTCTTCGACCTGCTGATTGGTTTGTTGATAAGCAAGATACAAACCTTGCTCCTGAATACGAGCTTGCTCACCCTGAGATTTGATAGCTTCTAATCTTTCTGCCAATACCGCCATCTCATCTTGCAAGGTCTTCAAACTCGCTTCTTCTGACCGCAAGTCAGCTTCTTCTTCAGCAATTTCTTTTTGTAATTGTTCCAGCTCTGGCTTGATGAAAATACTGTTATTTTGACGATTGGCACCACCCGCGTAGGAACCACCTGTACGCAATTCGGTACCATCAAGCGTCACCATACGAACCTGGTAACGAACTTGACGAGCTGCGGCACGCGCATGTTCTACGGTGTCAAAGATAGCCGTCGTAGCAAGCAAGTTTTTGAAAATGGCTTCTAGTCTCTTGTCAAACGACACCAAGTCATCAGCCATACCAAGAAAGCCTGAACTTGATGCGATAGCATCTTGATTCTGACTAGAAATCGTACGAGCCTTGATAGTCGTCAATGGAAGAAAAGTTGCACGACCAGCTCTATTGCGTTTGAGGAAATCAATCGCCTTGGTTGCCGCGTTTTCATCTTCTACGATGATATGCTGACTGCTAGCTCCAAGTGCAATCTCCAATGCGGTTTGATAATGCACATCAAAGGTCAGGTGCTCACTGACCGCCCCAATAATCCCACCAAGGCGGGCTTTTTCTTGGAGAACACTCTTGACACCTGCATAAAAGTTACTATGATTTCTTAGGATGTTTTCCAAACTCTGGGCTCGAGCCTGCTTGTTTTTGAGACTGTCCAGACGGTCAAAGAGTTGGTTCTGCTGGGCTTGGAAAGAAACTTGCTGTTCCTCTTGTTCCTTGGCACTAGCTTGGTAGTCTGCCAATAATTTCTGAACTTGCTCCTTGGCAGTTTCAAGTTCATCCTTTTGCTGATCAGCCTTCTCTTTAGCTGTAGCCAGTTGTTCTTTCAGCTTTTCTAATTGATCTGCTTGTTTTTGAGATAGTTGACGGCTGTTTTCCAACTCATTCTCGATGCGGGTCAGTTGGTTTGAGACATCCGCTTCTTCTTGTAAAAGCGCCACAAAACGTTCACGCAAGAGCTCGATCATTTGGTCAGGATCATCTGAAAATGCCAACAACTCCGCTTCTAGGCGATTGAGTCCCTTGTTGTTTTCAGCTAGATTTTCCTCTAACTGTTCTAAATTCTCTTCTTTTTCAGCCTTTTCCTTACTTAGAGCCTTTCTCTTATCTTCTAAAGTCGCCAAACGGGCTTGTGCTTCTTGTTGATTGAGGGCTACTTGCTCGGATTCCAGTTTTGATAGGGCTAATTTTCGCTCTAAGTCACTGATCAAACTAGTCAAATCCATCAAACTTCCTTGATCCTTGGCCATTTGAGCTTGGAGATCCTGGCGTTTCTTTTTAAGAGTTTGATTTTCCTCTTCTAACTCTTCACGCTTTTGGTAATAGCTAGTCAAGAGTTCCTGAACCTGCGTTAGCTCTTCTTCTGTTAGCTCTAGTTCAGTCTTGTTTTCCTTGATTTGAGCAACCAGTACATCCAAGTAAATCGCCTTGCGTTGACCATCCAAGTTAAGAAACTTACGAGCATTTTCAGCTTGTTTTGCAAGGGGCTTGATTTGATTGTCCAACTCATAGATAATGTCTTCTAAGCGGTCTAGATTGTCTTGAGTTTGTTGCAGTTTGCTTTCTGTTTCTTTTCGACGAGTCTTGTATTTTAAAACTCCAGCAGCTTCTTCAAAAATAGCTCGGCGTTCCTCTGGCTTGGAATTAAAAATCTCCTCAACCTTCCCTTGGGAAATGATGGAGAAGGAATCCCGTCCCAAACCGGTATCCAAGAAAAGGCCATGAATATCACGCAAGCGCACTTTCTTGCCATCAATTCGATACTCGCTATCTCCACTACGGTAGATATGGCGTTCTACCTTAATGACTTGCCCCGCATCCTTGATAAAGCCATCTTCATTGTCCAAGGTCACGATAACAGAGGCATAATTGAGTGGTTTGCGACTTTCTGTTCCAGCAAAGATAACGTCAGGCATCTTACCACCACGAAGGCTCTTGATACTGGACTCCCCCAAGGCCCATCGTAGACTTTCTGTGATATTTGACTTCCCAGAACCATTGGGCCCAACGACAGCTGTCACACCTTGGTCAAAGACGACCTTGGTCTTGTCAGCAAAGGACTTGAATCCCTGAATCTCAATCTCCTTTAAATACATGAATCCAGCCCTTTCTCAACTGCATTTTTGGCGGCTTCTTGCTCTGCTAATTTTTTAGAACGGCCTTGGCCTTTTCCGATACTCTTGCCCTCAACCAGAACTTCTACATCAAAAACCTTATCATGGGCAGGTCCCGTTTCAGAGGTCACCTGGTAGCGAATATCCACATCGCCATTAACCTGGAGCAGCTCTTGCAGGTGTGTCTTGTAATCCTTAATCATTTCAAAGTCACCTGCTTCAACCTTGGGGATCATGACTTGATAGATGAACTCTTTTACCCTAGCAACATCCTTGTCTAAAAGCAACGCTCCCAAAAAGGCTTCAAAGGCATCTCCAAGAATGGTGTCACGATTGCGCCCACCAGACTTTTCTTCCCCTTTCCCTAGCTTGATAAACTGATCAAACTGGCAATCACGCGCAAAACCAGCCAAACTCTCCTCACGGACAATCATGGCACGGAGTTTAGACAAATCTCCCTCTGGTTTCTTAGGATATTTTTTATACAGATATTCTGAAATCAATAATTGCAGAACAGCGTCTCCTAAAAATTCCAAGCGCTCATTGTGTGAAATTTTTAAGAGGCGGTGCTCATTGGCATAACTCGTATGGGTAAAAGCCGTTTCCAGTAAATTTTTGTCTGCAAATTCAATTGCAAAACGCTTCTTTAGTACAGTTTGTAATTCTTTCATACCAACCTCTTTCTAACTGATAACAGTCTCTTTTATTATATCAAAAAAAGCCCCCTGAGTCACTTTAAAACGGGACTAGAGGGGATTTGAATATTCATTGAAATGAGATTTTCAGTTTTATACTCAATGAAAATCAAAGAGCAAACTAGGAAACTAGCCGCAGGCTGTACTTGAGTACGACAAGGCGACGTTGACGTGGTTCGAATTTGATTTTCGAAGAGTATTAGGGGCAAATTTGAGGCAGGATAAATAAAAAGCCTTAATTAAGGCTTTCATAGGCTTTTTACATCCACCCTGAGGGAATCGAACCCCCCATCTCAAGAACCGGAATCTTACGTGATATCCATTACACTAAGGGTGGAAACTTGTCTTATTATAACAGAAATTTGCTCTAATAACAAGTTTTTTATGGGTAGACTAACCATCCATTAGTGGGAAGCATCCCCGTTCCAGATAGAGTTTTTCACGATAACATAATCAACATGTTTAAGGTCAGCAAGCCTGCGTCCACCTGCGTAGGAAATAGCACTTTGCAAGTCCTGCTCCATTTCAGTAAGGGTGTCTTGCAAATGCCCTTTGGCAGGAAGCAAAATGCGTTTACCTTCCACGTTTTTATATGCTCCTTTTTGGTATTGAGAAGCTGAACCATAGTATTCTTTGAACTGTTCGCCATCGACTTCGATTGTCTTTCCTGGGCTTTCGATATGTCCTGCAAAAAGGGAACCAATCATGACCATGCTAGCACCGAAACGGATAGACTTGGCAATGTCACCATGGGTACGAATCCCACCATCTGCAATAATCGGTTTGCGCGCAGCCTTAGCACACCAGCGTAGGGCAGCCAACTGCCAGCCTCCTGTACCAAAACCAGTCTTGACCTTAGTGATACAAACCTTACCAGGACCGATTCCAACCTTAGTAGCATCCGCTCCAGCATTTTCCAATTCACGCACAGCTTCTGGTGTCCCAACGTTGCCAGCGATGACAAAAGTATCCGGCAATTCTTTCTTGATGTGCTGAATCATTGAGATCACACTATCCGCATGTCCGTGAGCGATGTCAATCGTGATATATTCAGGAGCATCAGCCTTGAGTCGGCTAACAAAGTCATACTCGTAATCCTTAACACCGACTGAAATAGAAGCAATGAGCCCTTGATCGTGCATGCGTTTGATAAAAGGAATGCGCCCAGCCTCGTCAAAACGGTGCATAATGTAAAAGTAACCGCCTTTAGCAAGTTGCTCTGCTACATTCTCATCCAAAATCGTCTGCATATTTGCTGGCACAACAGGTAGTTTAAAGGTGTGATTTCCTAGAGTGACACTTGTATCTGCTTCTGCACGGCTTTTAATGACACATTTGTTTGGGATCAACTGAATATCTTCGTAATCAAAAATTGGAAATTCATTTAACATATCGATGTCTCGTTTCTTTTGTAATAACCTACCTATGCTCTCGCATCACTACGCCTTTTTCCGACGTTTCCTTAATTTATTATAAACTAAAGTACAGTTTTTGTCAAATATTTTTAATAATCAAATTATATAGTTCGGTTTTCTCTTTGAAAATAGAAAAAAAAAGAGAGATTAAATTCTCTCCTCTTCTTCAATCTTAATAATACTCACCCTGACGGTAGTCCCATGAGTTAAAGGTATCTGACAAATGCATCATGATTTTATCAATGTCAAGCCCTTTGCGGATCACAACTGGAGCTGGTGAGATTGAACGGTCTCCTCCTTGTTCTGGGATGAGTTTTCCGTCCTTATCGACCATAGAAACCATCACACCTTGCTCGTAGCGAGTTTCAATCGTTTTGTCTGGTTGGATTGAAGCAACGTAGTCATCTGCTTCGATGACAAGGTCCACTGCTCCTTCGATCCGTTCTCCGATACCTTCCACCTTACCGCGGTTTCCTTTTCCAGATGGGTTAGCTGATGAGGCGTAGACCATTTTACCTTCTTCCCAAAGTTTGGCAGCTAATTGTTCTCCAGCTTTCCCGAATTTGATAACAAAACAGCTAGTACCACGCACGTCAGTCATAAGTTCTTCACGGCCATCACCGTATGCTTTAAGTTTTTCAAAAGCTTCTGGTTTCCATGGAAGGATACAACCGAGGAGAATGTCTTCGTCCCAATGTTTTTGGTAGAAGGCTTCAATTTCTGGGTTGAGTTGTGCTAAAGCGCGTAGCTCGTCCATGCTACCACAAAGTACAACACCTGGTTTGTTACGGTTACGCTCTTTAGCTTCAAATTTGCGTTCAAGACCTGACTTGTCGCTAGTCATGATGATGTAACCAACTTTAGTAGGGCACACGATACATCCGCCCTCACCTTTTAAAATGTCATAGCCTTCTTGAGAAAGTGTTCCGTTCCATTGAATGTGTTTTGTCATAGTTCTATATTTCCTTTTCTATTTTTACTAATCCTGCCAGTAGGCTGGACGTTGTTTTTCATAGGCAGCAATCAAATCTTCATACTGCAAAGTAATACCGATATCATCCAAACCATTTAAAAGCTTGTGTTTCCATTCACTATCGATTTCGAAAGTGAATTCTCCAACTGGTGAGATGATTTTTTGTTGTTCCAAGTCTACAGTCACTTGATCGGTCGGTTTGAGTTGGGCTAGTTTCTCTCTCACCTCTCTAGGCTGAACAATGGGCAACATGCCATTATTGAGTTCATTATTGTAATGAATGTCCCCGAAAGATCCTGCAATCACAACCTTAAAACCATAGTCAGCTAGAGCCCAAGCTGCGTGTTCCCTCGAAGAACCCGCCCCAAAGTTATCCCCCGAGATAAGAATACTGGCTTTACGATATTCAGGTCGGTTAAAAACAAAATCTGGATCCTCAGTGTAGTCATCGTCCAGATAACGCCAAGCATACATGAGGTATTTACCAAAGCCTTTTTTATCAATCAACTTGAGAAACTGCTTGGGGAGTATTTGGTCGGTGTCGATGTTATCATTCATGAGAGGAACGGTCGTTCCCGTATAAACTGTAAATTTCTCCATATCCTCTCCTTACTGGGCCTCTGGCATTTGCCGAACATCTACGAAGCGCCCTGCGATAGCCGCCGCAGCTGCCATAGCTGGACTGCAGAGATGAGTCTTAGCACCAAATCCCTGTCTGTCTTCAAAGTTGCGGTTACTGGTTGAGGCACAGTGGACCCCATCAGGGACCTTGTCAGGATTCATCCCTAGGCACATAGAGCAACCTGGGTCTCGCCACTCAAAGCCAGCATCTAAGAAAACCTTATCCAAGCCCAACTTCTCAGCAGCTCGTTTGACAGGACGAGAGCCTGGAACCACGATAGCAGTTAAGTTGGGAGCTATTTTCTTCCCTTTGACAAATCGCGCAGCCAGCTGTAAGTCACTGAGCCGAGCATTGGTACAAGACCCGATAAAGATATAGCCTAGTTCAATGTCCGCTGGCTTTTGACCAGGCTCCAAGTTCATGTAATGATAAGCACGTTCATCGTTCATATCCTTAATTTCTGGAAAACTACTGTCAAAGTCGACGCCCATAGCAGGATTGGTTCCCCAGGTCACCATAGGAGCCAAGTCTGAGACATCCATCCGGATAACCTTATCATAAACAGCATCATCATCGCTGACAAGCGTCTTCCAGTCAGCAACCGCCTCCTCAAAAGCTTCAGGAACGCATTCCCGTCCCTTGAGATAGTCATAGGTAGTCTGATCTGGATTCATGATTCCCATCTTAGAGCCAAACTCGATGGACATATTGCAGATGGTCATTCTCTCTTCCATGGTCAGTGCATCAATTGCTTGCCCACGATATTCCACCACATAGCCAACACCACAGGCAACGCCATACTTGGCAATTAAGGCAAGGATGTAATCCTTAGAATAAACTCCTTTTTGAGGAACACCAGTGAACTCTACCAACATTTTCTTGGGTTTAACCTGCCAAAGGGTCTGGGTAGCAAAGACATGCTCGACTTCACTGGTCCCAATCCCAAAAGCGATAGCTCCGAAAGCTCCGTGAGTAGCTGTGTGGCTATCTCCACAGACGATGAATTTCCCTGGTTGGGTCCGTCCTGTTTCTGGACCTACCATGTGAACGATGCCCTGCTTTTCAGAACCGTGGGCAGCATGTTCAATCCCAAACTCCTCAACATTTTCAGCAAGCTTATCAATTTGGGCCTTAGAAATCACATCTCGAATATCGTAGATATTGACCGTCGGGACATTGTGGTCAAAGGTTCCAAATGTCAAGTCTGGTCGTCTCAATCTGCGGCCCGCATCTCTTAATCCTTGAAAAGCTTGGGGACTGGTCACTTCATGAATATAGTGCTGGTCCACATACATGAGTTGGGGCTGCCCCTCTTCTCCTGTGATGACATGGCGGTCCCATAATTTATCAAAAATCGATTTTCCTGCCATCCATTACCTCCAAATAAAATATAAGGCTACTAGTGTAGTTACCATCCCGAGAAACCAAACTGTTTTAAAATACCATTTTCTAGTCTTGTGGTGAAAGGTGATTCCTGCCAACCAGGCGCCAAAACCACCACAAGTAAGGGCTAAAATGAGTAAGATTTTCTCTGGGATGCGCCAAGCACCTCTTCTTGCCTTGGATTTGTCAATGCCATAAATCAAGAAAATCAGCAAATTCCAAATCAAGAGGGTAAGCGTGATTCCTTCATTTATCTTCATAATCTTTCAATGATGGCTTCTGTCATTTCCCTGGTCGAAGCCTGTCCTCCAATATCTCTTGTTAAAATGCCAGCGGCTAAACTAACTTCAACAGCACGCTCAATACGCTCCGCATCCTCGTAATGTCCAAAGCTATCTCTCAACATCATGGCAACTGACAAAATCATAGAAATAGGATTGGCAATTCCTTGACCTGCAATGTCAGGCGCTGAACCATGAATAGGCTCATAAAGACTTGGTCCATTTTCAGAATGACTGGCTGATGGCATGACTCCAAGCGTGCCAGATAGAACGCTTGATTCATCAGATAAGATATCTCCGAAAAGATTCTCCGTCACGATGACATCAAACTTGGCAGGATTGGTAATCATAAGCATGGCAGCTGAGTCGACTAGCTGGTGCTCCAAGGTTACATCTGGGAAATCCTGCGCGACTTCCTCAGCTACTCTCCGCCAGAGTTTTGATGTTGCTAGAACGTTTTGCTTATCGATACTAGTAACGATTTTTCTGCGATTTCTTGCAATTTCAAAGGCTCTGCGAAGAATCCGCTCCACTTCCTCATAGCTGTAGTCATTGATATCACGCGCTTTTCGCTCTTCAAGAATATGATCTCCAAAGTAAATCCCACCTGTCAACTCACGCACCACGACAAAGTCTACACCAGCAATTCGTTCCGATTTGAGTGGTGACAAATGCTTGAGACTGTCAAAGATTTTTACAGGCCGAATATTGGCATAAAGATTGAGTTCCTTACGAAGAGCCAGCAAGCCTTGTTCAGGCCGAATCGCTGCACTATCATACTGGGGACTACCGATAGCCGCTAGGAGAATAGCATCTGCTTCTCTACTTGCCTTGAGGGTTTCATCAGGTAAGGGATGCCCCGCAGCATCAATACCTGCACCTCCGAAGGGGCGTCTGTCAATCTCATAGTCAAAACCTGTTTTTTCAGCTAGAGCTTCCAGAACCGCTAAACCAGCCTCCATGATTTCTGGGCCGATTCCATCCCCTGCTAGAGCTACTATTTTCTTTGTCATAGCCTTCTCCTTTACACACTAGGCATGTCTCGGTAGGAAACGCTGCGCCCCATCTCACCTGCATTCTCTTTTTGAACAAAAGTATTGGCATTAATATAAGCAATAGCCGAAGCCTTCAGTACATCGAAATCAAGACCTGCTGCGTTAAAGATGGTCTCTGTATCTCTGTTTTCAACAGTGACCAAAACCCGAGCCTGGGCATCAATTCCATCCGTTACCGCATCGATGGTATAGGATACCAAGCGGACAGATTGGTTAAAGAACTTATCGATAGCGTTAAAGATCGCTTCAACGGAACCTTGCCCTGTCGCATTAAATTCGACTTTCTCACCATCCATATTAGCTAGGCTAACGAGGGCTTCAATGTCATTGTCTGCATGGGTTTGAAGTTGTAAATCATCAAAGTGGAATCCTTCTGGATTTTCAACCATGGTTCCAGCTACCAGGGCTCGAATATCTGCATCCGTGATTTCTTGTTTCTTGTCCGCTAGTGCCTTGAACTTAGCGAAGAGTGGTTTGATATCCTCTTCTGTAAAATCTAGGGCCAGTTCTCTTAGTTTTTCAACAAAGGCATGGCGACCTGACAATTTTCCAAGCGGAAGACTATTACTCTGAACACCGACCAGTTCCGGTGTAATGATTTCATAGGTAAGCGGATTTTTAAGGACTCCGTCTTGGTGAATACCAGACTCGTGAGAAAAGGCATTACCACCAACCACAGCCTTGTTTTTAGGAACTGGAATACCAGAGAAGCGAGAAACCATTTCTGACGTATTAATGGTTTCATTTAGGACAATACTGGTCTCTGCCTGATAGTAATCTTGACGAATATTAAGCGCCACTGCAATTTCTTCAAGCGCAGCATTCCCAGCTCGCTCCCCAATACCGTTGATGGTTCCTTCGACACGTCCTGCACCGTTCTTGACAGCAGCAAGGCTGTTAGCCACTGCCATTCCGAGGTCATCGTGACAGTGAGGCGAATAGATAATCTGACGATTCGTCTTGACATTCTCAATCAAGTATTTGAAGATAGCTCCGTATTCTTCTGACGTCGTGAATCCAACCGTATCAGGGATATTGATATAAGACGCCCCTGCATCGACCGCTGTTTGAACGACTTGCAAGAGGAAATCCAACTCTGTTCTAGTCGCATCTTCAGGAGAGAATTCGACGATTTCAAACTTTGAACGAGCATAAGAAACATGCTCCTTAATAGCTTCTAAAATCTCTTCCTTGCTCTTATTGAGCTTATACTTACGATGAATCGGACTGGTAGCGATAAAGACGTGAACCTGTGGATACTTGGCATCCTTAAGCGCCTCGTAACAAGCATCAATATCAGACTTGACCGAGCGTGCTAGACCAGTTACCGCCGTTTTTTTCAAGACTTTAGCAATCTCCTGAACTGCCTTAAATGAGTCTGGACTAGCAGCTGGAAAACCAGCTTCAATGGCTGAAATGCCCCATTTTTCCAACTGCCTTGCAATGGCAATTTTTTCCTTGATTGAAAAGTTAACACCTGGTGTCTGCTCTCCATCCCGAAGGCTGGTATCTAGAAATTCAACTGTTCGCATACGATTTCCCCTTTTCCAAATGTGGTTTTAAAAAAACATCTCGCTTAGAAACCCAAGCGAGATGTTGATTTACTCCCGCTTGGTAAGCCAAACAGGACTAATGCTTTTGCACTAGCCCGAGTACCTCAACAACAAAGTAAATTGATTAAACTTAGCTGTTTTCATGTTTGACTTTCTCCTTCGTTTGATATCTTGTCTAGTATTCTAGCATAGCTAAAAACACTTGTCAAGAAAAAATCCATTATTTTCTGAAAATTTCTTCAGTAAAGAATATTTTGCTAATTGAAAGTATTTGAAAATTCAAGCGAATTCCCCTATTTTTTTCACGGTTAGGTTCCAACTTCTTTCTATCAATTTCAGTACCATTTCATCTGACAAAGTATCATCAAGTGCCAGACTAAGCCAGTAGCGTTTGTTCATATGAAAGGCTGGGTAAATCCCCTTTTGTGAAAGCAAATCAGCTACTTGGTCATGTTTAATATTGACTGCTTCGACTAGCTCTTCTCTCCCCTTATCTAGCCTATCCCAAGGAATTCTCATCAAAACGGCATACCACTTTTTATTACCTTCATGTCTTAACACTGCTGTATCAGGCGATTTTTCCCACAGATACTCCAACTGATTACCATACTTTTCCTGAACTTTAGTCATGATCCGCTTAGTCTGAGGGCAGATAAAATCTTGCACATCAAAACAAGCCTTCCGAATCTGGTAGAGAATCTCCAAACAAGCCTCACGGACACTTCCGACAAAACTTCCCCTCATGCTTTCCATGTGTACTTGAGGATAGAGGTCACCCGTTTCCTGGTCAAAGACCTGAAAGCTCACATTATCAGGAGTGATAGAGACTGCCATGAAAAAGTCGCCCTGCAAAATCTGGCAAGTATAGGTCCATACTTCCTCATTTTCTACAAAACCATAGGCACGAGCCTTTTCTTGATTAAACTGATAGGATTTAAAAATTTCAAACATAAGTGAAAACTGCTACCCAAAGCTAGCAGTTCCTTTCTATTTTTTAAAAGACAACCTTAGTTCCATGTAATTGTGTTACACCCAGCTGGTCGATAAAGGTTTGACGGTTGTCCAAGTCAATCCCCCCACCTGGTAGAATTTCAATCTTACCTTTAGCATATTCCAAAATTCTGTGGTAGTGAGCAAAACGCTTGTCTAGCGAGTCACCAGATACTCCAGCACGAGTCAGAATACGAGTGACTCCAGCTTGGCTAAGCCAGTCAATAGCTTCCAACTGGTCTTCATCACTTAATTCATCAAAGGCCATGTGAAAGACAATTTCCATTCCTTTTGATGCAGCAATCAACTTCTCAAGATTAGGCTTATCCAACTTTTTATCAGCAGTTAATACCCCAAAAACAACCCCTTGACTTCCAGCCTGAGCAGTCAAACGAATGTCTTCTAGCATGATCGCTATTTCAAGATCATTATAGACAAAGTCGCCACCACGGGGACGAATCATGGTCATAATGGTCGTATCGTAGTTGGCTGCCAGTTCAACCGCTGCCTTGGTCACTCCATAGCTAGGTGTTGTTCCTCCTACTGCTAGATTGTCACAAAGTTCGATTCGACGAGCTCCAGCCTGCATCGCTTTTTCAAGCAAAGTTACATTTTCAGCACAAAATTCGTAAATCATTTGATTCTCCTTGATGTTTTCTTCAAAATTATTATATCATGTTACTGTGAATATGCTTTCAATTTTATCAAGGGAAATAACTACTATTTTAACTATTCTTTGTCTGGAATGACTTTAAAGAGGTAATAGGTGATAAAAATAGTCAAGGCTCCCAGACCGATTTTAACTGGCAAGAGAGGGGCAAAATAAATAGAAATCCCCATCAAGATGTAGATAGATACGATGATTTTTTTCTTACGTTCTCGCGCGATTGACTTGGTTTCCCGAAAGTCAGCTACATAAGTCTGATAAAGCTTTGTATGATAAAGCCAGTCTTCAAAACGCTTAGAAGATTTTGAAAAGCAAGCGATAGACAGCAAAAGAAAGGGAGTTGTTGGTAAGAGCGGCAGGACAACACCTACAAGAGCTAGAGCCAAAGAAATAAAACCAATACAGAAATAAATAATGCGCATAACTTCTCCTAGATAAATTACTCTTCCTCTAGTTTCGCACACAAGGGGGAAATTTGTCAAGCTCCAACCAAAAAGAGCCTGAAATTCATTTTCAGGACTCTACATTTTATTTGATCTTTTCCTCTTCGTAGTCGCCATTACTACATACAACCTGCTTGCC
>NZ_KQ969521.1:407418-415441 GCF_001578935.1 Streptococcus oralis | reverse complement strand
ACATACAACCTGCTTGCCACCACCACGGACTTTTTTCTCCACAAGGAAGTGTCCGCATTTTGGACAGTCACGGCCAATTGGTTTGTCCCAGCAAGTAAATTCACATTCAGGATAGCGATTGCAACCATAGAAGATACGATTGCGCTTGGTTTTGCGTTCGATGATTTGTCCTTGATGACAGCTTGGACACTCGACTCCAATCTCTTTTACAATCGCTTGTGTGTGACGGCAGTCTGGGAAATTGCTACAAGCATAGAATTTACCAAAACGACCGAGCTTAATCACCATCGGACTGCCACAAACCTCACAGTCAAATCCAGCTGGCTCATCCTTGATCTGGATTTTTTCCATTTCTTCTTCAGCCTTGGCGACTTCTTTAGAGAATGGTTTATAAAATTCATCAATGACACGTTGCCACTGCTCTTTACCAACTTCGACATCATCCAGTTTTCCTTCCATCTCAGCTGTGAAGGTCACATTGACGATATCTGGGAAATATTCAACAATGAGTTTATTAACAATTTCTCCCAGTTCTGTCGGTTCAAAGCGTTTAGCTGCCAGACGAACATAGTAGCGTTTTTGGATGGTTTCAATGGTCGGAGCATAGGTTGACGGGCGTCCAACCCCATTTTCCTCCAAGGTCTTAATAAGTGTCGCTTCCGAATAGCGAGCAGGTGGTTGGGTGAAATGTTGTTCTGGCTTGCTATTGACCTGCTTGACCACATCTCTAACAGCCATATCTGGCAACATCTTGTTCTTGTCAGAGTCATTGTAGATAGCAAGATATCCATCAAACTTAACTTGGCTTCCATTTGCAACAAACTGAACGCCATTTTGAGAAAGCTTAACAGCCATGGTATCAAAGATAGCGCCTGTCATCTGGCTGGCCACAAAACGGTTCCAGATAAGGGTATAGAGCTTGAGCTGGTCTTTGTCCAAGTACTTAGCGATGCTTTCAGGTGTGTTAAAGACACTAGATGGACGAATGGCTTCGTGAGCATCCTGAGCACCTGAAGCATTTTTAACCTTGCTACCATGCTTGGAATACTTGCTACCAAAACGGTCGTTAATGTAGCTTGCAGCTTCATTTTGGGCCACAGGACTGATACGAGTCGAATCGGTACGCATATAGGTAATCAAACCTTGCACGCCTGATCCGATATTGATCCCTTCATAGAGCTGTTGGGCCACCATCATAGTCTTTCGAGTACGGAAATTGATTTTGTTAGCCGCATCCATCTGCATGGTTGAAGTCGTATACGGTAGGGGCGCATTGCGTTTGCGCTCTTTCTTATCTACCTGGTCTACTGTGAAATCTTTACTAGTCAAATGGGACAAGACTTCTTTGACCTCTTCATTGGTGGTCAATTTCATCTTTTTGCCATTCATACCATAGAAAGAAGCCTGAAATTGTTTGGTTCCCTTCTTAAAAACACCATCAATTGTCCAGTATTCTTCCGGTTGGAAGGCATTGATTTCATTTTCACGGTCAATGATGAGCTTAAGGGCAACAGACTGCACGCGTCCTGCTGATAAGCCCTTCTTGACCTTTTTCCACAAAATAGGCGAAATCGAATACCCTACCAAGCGGTCTAAGACTCGACGAGCTTGTTGGGCGTCGACCAAGTCCATGTCAATCTTGCGAGGTTCTTTAAAAGCATTTTTTACTGCGTCCTTGGTGATTTCATTAAAGACCACACGGTTGGCATCATTCTCATCCAAGTTGAGAATGTGAGCCAAATGCCAGGAAATCGCTTCTCCCTCACGGTCCGGGTCACTCGCCAGAAAGACTTTATTGGCCTTTTTAGCTTCTTTTTTTAAGTCATTGATGAGAGGACCTTTTCCTCGGATATTGATATACTGTGGTTCATAGTTATTTTCAATGTCAACAGACATACTAGATTTCTTCAAATCACGGATATGCCCGACACTGGCTAAAACCTTGTAATTTCTGCCTAGGTATTTCTCAATCGTTTTCGCTTTAGCAGGCGACTCCACGATGACTAGATTTTTCTTAACTGTTGATTTTTTCTTCTTTGTTGCCGTAGCCACACTATCACACCTTTTCAAAGTAATAAACTTTATAAAGTGTAAACCATTTTTCTATAGCTGTCAAGACCTAAGTCCTATATATAGAAGAAAAGTTTATCTGTGTGAACAAATTTCTCCTTAAAATTCAAACTCAGCCAGCACATCCTGCCCACTGGTGACCAATTTTGCTCCTTCTTGAATCAAATGATGACAGCCGTCTGAATGTCCATCAAGAATGCTCCCTGGAATAGCAAAAACGTCTCTCCCCTCTTCCATTGCTCGCTCGCAAGTAATCAAACTGCCTGAGCGCATTCTCGCCTCTGCTACAATGACTCCGCGACACAGTCCAGCAATGATACGATTACGAGCTGGAAAGTGAAATTTCAGAGGTTGTTCACCAGGTCCGTACTCGCTAAGTACCAAATGGTGACTGCCGATGTGTTCCTGCAATCGTTTATTGGCACGGGGGTAGAAAACATCCAATCCTGTTCCAATCACTGCAATTGTTCTTCCTCCATTCTGGAGTGCAGCCATATGGGCAGCTGTGTCAATGCCCTTGGCTAATCCACTGACCACAATTAACTCGTTTTCCAAACCTTGAATGACTTTCTGAACCGACTTTGCTCCCTGACTAGAACATGAACGACTCCCTACAACAGCAACCTTTGGAAATTTCAACAGGTCTAGATTTCCTTTATAAAACAAGAGCGCTGGAGCATCATAAATCTCACTCAGATCCCAAGGATAACAGTCATCAAGAATCGAGAAGGATGGAAATTTCTGAAACTCCTTCTCCAACTGTGCATCATCTATCTGGAAATAGCGTTCCATAAAGACAGCAGGATTACGGCACCCCGATAGTTCCGCAATATCACCTAGCAAGAGCTCCTGATCTACAGTCTCATCGTATTCAAGAACAGTTAAAATTTGTTGATTGGTCAGCCCAGCTTTTCTCAATTTGTAAATCTCATAGTTTGTGATCTTCATATACAACTCCATTTCTTTTTCTACTCATCTATCTATTCGTAAAAAAAATAAAAAGAAGACCAAGGATCTTCTTTTTTTCATTTATTCAGCTTTAGTAGTTGACCAGCTACTTTCAACCATCGGCAAGATTGTTTTTAAAGTTTTCCCATCCCCTTCAAGTGAAACATAGCGGATTTTACCATCATTTGATCGGAAAACCCAAGTAACGAGGTATTTCCCTGATTTAGCAATTGCATTGACAACATAGGCTTCATAGCCTCCAATGGTCGATTTGGAGCCCCAAACCTTACTGAAATCAGAGCTTTGTTCTTTGGAAGTTAAAATACTAGATGAGACAGTCACAACATCCAGTTTAGCATATTCTTCTTCGCTGATATTAAACTGCTCAGCATTGAAGGTATTTAGCGTAACAATGTTGATATCTGTTCCATCACAATACTGTATATCATTTCCACCTTCTACTTCATGGAATCGAACCCATGATTTGGGTACCTTGACAAAGCCATACTCATTCGAGCCGACGATTTGCGTCTCTTCCTTTTTCGCTTCAGAAACAGCAGAACTAGAGCTACTTGTTTCCTGACTGCTAGAAGAACTAACAACCGCAGTCGAACTTTCTTCGGTTGCTGTTTGTGATTTATTAGAGCATGAAGCTAAAAAAGCACTAACAGTAACTACAGTACCTAAAATCAATAATTTTTTCATCCTACCACCTCTCCATCTGCATTATAAGAAAAATAAGAACTTCTGTCAAATTTTGACCCAATCTATTCTGTTAGTTTCCGATTTTTTAGCTCATATTTAAAGCAAAAACTCTTGAAAAATCTTCAAGAGTTTTATTTCTATTCTTCATCCATGCTTAAGACGCTAAGGAAGGCTTCTTGTGGTACTTCTACTGATCCGATAGCTTTCATGCGTTTCTTACCAGCTTTTTGTTTTTCAAGGAGTTTGCGTTTACGAGAAACGTCACCACCATAACATTTGGCAAGTACGTTCTTACGAAGGGCCTTGATATCAGTACGAGCCACGATTTTGTGCCCAATAGCTGCTTGGATTGGCACCTCAAATTGTTGACGAGGAATGATTTTCTTGAGCTTATCCACGATGAGTTTCCCACGTTCGTAGGCGAAATCCTTGTGAACGATAAAGCTGAGGGCGTCCACCTTGTCTCCATTGAGAAGGATATCCATTTTGACTAGCTTAGATGGGCGGTACTCTGACAATTCGTAGTCAAAGCTTGCATAACCACGCGTCGAAGACTTAAGCTTATCAAAGAAGTCAAAGACGATTTCAGCAAGTGGAATTTGATAGATAACATTGACACGATTGTCATCAATATAGTCCATGGTCACAAAGTCCCCACGCTTGCGCTGAGCCAATTCCATCACTGCTCCAACAAACTCCTGCGGTACCATGATTTGCGCCTTAACATAAGGTTCTTCAATAGTCGCAATCTTAGTTGGGTCTGGAAACTCAGATGGGTTCGATACATCCATAGACTCCCCGTCGGTCAAGTTAACCTTGTAAATAACAGACGGAGCTGTCATGATGAGGTCAATGTTAAACTCACGTTCTAGACGCTCTTGGATAACATCCATATGGAGAAGTCCAAGGAATCCACAACGGAAACCAAATCCAAGCGCCTGAGATGTTTCTGGTTCAAACTGCAGGCTGGCATCGTTGAGCTGCAATTTTTCAAGGGCTTCACGAAGATCATTGTATTTATTAGACTCGATTGGATAAAGCCCTGCAAAGACCATAGGGTTCATTTGCTTGTAGCCATCTAGCGGTTCTGCCGCTGGATTGGCTGCCAAGGTAACTGTATCACCCACACGGGTATCTTGAACCGTCTTGATGGAAGCCGCAATATAACCAACGTCACCAGTCGCAAGGAAATCACGACCAACTGCTTTCGGTGTGAAAATTCCAACCTCCGTCACATCAAAAGTCTTGCCATTGCTCATGAGTTGAATCTTATCGCCAGGTTTAACCACTCCATCCATGACACGCACTTGGAGGATAACCCCACGATAGGCATCATAAACTGAGTCGAAAATCAAGGCTTTTAATGGAGCTGAAACATCACCAGTTGGTGCGGGAACTTTCTCTACGATCTGCTCAAGGATTTCTTCAATACCAATACCAGCCTTAGCAGAAGCTAAGACCGCTTCACTGGCATCCAGTCCAATGATATCCTCAATCTCTGTGCGTACGCGCTCTGGATCCGCTGCTGGTAGGTCAATCTTGTTAATGACTGGAAGAATTTCCAAATCATTGTCCAAGGCTAAATAAACGTTAGCAAGAGTTTGCGCCTCAATCCCTTGGGCCGCATCGACTACCAAAATCGCCCCTTCACAGGCCGCTAACGAACGCGACACTTCATAGGTAAAGTCCACGTGCCCCGGCGTATCAATCAAGTGGAAAATATAGGTCTCGCCATCTTTTGCAGTGTAATTGAGCTCAATAGCATTGAGTTTAATGGTAATCCCACGTTCACGCTCAAGATCCATACTATCCAGAAGCTGGGCTTGCATTTCACGACTAGAAACTGTCTCCGTCTTTTCCAAAATGCGGTCTGCTAGCGTTGATTTCCCATGGTCAATATGGGCGATAATAGAGAAGTTCCGGATCTTCTCCTGTCGTTTTTTTAATTCTTCTAAGTTCATGATGCTCTTCCTTTCAGGGTATCTATTAATTATAAATTGTTTTTAACATTTTGACAAGACCATACCCTGCTAGGAGTACTAATCTTCGGCAACAAAGCCGTCATTTTCGATAAAGTGGTGTTCTGTCATTCCTTGGTCTGTAAAGACGATTCCATGAAGGACACCACCATAGACAGCTCCTCCATCCATGCCAATCTTGCCATCCTCTGTCATCCAAAGCTCAGCTGTACCTCGGTCTTGCTTCAGCAAACCATAAACTGGTGTATGCCCAAAGACGATGGTTTTTCCAGTATGATTTTCAGCTTCGTGGAATGGTTTTCTGAGCCAAACTTTTTTATAATCTGTAGTTTCATGCCAGTCATCCAAGGTCAAATCAATACCTGCATGAACAAAGATATACTTGTCTGTCTCTACTACAAATGGCATTTGACGAATAAATTCGACCAAATCTGCCGCTTCAGTCGCAACACGTTTGGCATCTTCTACGCCATCAACTGGTGCATCCAAGGGACGACCTAGGATTGAGTTAATAGTTGTATCTCCACCATTGCGACGATAATGGTCATAGCTTTCTTCTGGGTCATCGAGCCAAGTCAAAAACATATACTCGTGGTTTCCTGATAAACAGATAGCCCCTTGATTGTCGACCAAGTCTTTGACCATTTCTAGAACACGGCGACTGTCTTCACCACGGTCAATCAAATCCCCTAGAAAGAGCAATTGAGTTTGACCATTCCATGTTTTAAGAAGGTCTTCCAACATTCCTGCTTTCCCGTGAACATCTCCAATTACATAATAGTCTGTCATTTATTTCATCCTCGTTTGCAATAATTCTCTAGCTTGGGTAAGGGCAGCTTCTGTTACATTTTCCCCAGCCAACATTTTAGCTACTTCCTCTACTCGCTCTTCTAAAGTCAAGAGGCGAACCGTCGACACCGTAGAATGCTCATCACTAATCTTCTCAATAAAGAATTGATAATCCGCGATGGCAATCACTTGTGGAAGGTGAGAGATAGCAAGAACCTGACCATGCTGGCCAATCTTATGAATCTTTTGAGCAATGGCTTGGGCCACACGACCTGAAACTCCCGTATCCACCTCATCAAAGACAATACTGGTCTTGCCTTCCTTACGAGAAAAGGCTGACTTGATAGCTAACATGAGACGGGATAATTCCCCACCAGATGCAACTTTGACCAAGGGTTTAAAGTCCTCACCCGGGTTAGTAGAAATGTAAAACTCGACCGTTTCATTGCCCTCACGACTAAATTTGCCCTTGCTAAAGCGAACCTGGAATTGTGCCTTCTCCATATAGAGGTTCTGAAGTTCTTGCTTAATCTCTGCCTCAAGCTGCTGGGCCAAATCATGACGAGCAGATGCAAGCTGCCCTGCCAAATCAACAAGATTAACTTCCAATTTCTTGAGTTCTGTTTCCATGTCTTCGGAAGAAAGATTATTACCCGTCAAGAGATTGTACTCATCCGTAATCTTGGCGAAGTAAAGTAAAACATCGTCTACAGTCCCACCGTACTTGCGGGTAATAGTATTCAAAAGATCTAGGCGATTCTCAACCTGCATGAGGCGATTGCCATCAAAATCCAAGTCCTCAATAATATCTTCCAAACGCTTGGTAATATCTTCTAAAACATAGTATGTTTCTGATAGAGAACTTGAAATTTCACGGTATTCAGGGTCATACTCTTCGACACTTTCCATGTCATTCATGGCTGAACGGACATTAGCAAGACTGGAGAATTCCTCATTGTCCAACATGCTATAGGCATTGGTTAGCGTATCAGCAATATTCTTATGATTGAGGAGTTTATCTCGTTCTTGGTTGAGAACCAAGTCTTCACCAGCCTGCAAGTTTGCAGCCTCAATCTCTGCCATTTGAAATTCCAACATCTCAATACGAGCCTTATGTTCCTGCTGGTTTTTCTTGACTTCCAAAACCTGCTTACGCATTTTGCGATAGGCATCAAAACTCGTCTGATAGGTCTCCTTCAAGTCCAAGAAAGCAGCATCACCAAACTCATCCAACATCTGGATGTGCAGTTGAGGACGCATTAACTCTTCTTGGTCATGCTGACCATGGATATCCACAAGGTGTTGCCCAATAGCACGCAAGACAGAAAGATTGACCATCTGACCATTCACGCGACTAACACTACGACCATTTTGCAAAATTTCCCGGCGGATGATAATTTCATCACCCAATTCCAAACCTTGCTCTTCAAAAAGTTCCTGTAAAAGGCGACTATTTTCAACTGAGAAAAGTCCTTCAATCTCTGCCTTTGGCGCACCGTGACGAATAACGTCTGTCGTTGCACGAGCCCCAC
>NZ_KQ969521.1:350394-407386 GCF_001578935.1 Streptococcus oralis | reverse complement strand
CATGAGATTCATAGCGTCGATAATGATAGACTTTCCAGCACCCGTTTCTCCGGTCAAAACAGTCATACCCTTTTCAAAATTGAGGGAAATCGCCTCAATAATGGCAAAGTTTTTTATCGAAATTTCAAGTAACATACTGACCTACCATTTTTTGACTTGTTCAACAATTTCTTCAGCTGCCTCTGCTGTTCTAGCTACAATTAAGATAGAATCATCATCAGCTAGACAGCTAAAAATCTGTTCAGAAAATGCTTCAACCAACTGACTCTTCACAAAAATGGTATTTCCAGGAATGACAGCAAGGTTGATCATATTTCCCATTAACTCAGAACTCACAATATTGTCCTCAGCCAACTGCAAACTTTTGACAATTGATTTCGGCAACTCATAGATATAGGTGTTGTTCTTCAAAGGAATTTTAACAATACCAAGCTCCTTGATGTCCCTTGAGACAGTGGCTTGAGTAGCAGAAATACCTGCTTCCTTCAAATGCTCAACGATTTCTTCCTGAGTCCCGATTTGATAATCCGTAACAAATCTTCTAATTTTTTCAAGTCTCTCTTTTTTATTCATCTTTAAATTCTCTATGCGCTCTCTCTACAACTTTTTCTATTTCAGGGGCAACTTGATTACTTGCTCCCTCTTCCTTTTTCAAATATGCCAGAAATTCGATGTTTCCATGTCCACCTTGGATGGGAGAAAAGTCCAAACCAAGGACTGAAAATCCTTCCTCTACTGCCATAGCTGTGACAGATTCAAGGACAGTTTGATGAACCTTGGCATCACGAATAATCCCATTTTTCCCAATCTGCTCACGACCTGCTTCAAACTGGGGCTTAACCAGAGCCACCACCTGCCCTTGATCTGCCAAGACACGGTGCAAGGCAGGTAGAATCAGACTGAGGGAAATGAAACTCACATCAATACTGGCAAAGATCGGTTCCGGCTCAAAATCAGTCTTTTCAGCATAACGAAAATTAAACTGCTCCATGCTGACAACCCGTGGGTCTTGGCGTAATTTCCAAGCCAACTGATTGGTACCAACATCGACTGCAAAGACCAACTCAGCACCATTTTGCAACATGACATCAGTAAATCCTCCAGTGGAAGCCCCAATATCAATCGTGGTTGCTCCATCCACTGATAAATCAAAGATCTGCAAGGCCTTCTCTAGTTTTAGACCACCTCGACTGACATACTTGAGTTTTTCACCCTTGAGTTTTAACTCGGTGTCATCTGAAATTTTCTCTCCTGGCTTGTCAAATCGTTCTCCATTGAGGACTGCTACGACAAGCCCAGCCATGACACCGCGCTTGGCCTGTTCTCGCGTTTCAAACAAGCCCTGTTTGTAAGCTAGTACGTCCACTCTTTCCTTAGCCATTGATTCTCAAACTTTCTACTACTTTCACAATCGGCGCTGTTTCAAAGCTGACTTGCTGGGCAATTTCTTCTAATTTAGCCTCGGCTTGATCCAGAGTTTGGTTACAAAAGGTAATAGCCTCTTCCAAGCCCAACAAGGCAGGATAGGTTGACTTTTCAGCTTGTAAATCCTTTTGTGGTGTTTTGCCGATTTCCTCAAAACTAGCTGTCACATCCAGTACATCATCTCGAACTTGAAATGCCAGCCCAATCAACTCACCAACAGTTTTCAGTTTTACCTGCATTTCAGGAGCCAACTCAGCTATGATAGCAGCTGCTTGAAAGGGATAAGCTAGCAATTTTCCAGTCTTATTGGCATGAATGGTCTGAAGTTCTTCCAAAGACAAATGCTGGTGTTCGCCTTCCATATCTAAAACCTGCCCGGCAACCATGCCTAGACTCCCTGAAGCAAGCGATAAGTTGGCAATCAAGTCCACCTTGATCTGACTTGGCAAATCCGCCTGCGCTATTAAGGCATAGGGATCTAGGAACAAGGCGTCTCCTGCCAATATTGCCATCGCTTCGCCAAATTTCTTATGATTGGTTAAACGCCCTCGACGGTAATCGTCATCATCCATAGCAGGAAGGTCATCGTGAATCAAGCTCCCTGTATGAATCATTTCCAAGGCCGCGGCCACCTGCGCGTGAGCAGGTTTAATAGCGACCTGCAAGGCTTCCAGAACTTCTAACAAGAGAAAAGGCCGAATACGCTTGCCACCAGCATGAATGGAATAGAGAACAGACTCTCGTAAACTAGAGGCAAACTGCTGGTCTCCATAAAAATCTTCCAAAGCCGATTTAACAAGAGCTAATTTTTCTTGCTTCTTCATTCAAAATCACTTTCTGTTCCGTCTTCTTGCATGACCTTGACCAAGGTTTTTTCAGCCTTGTCCAGCGTCGCTTGGAGCTCTTTTGACAAGACCATGCCCTTTTGAAAGGACGCAATCGCATCTTCCAGAGCGATTTCCCCATTTTCCAAACTTTGGACAATGGTTTCCAGTTCTGCTAGATTTTCCTCAAATTTCTTTTGTTTTGACATCTTTAACCTCTAATTCTACTTGACCATCTCGCATCAAAAGCGTCACTTGGTCTTTTTTCTTCAAACTCTCAACTGAATCTACTACGGACTCTTCCTTTTTGACAATAGCATAACCACGCGCCACGATTCGACTGGTATCCAACATCAGTAGAGCTTCTGAAAGTCTCTTGACTTCAGCAACCTTGGCATCATAAACCAGCGCCATTTGGCTACGTAGGAGCTTGTCCAACTGACCTAAACGGTCTTGAGAACGCTGGATTTTGGTTATAGGTGATAATTGGACTAGTTGATGCGTCCTTGCTTGGACTAGCTGTTTATTATCAGAAATCCGTGTTCGCAAACTTTGTTTTAATCGCAGTTGTAGTTGATCTAACCGTTGCAAATATCCATCGTACAAGCGCTCTGGTTGTCTAAAGATGACTGACTGACTGCATTTTTTCAAAGCTTCTTTTTTCTTGACAGGACATTCTGAACTGCTGTTGCCATCCGCTTTTCTTGATTTTGCAAATGAGTTAACACATCCAACTTGGTCACAGGCGTTGCCAGTTCAGCTGCAGCTGTTGGCGTTGCAGCCCGTCTATCTGCCACAAAATCCGCTAAGGTCACATCCGTCTCATGACCAACACTAGAGATGATGGGCAAACGAGATTCAAAAATAGCCCGTACCACAATTTCTTCGTTAAAGGCCCAGAGATCCTCGATGGAACCACCACCGCGACCAATGATGAGCAAATCTAAATCGTCACGTTGATTGGCACGCGCAATATTTCGAGCAATTTCCTCCGCAGCTCCATCACCTTGTACCTTAGTCGGATAGAGAAGGATATCAACACCTGGAAAGCGCCTGCTGACGGTCGTGATTATATCACGAATAACAGCTCCACTGCGACTGGTTACCACACCAATTCTCTTAGAAAACTGGGGAAGAGGTTGCTTGAATATCTCTTGAAATAAACCTTCTTCCGTCAATTTTTTCTTGAGTTGTTCAAACTGAATCGCGAGCGCCCCAACCCCATCAGGCTCAGCCTTTTCAATGATGATAGAGTAGCTCCCACTGGGTTCATAAACCTGCACACGCCCAATTACATTGATCTTCATACCTTCTTCCAGGTCGAAACCTAATTTCTGATAGATCCCTGACCAGATGGTCGCTTGAATAACTGCATGGTCATCTTTTAAGGAGAAATATTGGTGAGTAGGTCGTTTACGAAAGTTGGAAACTTGACCAGTTAAATAGACCCGTTCCAAGTAAGGGTCTTTATCGAATTTCATTTTCAGATACTTGGTCAAAGTTGTTATTGATAAATACTTTTCCATCTCCACCTACTATACATTTTCTTGCTTTTCCATGGGTATTATTATACCAAAAACATGCTTAAAAATCACCTTTTTCCTACTGAAACTAAAGGAAAAATAGAAAAAGGAGGCAAGGCCTCCTCATCTGATTATTTACTGTTTCGCGCTTCTTCCAAAATCTTTGCAATTTTTGTCGTCAAAAGGTCGATAGCAACTGTATTGCTGACCCCTTCAGGAATGACGATATCGGCATACCGTTTGGTCGGCTCGATGAACTGGTGATACATAGGTTTTACCACACCAAGATATTGGTCAATCACACTATCCAGACTACGACCACGCTCTTCCATATCACGCTTGATACGACGAATAATGCGCACATCATCATCCGTATCCACAAAAATCTTGATGTCCATCAAGTCGCGCAAGCGCTTGTCCTCCAAGACCAGAATCCCCTCAACGATAAAGACATCCTGAGGCTCCTGACGATAGGTCTTGCTACTCCGTGTATGCTCTGTATAGTCATAAGTTGGAATATCCACCGGGCGCCCTGCCAACAATTCCTTAATCTGCTCAATCATCAAGTCTGTATCAAAGGCAAATGGATGGTCGTAGTTGGTTTTGACCCGCTCTTCAAAGGTCAAATGAGACTGATCCTTGTAGTATGAATCATGCTCAATCATGGAAATCTTTTCATCAGGAAAGTGAGATAAAATGGCTCTTGAAACACTGGTCTTACCACCACCAGAACCACCTGTCACTCCGATAATGATTGGTCTATTTTGCATGCTATCCTCCGTTTTTTTATCCGTCGTCTATTCTATCACATTTTTTGCAAAATTTATAGTCTGATTTTGGATAGTCTAGGGGAAACATCAATCTATCCCCACAATCTAGTTAAACTAGCTAAAAACCTTTCTCGGTTTGTAGAAATTGTCCCTTTTTTCTAAAATGGCAAGCAATTTATCACCTTCAAAAGCAGCCAATTCTTGTTCTGTTTGGTCTAGCTCGATAAAACGACCAAAGCGCACTTCTGTAGCTTGTTCTGGAGTTAGGATAACTTTAACAAGGTCACCTGTACCAATCTCTAAAGGATGGAGAAAGTCCAGCTGACCAGCCTCCATTTTTGCAGCAATTTCGTCCAAGGTAAGAGCATCTTCTAGCTGCAAACCTGCAGCACTCATTCGAATCAGATGGGACATATGGGCCGCATAACCAAGCTTCTCTCCCAAGTCAACTGACAAGGTACGGATATAAGTCCCCTTACTGCATTTCACACGAAAGGTAAAACGCGCAAGTTCGCTCTCATAAGAAATCGGACTTGTCCGCTCAAATTGATAAATGGTCACCTGACGTTCTGGACGTTCCGCTTCCTGACCAGCACGCGCATACTCATAGAGCTTGCGACCATTAACCTTGACAGCCGAGTACATAGGCGGAATTTGAGTAATAGGCCCAGTCAGACTAGCAATCGCTTCATCGACAATGGTTTCATCCAAGGGCGACAAAACAGGGGTCTCTGCGACCACTTCTCCACTGGCATCCTCAGTCGTCGTTGAATAACCAAGAGTGATTTCCCCCTCATAGACCTTGCCCTCGTCCTGCATAAACTCGACCATGCGGGTCGCCTTACCAACCGCAATCGGCAAAACACCCACCACATCTGGATCCAAGGTCCCACCATGACCAATTTTCTTGGTTCCCAAAATCCTACGCAGCTTAAAAACCGCATCATGCGAAGTCATCCCCGCTTCTTTTTTTAAGTTGATAATACCGTTCATTCATTAACTTTCTAAAAATACTAAAACTCTCTTTTGGAAATCCTTATTCTGCTCATAAAGTGCATGGCCGCACTCTGGCAAAATAGTGAGCTGGCTATCTTTGATATGCTGATGCAATTCAAGTGAAGCTTCTACGCCTAGAACATCATCCTTTTCTGCTCCAATGATTAGCGTAGAACAGTTTATTTTTTCCAAAATGGTTAGGCTATCGTGTTTCAAACAAGATACAGCCTGAATAGCAATGCGTTGTTTATCTTTAATACGGCCAAAAATTCCCATTATTCGATAAAGGTATTTGAATTTTCCGAAGGATTTAGTTGTGTAAGAGTGACTAGCAATATCAACCATCAGTTCTTTATAAGTCCCTATTTGACTCAGGCTTAGCCAGCGTCTAATCCGCTCCATACCAAGCTCACTTAGTTTTGCAGTAGTAACAGCCAAAATCAAACTTTCAACCTTTTCTGGAAAATCTACAGCTACCCATTGAGCAATCATACCACCTTGGGAAATCCCCATGACGACAGAACTTTTTAAATTCAATACATCCATAGCTTCCGCTACATCAGCAGCCATATTTCGTGTTGTATAATTTTCTGGCAACTTATTGATGCGACTAAAAACATAAACTTTGTAACGTTCCGCAAGTATACGGTATATGATTGAAAGAGGTATAGCTATACCTTTCACGGTCTGAAGCCCATCCCCCAAGCCTGGTATAATTACTAGAGGATCCTTTCCTTTTCCAAATGTCACATAGTCCATGCTCTTTTCGTTAAAATGTAAGGTTTTCCATTTTGTTGAAGACATTACTTCGTTCCCTCTACTATTTTTTCATGATTTATTTATGTTGAATTTATAAATGCAAGGCAAAGCCAGCAGTCACTTTTTCAAATCCAACTGCCTGATAAAACTGATGTGCAGCATTTCGTTCAGCGGTTAATCCACTATTTAGAGCCAATGCCTTAACTCCTTCTTTTATCGCTTGTTTTTTCAATTCATCAATTAGCCTACTAGCAATTCCTTGTCGTCTTGTTTCTTTTGCAACTGACAAAGCTAAAATACGATAGTAAGATCCATCTGCTTCAAAAAAGAAGAGCTTTGCATAACCTAAGAAACCTAAAATTTCTCCGTTTCTTTCAGCTAGAAGACAACCATAATTTGGTTGAGAAAGAATTATTTCTAAACGTCGAGACAGCTTAGAAGCGGTCGTTGGATAGCCCAAATCTTCGTATAAAGACAGTAGGGCTTCAGCATCTTTCATGGTTGCTTTTCGTATCTGCATAGGATCCTCCTACTCCCCCTTCAACGCTTCAAACTTGGCTTTCATAGTTGGATTTTTTCGAGTCAATTTTTTGACTGAGACATCGTCCAACTTGTTGTTAGCCAAGCGAAGTTGGTTTTCAGATGTGGTTAGGAACTTTTTGACCTCTTCCATCCGCTTAATAGCCTTGTCGATTTCATCGATTGCTTTGCCAAAATTTGTCGAAGCAGACTTGTAGTTCTTAGCAAAAGCTAGTTTAAAGGCGTCCAAGTCTTCCTCAAAATGTGTAATATCGATATTCTGCTCCCGAACCAAGGCCAGTTCTTGCTTATACTGTAGCGAGTTAAGCGCTGCATTCCGTAGAAGACCAATCAACTGAATAAAGAATTGAGGACGAACCACATACATCTTTTCATACTCGTGGCTGACGTCCACAATTCCAGTGTTAAAGTAGTCGTTATCTGCTTCCAACATGGTCACCAAAACTGCATACTCACAGTTTTTCTCCCGCCGGTCCTTGTCCAATTCCTTGTAGAAGTCCGCATTCTTGTGCTTTTTCTCTGTTCCATCCGCTTCATTTTTCATCTCAAACATGATGGAAATGATTTCGACACCATTTTCATCACATTCACGGAAGATAAAGTCTCCCTTAGATCCACGCGCAGAGACCTTGTTATCCTTCTCAAAGTAGGCATTTGGAAAGGCAAAACTACGAACCTTGTTAAACTCACTCTCTGCATACTGTTCCAAACTTTCCCCGATAGCCTTGGTAGATTGTTGCGCTTTGAAATTCTTGTAAAATTCGACTTGCTCATTAGCCGCCTTGAGCTGGGCTTCGTAATTCTGCTTAACAGAAGCCAAAGACAACTCATTTTCCTTTTCTTGCAAAAGGAGCTGATTTTTGACCTGATCCCGTTCTTTTTCAAGGTCAGAAAGGGTCTTTTGCAGTTGATTTTCATGCTCCAAACGCAAGGTAGTCAATTGGTTTTCCAAGGCCTGCACTTCCTTGTCCTTAGCCAATAAGGCCTGGTGGCTTGTCTGTTCAACTTCTTTCTTGGCCAATTCCTTCTCTGTATCAAAGTTTTGGATTTGACTCTGCAGTTGCGCAATTTCTTGATCCTTCTGAGCCAGTTTAGACTGTTGATCATTCATGGCCTTCTGCTCAGCCAAGGCCAGTTCCTGCTTCATTCGATCGTGCAATTCCTTATCAAACTCTGCCGTTCTCACTTGAGACAAGAGTTCGGCATACTGACTTTCATTTACTGTAAAGACTTCCCCACAGTTGGGACATTTGATTTCGTTCATATCTTTCCTCTTTCTAGACTTCTTTAACCATTATATCATGCCTGAGGGAAAATCAAAAACAGCGAGTCGAAACCCACTGTTTATATCTGTTACTTTAAATTTTTTCCAAGGCCAAGCGCAAATCTTCAATCAAATCCTCTACATTTTCAAGACCGATAGATAAACGGATTTGGTTTGGTGTGACACCTGCAGATTCTAGGTCTTTTTCTGACAACTGACCGTGAGTGGTTGTCGCAGGATGGACAACAAGAGATTTGGCATCTGCAACGTTTGCAAGGTCAGAGAAGATTTCCAAATTATCAATCACCTTGCGAGCTTCTGCCTCTCCGCCTTTAACATGGAATGTAAAGATTGAACCAACACCTTTTGGCAAATATTTCTCAGCCAAGGCATGATAAGGACTGTCAGCGAGTTTTGGATAGTTGACCTTCTCTACCTTAGGATGGTTGACAAGAAAATCAACAATTTTCTCTGCATTTTGCACATGGCGTTCGACACGAAGAGAGAGAGTTTCAAGCCCTTGGAGCAAGAGAAAGGCATTAAATGGCGACAAGGCCGCACCTGTATCACGGAGCAATTGAACACGAACAGCGATAATAAAGGCTGCTACACCCACATCACGAGTATAGCTCAAGTTATGGTAACTTGGGTCTTCCTCAACAAATTGAGGGAATTTCCCTGAAGCTGCCCAGTCAAAACGACCACTGTCCACGATGACACCGCCAATAGTTGTACCATGCCCACCGATAAACTTAGTTGCTGAGTGAATGGCAATATCTACACCGTGAGAGAAGACGTTAATCAAATATGGTGTGGCAAAAGTGTTGTCTGAAACGAGAGGAATCTGGTATTTATGCGCAATCTCAGCCAATTTTTCCAAGTCAGGAATGTTAATCAAGGGATTCCCCAAGGTTTCAATCAAGACAAGCTTGGTATTGTCATTGATAGCTGCTTCTACTTCCTCCAAATTATCCACATCGACAAAGGTTGTTGTAATCCCATAACGAGGAAGGGTTTCTTTCAAGAGGTTGAAGGTCCCACCGTAAATAGTTGATGCCGCCACCACATGGTCACCTGCGTGAGCAAGCGCCAAAATAGTGTAGGTTACAGCAGCCATACCTGATGCTGTCGCTAGCGCTCCAACACCACCTTCAAGAGCAGCGATTCTTTCTTCAAAGGCTGCTGTTGTAGGGTTGGTAATACGGGTATAGATATTCCCCGGTTTTCTCAAGGCAAACAAATCGGCACCTTCTTGCGTGTCATCAAAAACGAAGGATGTTGTTTGATAAATCGGTACTGCACGAGACTTGGTCGCTGGATCAACTACTTGCCCAGCATGTAATTGTAGAGTTTCAAATTTAAAATCACGAGTCATATGACGACCTCCAAATAGCTTCATTAGGGATATTGTATCATCTTGGACTAGTCTTTTCCAATACCATTTTTCTATATTTTGATATAAGGAACAACTATGACTAGTCTTTCACATCAAACAAAAAAGCACGATTCACTCGTGCTCATTTCTTTAATCGACATAAGTATCTTCATTTTTATTGAGGAAGGCGTATGGCAAGCCCATCAAGAGACCTCCTCCGATAAAGTTTCCGACAAAGGTTACACCCCAGTGACGAAGAATATTAGGTATGTCAAAATTAGCAATTGAATCTGCTGCAACACTAAACTTAACAATCGCAAAAGAAGCAAAGTTCGCAGCAATGTGTTCGTTTGTTAAGAATACAAACATGTAAATTGCTGATAAGACAAGCCAAAGTTTGGCGCCTCCGTCTTTCACCAAAACAAATGAAAGAATGGCAATGTTTACAAAGATATTGGCTAAAATACCTTCAAGTAAGACTAACTCATTTGAACGACCTAACTTCATCTCTACAACCCCTGAAATGAAGCTATCATGTGTTAGATTTGCATAGGCTGCTGAGTGGGCAAAGCCCCAACCTGCTATCAAGGCTCCGATGAGATTGAACAAGGTACAGTAAAGTAAAATCTCAGCTGTTTTTCTCCAAGAGATTTTTTTCAAGAAACTACCAGCTGTTAAAAACATCATATTTGAAGTTACCAACTCGGCATTCAAGAAAACAATGTAGGCCAATCCCCAAGCAAAAACGAATGGGAAAAGGAAGCGACCACTACCTGGAGCGATCTTATTAATCAAGTCAGCCCCAACTGCACCCGCAGCTGTACTAAATGTTAGAAAGGCACCTGCAAACATGGAACGAATCGCATACTTGAATTTGCTTTGGCTATAAAGACCTTCTTTCTTCTTGCAAGCAAATTCAATCTTTGAAATAAATTCTGAAGAGACCATAAAAAACTCCTAAAACTTTTATTTGTGATAATTATAACATATTTCTAGTTTTCTAGAAAGCGTTTTCTGTAAGAATCTAAAAATTTTGTTTCAACTATTTCAGATATAATACTCCTCATCCTTTCGTTTATAGCTTTTCCAACATCTACTTTTCTTTACATAAAAACCAGTAAAACAAATAGTTTCACTGGTTTTTTCAAACTTAATAACGTTGTCTATACGGTTGATTAAAGGCCTTCAAAATATCCTCAGAAGTATCTGAATAAGTTTTTGATTCTTTAAAAATTCCCTTAACAATTATACGCTCAGTCTCATTATAATCAACACAGGTAACCAAAGTGATCTCCTTTACTCCATCACGATCTTCGATTTCATCTACTCGATCCGGAGTAACGTGTTTAACTTCCGTAATCTCATAAGTATAAACCTTATCCTTATCGGTCAGGTAAATTTTCATACCCGCTTTAGCGTTAACTAAAGGTGAAAAGAGCATTTGACTGGCATTTTCAGCAGTAAAGATATGGTGACTCGCTAGAGAATAGTTGCCCTCTCCCATTTTTTGGTCTGGTTTCATGGTTCCTGCTCCGTAGAACAAGTTTACATTATCCAACCCTTTGAAAATCGGCAAGTTAATCTCCACTTCGGGAATAGCAATTCCTCCAATAACGGGAAGCTTCTGAGCGTCCCACTGAGCGGCTAGAACTGCTTCAGATGAAATAGATTTAACCGAATCAAAATCAAAATTTCCTTCCGTTTTGAGATTTTCATCTATATTTTCTTTAGTAACCTGATTGACTTGGTATTTATTGGTATTCCACACCATAAAGAGATCTCGAATCTTTGAATTAAAAATCAAAGCTAAGGATAAAAGAATTAAGAAAACCGCTAAAATATTGAGAAATAGATTCCTACGCTTATTCTTCTTACTTTTCGTTTTTTTATGAGACATTATGCTTTACCTTCTGTTTCGTTTTCAGTCCCAACTTCTTCTTTTTCTACCGCATCAACCGTTGTAAAGGTCACAATCTTGGCATCCTGGTCTAGACGCATCACTTTAACTCCCATAGTTGAGCGTCCTGTTTGTGAAATATTGGCAACATTTGTTCGAATCATGACACCTGTATCCGTGATAATCATCAGGTCTTCATCTCCTTTAACAGTGAGGAGACCTGCAAGAGGGCCATTTTTCTCAGCAACATTGGCTGTCTTCATTCCTTTACCACCACGACCTTTTGTTGGATATTCAGTTGCAAGAGTACGTTTACCATACCCTTTTTCAGTGATGATAAGGACCTCGTCCTGGTCAGTGATGACACTAGCACCAACTACAGTATCTCCTTCACGAAGGTTAACTCCTCGGACACCTGTCGCGATACGGCTCATGCCACGAACGGCTGATTGATTAAAGCGAACGGCATAACCAAATTTGGTACCAATGATGATATCTGTGTCTTCTTCTGTCAGCAAGACATTAATCAATTCGTCTTCATCCTTGAGATTCAAGGCTTTAAGTCCATTTTGACGAATATTAGCGAACTCTTTAACACTGGTTCTCTTCACAATACCGTGACGAGTTGTAAAGAAGAGATAGGCGTCATCACTACGTTCAGACTCAACGTTGATGATGGTCTGAATACTCTCACCTTCGTCCAACTTCAAAAGATTGACAACTGGCAAGCCCTTAGCGGTACGACCGTATTCAGGGATTTCATAACCTTTCAGTCGATATACGCGTCCTTTATTGGTAAAGAAGAGCAAATGATCATGGGTGCTGGTTGAAACCAACTCACGCACAAAGTCATCATCCTTAACTCCCGTACCTTGAACTCCACGGCCACCACGTTTTTGAGCAGTGAACTCACCTTGGTCCAAACGTTTGATATAGCCCTTGTTAGATAGGGTAATCAAGACATCCGTTTCTTCAATCAAATCTTCATCTTCAAGAGTTAAGACTTCTCCGATCATCAACTCCGTACGACGCTTGTCACCAAACTTGCGTTTGACTTCGTCCAATTCCTCTTTGATGATTTGCGCCACGCGCTCAGGTTTGGCAAGAATATCAGCCAAATCTGCAATCAAGGCAATTAATTCATCATATTCAGACTGAATCTTATCACGTTCCAATCCTGTCAAACGACGAAGACGCATATCAAGGATAGCCTGACTTTGACGCTCAGAAAGCTTGAACTTGCTCATCAATTCAGCTTGGGCTTCCGCATCTGTTTCACTGGCACGAATGATACGAATCACTTCGTCAATATGGTCAAGTGCAATTAAAAGACCTTCTAAGATGTGCGCACGCGCTTCTGCTTTTTCCTTGTCAAAACGAGTACGGCGAACAACCACTTCTTTTTGGTGCTCGATATAAGCATCCAAAATTTGACGAAGGGACAAGATTTTTGGCACGCCATTTTGAATCGCCAGCATGTTGAAACCAAAGTTGGTTTGCATCTGGGTCATCTTGAAGAGGTTGTTAAGGATAACGTTGGCAGACGCGTCGCGTTTAACCTCGATTACAAAGCGAACGCCTTCACGGTTGGACTCATCACGTACGGCTGTAATGCCCTCAATTCGTTTTTCCTGAACCAAGCGAACAATATGCTCATGCACCTTGGTTTTATTAACCATATAAGGGAATTCCGTTACAACGATGCGCTCACGACCCGTCTTAGTGGTTTCAATCTCTGTACGAGAACGAAGGACAATGGAACCTTTACCAGTCTCATAGGCCTTATGGATACCTGATTTCCCCATGACAAGGGCACCAGTTGGAAAATCTGGACCAGGCAAGACTTCCATCAAGTCCTTAGTCGTCACTTCAGGATTATCCATAACCAACTTCACTGCATCAATGGTTTCACCCAAGTTGTGAGGTGGAATATTGGTTGCCATCCCAACGGCGATACCTGTTGCTCCATTGACCAAAAGGTTTGGAAAACGAGCTGGCAAGACCAAGGGTTCACGTTCGTTAGCATCGTAGTTATCTACGAAATCAACTGTATTTTTATTGATATCACGAAGCATTTCAAGAGCAATCTTGCTCATACGTGCCTCAGTGTACCGCTGCGCGGCAGCACCGTCCCCATCCATAGAACCAAAGTTTCCATGCCCATCAACAAGCATGTAACGGTAGCTCCACCATTGAGCCATACGAACCATGGCTTCGTAAATAGAGGAATCACCATGTGGGTGGTATTTACCCATAACATCCCCTGTAATACGGGCTGATTTTTTATGAGGTTTGTCTGGTGTAACACCTAGTTCATTCATTCCGTAAAGAATACGACGGTGAACAGGTTTTAAGCCATCTCGAACATCAGGAAGGGCCCGCGCGACGATAACGCTCATGGCGTAGTCGATAAAGCTGGTCTTCATCTCCTTTGTCAGATTGACATTCACTAAATTTCTATCCTGCATTCATAAATGCCTCATTTCACTATTAGTAATTAGATATATTATACCATAATTTGTCCTTCATTTCAGTCTTTGAAAACCACTAAAACGTTTACATCGATAACCGAATAGAATATTCGTGACAAAGCTTTTCAAAAGTGATAGAATGAAATTGTCTGGGGATTCCCCTAAAAAAAATGAAGGAGATGTTTAGATAATGACTTCAACTAAACAACACAAAAAAGTGATCCTTGTTGGTGACGGTGCCGTAGGTTCATCTTACGCTTTCGCACTTGTTAACCAAGGAATTGCACAAGAGCTTGGAATTATCGAAATTCCACAATTACACGAAAAAGCTGTTGGTGATGCGCTTGACCTTAGCCACGCCCTTGCCTTCACTTCACCTAAAAAAATCTACGCTGCTCAATACTCTGACTGTGCAGACGCTGACCTTGTTGTTATCACTGCAGGTGCTCCTCAAAAACCAGGTGAAACTCGTCTTGACCTTGTAGGTAAAAACTTGGCTATCAACAAATCAATCGTAACACAAGTTGTTGAATCAGGTTTCGATGGTATCTTCCTTGTTGCAGCTAACCCAGTTGACGTTTTGACTTACTCAACTTGGAAATTCTCTGGATTCCCTAAAGAACGTGTTATCGGTTCAGGTACTTCACTTGACTCAGCACGTTTCCGTCAAGCACTTGCTGAAAAATTGGATGTTGATGCTCGTTCAGTTCACGCCTACATCATGGGTGAACACGGAGATTCTGAATTTGCGGTTTGGTCACACGCTAACATCGCTGGTGTAAACCTTGAAGAATTCCTTAAAGACACTCAAAACGTTCAAGAAGCTGAATTGATTGAATTGTTTGAAGGTGTTCGTGACGCTGCTTACACAATCATTAACAAAAAAGGAGCTACATACTACGGTATTGCAGTGGCACTTGCTCGTATTACAAAAGCAATCCTTGATGACGAAAATGCAGTACTTCCACTTTCAGTCTTCCAAGAAGGTCAATACGGTGTTAAAAACGTCTTTATCGGTCAACCAGCTGTTGTTGGTGCACACGGTATCGTTCGTCCAGTAAACATCCCATTGAACGACGCTGAAACTCAAAAAATGCAAGCATCTGCTAAGGAATTGCAAGCTATCATTGATGAAGCATGGAAAAACCCTGAATTTCAAGCAGCTTCTAAAAACTAATGAAAAGAAGGTTCTCATCCATGGGAATCTTTTTCTTTTTGCAAAGAATCATAACATCAACTTCTCAAATAAACAAAAAAAAAGCCTACTGACCAAGCTAAGTAGCTTGATACAATAGGCTTTTATAAATTCATTATTTAACAGCGTCTTTAAGAGCTTTACCAGCTTTGAATGCTGGAACTTTAGAAGCTGCGATTTTGATTTCTTTACCAGTTTGTGGGTTGCGACCTTTACGTGCAGCACGCTCACGAACTTCAAAGTTACCGAAACCGATCAATTGAACTTTTTCACCAGCTGCAAGGTATTCAGTTACTGCTGCAAATACAGCGTCAACTGCTGCTGCTGAATCTTTCTTAGTCAATTCTGTAGCTTCTGCTACTTTAGCGATTAAATCTTGTTTGTTTGCCATGTTAACAAATCCTCCAAATAATTTCTAATTAACAAATATAATCATATCCTAAAATCGGCTATAGGTCAAGTCAAAAACACTATTTTGACCATTTTTTCTCTATTTTTTTAGGAATTGTAACGAATTAGAATCGCCCAAGCATTCTCTCCAGTATGAGTTTGAATAATAGAGCCAGTTTCCAATACAGAGATTGGTTTCTCAACATAAGGTTGCAATAATACCTTCATCTCATTCGCCCATTCGTTCGTTCCAGCATAGGAAATTCCAATTTCTGCAACTGATTTTTGGGAAAGAGTATTGGTTAATTCCTCAAGCCACTTTTTGAACGTTTTCGCTCCACGTCCTTTGACGATTGGTTGAAGTTCGTGGTTTTTCATCTGCATTACTACACGAATGTTCAAGAGTGAGCTTAGTAATCCTGTCACACGTCCAATACGACCACCCTTAACTAAGTTTTCTAGCGTCGAAACACCGATATAGAGTTCTGTATGATTTTTGACGTCCTCTACATGAGCTAAGATCGTTTCTAAATCTTTACCTTCTTTAGCAAGTTTTGCGGCTTCAACAACTTGGAACTTCATCGCTTGATCTGTAAAGGAACTATCAATAACCGTTACATCAGCAGTTGAGAGACTTGCCCCTTGGCGAGCAGCTTCCACAGTTCCAGACAAGGCATGGGACATGTGAATGGCGATAATTTGACTGCCGTCTTTACCTAGTTCCTCAAAGACCTCAGCAAACACTCCCACAGGTGGCTGACTTGTTTTAGGCAGATTCTTACTTTGTTGCATAAGATGAAGGAATTCTCCCTCTTTCAAATCTGCATCCGAATAAAGCACACTATCAATCATAACTGATAGAGGGACAACAGTGATATTTAATTCTTTAACTACTTCTGGTTCGATAGTAACAGAAGAGTCCGTTACAATTTTTACTTGTGTCATAATTCAATCTTTCTATTCTTCTCGATAGGATTGGGATTTTCTCCTTTATTATATCAAAAAAATGATAAAAAATCATAAGTGATCCGATGAAAAGAACTGAATTTTTGGTATAATCTATCTATAGAAAAGTGAGGAACAGCCATGATTCGAAAACTTCAACCGATTATCACCATTATTCTTGGAGCCGCTATCTATGCCTTCGGTCTTACCTACTTTGTTGTTCCTTATCATTTATTTGAGGGAGGGGCGACAGGTATTACCTTGATTACCTACTATCTTTTTAAGATTCCTGTCTCATTGATGAACCTCTTGATTAATATCCCTTTATTTATCCTGGCTTGGAAGATATTTGGACCTAAGACCCTATACTCCAGCCTTCTAGGTTCCATTTCTCTTTCCGTTTGGCTAGCAATCTTTGAGCGCATTCCTTTGCACATCGACTTGCAAGGAGATCTCATCATTGTCGCTTTAGTCTCAGGAGTCTTACTAGGGGTTGGTTTAGGAATTATCTTTAATGCTGGTGGAACCACTGGTGGCTCTGATATCGTTGCCCGTGTCCTCAACAAATACACTAATATTTCGATTGGTAAATTGCTTTTTGGGATTGACTTTTTTATCCTAATGTTGATTTTGATTATCTTCCAGGATCTTCGTCTGGTCACCTATACCCTCTTATTTGACTTTATCATCGCTCGTGTTATCGACTTGATCGGCGAAGGAGGTTATGCTGGTAAAGGATTTATGATTATTACCCAATATCCTGATCAATTGGCCAAAGAGATAAACGATGAACTCGGACGTGGCGTTACCTTTATATCTGGTCAAGGCTACTACAGCAAAAAGGATTTAAAAATTATCTACTGTATCGTCGGTCGAAACGAGATCGTAAAAATGAAAGATATGATTCACAAAATTGATCCTCAAGCCTTTATCACCATCACTGAGGCTCATGAAATTCTGGGTGAAGGATTTACTTATGTGAAAGATTAAAAAAGCTGGGAATTCCCAGCTTTTATTCTTCTTCTGCGAGCGTTGAATGGCGGAACCCGTAAGTAAAGTAAATGACTAGACCAACTAGAAGAGCGATACCAAAGGCAATCCAGGTATCTAGACTATATTGAAGCATAAAGGAAACACATATAAGAATGGAAAGAATTGGCAAAAGTGGCACCAAGGGAGTTTTAAACTCTCCCTCTTTTGGCATCCCCTTATCCTTTCTGAGTTTTATTATTCCATAGGCTAGCAAAATGAGATAAGCTAAGGTACAGATATTTAAGAAGGCTGCAATACTGGCTAGAGGAAACACTCCTGCAGCAATGGCTGAAGCAACTCCTGTTAAGAGGGTTGCATTTTTAGGAACGCGACTGGTCTTGCTTAATTGTTTAAAACTTTTAGGTAAAAGTCCATCACGTGCTAAGCTATATATCATTCGAGACAAAGCATAAGTCATGGAAATACATACCGTTATCAGGGTTAGAATGGCTACAAGCGAAACATAGTTGGCCGCCCAGCCGATACCAATGCTCCGTAATGAAAAGGCTACTGCATCGTCCACATTGAGCTTAGTGTAGTGAACAATCCCTGTCAATACTAAGGTTACCAAAGCATAGAGAATGGTGACGATTGTCAGAGAAAGGACGATCCCACGAGGAATATTTTTTTGCGGACTTTGAATTTCATCAACTGCCATGGAAATAGACTCAAATCCGAGAAAACCAAAGAACATCAAAGATGCGCCCGCCATAATCCCAGTACTTCCACCATATAGTTGACCAAAACCAAATGGAGCAAAATTTGTCCAATTTTCAGGTTTGATGTACCAAATACCAACTAGGATAAATAAGGCAAGAGCTGAGAATTTCAAGACCACCAAAAGCGAATTAAAGCGCAAGGCTGCCTTGGAATTTAACAAGACTAATCCTGTCACCAAGACAATCACTAAAATAGGTAAAATATCGATATAGCTACCTTGTTCGGGGTTAAAGGTTCCATTCAAGGCTTGAGGTATGGAAATACCATAATGAATGAGTAAGCCCTTAAAATATGCTGCCCAGCCAGAAGCTACGCCAGAAATAGCCGTCATGAATTCCATGATGGTCAACCAGCCAGCAATCCAGGCTGGCAATTCTCCCAAAATCGCATAGAGATAACTATAAACACCACCTGTTGCAGGCACACGAGAGGCAAATTCTGCAAAAAAAAGAGCTGATAGAGAAACACACAGGGCAGAAATCACGATGGAAACCACTAGTGATGGACCGGCAAGTGTTGCTGCTGCTGTTCCTGTAATGGTGAAAATCCCCGTCCCTACCATGGCACCAATCCCTAGTAGAATCAAATCCCATAATTTCAAATGACGACGCATTTCAGTACGTTCTAGACTAACATTTTTTATTCTAAAAATATTCATCACTCATCTCCGCTAAACATAATCGTTTTATTTTATCATATAAAATGATTTTTGTGAATATTTATTAGACTATTTTTTAAAAAATTCTGAACAGAAAGGATTTCTGTTCAGAATTTACATTTTTACCCACTGATTCTTTCAATTAGTTACTCATCAAGCGAGTAGGCTCAACAGTATACTCCATTGAAAGTTTTTTGGGGATTTGGGATTTTAAACTTCAAAGTAAGGGAACGGACGGTCACTATCTAAAGGACGATTTGGAACTTCTTGTTCCAAAATAGCGCGCCAACCAGATACCAATTCTTCAAAAGTCAATTGGGCTTCTGGAGAAGCTGTTGTCAGCTTCCGACCAAACCAAGCCATGGTTGCAGTTTCAAACTGAAGCATAGCGTACTGGATTACTGGTACATTTGCCTCTTCATAATTTTCATTTACTGCACGCGCTACTTCTGCCGCTTGCGGAAGGAGTTGATTGCTGATTTTATCAACAACAGTCGCATCCATCTCTCTCCATGAAAGAAGTTGACCATTTACCTGATAAAAGAGCTCAAAGGTTTCTTGATTTTCCTTGAAATTAGCAAGAACAAAAGCACGTTCCACGACCTCAGGACCACCAACGCCTTTTACAGCGTTTATCAAGAGGTTTTGTTCCATTTGTCGCCAATAATCATCTGCTTCTTCTACTAAATCAACTGTAAAAGGTGGAACAATTTCCTCAGCAGGAATTTCGCCTTTATTCGCTTTTTCAACATTACCAAATCATTTTTTAAAAAATCCCATTTGCTTCTCCTTTTTGGATTTATCCGACTGAACCTTCCATTTCATAGCTAATCAAGCGGTTCAGCTCAACTGCGTATTCCATTGGAAGTTCTTTTGTGAAGGGTTCGACAAATCCCATGACAATCATCTCGGTTGCCTCAGATTCTGACAAACCACGACTCATGAGGTAGTAGAGTTGTTCCTCTGAAATCTTAGATACTTTGGCTTCGTGCTCCAAAGCAACTTGCGAGTTGTGAATTTCATTAAACGGAATGGTATCTGACGCTGATAAGTCATCCATGATAATGGTATCACACTCGATGTGAGAAACAGATTTCTTAGAGTTCTTGTTAAAGGTTACTTGTCCACGGTAGTCCACCTTTCCTCCGCCTTTCGCAATGGATTTAGACACGATAGACGAGCTTGTATGTGGAGCGTTGTGGATCATCTTGGCACCAGTATCTTGGTGTTGCCCTGCATTGGCAAAGGCAATGGAGAGCATAGTCCCACGCGCCCCTTCTCCATCAAGGTAAACAGATGGGTATTTCATGGTTGTTTTGGCACCCAAGTTTCCATCAATCCACTCAACAGTCGCAGCTTTCAAAGCTTTGGCACGTTTTGTTACCAAGTTATAGACATTATCGGACCAGTTTTGGATGGTCGTATAGCGCATATAAGCACCATCCAAGGCAAAGATTTCAACAATAGCCGCATGCAGGCTGTTGCTAGAATAAGTCGGTGCTGTACAGCCTTCTACATAGTGGACACTCGCTCCCTCGTCAACGATAATCAGGGTACGTTCAAACTGACCTGTATTTTCGTTGTTGATACGGAAGTAAGTTTGAAGCGGAATATCTACCTTGATCCCTTTTGGCACGTAGATAAAGGTTCCTCCAGACCATACTGCTGAGTTGAGGGCTGCCAACTTATTATCAGTCGGCGGTACCAACTTGGCAAAGTATTGTTTAAACAAGTCTGGGTATTCCTTGAGGGCAGAATCCGTATCTGTAAAGATAATACCCAATTTCTGGAACTCTTCCTTCATGTTGTGGTAAACCACTTCTGACTCGTACTGGGCAGAGGCACCGGCTAGATAAGCACGCTCAGCTTCTGGAATCCCGATACGTTCAAAGGTTTCTTTGATTTTTTCAGGAACTTCATCCCAAGAACGGGCTGGTTTATCAGATGGTTTTTGGTAGTATATCAAGTCATCAAAGTCAATCTCTGACAAGTCTGCTCCCCAGGTTTGCATGGGCATTTTTTTGAAGGTTTCATAAGATTTCAAACGGAATTCTAACATCCACTCAGGTTCACCCTTAGCAGCTGATAATTCGCGAATGACTTCTTCGTTCAATCCTTTTCCTGTCGATAGGACAGGCTCTACATCGTCATGGAAACCAAATTTATATTCACCAAGGTCAATTGGTTTTGGTTCTACTCTTTCTTCAGCCATAATATCCTTTCTTTCATTCTATATTTCTACTGATTCATAAGACAAAAGAAACTTGTCTTACTTGTTATCTTGATTTTCAATTGTTTTCTTAAGGGCATTCCAAGCCAGGGTTGCACACTTGATTCGTTGCGGAAATTTGGCCACACCTGACAAGAAGGCGCCATCACCGAGTTGCTCTTGACGGTCATCCTTTTGACCTTGAACCATTTCAGAAAAGATGGTTGCAAGTTCTAGAATCTCTTGTTTGGTCTTGCCCAAAACAGCATCTGTCATCATGCTAGCAGAGGCAGTTGAAATCGTGCATCCTGAATTTAGAAAAGCAATCTCTTCCAAACGGTCCTCTGCATCAAACTTGACAGAGAGGTTGATAACATCCCCACAGGTTGGATTATTGAGACTGATTTGCTCAGCGTCTTCTAACTTCCCTTGGTGATGTGGATTTTTCGAATGGTCTGCCACCACTGCCATATAAAGGCTATCTAGTTTAGAAAGTGCCATTGAAAAACTCCTTTGTCTTTTGTAGAGCATCGACTAGCTTGTCACAATCTGCCTTGGTATTGTAGATATAAAAACTTGCACGAGCTGTTGCTGGGACTTCCAAATACTGAAGCAAGGGTTGGGCGCAATGGTGACCAGCACGAACAGCCACTCCTTCATAATCCAGAGCCGTCGCAAGATCGTGGGGATGAAGATCCCCTAAGTTAAAAGCAATGACACCCGAACGTTGAGCCAAGTCCTGCGAACCATAAATGGTCAAACCTTCAATGGCCTGCAATTTTGGATAGACATATGCGATCAATTCCTGTTCATGAGCTTCAATGGCATCCATACCAATCTTTTCCAGATAATCCACTGCTGCAGCAAGTCCAATAGCGCCTGCCATATTTGGCGTTCCAGCCTCAAATTTCCAAGGCAATTCCTTCCAACTAGCAGTTTGCTCATAGACGAAATCAATCATCTCACCGCCAAATTCAATTGGTGACATTTGTTCAAGATAATGTGCTTTGCCATAAAGCACACCGATACCAGTCGGACCAGCCATCTTGTGCCCTGAAAAAGCAAAGAAGTCCACATCCAAGTCCTGGACATCAATCTTCATATGGGGTGTAGATTGAGCACCATCCACCACCATGATGGCTCCAACTTGGTGGGCTAATTGAGTGATTTCTTTGATCGGATTGACCACACCAAGAACATTGGAGGCGTGAGCTAGAGAGACAAACTTGACTCTATCAGTCAATTTAGCGCGCAAGTCATCCATATCCAGAGCTCCATCCTTGAGATAAACATAGACAAGCTCTGCTCCAGTCTTACGGCAAGCTTCCTGCCAAGGAATAATATTAGAATGGTGTTCCATGATAGAAATCAAGACCTGGTCTCCCTCAGTCAGTATTTGCTCAGCGAAGCGAGCTACCCAGTTAAGACTGGTTGTCGTTCCTCTGGTAAAGAGAACTTCCTTTTTAGAGCCTGCATTGATAAACTTACGAATGGTTTCACGAGCGGCTTCATAGGAAGCTGTCGCACGCTCCGCCAAGGTATGAACCCCACGGTGAACATTGGCATTGTCTTGCTCATAGTAGCGGTTGATTGTTTCCAGAACTGCTTGTGGTTTTTGTGTCGTCGCAGCATTGTCCAGATAGACCAGAGGTTCATCGTTGACAATCTGGTCTAAAATTGGAAAATCCTTGCGAATCGCTTCTACATCTAACATAGGCTTCCCCTTAGCGTTTTGACAATTTTTCTTCGATAGTTGCAATCATTTCATCACGAACTTCTTTGACTGGAATCTCAACAATTACGGAGCCAAGGAAACCGCGAACAACCAAACGCTCAGCAGTCGCCTTATCCAAACCACGGCTCATGAGGTAGTACATATCTTCTGGATCCACCTGACCGATAGAAGCCGCGTGACCTGCAGTGACGTCATTTTCATCAATCAAAAGAATTGGGTTGGCATCTGAACGTGCTTGATCTGAAAGCATAAGAACACGACTCTCTTGCTGCGCATCTGCTCCCTTGGCACCCTTGATAATGTGGCCAATACCATTGAAGGTCAAGGCAGCCTTTTCAAGGATAACCCCATGTTGAAGGATATTTCCGATTGAGTTGCAACCATAGTTAGTCACTCGAGTGTCAATCCCTTGTACCTGACGGCCACTGGATAGGGCAACGACCTTCATATCGGCGTGACTCCCATTTCCAAGTAAATCACTATCAAAGTCTGCAACGACATTTCCTTCATTCATGACTCCAATAGCCCAGTCGATACTAGCATCGTTGCCTAGTTTACCACGGCGGCTAATGTAGGCAGTGACATTTTCACCTAAACGGTCAATAGCCGCAAATTTCACTTGAGCACCAGAGCGGGCGATGACCTCTACTGTGATATTTGCAGTTGCCTTAGCACTACCTTCACCACGCGACTCTAGACGTTCTAGGTAACTAATCTTAGAGTTTTTACCAGCAATGATAAGGATATGCTTGTTAAATGGCACATCGCTATCGCTATCTTGGTAGAAAATTCCTTCGATTGGCTCTGTAATCTCAACGTTATCAGGAATGTAGAGAACAGCACCACTGTTAAAGTAAGCTGTATGGTAAGCTGCCAACTTGTCGTCATCATACTTAACTGATGACATGAAGAATTCCTCAATAAGCTCTGGAATTTCTTCTAAAGCTGAGTGGAAGTCTGTAAAGACTACTCCTTGTTCAGCCAATTCAACTGGAATTTGTTCAAAAACAGTCTGCGTTCCTACTTGCACCAACTTCAAGTGGTTATCTAAAGCAGTGAAGTCAAGAACATTTGCTGACGGTTCACTTTCTGTGATGGTACCATCCCCCAGATTCCAACGGTGAAATTTCACACGCTCAATAACTGGTAATTCCAAACTCTCAATCTTATCAAAAGCTTTTTGACGGAGGTCAGCCAACCAGCTTGGTTCAGCGTGCATTTCTGAAAAAAGTTTAATAGTTTCTTTAGTCATTTACTTCTCCTAAAAGATACGAGGGAATTACAATTCTTCCTTGTAGTCGTAGCCAAGCTCTTCAGCCAGTTTTGCGTATCCTTCACGCTCCAAACGCGCAGCCAATTCTGGACCACCAGAAAGGACAACACGCCCTTCCATCATCACGTGTACCACATCAGGTGTGATGTAGTTCAAAAGACGTTGGTAGTGAGTAATGATCATAGCACCAAAGCCTTCGCCACGCATGGCATTCACACCTTTAGATACAACTTTAAGGGCGTCAATATCAAGACCAGAGTCAATCTCATCCAAAAGGGCAAAAGTTGGTTCCAACATCAAGAGTTGAAGAATTTCATTACGTTTTTTCTCACCACCAGAGAAACCTTCGTTGAGGTAGCGCTCTGCCATTTCTTCTTTCATGTTGAGCAATTCCATTTTTTCATCCAATTTAGTGATGAACTCTCGAACTGAAATTTTTTCGTCATCTTCTTTACCAGCATTCATGGCTGCACGAAGAAACTCAGCGTTAGTAATTCCAGGAATTTCTGATGGGTATTGCATAGCAAGGAAAAGTCCCATACGCGCGCGTTCGTCCACTTCCAATTCAAGGATGTTTACGCCATCAAACAAGACCTCACCTTTGGTAACTTCATAGTTTGGATTTCCCATGATAGCGGCGGAAAGAGTCGATTTACCAGTACCATTTGGTCCCATGATAGCTGCGATTTCTCCTGTTTTCAGAGTCAGATTGACCCCTTTCAAAATTTCTTTTCCTTCAATCTCAACGTGAAGATCTTTGATCTCTAATACTGACATGATAATTCCTTTCTTTTTCAGGCCTATTTTCTTTATCCTTTGAGAAATCACTTACATTTCTCTAAAAATACAAGAAAAGGTCCATAAATATACTCTACTAGTATAACAAAAAAAAGCCTAAAAGGCTTTGATTTTGTTTAGAAGCTAGTGACTAATCCTTGCGGTTTAGGTGCTGATCAATGGCATCTACTATTTTCCCCATCACGTAACTTAACCTAAAATTTCGAAAGAGTAGAATGGCCCAAAAGGCTGCCATGAAATAACGCCCGGTCATCCAGGCTTCATTGAAAAAATAAGTCTCAGCAGCCGTAAATAACGCTATCATAATAAATTGTTGTCTATTCATAAACTTATTGTATCATGAAATCTTTCTTTAGTCTTCCTCTACCTTCACTTTATCAGCCAAAAATTCAAATCCTTCTGGAATCAAACTCTCTTCTTCCACCTCTTGATTGGTTTGAGAAGACTTGTTTTTAGCTGAAAATGCTGCTCGAACCTCTTTCCATTCCACCATGGAAATGGCTAAAATCTCAGGTGAAAAACCTGCTGCCTGACTGAGGATGTTGCCAAACATGGTGTTGAGATTGTCCCGTTTCATAGTTTGGCCTGCATTGAAATTAGATTCAAAAGCTAAAATAGCATGGTGTTCGTTGGCTGCAACTGGTTGAGAACCAACGAGAAGAGCCTTATCCGGACCAGCTAAACTTTCAATCACTTCTCCCCACGCATTCTGTAGGCGAATCAAGTTTTGCCGTGCCAATTCAGGATTTTCAACAGCTTCTTGTAGGATAGCCTGAACCTTATTACGGTCTACTCGATAGACTGTCTTGGAAGTGTCTGGACGGCTAGGGACTGGCGCCACTTGTTTAGGCACTGTTCCAACATTAGCAAGTTCTTGTTTAAGACGAGCGACTTCCTGTCTCAGTGCAGAAATTTCACTTTCGACAGCTTCTGAAAGCATTGGTTCAGGCTTAATCTCCGCTAAACGAATGGTCATCATCTCAGCATAAATCTTAGGTTGTAGACTAGCTTTCATATCCGCCAAGCTCACAGTCGCTATTCGAATCATTTCAAAGAGACTTTCTTGAGAAAGAGCTAGATTGTCCATAAAAACTGGACTATGATGAGTATTTTCGCCACCTGTCTGAACAACTAGTAAATCACGCAAATACTGCAAGAGGTCCGTCACAAAACGAGTCATGCTCTTGCCATTTTCAAACAAAAGATTCAAAGAATCAAGAGCTTTTGGAACATCCTGCTGAGATAAGGCAGCTACATAGTCATCAAGCGCTGATAGACTAATGGTGCCTGTAATCTCCTCAGAGATAGCTGTGGTTAAAGCATTCCCTTGCGTCAAACTTAAAGCTTGGTCCAGAATAGACAAGGCATCCCGCATCCCACCTTCAGCTCGTCTGGCAATGATTTCTATAGCATCTGGTTCAGAACTGATATTTTCTTTTTCTAAAATATGATGAATATGTGCTGTGATATCTTGCGTTCGAATCGACTTAAACTCAAAACGTTGGACACGCGATAAAATAGTTGCTGGAATCTTGTGCAATTCGGTGGTCGCTAAGATAAAGACAACATTTTGAGTTGGTTCTTCTAGAGTCTTTAAAAGCGCATTAAAAGCTCCAGTAGACAGCATATGAACCTCGTCGATAATGTAGACCTTATAACGTGCCAAACTAGGTGCATAGGTGGATTTATCACGAATTTCACGGATTTCATCGACTCCATTATTCGAAGCCGCATCCATTTCGATAACATCTTCTAAGCTACCTTCTGTCACAGCCTGACAGATATAGCAGTTATTACATGGTTCTCCGTCTACTTGGTTCGGACAGTTCATAGCCTTGGCAAAAATCTTAGCTACACTGGTCTTCCCTGTTCCACGAGGGCCCGAAAAAAGATAGGCATGACTAATCTTTTCCTGCTCGACCGCTTGTTTTAGGGTTTTAGCCACAACTTCTTGTCCGACCAATTGTGAAAAAGTTTGGCTTCTATATTTTCGATAAAGTGCTTGATACATTAGGCTTTCTCCTCAAACATCGTAAAGTCCCATTCTGTCTTCTCAAGCAAAATAGCGACAAATTGTTCCAAGTAATCGCGGTCAATTGCATTATAATCATCAATAAGTGAAGAATCCAGGTCTAAGACACCCAGCAATTGACCATTCTTGAGCATGGGAACCACGATTTCACTCTTGGCCATACTATCACAAGAAATGTAGTTTGGATAGGTGCTCACATCGCCAACTAAAACAGTCTCTTGAAACTCAGCAGCTTCTCCACAAACGCCTTTCCCAAGCGGAATGCGAATACAAGAAACACCACCCTGAAAAGGCCCTAAAACCAACTCGCTACCATCAAACAGATAAAACCCTGCAAATACAGTATTCGGAAAGCGAGATTTTAGGAGGGCACTAGCATTCGAAAGATTGGCAAGAACATTGCTCTCACCGTCAAGCAAATAAGAGAGTTCCTCATTTAACAATTGATATTGTGATTGTTTTTCTGAATCTAACATAGAACTATTATATCAAAAATGGGAAAGAGACAAAAGAAAAATCCCTTGTTTTAAACAAAGGATTTTGTGATTATCAATTTGATTAAAGTTCGATATCACCGAACAAGTCAGCCATTGAGAATCCTGTTTGTGTTTCTGGAAGTTCGAAATCACGTTTTTCTTGACGTTTTGGACGACGTGGACGAGCAGCACGTTTTTCTTCTTTTTGTCCTTCTTCTTGAGCTGGACGTTCTTCAAGAGCTTTGATAGAAAGTGATACACGTTCTGCGTCAGCGTTAACATCAAGGACTTTAACAGTAACTTCTTGACCAACAGTAAGAGCTTCTTTTGGATTTTCGATGCGTTTGTGTGAAATTTGTGATACGTGAACAAGTCCATCGATACCTGGCAATACTTCTACAAATGCACCGAAGTCAGTCAAACGTTTAACTGTTCCTTCTACTACATCACCTTTAGCCAATTTTTGCTCAACGCCATCCCATGGTCCAGGTGTTGTTGCTTTAAGTGAAAGGGATACGCGTCCTTCTTCTTCGTTAAGATCAAGGATCTTCACTTCGATTTCTTCACCAACAGTTACAACTGATTTAGGTGATACGTTACGTTCGTGTGACAACTCAGTCAAGTGAACCAATCCATCAACACCACCAAGGTCGATGAAAGCACCAAAGCTAGTGATACGAGCAACTTTACCAGTTACGACATCACCAACAGCCAATTTACCGAATACTTCAGCACGAGCTGCTGCAGTAGCTGCTTCAACAACTTCACGACGTGAAAGGATGAAGCGGTTTTCTTTAGGATCAACTTCTTTGATTTTAGCATCAAATTCTTGACCTACGAAACGCTCAGTGTTACGCACGAAACGAGTATCCAACATTGAAGCTGGGATGAATCCACGAACACCTTCAAATTCTACTGAAAGTCCACCTTTAACGGCACGAGTTCCTTTAACAGTAACAACTTCTTCTTCGCGTCCTACAAGTTTGTCCCATGCTTTGCGAGCTTCAAGGCGTTTTTTAGATACAAGGTATGTAACTGTATCAGTATCTTTACCAACTACTTGACGAAGTACAAGAACATCCAATACTTCTCCTACTTTCACAAAGTCATTGATATCTGCATCGCGATCGTTTGTCAATTCGCGAAGAGTCAAGACACCTTCAACACCAGTCCCAGAGATTGCAACGTTAGCTTGAGTCGCATCAACTGTCAATACTTCAGCACTAACAACATCACCAGGCTCAACTTGGCTAACGCTATTTAGCAAATCTTCAAATTCGTTCATCTAAAAAATCCTCCAACAATCAAGTCTTTCCAAACTTGACATACTTATAATTTTTTTCCTAAGCACCCGCAAAGACATGTTCACATCGTTCACGCCTTTCAATTATAAAAATAAAATACCCTAAGATATTTTTCTTTTTATCTTGAACTTATTACCTAAGAACTGGGGTAGCTGGATTCGAACCAACGCATGAGGGAGTCAAAGTCCCTTGCCTTACCGCTTGGCTATACCCCAATGATGAATGGAGAGAGAGGGATTCGAACCCCCGAACCCGAAGGAGCGGATTTACAGTCCGCCGCGTTTAGCCTCTTCGCTATCTCTCCAATGTTCAACGAAGACTATTATATCATGAAATTTTCAATAAAACAAGTATTATTTTGTCAAATTATAGTTTTCAATTAAAATTTCCACAGCTTTTTCAAGTTTTTTATAAAAACTATCGACATTTCCATTCTTTATGATGGCAAATTGGTTATCTAATTCGGCAATTTCGCCAATGACCTTTTTCCCGATTGTCAAAACGTATCCTTCATAACTGTCTTTGCCAACAGTCACTTTAGCATCTGTTAATTGAATTTCAATTTTCTTATCTTTTTTACTCATACTGTACCTCTTTTCACTTTTTCTATTGTACAAGAAAATACTCAAACTAGCAAGAAAAAACTCCATTTCAGCTATTACAACTGCTATGGAGTTCTTCTTTACTTCGTGTCTTTTAATCCACTTTCACAATCCATCCCTCTGGTGCTTCTACATCACCAAATTGGATACCAGTCAATTCATCGTAGAGTTTACGTGTAACAGGACCTACCTCTGTTTCACTATAGAAAACATGGAAATCATCGCCATGTTGGATACCTCCAATTGGCGAAATGACCGCTGCAGTACCACAAGCTCCTGCCTCTACAAAACGCTCTAAATTATCGATTGGAACATCGCCTTCAATCGGTGTCAAGCCCAAGCGGTGCTCTGCCAGGTAAAGCAAAGAGTACTTGGTAATGGATGGCAAGATGGATGGACTCAGTGGTGTTACAAATTCATTGTCTGCCGTGATTCCAAAGAAGTTGGCTGATCCGACTTCTTCAATCTTTGTATGTGTAGATGGGTCTAGGTAGATAACATCTGAGAATTGGCGTGACTTGGCCATTTTACCTGGGAGGAGACTAGCAGCATAGTTTCCACCTACCTTGGCCGCACCTGTACCATTCGGAGCTGCACGGTCGTATTCATCCTGAATCAAGAAGTTGGTTGGGACTAAACCACCTTTAAAATAGTTACCAACTGGCATAGCAAAGATGGTGAAAATATACTCTTCTGCAGGTTTTACCCCGATAATATCCCCAACACCAATCAAAAGTGGCCGAAGATAAAGGGTTCCACCTGTTCCATATGGTGGGACGTATTCTTCATTTGCACGCACAACTGCTTTACAAGCTTCTACAAACATTTCTGTCGGAACTTGTGGCATCAAAAGACGGTCACAAGTACGTTGCAAACGCTTGGCATTTTCGTCAGGACGGAACAATTGAACACTGCCGTCCTTGGTACGATAGGCTTTCAATCCCTCAAATGCTTGCTGTCCATAGTGGAGACTTGGAGAAGACTCTGAAATATGCAAGGTTGCATCCTCTGTCAATTCTCCTTGATTCCATTGACCATTTTTGTAGTGAGCGATATAACGGTAAGGTAATTTCATATAAGAAAATCCAAGATTTTCCCAATCAATTGCAACTGTCATGTGTTTCTCCTTTATACTATTCAAATTATGTTTTCTATTCTACACTTTTCTAGTAAAATTTCAAGTATTATTTGTAATTTTCTGAAAATTTTTTCAACATAAAGAAATCAGCCCTCTGGACTGATTCTTTTTACGAACTCGCTTTATCCTCTCTAAAGACTTCTTTGAGGTAAGCATCGAAAACTTCTTCATCTGAAATCGTGTCTGAAATAAAGCTTCCATTACTAGTACGTTCTGACAAGTTGAGGTCTTGCAATCGGCTTTCATAGATTGTTCCCTTGTTAGATTGGACAAGCAGCGTTTGGTCGTTTTCTTCTACTTCTGTACTAAAGAGATCACCAACGAAACCTTGCTCTGTAACTGCTCCAGCCAAGAAGACTCGGTGCGGTTTATTTTTCAACTCACGCAAGACTTGTAGGCCTCGTTTGGCACGGCTGGTCGCTGGAATTTCCTCAATGGAAACGAGTTTCAAGCTTCCACGTTGGGTCAAGAGGTAGAAGGATGAGGTGTTACAGATAAAGGCTGCCTGAAGCGCATCATCTGCTTTCAGGTTCATAGCCTTGACACCTGCAGCCTTGGCACCAACAACCGGAACCTCTTCGATATTGAAACGAAGGGCATAACCGTTTTGACTAATCAAAAGAACATCATCTAGTTTAATCGGAGCCACTGCTACAATTTGGTCTGTCTCGTCTTTGAGCTTAGCGTACTTGACAGATTTAGACTTGTAGGTCCGCCATGGAGAGAACTCTTTGCGTTCTACACGCTTGATTTGACCAAGGCGAGTCGCTGCAAAATAAGTTGTCGCATCATTAAACTGATCCACTACTTCTGCATAGAGGATTTCTTCGTTAGTTTCAAAGTTTGTAATGGTCTGGCTCAGATGCTCTCCGATATCCTTCCAGCGAATATCTGCCAATTCATGGATTGGTCGATAAATGACATTCCCAAAAGTTGTGAACATCAAGAGGTGCTGGGTTGTCTTGGCAGTTTGTACAAAGATCAAACGATCATCATCACGTTTGCCAATTTCTTCCAGAGTGGATGCTGCAAAGGAACGTGGACTGGTACGCTTGATATAACCTGCCTTAGTCACGCTGACATAGGTATCTTCCTCGGCAATCAAACTAGCTGTATCAATCTCGATTGCTTTCGCAGTATCTTCCAAAGTACTCAAACGTGGTGTCACAAATTTCTTCTTGACCTCACGAAGCTCTTTCTTCATCAGATTGTACATAGTCCGTTCGTCACCAATGATAGCCGCAAGCATGGCAATTTTCTCACGAAGTTCTGCTTCTTCTTCCTGCAAGACAACCACGTCTGTATTGGTCAAACGGTAAAGTTGCAAGGTAACGATAGCCTCAGCCTGCTCTTCTGTAAACTCATAGCTGACCTTGAGGTTTTCCTTGGCGTCAGCCTTATTCTCAGAAGCACGGATAAGGGCAATGACTTCGTCCAAAATCGAAATCACGCGAATCAAACCTTCAACGATATGGAGACGTTTCTCAGCCTTTTCCTTATCAAAACGGGAACGTGCCAAAATCACTTCACGACGGTGGGCGATGTAGCTAGACAAAATTGGGACAATCCCGACCTGACGAGGTGTGAAATTGTCAATCGCCACCATGTTAAAGTTGTAATTGATTTGTAGGTCGGTGTATTTGAAGAGATAGTTGAGCACGAGCTCGGTATTCGCGTCTTTCTTAAGTTCAATAGCGATACGAAGACCGTCACGGTCAGACTCATCACGAACCTCAGCAATACCAGCCACCTTGTTATTGACACGAACATCATCGATTTTCTTGACGAGATTAGCCTTATTGATTTCATAAGGAATCTCAGTGATAACGATTTGTTCCTTACCACCTTTTAGCTTTTCAATCTCCGTCTTAGAACGAACGACCACGCGCCCTTTCCCAGTTTCATAGGCCTTCTTGATTTCATCACGCCCTTGGATGATAGCCCCTGTAGGGAAGTCTGGACCAGGTAAGAATTCCATGAGCTTGTCCACCTTGGCTGTTGGGTGATCAATCATGTAAACCGTCGCATCAATGACCTCAGCCAAATTATGGGGAGGAATGTCTGTGGCATAACCAGCTGAAATCCCAGTCGAACCATTGACTAAGAGGTTTGGAAAGGCTGCTGGCAAAACCGTCGGCTCTTTCTCGGTATCGTCAAAGTTCCAAGCAAAAGGAACTGTCTTTTTCTCTATATCTTGAAGAAGATAACCAGCAATCTCAGACAAGCGCGCCTCAGTATAACGCATTGCCGCAGGCGGATCTCCGTCCATAGAACCGTTGTTACCGTGCATTTCAACTAGAATCTCACGGTTTTTCCAGTCCTGAGACATACGAACCATAGCATCATAGATAGAAGAATCACCGTGTGGGTGGAAATTCCCCATGATATTCCCGACTGACTTAGCAGACTTGCGGTAACTCTTGTCAAAAGTATTGCCATCCTTATTCATAGAATAAAGAATACGACGCTGAACCGGCTTCAATCCATCCCGAATGTCTGGCAAAGCCCGGTCTTGAATGATGTACTTGGAGTAGCGACCAAAGCGCTCTCCCATGATGTCCTCCAGGGACATGTTTTGAATATTACTCATATAGGATACAGAGCCCGTAAAATACAAAGGAAATTTATCTTTTTCACACAGTATTTAGGGCGTGTTCAACTCCTTTCAAAGAATGTAGAGTAGGTTTTTATAGAATAAGGGATAATTTACAGAAATTAGTCCCGTGTTCAGTTACTATATATAACTAAACTATCTTTTCTGTAGTTTAATCTTTTAAATTATATACTTTATTTAGTTAGTGATTTGAAAGTCTCTCCTCAGCATACTGAATCATCTTCTCAGCTACTTCTTTATCGTAGTTAAATCCCATTTTTTGAGCAAGGGACTGAGCCTCTTGGTGGAAAAGGTCCATCGTAGCAAACAAAGATTGAGTGATTTTGTCACTACTTGAAAAATCAAGTAGATTTGAGAATTCCTTCTCTTTCTCAGCAGGCAAGTAGCTAAAGAGATACTTGTAGTTCTTGCCAACATCAACCGTGCCCCTATCACTTGCTACCTGCCAAGCCAATACCTTCAAGAGTTCTTGGTGACAAATGCCATAGAGATGATCAGTCGCATAGAAGACTTGCTTGCGACAGATTCCCTTGACTACGTAGGCTGACACCCACCAAAATTCATTGCAGGCTTTTTCAAAATCAATCGGCCTAGCTGGGTTCGTCCAGTAACGCTGAGAATTTGGAGAATAAGGCGTAAACAAGTCCTTAGTGTCCTCCAGCACCGTGAAATCAGCTTCGCTATCCACCCACTCTTGAATGTGCTCTTTGGGGCAGAGTGTTAAATCAATCCGATTGCCATCTTCAAAGAGCATAAGATAGAGATGGCGATGGTCAAGTACGTTATACTGCTCAATGATGCGCTTGCCAAACTGATCCAACCAAGTCAGGTCAGCTAACAGACCATCCAAACTCTCCACAATGTAGACCACATCATAGTCTTGAAATTCATCTTTCGGTGCTTTTGTATCAGTCCGTGAACCAGACATAGCAACAGCCTCGACTTGTAAAGATTTAGCAGTCTGTGAAATCAACCTCAGCATTTGCTCTTGACTTCTATATTTTCTGCACCTATCTTTTACAGAGTTATTTTTCATAACTATCTAGCTCCTCTTGTTTCTGAAGGACTCGTATTCTTTTCTTCTCAAGTTCTCCTACGATTAATTGGATAGTTGAGCAAATTCCTAAAACGATTAAAATAAAATAAAACAAATTAATATCGTTTCTATGATATATTTGAAAGCTTCTCCATAATACAAAAGTATTTACTAATGAAAGAAGGAAAAGTAAAATAGCATTGAATAGGAGTGTTATAGTAAACTTACTCTTAAAATACCTATAATGTTTTCCAATCCGATAGAGGGTATATAGTGAGAAAACAATCATCAAAGGTGTGAAGGCAAGTGCATAAAATAAGATAAACCCTATTCCTGAGTATGGTTTACTTTCCATTGGTAGATCTAATAGACAGATACCAATAGTGAGGATGTTCAATATAAACAAGGATACTGTGCGAGCACACTCTTTTCTACCTTTACTGGTCGTAAAATCATATATAATTCCAAAAATGGCTAGAAGAACAAGGAAAAAAGGCAACATTAATAACGTAATCAATACTGCACCTCCAATAGTTTTAGCGATTGTTTACATACAAAAGATGATCGTCACCTTTACTTGAACTTTACAACTCCCCTGTCTGGTAAAGGTTATACCCTTCGTAATAATATGAAGCATCCATACCCTTAAAGAAACGGGTTTGAGTAAGGTCATCCGTCAGATTATTGAGGAGGAGATACTTGAGTTATTACCAGCGTCAACTTTTAAAGTTTTAACTGTCCCTAAAATCAGTCCAAGTATTTCCTGATCAGTTCTCATATTTCAATTCTTCATCACTTAGAGCTGTTTGAAATTGTTTTTCATTATAATAAACCGTAAACCATTGGCCATCTCTGACATAATCTAAGCAATTAATCACTATACCCAACCAAAAAGTATTCTATGTCTTACTGATTTCGTTTAGTGTAATGGAGATAGAGAGGAGGAAGATAGGAAACTAGAATCATCAAAATCATTACCAAGAATGTCAACAGATGGATCTGAACTAAATTTACCACATACCATCCCAGAATACCTACAGATAGGGGGCCTAAAACATAGGATAGGAAAATCAAAAAAGCCTTCCACCGTTTCTCCGGATAGACGTAACACAATCGAATAAGTGTGTAGACTAAGGCTCCTGCTATCAAAGGAAAACCAATAAACAGCATAATAGCAGTCGCTACTAAAGCACTGGATTCTGAGGAATCCATATTGAATAAAAGCATCAAGATCATAAATAAAGTAAATACAATAGGTGCATATAAACCTTGGAAACTTTTTTTTCGACTATTAATGTAGAATGCAAGAATAGCCGAGGGTAAAGAAACTAAGAAAATCAAACCCAAGTAACTACCAAAAATCGAATGTCCTGAATCAACCATTATTCATGCCCCTTAAAACACTGTCGCTTCTTCCAGCGTAAACTTGACATTATCTTCAATCCACTTGCGACGTGGTTCAACCTTATCTCCCATGAGGACATTGACACGGCGTTCAGCGCGTGCGAGGTCTTCGATTGTGACACGGATAAGAGTGCGGGTTTCTGGATTCATGGTTGTTTCCCAGAGCTGGTCCGCATTCATCTCACCAAGACCCTTGTAGCGTTGGAGGGTAGCGCCTTTGCCGAACTGCTTGCGGAGTTCTTCTAGCTCTCCATCCGTCCAAGCATAGGCCACTTCTTCTTTTTTTCCTTTGCCTTTGGACATCTTGTAAAGAGGCGGAAGGGCGATATAGACATGTCCTGCCTCAACTAGCGGACGCATGTAGCGATAGAAAAAGGTTAAAAGAAGAGTTTGAATATGGGCACCGTCGGTATCGGCATCGGTCATGATAATGATCTTGTCATAGTTAGCATCTTCAAGGGAGAAGTCTGCTCCAACCCCTGCCCCGATGGTATAAATCATGGTGTTGATTTCTTCATTTTTGAGGATATCCGCCATCTTGGCCTTAGCCGTATTGATGACCTTCCCACGAAGAGGCAAGATAGCCTGAAACTTGCGGTCACGACCTTGCTTGGCAGAACCACCGGCAGAATCCCCCTCGACTAAGTAGAGTTCGTTCTTTGCTGGATTTTTAGACTGGGCTGGGGTTAATTTACCTGAAAGCAAGCCCTTGTCTTTCTTGTTTTTCTTACCATTTCGGCTCTCATCACGCGCCTTACGTGCCGCCTCTCGAGCGTCACGAGCCTTGATAGCCTTGCGGATTAGATTGGAAGCTAGTTCTCCATTTTCCATGAGGAAGAAAGTTAATTTTTCTGCGACAATGCTATCAACAATAGGGCGAGCTAGTGGGCTTCCAAGTTTGTCCTTTGTCTGACCCTCAAACTGAAGGTGCTCTTCAGGAACCAGAATAGAAAGAACGGCTGCTAGTCCCTCACGATAATCTGAGCCTTCAAGGTTTTTATCTTTTTCCTTGAGAAGTCCCGTCTTACGTGCATAGTCGTTCATGACCTTAGTAATGGCTGACTTGAGTCCTGTCTCATGTGTTCCACCGTCCTTGGTACGGACGTTATTGACAAAGGATAAGATGTTATCTGAAAAACCATCATTGTACTGAAGAGCAACTTCCACTTGGAAACCATTCTCTTCGCCTTCAAAGTACAGAACTGGTGTCAAGGTTTCCTTGTCTTCATTGAGGTAAGAAACAAAGTCCTGAACTCCATTTTCATAATGGTATTCAATCGCTTCATCTGTTCGTTTGTCTGTCAGAGACAAGGTCACATTTTTTAAGAGAAAGGCTGACTCATTGAGACGTTCTGAAATGGTATTGTATTTGAAGTCAGTCGTAGAGAAAATCGTCGCGTCAGGCATGAAGGTAACCTTGGTACCTGTCTTAGACTTAGTAGCTGTCCCAACCTTTTCAAGAGTTGTTCCTGGCTTACCACCATTTTCAAAACGTTGCTTGTAGACTGTACCGTCACGAGTAATTTCAACTTCTAACCAGCTTGATAGGGCATTAACGACTGAAGATCCCACCCCGTGGAGACCACCAGAGGTCTTGTAGCCCCCCTGACCGAATTTCCCTCCAGCGTGAAGAATGGTAAAGATAACCTCAACTGTTGGAATCCCCATAGCGTGCATACCAGTTGGCATCCCACGCCCATGGTCTTGAACCGTTAAACTACCGTCTTTATTAATCGTCACATCGATGCGATCACCAAATCCAGATAAGGCTTCATCGACTGCATTGTCGACAATTTCCCAGACTAGATGATGGAGACCAGCACCATCGGTCGATCCGATATACATCCCTGGACGTTTACGGACCGCATCCAACCCTTCTAGCACCTGAATGGCATCATCATTATAATTGTTAATATTGATTTCCTTTTTTGACACAAGGAACCTCCTATTTGTTCATCTTTTCTATTTTACAGGTTTTCTAGGGATTTTGCAAAGTTTTTCCCTTTCAGCCGTCACAATTTCACAGGAAATTCTCTGACTTTCTATACCATTTCATGGTATAATAGGACTATGATGACATTTGTATTATTAATTTTAGCTTATCTGCTAGGTTCTATTCCGTCTGGTCTTTGGATTGGACAAATCTTCTTTCAAACAAACCTGCGTGAACATGGTTCTGGAAACACCGGAACAACCAATACTTTCCGAATTTTAGGTAAGAAAGCGGGTATGGCAACCTTTGTGATTGACTTCTTTAAAGGAACCTTGGCCACTCTGCTTCCAATCTTTTTCCATTTGCAAGGAATCTCACCTCTCGTCTTTGGACTTTTGGCTGTCATTGGACATACTTTCCCTATCTTTGCAGGCTTTAAAGGCGGTAAGGCTGTCGCAACCAGTGCTGGAGTGATTTTCGGATTTGCGCCTATCTTCTGTCTCTATCTAGCAATCGTATTCTTTGGAAGCCTCTATCTCGGTAGTATGATTTCACTGTCTAGCGTTACTGCTTCTATCGCAGCCGTTATCGGAGTTCTCCTATTTCCACTATTTGGATTTATCCTGAACAACTATGACCCTCTCTTCATTTTGATTATCCTAGCACTTGCTAGCTTGATTATCATTCGTCACAAAGATAATATCACACGTATCAAAAATAAAACTGAAAATCTCGTCCCTTGGGGATTGAACCTAACCCATCAAAATCCTAACAAATAAAACGCCAGTTTAAACTGACGTTTTTTTTGTATGCTTATTTTGATTTGATGTAGTTGATACCGTCTGCCTTAGGCGCAACTGCTTTTCCAAAGAAGGCTGCCAAGACAAGAATGGTCAAGACATAAGGGGCGATTTGAAGGTAAACCGCTGGCACTCCTTCTAGGAAAGGTAATTGAGAACCGATAACTGCCAAACTTTGTGAAAGTCCAAAGAAGAGACTAGAAAGCATAGCACCGATTGGGTTCCATTTACCAAAGATCATTGCCGCAAGGGCGATAAAGCCAGGTCCAACAATAGTTGTCACTGAGAAGTTAACTGAGATTGATTGAGCATAAATTGCTCCCCCAATTCCACCTAAGAATCCTGAAATAATAACTCCAAGATATCGCATCTTGTAGACATTGATCCCCAAGGTATCCGCTGCCTGAGGGTGTTCACCAACAGAGCGAAGACGAAGACCAAAACGTGTCTTAAAGAGAATAAACCAAGCAAGGAAAGAGAAGGCAATCGCGATATAACCTAGTAGACTGGTTGACTTGAAGAAGATATCTCCAATCACTGGGATATCAGCCAAAACTGGGAAATCAAAACGTCCAAAAGTCTGGCTTAAGTTATCCGTTTGCCCTTTGTTATAAAGAACTTTAACCAAGAAAACCGCTAGGGCAGGAGCCATCAAGTTCAAAACCGTACCGCTGACAACATGGTCTGCACGGAAATGAACTGTTGCTGCTGCGTGGATGATGGAGAAGAGTCCCCCTACCACTCCTGCTACAAGCAAAGATAGCCATGGAGTTGCTGCTCCAAATTGTTCTGCAAATTCAAGGTTAAAGACCACTCCAGAAAAGGCTCCCATAACCATAATTCCTTCAAGGCCGACGTTTACCACACCACCACGTTCAGAGAAAACACCACCGATACTTGTAAAGATGAGGGGAGCTGAGTAAATCAGCATAGAAGACACCAAGAGGGTGAGCAAGGTTGTAATAGACATCTTTACTTACCTCCTTTAACTTGTTTTTTCGGTTTGACAAAGCGTTCGATAAGGTAATGAACACTGACAAAGAAGATAATAGAAGCTGTTACAATGCTGACAAGCTCAGACGGAACTTGCGCAGCGTTCATACCCGGTGCTCCTACTTGCAAAACTCCAAATAAGAAGGCTGCAAAGAGAATTCCAATTGGTGAGTTTCCAGCAAGCAAACTAACTGCCATCCCGTTAAATCCGATAGCTAATGATGAACCTTGAACGTAAACGTTTTGGAAGGTTCCAAGACCTTCGACCGCTCCACCAAGACCAGCCAAAGCACCAGAGATGATCATTGATAGAATGATTGTACGTTTTGCTGAAATACCAGCATACTCTGAAGCATGGGAATTGAGCCCAACTGCACGGATTTCAAAACCGAGAGTCGTTTTCTTGAGCAAGAACCAAATCACACCAACAGCAATGATGGCGAAGAAGATCCCGATATTCATACGAGAATTACCAGTCAACTCAGATAACCATGGTGTTTGATAAGTGGCATTGGCACTCACACGAATCGTTGAGTCCGTGCTTTGCATAAAGTCTTTCGGAAAAGAATGAATAAAGGCGTTCCCTACGTACAAAACAATGTAGTTCATCATGATGGTTACGATAACCTCTGATGTACCTAAATAGGCTCTGAGAATACCTGGAATCGCACCAACAATTCCACCTGCGATCAAAGCAATGATCACTGTTAATGGAACCAACACGAGACGTGGCATATCTGGATTTGATAAGGCAAACCAACCACTGAGAATCCAGCCTGCAAGTGCTTGACCAGGAAGTCCAACGTTGAAGAAGCCTGCTCGACTGGCAACTGCGAAACCAAGACCTATCAAGACAAGAGGACCCATGGCACGGAAAATTTCTCCAATCCCACGGAGGCTACCAAAAGCTGTATAGAACAACTCCTCATAGCCCCAGATAGCATCATATCCGAAGATCCACATGACAATGGCTCCGAGCAAGATTCCTAAGAATACGGAAATCAAGGGAACCGAAATTTGTTGTAATTTTTTAGACATCACTCTTCTCCTTTCCCAAGTTTCCACCAGCCATCAAGACACCAAGTTCTTGTTTATTAGTCGTTTCTGGCGATACAATACCTTGAATCTTACCATCGTGAATAACAGCGATTCGGTCTGAGACATTTAAAATCTCATCCAATTCAAAGCTGACAACAAGGACAGCCTTCCCGTTATCACGTTCTTCAATCAAACGTTTGTGGATATATTCAATGGCACCAACATCCAAACCACGAGTTGGTTGGCTGACGATAAGGAGATCAGGATCTCGATCAATCTCACGAGCGATAATCGCTTTTTGTTGATTTCCTCCTGAAAGAGCTGCTGCTGGAACAAACTCGCTCGCCGCACGGACGTCAAATTCTTCCATTAGCTTTTTAGCATACGAAGTAATATTTGAATAGTTCAAAATTCCATTTTTACTATGTGGTTCTTTGTAGTAGGTTTGAAGGGCAATATTTTCAGAAATCATCATTTCTAAGATCAAGCCATCACGGTGACGGTCTTCTGGAACGTGCCCAACACTCAACTCTGTAATCTGACGTGGGTGCAAGCCTACAATTGAATCTCCTTTTAGCTCAATGATACCAGATTCAACCTTGCGAAGTCCTGTGATTGCTTGAATAAGCTCAGATTGACCATTGCCATCAATACCTGCAATACCGACAATCTCACCAGCACGAACATCCAAAGATAGATTTTTCACAGCTGGAACACCGCGGTTTTCATTGACCACCAAGCCTTTGATAGACAAGACCACTTCTTTTGGTTGTGGTGCCTGTTTTTCCGTTTTAAAGGAGACAGAGCGTCCAACCATCATTTCTGCCAAGTCCGCATTTGTTGCCCCTGCGATTTCTACAGTTTCAATTGATTTCCCACGACGGATAACTGTAACTCGGTCAGAAACTGCTCGAATCTCATCCAACTTGTGGGTAATCAAGATAATTGATTTTCCTTCTTTGACAAGATTTTTCATAATAGCAATCAACTCATCAATTTCTGATGGAGTCAAGACCGCCGTTGGTTCGTCAAAGATAAGGATATCAGCCCCCCGATAAAGGGTTTTTAAAATTTCTACACGTTGTTGGGCTCCAACTGAAATATCTGCCACCTTGGCAGAAGGGTCAACAGCTAAGCCATAACGTTCAGAAAGAGCCTTGATTTCTTTGCTAGCTCCAGAGATATCTAGCACACCATTTTTAGTCAATTCACTCCCTAAAATGATATTCTCAGCTACTGTAAAAGCCTCTACCAACATAAAATGTTGGTGAACCATTCCGATTCCCAAGCTAGCTGCTTTAGATGGTGAGTCGAGGTTAACAACTTGACCGTTGACCGCAATTTCACCACTGGTTGGTTCAAGAAGCCCTGCTAACATGTTCATTAGCGTGGATTTCCCAGCCCCATTTTCTCCTAAAAGTGCATGAATTTCACCTTTTCGTAGGTGCAGGTTGATTTTGTCGTTGGCAACAAATTCACCAAACACCTTGGTAATATCCCGCATCTCAATGACATTTTCGTGTGCCATATGCTCTTCCTTTCAGAGGTTTATTTTATTTCAATAAAACCTGCTAATCGCATTAACAAGCTCTATTGAGACAAAAATTGCCTCAATTCTTAAAGAAGCGGCCGAGGGCCGCTTCCTAAGAAATGACTTCCATCCATTATTTTTCAGGAACTTTTACGCTTCCGTCAAGGATTTTAGCTTTTGCGTCTTCAACAGCTTTTTTACCTTCTTCTGAGAGGTTTGTTGGTACCAAGTCAACCCCTTTATCTTTCAATGAGTAGACAATAACTTGTCCGCCAGGGAATTCACCTTTTTCTGTTTTGTTGGCAATATCTTTTACAGTTGTACCAACTTGTTTCAATGTAGATGCAAGAACAAAGTTTGATTCCTTGCCATCTTTAGAAGTGTATTTACCTTCCGCCGCTTGGTCACGGTCTACACCGATAACCCAAACTTTTTCATTTTCAGGACGGCTTTCGTTGAGTGATTTTGCTTCTGCAAAGACACCAGCACCTGTACCACCAGCTACTTGGTAAACAATGTCTGCACCAGCTGCGTATTGTGCTGCTGCAATTGTTTTACCTTTAGCAGCATCACCAAATGAACCAGCATAGTCAACTTGTACCTTAATAGAAGGATCTACTGACGCAACACCAGCCTTGAAACCTGCTTCAAAACGAGAGATAACTTCTGACTCCATACCACCTACAAAACCAACTTGTTTTGTTTTAGTTGTTTTTGCTGCAGCCACACCTGCAAGGTAACCTGATTCATTATCAGCAAATCTTACGCTCGCAACATTATTTTGACCTTCAATCACATCATCAATCAAGACATAGTTCAGGTCAGAGTGGTCTTTTGCTGCTTCCTCAACTGCATTGTGAAGGGCAAAACCAACACCGAAGATCAGGTTGTAACTTCCAGCCGCTTGTTGCAAGTTGTTAGCATAGTCTGCTTCACTTGTTGATTGGAAGTAAGTGTAACCTTTATCTTTAGAAAGATTGTGTTCTTTACCCCAGTCTTGCAAGCCTTCCCAAGCTGATTGGTTGAATGATTTATCATCGACACCACCAGTATCAGTGACGATTGCTGCTTTAGTCTTCACATCAGAAGATGAAGCTGCGTTACGAGAAGAGCGGTTACCACATGCAGCAAGTCCAACTGCTGCCACTGCAACTAGACCAAGGCCTAGCCATTGTTTCTTGTTCATTACTGAACCTCCTAAATAAGATGTGCAACGATGTTGCAAGTATGGATTAGTTGGTCACACAGACCACAGCCACTACAAGAGTGGCCCAGACTAATTTAAGTCTGTAAAAGAGTATGGAAGTAACTCCCCGACCGTCATCTCGACCGTCGATTTATCTTCAGCGACTAAGGTCACTTTTAGATCTTGTTCAAAAAACTCAACCATGACCTGGCGACAAGCACCACATGGCGAGATGGGTTTTTCAGTTTGTCCATAGACAATCAACTCTGAAAACTCCCGTTGCCCCTCCGAAACTGCTTTAAAAATAGCAGTACGTTCTCCACAATTAGTCAAGGGATAGCTAGCATTCTCGATGTTCACACCCGTATAAATACTACCATCCTTGGCTACTAAAACAGCTCCGATGGGAAAGTGAGAATAGGGTACATAGGCTTGTTTGCTGGTTTCAATTGCTAGTTCAATTAACTCAGTAGTCGCCATCCGCTAATTCTCCTTTTAAAATTGCCACACCAGCTGATGTTCCAATACGAGTAGCGCCTGCTTCCACAAAGGCAAGAGCATCTGCATATGAGCGAGCTCCACCAGCAGCCTTAACTCCCATATCTGGTCCGACCGTTTTACGCATCAACTGAACATCCTCTATAGTGGCACCACCAGTTGAAAATCCAGTTGATGTTTTGACAAAGTCAGCGCCTGCTTTCTGGGATAATTGGCAAGCTACAACCTTTTCATCGTCTGTCAACAAGCAAGTTTCAATAATGACCTTAACCAACTTGTCACCACTTGCTTCTACGACAGCACGGATGTCCGATTCAACCAAATCCAGATTGCCTGATTTGAGGGCACCGACATTGATAACCATATCAATCTCATCTGCACCATTTTGGATAGCTTCCTTCGTTTCAAAAGCTTTTACAGCTGAAGTTGTCGCTCCCAAAGGAAAACCAACTACTGTACAAACCTTTACATCTGAGCCTTCAAGTCCTATTTTCGCATGTTTTACCCATGTGGGATTGACACAAACACTGGCAAAGTCATACTCACGCGCTTCAGATAGCAAACGATCAATTTGTTCTTGGCTTGCATCTTGCTTTAAAAGCGTATGATCGATATATTTATTTAATTTCATATTCGGATTCTCCCTGGTTTTATGAGATAATTTCTATAATTTCTCGTAAACTTTGCACTCCATCATTTATTTTAACATATTTTTGAAATTCTGTAACTAGTTCCGAAGAAATTTTTCCATTTGTATAAACTTTTGCAACAATTTCCCCTTTTTGAACGGAGTCTCCAACTTTCTTTTCAAAAACAATCCCTGTTTCATAGTCCAAGTCATCAGACTTGACTGCACGACCGGCTCCTAGTCTCATGGCATAGAGCCCAAATTCCATAGCTGGAAGGGCTGAAATAACACCTGTATCTTGAGCTGGAATTTCCACCACATGGTCAACTTTGACTGGGCGATAGAGATCTTCTAAATCACCGCCTTGAGCTGCTACCATTTCTTCAAACTTAGCCAGTGCTTGGCCGTTTTCAAGGTGTTGACATACTTCTTCAACCGTCTTCTCGACATTTGCCAAATCAAGCATAATCTGAGCTAGCTCACAAATAAAGTGACTAATATCTTCTCGGCCTTTTCCTTGAAGGATTTCAATTGCCTCTAGGATTTCGAGACGATTGCCAATGGCTCGCCCCAAGGGTTGACTCATATCGGTAATAACCGCTACCGTCTTTCGACCAACAGCCTTACCAAGATCCACCATGGTTTGAGCCAATTCACGTGCATCATCAACCGTCTTCATGAAGGCACCCTCACCGACCGTTACATCTAGCAAAATAGCATCCGCCCCAGCAGCAATTTTCTTGCTCATGACAGAACTAGCAATCAAAGGAATCGTGTCGACAGTTGCTGTCACATCACGGAGGGCATAGAGAAGCTTGTCTGCTTTAACCAGCTGATCGGACTGCCCAATGACAGATACACCAATGTCCTGTACCTGACGAATGAAATCTTCTTGACTACGCTCAACTTGATAGCCCTTAATGGACTCCAATTTATCAATTGTCCCACCAGTATGGCCGAGACCACGACCACTCATTTTAGCTACGGGAACGCCGAAACTTGCTACTAAAGGAGCTAAAATTAAGGTCACCTTATCTCCAACTCCACCAGTAGAATGCTTATCAACTTTAACCCCATCAATGGCTGACAAGTCAAACTCTTGACCCGTTTTGACCATATTCATCGTCAGATCAGAAATCTCACGTGTGGTCATTCCTTTAAAATAAACAGCCATAGCAAAAGCTGACATCTGATAGTCTGGAACCGTTCCAGCCACATAGCCTTCAACCAACCATTTGATTTCAGCTGCAGTCAGTTCTTGACCATCTCGTTTCTTTTGAATTACATCAACTGCTCTCATTCTTTCACACTCCTCAAGATATAATAGCCTTTATCTTTCTTGATAATCTCACAATTTCCAAAAACGTCTTCCATCTTACTTTTAGCACTTGGAGCCCCTTGTTTTTTCTGAATGACGATGGTTAAATCTCCTCCGTCATTCAAGAAATCTCTGCTCTTTTCGATAATCTCATGAACAACCTGTTTGCCCGCTCGAATCGGCGGATTGGAAATAACATGGTCAAACTTCCCTTCAACTTGTTCATAGATATTGGATTGGAAAATCGTTGCTTCTACTTTATTACGTTCAGCATTTTGTCGCGCTAGGTCCAAGGCACGATTATTGATATCGACCATGGTCGCCTGAACTCCATAAGCCTTGGCCAATGACAAGCCCAATGGCCCATAACCACAACCCACATCAAGGACCGTCTCTCCTTCATTTACCTCTAGACACTTGAGCAAGAGCTGACTCCCAAAGTCAACCATTTTCTTGCTAAAAACACCCGCATCCGTCAAAAAGGTCATGTTTTCTCCCAACAACTCCACTCTCAACTCATGAATGTCGTGAGCAGCATCAGGATTTTCTGCATAATACATTTTACTCATAAAACTATTTTACCATAATTTGTCTTGAATTGTAAATCGTTTACAAAGTGATAATCAAATGAAAAAGACTGAAGAATCCTAGTCAAAAAACCTTTTCTTCAATCTCTTTCAATTATTCGAAACGAATGACCAGTCATTAGGAACTATAAGATCTCCCAGTCAGGATGAAACAACAAATTTATTAACTATAATCAGGCATATCTTGATTATAATTACTTAACCTTCAAATGCTAGATTATCAACAGGATTCCCAATATGATGTTTAGATAAAAACCCAACTGATAAGTTTGTGTCAAGATTTCCAAACTTGTCCAAAGTCGTATCAAATCTTCTAGTGACATACGGAATAAATAACCCTCTGTAGCAATCCACAAAATCAAAAATAGATAACTACCAGCAGCAAGCCATTTCGTCCACCGTTTTTTTAGTATGAAAGCAATCAAGAGCGAACAGATAAAGGCAACTGTTACAATAGCATGTTCCATCAAAAAAGTAAAACCGTAATAGGTTTCCACAAAACGTCTACCATTATCCGCATTCGCTCCTTTTATAAAAGGTAAGGCAAAACTGAGAATAAAACAGAGTTCCAATAAATAGCTTTTGAGAGTCTTCATAGCATTCCTCCGATTACCATTGTCTAAAACTAGATGGCTAATACAAATATTCGCGCTTCCTGTTACTAACAAACTCTAAACACTTTTAGTATACACCAATAAGTTGGTAGTCATCAAGAAACCGCTTTATTTTTTTAGCCTTTTATGATATGATAAATAAACTATCCAGGAGAAATGAAATGTCCAACGAATTTTTACATTTTGAAAAAATCAGTCGCCAAACCTGGCAATCTTTGCATCGAAAAACAACCCCTCCCTTGACAGAAGAGGAATTAGAATCCATCAAGAGTTTCAATGACCAGATTAGTCTGCAGGACGTAACGGATGTCTATCTTCCCCTAGTCCATCTTATCCATATTTACAAGCGCACTAAGGATGATTTGGCATTTTCAAAAGGAATTTTTCTCCAACGTGAAAGCAAATCTCAGCCTTTTATCATTGGGGTTTCTGGTAGTGTTGCTGTGGGGAAATCGACTACTAGTCGCTTGCTTCAGATTCTACTATCACGCACTCTTCCAGATGCTACTGTAGAATTGGTGACAACTGACGGTTTTCTCTATCCCAATCAAACCTTGATGGACCAAGATATCTTAAATCGCAAAGGTTTTCCTGAAAGCTATGATATGGAAGCCTTGCTGAATTTTCTTGACCGCCTAAAGAATGGGCAAGATGTCGATATTCCTGTCTATTCTCATGAAGTGTATGACATCGTTCCTGGAGAGAAACAACGTGTCAAAGCTGCTGATTTTGTCATTGTCGAGGGCATCAATGTCTTTCAAAACCCTCAAAATGAGCGCCTTTACATCACTGATTTCTTTGATTTCTCCATCTATGTGGATGCAGCAGTTGAGGATATTGAAAGTTGGTATCTGGATCGTTTCTTGAAACTGCTCAGCTTTGCCCAAAATGATCCCAACAGCTACTACCACCGCTTTACGCAAATGCCAATTGGAGAAGTTGAAGCCTTTGCACATCAGGTTTGGACCAGTATTAATCTCACAAATCTACAAAACTATATCGAACCGACAAGGAATCGCGCCGAGGTCATTCTCCACAAGACTAAAAACCATGAAATCGATGAAATTTACCTAAAAAAATAATTTCCCCTTGTCAAAACCTAAGTTTTCATATATAATGGTATAGTTAGTAAATATGGAGGTAAGAACATTGGCAAACATTAAATCAGCTATCAAACGCGCTGAATTGAACGTTAAACAAAACGAAAAAAACTCAGCTCAAAAATCAGCTATGCGTACTGCTATCAAAGCTTTCGAAGCAAACCCTTCTGAAGAACTTTTCCGTGCTGCTAGCTCAGCTATCGACAAAGCAGAAACTAAAGGTTTGATTCATAAAAACAAAGCAAGCCGCGATAAAGCTCGTCTTTCAGCTAAACTTGCTAAATAAGAAACAGTCCACAGAGGCTGTTTTTTTGTCCTCTAATCAGAAAAGGAAGAAAATGAAAATAGCAATCATCGGATATTCTGGAGCCGGCAAGTCAACTCTAGCTGAAAAGTTGTCAAACTACTACTCCATCCCCAAACTGCATATGGATACACTCCAATTTCAACCTGGTTGGCAAGACAGTGACCGCGAATGGATGTTGGGCGAGATGAAAAACTTTCTCACAAAGCACGAAGCTTGGGTCATCGACGGCAATTACTCTTGGTGTTGCTATGAAGAAAGAATGTTGGAAGCTGACCAAATCATCTTTCTCAATTTTTCACCATGGACTTGTCTCTTTCGAGCCTTTAAACGGTATCTCACATACCGAGGCAAGGTCAGAGAAAGTATGGCTGCAGGTTGCCCTGAACGATTTGACTGGGACTTTATCAGATGGATTCTCTGGGATGGGCGGACAAAGAATGCTAAAGTACGCTATCAGCAGGTTCAAAAAACCTACCCTGATAAAGTAATTGTCCTCAAGTCGCAAAAGGAGATGGATTACTTCTTAGAAAATCTCGTACATAACAAGAAAAACCAACGTGTCTAACGTTGGTTTTTTGCTATTACCCAATCACACTTCCGTTTGGTACAGCTGGATCAACTGTGAGAAGGGTTAATTGTCCATCATGTTCAGCTGAGAGGATCATTCCTTGGCTGACATATTTTTTCATCATCTTGCGTGGTTTAAGGTTGGCAACGATTTGGACTTTCTTGCCGACCAATTCTTGTTCGTTTGGATAGTATTTAGCTATTCCTGAGAGGATTTGACGGTCTTCGCCACCACCAGCATCTAGGCGGAATTGGAGCAACTTATCAGAACCTTCCACTTTAGACACTTCTTTGACTTCTGCGACACGGATTTCGACCTTATCGAAGTCTTCAAACTTAATTTCATCCTTGTTGAGTTTGGGTTCAACTTCATCTGGATTCCATTCTTTTTCGACGGCTGGTTTGTTGCCTTCCATTTGTTCCTTGATATAGGCAATCTCTTCTTCCATGTCGAGACGTGGGAAGATTGGTGTTCCTTTGGCAACAACAGTCACACCTGCAGGGAAATCAGCCAAGCTCAAGTTTTCTAGGCTAGAAACTTCTGCTAGACCAAGTTGTGCCAATACAGCACGGCTAGTTTCCATCATAAATGGCTCAATCATGTGAGCTACGACACGAAGGCTGGCTGCCAAGTGGCTCATGACACTTGCCAATTGGTCACGGTGCTCTTCATCCTTAGCCAAGACCCATGGGGCTGTCTCATCGATGTATTTGTTGGTACGAGAGATAAGGGTCCAGACTGCTTCAAGGGCACGTGGGTAATCAACGGCTTCCATGTGTGTATGGAAGTCAGAGATAGATTGCTCTGCTACTTGAGCAAGAGCATTATCAAATTCAGTCACACCCTCTACATAGGCAGGGACTTGCCCATCAAAGTACTTGTTAATCATGGAAACCGTACGGTTGAGGAGGTTTCCGAGGTCATTGGCCAATTCATAGTTGATACGTCCTACATAGTCTTCTGGAGTAAAGGTTCCGTCTGAACCGACTGGAAGGCTACGCATGAGGTAGTAACGAAGCGGATCCAGTCCATAACGCTCTACCAACATTTCAGGATAGACGACATTCCCTTTAGACTTAGACATCTTGCCGTCTTTCATGACAAACCAACCGTGGGCAATCAAGCGGTCAGGCAATTTCATATCCAACATCATGAGAAGGATTGGCCAGTAGATTGAGTGGAAACGAAGGATGTCTTTCCCTACCATGTGGAAGACCGTTCCATTCCAGAACTTGTCGTAGTTAGCATGATCGTCTTGACCGTAACCAAGAGCAGTCGCATAGTTGAGAAGGGCATCAATCCAAACGTAGACAACGTGTTTTGGATTGGATGGGACTGGAACTCCCCATGTAAAGGTTGTACGTGATACTGCTAAATCTTCCAAACCTGGCTCAATAAAGTTTTTCAACATTTCATTGAGACGACCATCAGGAGTGATGAAGTCAGGATGTGATTTGAAAAATTCGACCAAACGGTCTTGGTATTTGCTGAGGCGAAGGAAATAAGACTCTTCTGAAACCCATTCCACTTCATGTCCTGATGGAGCGATACCGCCCGTCACATTTCCAGCTTCATCACGGAAAACTTCCGCAAGCTGGCTTTCTGTAAAGAATTCCTCATCTGAAACTGAATACCAACCAGAGTATTCACCCAAGTAGATATCATCTTGAGCAAGCAAGCGTTCAAAGACTTGAGCTACTACTTTTTCATGGTAGTCATCAGTTGTACGGATAAATTTATCATATGAGATATCGAGTAATTTCCAGAGTTCTTTGACACCAACTGCCATCCCATCAACATAGGCTTGTGGTGTGATGCCAGCTTCTTCCGCTTTTTGCTGGATTTTCTGACCATGTTCGTCAAGACCTGTCAGATAAAAGACATCGTAGCCCATGAGGCGTTTATAGCGAGCTAGGACATCACAGGCGATGGTTGTGTAAGCAGAACCGATATGAAGTTTACCAGATGGATAGTAAATCGGTGTTGTAATATAAAAATTCTTTTCAGACATAATTTTTCCTTTCCAGGCAAATGAAACCTGTTTTTCTAACACTTCATTATATCATATTTTTAGTGATTTTCGATAGGAAAATCCATACAAAAACAAGACAGACAAATGTCCATCTTGTTTTTTCTGCTCTATATCTTATTCATAACGAAGAGCTTCAATCGGATCAAGCTTAGACGCTTTATTGGCTGGCAAGACTCCAAATATCATCCCAACACTTGCTGACACAGCCAAGCTAAAGAGAGCGATTGGAAGGGAAACCCCAACCTCAATACCTGCAATCATGTTTTGAAGCAATACTCCAGCTAACATGGTCATTCCAGCAGCAATCCCAAGACCGATGACACCACCTAGCAAGGTCAAGATCATAGACTCAATCAAAAACTGTACCAAGATATTAGCCCGAGTAGCTCCGAGAGCTTTCCGCAGACCAATCTCCCGCGTGCGTTCTGTCACCGAAACCAGCATGATATTCATAACACCAGTTCCCCCGACAAAGAGAGAGATTCCTGCGATGGCACTGATAATGGTTGTCATAAAACCAAATAGTTGTTGTACCTCTTGGAAGGCGGCAGTTGCATCCGCAACTTGGTACTCTCCTTGCTGAAGACCTGCAATCTCAGTCAGTTTTCGAGCCAACTCTGGACCCAAGGTCTGCGTTAGACTAGTATCATTGACACGAAAGACGATGTTCGAGATTTCATCAGTATTAAAATTGGCTGCGAGAGAAATATTGGTCGTAATTGGAAGACCACCAATCCCAAAGGCTTTAGCAGTTTTAGCTTCATTGCTAGTATAAACGCCAATCACACGGTAACTAAATTCATTAACAGAGATGATTTGATTAACCGCAGCTTCGGGACTATCAAACAAACTCTTGGCTAGTTCTTCGTCCAGCAAAATCACACTGGCAAATTCCTTGTAGTCTTGCGGTCTTAGACTTCTACCCGCAACGATTTCATTTTCAACTGCGCTCATGTAGGTGCTATTTCCGCCTGTCAGAGTCGCTCGTTCAACCTTCTTATCCTTATAAGATAGGGTGACGTTAGTCGAGTTGGTGACATAGTAACTGTCTACTCCTTTGAGTTTGGCGGCCTCCTTGACCCAAGACTCCAGTGGTTTTGGTGGTTCAACATGAACATCCTCTTCTTTCCCACTGACTGTCAAAGCGGATTGTTTCTGCGTAAAGGAACCGTCCTTGCTTTTGATAGGAGAGAAAAAGACATGGATATCCTTCTGTGATTTGGTCATGTTTTTATTAACCTGACGAGACATGGAGTCTCCCAGAGCCATGATGACGACGACAGACGAAACTCCGATGATAATCCCAATCATGGTCAGGAAGGAACGCATCTTGTGGGCCATGATGGATGAAAAGGCAAATTTCAGATTCTGCATCTTAGTTTTCCTCCTTTTCTACCTGAGTACTGTCTGATGAGATGACCCCATCACGAATAACAATCTGGCGTTTGGCATAGGCAGCAATCTCAGGCTCATGCGTGACCATAATAATGGTTTTTCCTTCCTTGTTTAACTCCACCAACAGTTGCATGATTTGATTTCCCGTCTTGGTATCCAAGGCACCTGTTGGTTCGTCTGCTAGGATGATAGAAGGATTATTTACCAAGGCACGCGCAATCGCTACACGTTGCTTTTGACCACCAGATAACTCAGAAGGCAAATGATGACTGCGCTCCGTCAGATCAACCTTTTCCAGAAATTCCTCCGCCAATTTCCGACGCTTTGAAGCCGAAACACCAGCGTAAATCAAGGGCAATTCAACGTTTTGAAGTGCATTGAGCTTGGACAAGAGAAAGAACTGCTGAAAGACAAAGCCGATTTGCTGGTTACGAACCTTTGCAAGTTGTTTCTCTCCAAGACCTGCCACTTCTTGACCTTCAAGATAATACTCTCCACTGGTTGGTGTATCCAACATTCCGATGGTATTCATCAAGGTAGACTTACCAGAACCAGACGGTCCCATAATGGCAACAAACTCACCTTCATGAACTTCTAGATTGATATTTTTAAGGACCTGCAGTTCTTGGTCACCATTTCGATAACTCCTGCAAATATTTTTGAGACTAATTAGTTTCTTCATCAGCCTTCACCTCTTTTCCTTCTTCCAAGGAAGATGTTGGATTACTGATGACCTTGGCTCCGTCTGTCAAACCTGAAGTAATTTCTTGGTTGTCTGCGTCCGCATTCCCCAAAGTAACTTCTACCTTCTTCACTTTTTTCTGGTCGTCAACAAGCCAGACATAGTTCTTGTCATTTTCGGTAACAACACTTGTTAAAGGAACAAGGATGGCTTTACTCTTGTTTTTGACTTCCACACTGACTGAGAAGCCTTGTTTCAACTCACCGATATCGCTGGTCACATCAACAGTATAAGGGTACTTAGATCCAGTATTCCCTCCAAGGGCTGCATTTGCTGCTTCTCCGTTGTTTTTAGGATAATCAGAAATATAGCTAATTTTTCCTGTCCAGCTCTTATCTTGGTAAACCTTCGAAGTAAAGGTAACTTCTTGCCCAACAGAAAGGTTAGCAAGGTTGTATTCAGACAACTCCCCTTTGACTTGCAAGTTTTCATTACTTACGACATGTACTACCACTTGGCTATTACCTGTTGGCGATTTGGAAACATTATGATTAACTTCAACTACAGTCCCTTCTAGTGTACTGAGGACAGTTGCAGCATCTAGCTGAGCTTGAGCCTTGTTGAGCTGAGCCACAGCATCTGCACGGTTATCCTTGGCATCACTGATTTGAGAATCAATAGAAGATACGGAAGAAGTCCCTGCTTGCGCTTGTTCTGGGAATCCTGCTTCTGTTGGAACTTGTGGGGAAGCTGGTACAGCTGATGCATTCTCACGAGCCTTGTTTAACTCCTCGATATGACGGTCTGCCTTTGCAACTGCACGATCAGCCGCATCATAGGCAGCTTGAGCATCTGCACTGCTGTATTTGACCAAAGCTTGCCCTTCTTCGACCTTGTCCCCAACCGAAACGAGAATTTCATCTAAATCTCCCTTACTAGCATCAAAATAAACGTATTGTTCATTTTTTGCTGTAACCGTACCTGACAAGAGAACCGATGAAGCAACAGAACCTTCCTTAGCAGTAACGATATGAGAGGTTTCCTCCTTGACTGCTGACTGGGAAGGTTGTCTAAAAATCAGAATCCCCGCAGCACCGATAACAATAGCACTGGCAACACCAATCGCTGTGTATAATTGCCATTTTTTTGCCTTCTTATTTCTTTTCATTTTTAAGCTCCTTTATTCTTTTGCCTTACAAAAACCATTATATCAGAAATACCGAGACCAAACAATGACAGTTCAGATGGAAACAATGACAATTCAGGATCATTATTTCGTTCGGTATTCGTTTATTGGATTATTGTGCTAGATATATAATACAATATCTTTTTGAATTTGGCAAGCGTTTTTATAATTTTTTTATCGTAGCAGATTTTTGCATTCAAAAAATAAAAACGATAGAATATGACTATCAAAGCTATAAGGAGTTTTCTATGAGAGAATATGATATCATCGCCATCGGTGGAGGAAGCGGCGGCATTGCCACTATGAACCGAGCTGGCGAACACGGGGCTAAAGCAGCTGTTATCGAGGAGAAAAAATTAGGCGGAACCTGCGTCAATGTCGGCTGTGTTCCTAAGAAAATCATGTGGTATGGAGCTCAAATCGCTGAAAGCTTCCACCACTACGGCCCTGACTATGGTTTTACAAGTTCAGATGTTCAATTTGATTTTGCTAAACTTCGTCAAAACCGTGAAGCCTACATCGATCGTGCCCGCTCGTCTTATGATGGAAGTTTCAAGCGCAACGGGGTTGATTTGATTGAAGGTCGTGCTCATTTTGTTGATTCCCACACCGTCAGCGTTAATGGTGAATTGATTCGTGCCAAGCATATCGTGATTGCGACTGGCGCTCGTCCAAGCATCCCAGCTATTCCTGGAGCTGAACTCGGTGGTAGCTCAGACGATGTCTTTGCTTGGGAGCAACTTCCTGAATCCGTTGCGATTCTTGGAGCTGGTTATATCGCTGTTGAATTAGCAGGTGTTCTCCACGCACTAGGAGTAAAAACGGATTTATTTGTCCGTCGTGATCGTCCCTTGCGTGGTTTTGACAGCTACATCGTTGAAGGACTTGTCAATGAAATGGAAAAAACAGGTCTACCTTTGCACACGCATAAGGTACCCGTCAAGCTCGAAGAAACGGAGCAAGGTACTACCATTCATTTCGAAGACGGCTCTAGTCACACTGCAAGCCAAGTTATCTGGGCTACCGGTCGCCGTCCAAATGTAGATGGTCTAGAGTTAGAAAAGGCTGGAGTTACACTCAACCAACGTGGATTTATCCAAGTAGATGAATACCAAAATACAGTTGTAGATGGCATCTATGCTCTTGGAGACGTTACTGGTGAGAAGGAACTGACCCCGGTAGCCATCAAGGCAGGACGTACCTTATCTGAACGCCTCTTCAACGGGAAAACAAATGCCAAGATGGACTACACGACTATCCCTACTGTTGTCTTCTCACACCCAGCAATCGGAACGGTTGGTTTAACTGAGGATCAAGCGATCAAAGAATACGGCCAAGATAACATCAAAGTTTACAAGTCAAGCTTTGCATCTATGTACTCTGCCGTTACAAGCCATCGTCAAGAATCTCGCTTCAAACTCATCACCGCCGGTGCTGACGAAAAAGTTGTTGGACTTCACGGACTTGGTTACGGAGTGGATGAGATGATTCAAGGATTCGCTGTTGCCATCAAGATGGGGGCTACCAAGGCAGACTTTGATGCTACAGTAGCTATCCACCCAACCGCCTCAGAAGAATTTGTAACCATGCGCTAATTATCGCAAGAGACCTCTTGAGGTCTCTTTTTACTTGTAAAATCGGCTGTTACAAAATTGTTACCTTGATTTTAAAAATAGGTTGACTTTTCTTTCTAAATCAGTATAATAGTTACTATAATTTTGAAAAGAGGTTAACAGTTTTGAAAAAAGCTCATATCTATGCCATTCCTGCTATCGGTGCTGCTCTCATCGCCGTATTAGCACAAATCAGTCTCCCTATCGGTCCTGTCCCCTTCACTCTGCAAAACTTTGCAATCGGTCTGATTGCCACTGTTTTTAGACCTAGGGAAGCTGTTTTATCTGTAGCTCTCTATCTCCTACTGGGAGCTATTGGTCTACCTGTCTTTGCAGGGGGTGGTGCAGGATTTCACGTTTTAGTCGGTCCAAGTTCAGGCTATCTTTGGTTTGACCTTGTCTATGCAGGACTTACATCTTATCTCATCCATCAAAATAGTGGCTATATTCGCATTTTCTTAGCCAACCTCTTGGGTGATTCCCTCGTCTTTGTCGGAGGTATTCTCAGCCTCCACTTCCTTGCTGGTATATCACTTGACAAAGTACTCGCTGTTGGTGTTCTTCCTTTTATCCTTCCTGATCTTGGTAAGATTATTGCCATTAGTTTCATTAGTCGTCCCCTACTCGAACGATTGAAAAGCCTTCCATATTTCTCAAGATAAAAAAATGAGGCTGGAACAAAAGTCTAACCTTAAATATAAAAAGCGAACAAAACGAGTTATCTGACATTCAGAATTCGGTCTTGTTCGCTTTTTTGTCTAATCTATCGATTTTAAAAATTTAGAATAAAGAATTCCTAAAATCAAAATCTTTTTGTTCCAGCCTCATTTCCTTTCCAATTACTTCCTAAGAACTAACTGAAAATCAACTCTCATCTAGAGATTATTTATTTTTACGGCTTACAAAGTATAATCCACCAGTTACTGCCATCAAAGCAAGTCCTGCAACTACTGCTACGTTAGATGCTTTTTCACCAGTGTTAGGAAGTTGAGGTTTTGGACCTGGTTTTCCTGGTTCATTTGGTTTACCAGGTGTTGGTTTTTCTGGAGTATGTGTATTTGTGATATTGAAGCCTTCTACTTCAGATGTATAACCAGCAACTGGAACCTCTACTACAGAGTACTTGAATTCTGTACCTTTAGTATCTTTATAACGCTCAAGTTCTGTGAACTCATAAGTCCAATCAGTTGCTTCTGAGGCTACCGCAGTCTTACCAGTGTCTTGACCATCGGCAAGAAGTTTCACTGTGATAGATGCTGGACGGATACCGTCTTTGTTCTCTTCATCTTTCCAGATCTTACGACCTTTTATAGAAGTTTTTTCTGGTGTGTATTCATTGGTAACTGTGTACTTACCATCTTTGTCTGTAGTAACTGTTGAGGTATATTCTTTCACAGCTACTTCTTTGACAGTGTACTTGATTTCTGTACCATTTTCATACTTAGGAAGTGCTTTTGATTCGAACTTCCAACCAGTTGCTTCTGAAACTTCAATTTCTTGAACGAGTTCAGCTTTTTCGCCTTCACCCTTAAAGATTTGAACTTTCACTTTATCTGCACGTTTGCCGCTTTGGTTGTT
>NZ_KQ969521.1:338656-350215 GCF_001578935.1 Streptococcus oralis | reverse complement strand
ACCCAAGTGTTAGCGTCTGTCTTATCATCAGCTGTCAAGGTCAATTTCTTACCTTCAACAGCTACTGGTTTAGATCCATCTACAGATTTGAAAAGTTGAACGGTTACGGACTTAGGACGTTTGCCGTCTTGGTTGTTCGCATCGTTCCATACTTTTGTTACCTTGTAGTCGATTTCTTTTGGTGCATATTTGTTTGTGATGGTAAAGTCTGTAATAATTGATTCGTATTCTGCTACGGCTTCTTCTGTTATAGTGTATTTGATTTCTTTACCAGCTTTATATTTTGCTAATTTTTCGAATGTAGTAGTCCAAGTTCCGTCTGCGGCTGCTTGAACTTCTTTCGATGCGACTTTCTGACCGTCTGCTAAAAGATTGATTGTAATCTTAGTTGGACGTTTGCCGTCTTGGTTATTCGCGTCATCCCAGTTCTTGGTTGCTTTAATGTCAACTGTTTCTGGAGAATAGCTATTTGTGATAGTGAATCCTGATGCAGCGTCACCAGTAACCTTAGAAGTGTAACCTGGAACAGTTACTTCTACTACAGTGTACTGGATAGGTGTGCCACCTTTATCAGCATCAAGGTCTGTGAAGCTTCCAGTCCAACCGTTTGCGGCATTGAGTTCAAGTGTTTTACCAGTATCTTGACCGTCTGCAAGCAATTTAACTGTGACAGAAGATGGGCGTTTACCATCTTGGTTGTTCTCGTCCTTCCATACTTTCTTCACAGGAACTTCCGTTTTTGCTGGAGTGTAAGTATTCTCGAAAGCTTTTTCGTCATCGTAAGAAACAGTTGCTTCAAGTGCACCTTTACCCTTGTCCGCTACAGTAACTGTAGCTGTGATGGTTTTAGTATCGTACTGGATACCTGTAGCAGTACCCGCTTTTTCAGCAATCTTATAAGTATAAGTGCCTGCTTTATCGAATTCCAATTCTGAGAAAGCAACGTTTCCGTCTTTGTCATTCTTCACAGTTTCTTTCACATTACCGTCTTGGTCTGTCAAAGTGAACTCAAATTCATCAGCCTCCAACTCACGACCAGTCAACTTCTTAGTCACTTCAAGAGTTGCTTTTGCTTTTGAAGTTCCATAGCTGTTGTTGAATTCTTTGTCCGCTGGGTAAGTCACATTCGCATGAAGTTTTCCTTCGCCGTCATCTGTAACTTCTACTGTGACTTTGACTTCAAGATTATCGTAAGTCACACCATCAACAGTCTTACCAGCATTTGTTTCAACAATGGTGTAGTTGTATGTACCAGCTTTGGTATATTCGATTGGAGCGAATGTCACTTTACCGTCAGCAGTGTTCTTCACTTTTTGAAGTTCTGCACCATCTTTGTCATTCTTCAAGACAAACTCAAACTCATCAGCTTTCAACTCACGACCTGAAAGGGCTTTTGTCACTTCAATAGGCGCTGAAGTTTTCTCAGGAGCGTATGTGTTTTCAAAAGTCTTATCATCATTTTCGTAAGCGACAGCTGCAGTCAATTTACCTTCAGCATCTGCTGTTACAGTAACTGTAACGCCAACAGGGTTGGCATCATAAGTAACACCTTTTTCGGTTGTGTTCGCTTTTTTCTCAACGATGTGGTAGTTGTATGTACCCGCTTTGTCAAATGTCAATTCAGCAAAGTTGATATTTCCTTCCGCATCATTTGTTACTGTTTCAACAACTTTATTTGTCTTGTCATCAAACAAGTCAAATTCAAACTCACCAGCTTTAATAGCTCGACCAGTCAATTTTTTAATTGCTTGGATTTGAGCTTTTGTACTGTTGCGTTTGTTTGAGATTGTTTTGATAACACCTTCTTGACCAACAGTTACTTTGATTGGAGTAGAATCCAATTGGTAACCTTTAGGAGCTTCAACTTCAGTGATGGTGAATTCACCCTTTTTAACATCTTCATCAGTGTAGATTTTAGACTGGGCAACACCACTAGCGTCTGTTGTTACTGTTTCTTCGTGTGCTGTAGTTGCACCTTCTGGAGGTGTGATTTTAAATTTAGCTCCCGCAAGACGGTCAAGTGATTTTTCATCTACTTTATACAGCGTGATACGGTAACCAGTTTTCAGTTGGATAGTACCACCTGATGTAACTGTTGAGTTACCAATAACTTTTGTAATAGTTTCAGTACGATCATCGCTCACTGGAAGAACTTTATCATCAGCTGTGATTTCAGCATTGTTTTGGACTTTTGTTCCATCAGCCGGAGCTGTTGTATTATAGACGATACGGAATGCTGCTGCTTTACCGTTTGTAGCACGGATTGCCTTAGCATTGTTAAAGGTAATAGTGAACTCAGTGTAAGAATCATTCCACTTGATTTCGTAGTCTTTACCTGCTTCAAGAGTTACATCATCAACTAAAGCATAGACTTTGTTGTAGTAACCAGCAGTAACCACGATTGATTCAGGGATGATCTGCATTGGTGAATAGTCTTTGTCAACCCAGTCGCGAACTACAATCTTGTTATACTCAGCTTGTTTAGGGTTTACACGAAGATTCCACTTGTGGATATAATCTCCTGATTTTCCAAGAAGGGCTGATTCCCATTTTTCCTTATTGATAGTACCATTAACTTTACTAATGTTTGTTTTACCAATACCTTCAGAATAGTCGATTTCTCCACCTTTTTTGAACTTCATCTTGAAGTTAACATCATCCTTTGTTTCAGTCTTATCAAGTTGAATTGATTCTTCTTCTGTTTCTTTCTTAGAGCTGAAAGCTACATAGAAAGTACCTGAAACACCACGAACTTCTGTACCACCTTTTTTCTTAAGGTATTCAGCAAGGTTTTTTAAAGTAATGGTAACTTTACCACCTTGATTGTCACCATTAGAAACAACTGTTGCATCACCTACAGCAGTATCAGTCTCTTTATCTTTGAGCTCAAACTTTTCAGCACGAACAGATAATGGAGTTGGAATAGTGAATGTAAATGTATCTCCATCCTTCAGTTTTCCATCATAAGCGCTCAAATCAAAATCAGCAGCAAACTTATAGTTTTCGTAAGATTGATTTTGTGGTGATAGGTTGTAAACTCCTTTAGCATCTGGTGTCACAAACTTACCATTATCAGTCTCCCAAATTCCTACTTTGGTAATGACATTTTTAAGTTCTTGTGCTTGAACTGTATTTGTCAAAGCAGCAGAACCCAATAAAACGAGTAGTGGCGTTAAAATATAGAGCCACAATTTTTTAAATTTCATGACTTTCCTTTCTATATGATTGAAATCGATTGAACAACGTGTCAACTCTCTCCAATAGACAACACCCCTTTCAATCGCATAATTTACTACATAATAGACTATCTGTAACATGTGCTTGGGGAAATATCTACACGTTTCATACTATTCAAAAACAATAATTAAATTCAATCTCTAGCAGGAGCACACTACTCTTAGGTCAGAGAGGAAATATAGCAAAATATTTACCAGAACTATTATACTAAATATCATCAAGTATTTTTATGAAAAATCTTTAATTCATCAAGTTATTTATTTACACGATGTCAATTGTTTAGATATATTATTTTAATACCTCAAATAATACAGCATTATCATGAGAATTGTCTAAAAATACTGATGTGATAGGAATTTTCAGAAAACGCATTTTTATTGTTTGAGCTATGTTTTATAAATTATTTGTGATACAATAGAGCTACCTAAAAGATTCAGAAAATTTAATGTTCATTGATTATTTATATTAACTTGATTATTTTGATTTCTTTTAAAACAAAAATGATTATAAATAATTATAAACAGAAAGGTAATTCTATGGCAAAGAATACTCGTGAGCTAATCATTAAAGCTCTCATCACACTAGCTAAGAAAAATCCTCAACGTAGTTCCTTTACAATGACTGAAATTGCTGCTGAAGCTGGTATTTCACGACAAGCGATTTATCAAAAGCATTTTAACAACTTTGAAGATATTATTGAATACATTCACGAAGAGACCAATCAGCACATTTTTAACGTCTTTAATAAGTACTGCCCTAGCAATGATGGAGATCCTATCAGCTTTTTAGCAGACCATATACTTCCTCTCATATACGAAAAAAGGGAAATTGTTAACACCTTGTATACCACACAAGTCGACCCATGTTGGAAGGAATTTCTGCGTGGAACATACTCAGAGTGGGTACTAAAGAATGTCAATTACCAACTGAAATATAATTTTAATAAAGAAGACATCGCTTATATCATTACGACCATGGCCATCTCTTTCATTGAAGTCTGGATTCGTAAAGATAATCCAATACCACCTGAAGAGTATAGAGAGACTTTCATTCAATTGGCTAAGACTTCTCTCTGTGACTATATTGTGTCATAAAAAAAAGAATCTTGAGTTCTACTCAAGATTCTTTTTTATTGTCCCCCTTTAAAGGCATCGACCATTACCTGAAATTCTTCATTGGAAAGCGTGATTCCTTTGCCCATTTTGGTATGGTCAGGACTCCAAGAACGAATATCAAACTTTGCTGGTGCTCCATTAAAGCTAACGCGATTTAGTTCTTTTGTCCATCCTTTGTCATTTTCAGACAAGGTGAGCAAGTGTTCTTCGATTTCAAATGTAAATTCTGCCATTTTTAACTCCTTTATGTGATATACTTTCTATAGTCTATTCGTAAAAATCTTGTGGTTTTTAGGAAAATTTTATATAATGTGGATATATAAGAAGGGAGGATTCTATGAGACAGACATTCAAACTAGTTCTAGATAAACTACATGGTTTTCTCAATGGGAATGATGATCATCCTCAAATCGAGGACAACTCCCTCACTGCTATGATTGAACAAGCCATCCAGAAAAAGACGGCTGTTCATGTCATACTTGCTGAGACAAGTTTTACGGGTGATATTGTCAAACACGATGCTAATCGCCAACAAATTATCGTCAAAAATTTTTCAAAAAACGTGACTCGAATCATTCGTATCAGTGATATTAAACGGTTTCGTTTCGTTCCCTCAACCGTACAAAAAGCTCAGAAAAGTCTATTTAAGAAAGAGTGAGATGTTCTTTGCATCCCACTCTTTTTCTTAACGGATTTGTTCAAAATGAAGATGAACTGCGATATGGTCACCATAGCCACTTCTCTCCAAATCACGTTGCAAGCGATAAGAGATATAGTGTTCTGCGATTGTGATGTAACCAGCGCCAAGCAAGCGGTGCTCAACCATTGATTGGATCATGCTGATAGTGGCACGTTCTACTTTTGCTTCTTCCAAGTCCAAAACGACTTTTTTAGTAACTTGTGCAAGGTTTTGACGCAAATCATCTGTCAAAACATAAACGGTTTGAGCTGCTTTTAGGACAGCTTGGTAAATTTTATCTGGATCAAATTCAGCAATTTCTCCATTACGTTTGATTACTTGCATAAGGTTCTCCTTTATTCTTTGTTTTCTTTGATTTCAGCCAGCATCTTTTCTTCTTCGGCTGTTAGTTGATAGTTTTCTAGCAGGTCAGGTCTTCGCTCGTAGGTTTTCTTTAAACTCTCATACAGTCGCCACTGTCGAATCTTTTCATGGTGACCGCTCATGAGCACATCTGGCACGACCATGCCACGATAGTCATAAGGGCGAGTGTACTGAGGATATTCGAGAAGTCCCGAAGAGAAGCTATCATCCTGGTGACTAGACTCCTTACCAATCACTTCTGGTATCAGGCGAACGGTCGCATCGATCATGGTCATGGCTGCCAGCTCACCACCAGTCAAAACATAATCTCCTAGAGAAATTTCATCGGTTACCAAGGTCTTGATGCGCTCGTCATACCCTTCATAATGACCACAGATAAAGATCAGTTCCTCTTCCTGAGCTAAATCCTCAGCGTAAGCCTGATCGAACTGTTTCCCAGCAGGATCAAGAAGAATCACTCGCGGATTTTTCTTTTCAATAGCGTCAAAGGCATCGAAAATGGGTTGGGCCCGGAGCAACATCCCCTGACCGCCTCCGTAGGGCTCATCATCGACGTGACGTGCCTTTTCAGCATATTCTCGAAAATTATGATACTGAATATCCAAGATACCTTTTTCTCGAGCCTTTCCAACAATCGAGTGCTCCAGCGGAGAAAACATCTCCGGAAAGAGGGTTAAAATATCAATCTTCATCATCTAACCCTTCTAAGATGTCCACATCAACCCGTTTGTTTAGAATATCAACATTGAGAACTACTGGCGGAATGTAAGGTAAAAGCAAATCTCGCTTACCTTTTCGCTTTACCACCCAGACATCATTGGCTCCTGGTTGCAGAATTTCCTTGATGGTTCCAACCAAGTTATCTCCCTCGTAAACATCCAAACCGATAATCTCGTGATAGTAGAATTCACCATCATCTAAATCGTTCAAATCTTCCTCAGCGACCTTGAGACTATAGCCCTTGTACTTTTCAATCGCATTGATATGGTACATGTCTTTGAATTTGATAATGTCAAAATTCTTATGTTTACGGTGACTTGCGATGGTCACTGTTTGGACAAACTGATCTTTTTCATCAAATAAAGCCAGCTCTGCCCCTTTTTTAAACCGCTCCTCAGCAAAATCCGTCACAGACAAGACACGCATCTCACCCTGTAAACCCTGCGTATTAACGATTTTCCCAACATTAAAGTAGTTCATCTTGTCTCCTGTATCTATTTCTATCCTTTATTTTATCACGTTCCAGGGATTTTCACAAGTTGGATAGGTCCTTACTACTTCTTCAAAGAATTCACCAACTATCTGATTAAACTCTTCAGGATGGTCATTCATCGGTTGGTGTTTGCTATCTGAAATCGTTACTTGACGCGCATTGGGATTTAGAGCAATGATACCATCATAGATTATTTTTAGGTGTTTGGGAAAATCATTTTCTCCTCTTGCTAATAGCATGGGAGGATTTCCTTTATATCCTTCTATCTCATGGACTGCCAAGAAGCCTGTGATTCCAAGGTTCAAGAAAACATCTCGCCCAGTTTCTATGATGGCCGTCTTGACCAATTCTCTTGTGATAGGGTTATCACTACACATTTTTGAGTTTTTATCAGCAATCACCTTCCAAGGAATCGTCTTGTACATAAGAGAACTATATTTGATTCGACCTCTTTCTTTCTCAGACAAGTAACGGTGCTGTCCCCAACTATCCACCATGACCAAAGCTAGGACTCTTTCTGGATGGCGATAGGTATACTCTTGAAGTGGATTTCCTCCCCAAGAATGACCAACCAATATCACCTTATCCAACTGGAAATAGGACAAAATGGCATCTACATCTTGAACAGCGCCTTCTAAGTCGGGTAGCCCAACTTTCATAGGTGATTCACCCTGCCCTCTAACATTTACAAAGTAAAGGTCAAATCCATCAAAAGCATCATACTGGTGGGCCCACATCTGACTACGTCCACAAGCTCCATGATAAAAAATAATGTGTCCTTTATTTGCGTTTCCAGGACGATGATAAACAACCAAATCACAATCTCCGACTGATATAAGGTGACGTTCCAACATCTCAGGTTCTCTGTTATAAAAAGCAATTACTTCAACTACATCATTTTGCTTCATTTCTACATTCGCTCCTCTTTATTCTAATATCATTCTTTTTATCTATTTTATCATGCTATATTAAAATCATCGTTTTCTAAACTTGATTTCATTAAAAATTTTGAATTTTCTGCATCATTTGGATAAAGAAAAAGACTGCTACGCAATCTTTACTTTTTTCTCATCAGATTCATGCCTAAAATTCCAGCAATAATCAAAGTTGCCCCGATGACATGGTAGCTATAAATTGGTTCGTGGAGGATAAGTGCTCCGGCTAGAATGGTCAAAACTGTTCCAAGATTACCAAAGACACTGACGGTTGATGCCCCGAGGCGAACAATAGCATAGATAGAGAGACTACCAGTCACTATAGAGGCTAGAATTCCCAAATAGAGGATGGAAAGCAGATAGGGCAGCTGTCCAAACGGCGCAAAGTAAGCTAATAGATTCCCCTCTAGATAGTGAGAGATCAGACTCAGCGTATTAAAGGTGACGAAGCCAACAACTATCACAACAGCTGTCATATCCATGGCCCGGTAGCGACCTCCTTTAGCCTTGCTTAGAATATTGTTGATCGCATTGGCAAGAACAGATCCCAACATCAAGAGAAAGCCCAAGCTAGCAGTTTCAGTGCTAAAGTTCGCTCCCTTGCTAAGGAAGATGAGAACTACTCCTGCTACGGATAAAATTAAAAAAACTTTTGCAACAAACTTGTCTTTTCCTTGAGAAAGACCGATGCCAAAAGGAGAGTAAAAATCGGGACAAGTGCCTGTAGAATTCCCGCTTCAGAAGACGATATATACTGTAAGGCAAAGGATTGGAAAATAAAAAAGAGAAGTGGATAGAAAAGACTCATAGGCAGAATAGAAAGAATAGCTTTTCTACTTAAACTCACATTGATAAGTTTTGTTTGATGAAGGATGACCAATACCAAAGCAGCGATTGTATAGCGATGTGCCAAGTTTGTAAGAGGACTGGCATAGGCCAAAGCAATCTTAGTAAATAAAAAGAAAAACCAATGATGGCTGAAAAAGATAAGGCTGCTAGGTATGCTTTTGTTTTCTCGTTCATAGATTGTTACTCCCTTTAAAAGTAGCTATTCTCAAGATAGATTGACTAGAATTTTTGAGACTGCCTTTCCATTTTAGCATAGTAAAATCCTAGATGCTATTTCTAGGATTGGTATTTTATTCCCACTATCACTCTTTCAAGATGATAAATTCTTTTTTATTGCCTATAAAGGATTCAGCCAGTCTGATCTGCTTTTCTCGTTCTTGTCTCACAAGTTCTAGCTTGTCTGCCTCTTGGAGATTCCTTACTTTGATAGCATAATCCGCGGAAACGATGGCGTGTCCTCTCATATGGGCTGTTGAAATAGCTTGTACAAAGACTCTGGCAGCGTACTTAGCGATTTGATTTTGGGCATTTTTAGAGAGGAGATTTGCTGCGAAACCTGCTTTTCTCAACTCATGAGGTGAGAACTCATTTCTCAATCGTGCATCAAAAGCCTCATAAGTTTGCCGAATTATTTTATTTTTCTCACCTTCATCACCGATATCAATTAAAGATAAGAAATCTTGCGAGTTCTCTAATGCCCATCGAGCTAGTTCTTTCTGAGGAAGTCTATCCAGTATTTGTTCTAGCTCCAATCTTTTCTCAGAGTCATCCCAAATGGCAACTTTGTAAGGACTGGGTAGGTGATTCATTTTAGTCTTATAGGCAGTTCGTTCAAACTCATTCCATGCATAATCCTCTGGGTTCATTGCTTTCTCTATTCTTTCTTACTAGCGAGCGTAAGCTAGGAGAAATCTTTCATATCAGTGAAAAGAAATTACTCCTTATTCTCTTGGAAGTTATCTAAAAATCCTTCCAAATCTCTTTCATGTTGATACTTAATGGCAGCTTTTTTATCTTTATCAAAGATAGTTTTGGTTAGGTCAATATCGTTAATGGCCGCGATTGCAACCGTATAGTGAATAATATCAGCTAGTTCTTTGGCTAGTTCCTCGTTTGAGTCCTGAACACCCTCTTTTCGACCAGAGCGTCCATTCAAGACCTCGGCCACTTCTCCGACTTCCTCCACTAGCTTGATAAAGAGACCTTCCTCAGTCCGAGACTGCTGGTAATGTTCAAGTAAGTAGGCTTGTAATTGTCTAAACGTTAAATCCTTCATCTTCTCCTCCTCACAAAAAAGCGAGACATCTGTCCCGCTTTTTTATTTTTCATCGATAACGATTCTTACTTTTTTGTCTTCAGTTGGGACAGAGTAGACAATCGTTCTTATCGCTGAGATAGTGCGACCCTTACGACCGATAACACGACCGACATCGCTCTGGTCAAGATCCAAGTGATACTCCAAAAACTCTGGTGTGTCTTCAATCTTGATAGTTAAGGCATCAGGTTGTGAAATCAAAGGTTTCACAATCGCAATAATGAGATTTTCAATCGTATCCATCTGTCAACCTACTTTAAACTTATTTTGAGAATTTAGAATCGTGGAATTTTTTCAATACGCCTTCTTTTGAAAGGATGTTGCGAACTGTATCTGAAGGTTGAGCTCCATCAGCCAACCATGCAAGAACGCGGTCTTCTTTCAAAGTCACTTGGTTTTCAGCAACAAGTGGGTTGTAAGTACCAACTGTTTCGATGAAACGTCCGTCACGTGGTGAACGTGAGTCTGCTACGTTAATACGGTAGAAAGGTTTTTTCTTAGAACCCATACGAGTCAAACGGATTTTAACTGCCATTTTTTAATGTCTCTTTTCTTATTTTTTGTTTCGGTGAAATAGCTGAGCTATTTAGCACATGTTCTATTATAGCAGATTTCCAGAGGGTGTCAAGAAAAAAACTTGACAGAGTTTTAATTTTTTTAACTACTAGAAATTTTTAGTAAAATCTTTTACATTTGAAATCAAGCTCCTTTTAAGGTACAATGGTAGAAATGAATTTTTGAGAGGTTAACAATGAAAAAACTAGCAACCCTTCTTTTACTATCAACTGTAGCCCTTGCTGGATGTACTAGTATCCAACGTGGTCTCCGTGGTGATGAATATGTCGACTCCAGCATCTCAGCTGAAGAAAGCTCAAAAGCGGCTGCTCAGGCTGCCAAAGATTTGAATGACGCTTTGACCAATGAAAATGCCAACTTCCCTCAACTTTCTAAGGAAGTTGCTGAAGATGAAGCTGAGGTCATTTTACACACAAATCAAGGCGATATCCGTATCAAGCTCTTTCCAAAACTAGCACCACTAGCAGTTGAAAACTTCCTTACTCACGCTAAGGAAGGCTATTATAACGGCATCACCTTCCACCGTGTTATTGATGGCTTTATGGTCCAAACTGGAGATCCTAAGGGAGATGGTACAGGTGGCCAATCTATCTGGCATGATAAGGATAAAACAAAGGACAAGGGAACTGGTTTCAAAAATGAAATCTCTCCTTACCTATACAATATCCGAGGAGCCCTTGCTATGGCTAATACTGGTCAACCAAGTACCAACGGTAGCCAGTTCTTCATCAACCAAAATTCAACAGATATTTCTGCTAAACTTCCTACCAGCAAGTATCCAAAGAAAATCATCGAAGCCTATAAAGAGGGCGGAAATCCTAGTCTAGACGGCAAACACCCCGTCTTTGGTCAAGTCATCGATGGTATGGACGTTGTTGACAAGATTGCCAAGGCTGAAAAAGATGAGAAAGATAAACCAACGTCTGCTATCACCATTGATAGTATAGAAGTGGTGAAAGACTACGACTTCAGCAAAAAATAAGCCATCAACAGATAAGGAGACGATGACATGATTTTATTTTGGGGTTCTAAAGGTTATCAGAAAGATTTGGGACATACGCAAACTGCGATCGAATGTGGTCACTGTAACAATGTCGACACTTGGGAGATCGTAGAAACTGGGCGCAAGTTCACCCTCTACTGGATTCCACTTTTCCCTTATGGTAAAAGTTACTTCGTTTCTTGTCCGATTTGCCACTACGGTAAAGAAATTGAGAAATCTGAAGTTGAAAACTATTTAAATTACTAGTCAAAAA
>NZ_KQ969521.1:330437-338636 GCF_001578935.1 Streptococcus oralis | reverse complement strand
CATAAGAATGCTTCCTTTGTATTCTTTAAGCGCCCGTTTGAGTTCATCCTTGGCATCTACATCCAAGTGGTTGGTCGGCTCGTCCAGCACTAAGACGTTATTTTCACGGTTCATCAAGAGACAGAAACGCACCTTGGCCTGTTCCCCACCTGACAAGACCTGAATCTGACTTTCAATGTGCTTGGTCGTCAAACCACAACGAGCAAGGGCTGCACGAACTTCTGCCTGATTGAGTGCAGGAAAGGCATTCCAGACAGCTTCAAGAGGTGTTTGGCGATTTCCACCTTCTACTTCTTGCTCAAAATAACCAAGCTCTAGGTAATCACCGCGTTCAACTTCCCCAGCGATTGGCGGAATAATGCCCAAGAGACTTTTCAACAGAGTCGTCTTTCCAATCCCGTTGGCTCCGATAATAGCCACCTTTTGATTGCGTTCAAAGGTCAGATTAAGCGGTTTTGTTAGAGGGCGGTCATAACCAATCTGCAAATCCTTTGCTTGGAAGATAAAGCGTCCTGGCGTACGAGCTGATTTGAAATCAAAGGATGGTTTTGGCTTCTCACTTTGCAGTTCGATAATATCCATCTTGTCGAGTTTCTTTTGACGGGACATGGCCATATTACGTGTCGCAACACGGGCTTTGTTTCGAGCAACAAAGTCTTTGAGGTCTGCTATCTCTTTCTGTTGACGTTCATATGCCGCCTCTAGCTGAGATTTCTTCATGGCATAGACTTCTTGGAACTGGTAGTAATCACCAGAGTAACGCGTCAACTGTTGATTTTCCACATGATAGACGATATTGATTACGTCGTTGAGGAAAGGAATATCATGCGAAATAAGGACAAAGGCATTCTCATAGTTTTGGAGATAACGCTTGAGCCAGTCAATATGTTCAGCATCCAAGTAGTTGGTTGGCTCATCCAGAAGTAAGATATCAGGCTTTTCAAGGAGAAGCTTGGCCAAAAGCACTTTGGTTCTTTGCCCACCTGACAAAGAGGTTACATCCGTATCCATGCCAAAGTCCATGACACCAAGAGCACGCGCCACTTCGTCAATTTTGGCATCCAAGGTATAGAAATCACGACTCTCCAAACGATCTTGGAGTTCACCAACTTCTTCCATTAACGCATCAATATCAGCACCCTCTTCTGCCATTTCCATATAGAGGTCATTGATACGTGCTTCTGCTTTGAAAAGCTCATCAAAGGCAGTACGGAGAACATCACGCACAGTTTGACCTTCCTTTAGCACAGCATGCTGATCCAGGTAGCCAGCAGTCACATACTTGGACCACTCCACCTTCCCTTCATCTGGCAACATCTTACCTGTCACAATGCTCATAAAGGTTGATTTCCCTTCACCATTGGCACCGACTAGACCGATATGTTCTCCCTTGAGGAGACGGAAAGATACATCTTCAAAAATTGCACGGTCACCAAAACCATGACTTAAATTTTTAACTTCTAAAATACTCATTCTAATTCCTTATCTTGTTTTTATGCAGTCCTTTATAGAGGACCCAAGCCAGATAGCCTCCCAAGGTATTGGTCCACAAATCATCAATCTCAAAAACGCGATTAAAATCAAAGAAAAAGTCTAAGACCAGTTGCGTACACTCGATTCCTAGACTCAGTAGAAAACTGAGAAGGAGGATTTTTTTCGTTTGCCGCAAGTTTGGACAGAGATAGACCAGTTGAAAGACCAGAGGGAAGAGCAAGAAGACATTTAAAATATTCTGCAAAAAGATCCAAAGGACTTGTCCCAAACTGGTCACTTCACCTAAATTCCAAAGGGAGTTAAAAGGTGTCAAAAGAAAAACCAGGCGTCCAAAAGTTTGAATACCTGGAGTTTCCACTCCTGTAGGAAGTTGAGGCTGGGGAGTGAAGCAAAAACAGACAATACAAAGGCTATAAACAACCACTCCCAATCTTAAGGTTAATTCTCTTTTTCTAGTCATTTTATGGATTTACCACTGCGACTGCCTTCTGGCGGTCTTTTTTCATTGTATTGGAGCGTAATTGTCCACAAGCTGCATCAATATCAGTACCATGTTCTTGACGGACAACACAGTTGACACCCTTTTTCTTGAGCGTATCGTAGAAGGCCATGACGCGCTCTTTAGGACTACGGCTATACTGGTCATGCTCACTGACTGGGTTATAAGGAATCAAGTTTACATAAGATAATTTCTTGATGTTCTTGAGCAATTCAGCCAATTCCAAGGCTTGTTCAACGCCATCGTTGACTTCATTGAGCATGATGTATTCAAAGGTTACACGGCGGTTGGTTGTTTCGATGTAGTATTCAATCGCAGCAAAGAGTTTTTCAATCGGAAAAGCACGGTTAATCTTCATGATGCTTGAGCGCAACTCATTATTTGGTGCGTGAAGGGACACAGCCAGATTGACCTGTACGCCTTCATTAGCAAAATCACGAATTTTATGGGCCAAACCAGAAGTTGAAACTGTGATGTGACGAGCACCGATGGCCATCCCCTTGTCATCATTGATGGTACGAACAAAGTTCAATACATTGTTGTAGTTATCAAATGGTTCACCAATTCCCATAACAACGATATGGCTGACGCGTTCGTCCTGACCACGCTCATCAAAGTATTTCTGAACCAGCATGATTTGCGCTACGATTTCCCCGTTATTGAGATCCCGTTGTTTCTTGATCAAACCAGAGGCACAGAAGGTACAACCAATATTACAGCCAACCTGAGTGGTCACACAGACTGACAAACCGTAGTGTTGACGCATGAGTACTGTCTCAATCAACATGCCATCTGGCAACTCGAAAAGATACTTAACAGTACCGTCAGCTGACTCTTGTACGATCCGCTGTTTCAATGGATTGACTACAAACTGGTCATTGAGCTTAGCAATCAAATCTTTGGAAAGGTTGGTCATTTCTTCAAATGACTGGACACGTTTACGGTAGAGCCATTCCCAGATTTGATCTGCTCGGAATTTCTTTTCTCCTTGTTCTAATACCCATTCTTGCATGGTTTGACGTGTTAAACTATAAATAGACGGTTTCATCTCTTCTCCTTATTCTCTATCTATTTCTGACGAATGACAAAATGGCGCTGTCCCTTGTCCTCTTTCTGAGACTTTTGGTCCTTATGACGACGTCTATTTCTCTTATCCGCATTTGGTTTTCTCTTGTTTTGCGAAGGTTTCTTGCCTCTTCTAGAAAGGTTTTCCTCATCCTTTTTACGCATTTTCTTGTCAAATGAAGCCCGCTTCGGTGCTTGATTTTCTAGGACAAAATAGGCACAACCATAACTACAATACTCCAAAAGATAGTCCTGTAAGCGGCTAATCTTTTCATTTTTTTCCTCTGTTCGGTCGTCTTTGTAAAAGCCACGTAGGCGGAGTTGTTCATTGCTCCAGTCCCCCACGATATAATCAAACTTGGTTAAGACTTCTGAAAAACGCTGATTAAAGACTGTCACATCGAAAGCATCCTTGATATTTTCAACCAAGGTAAAAGCAATTCCTTCAGTCTCAACCTTATCCCCATTCACATGAAATTCTGGGCCAGGAAACTTGTTATAGTTGTATAATTCAGGTGCAATTTCTTTACGCATAGTCTTCCTTTTCCACGATTACTTAACACTCTATTTTACCATAATTTCTAGCAGTTAGCACGTTTTTCATAAAAATGAAAAAAGTCTGACGATTTTGTCAGACTTCTGCCATATAAAGCAAAAAGAGAAGAATGACTCTTCCCTTCCTATTTTTTTATTTTGCTGCTGCGTAAAGCTCATCTACTTTGTTCCAGTTGATGACTGAGAAGAAAGCTTTGATGTAGTCAGGACGCACGTTGCGGTATTTCACGTAGTAAGCATGTTCCCAAACGTCCAAGCCCAAGATTGGTTTTTTACCTTCTGAGATTGGTGTGTCTTGGTTTGCTGTTGAAGTCACTTCAAGCTTCCCTTCTTTGTTGACAACCAACCATGCCCATCCAGAACCGAAACGAGTTGTTGCTGCTGCTGTAAAGGCTGCTTGGAACTCTTCAAATGAACCAAATGTTGCATCAATTGCTGCTGCAAGTTCTGCTGATGGAGCAGTTTTTTCAGAAGTCATCAATTCCCAGAAAAGAGCGTGGTTCAAGTGTCCACCACCATTGTTGATAAGTGCTTGACGGATATCAGCTGGGATAGATTCTACATCAGCAAGCAAAGCTTCAAGGTCTTCACCAATTTCAGGGTGTTTTTCAAGAGCTGCATTAGCATTGTTGACATAAGTTTGATGGTGTTTGTCATGGTGCAAGTGCATTGTTTCTGCATCGATGTATGGTTCCAAAGCGTCGTATGCGTATGGAAGGTCTGGTAAGATAATAGCCATCTGTAATACCTCTTTTTCTTTCTATATGAAAATGATAACGCAATCATCCTCTTTTTTCAAGTTTTTTGCTCAATTTGCCTCTGTCGCAATCTGCAAAAGTACCTTTTCAAACAGGTACCCTTTTTCATAGACACCTGTCTTAATCTGGTAGTCTGTTTCAATCAAATAAGAAATCGCTCGCTTGAGAAAATCTAAGGAAATCCCTCTCGAATCTCTCAATGCGAACTTGATTTGATAAGGATTAGGATTGCGCCCTAAGTAAGTTCCTAGACTGCTTGCAATCTGTGATTCCGTCTGACCAGCTTCTGATAAAATCTTCACTTGAGTAAAGGTACGAAACTGCCCTAACATGACAGCTATGAGCTTGATTTCGTCTTCCCCTTGCAAGGTCAAATCTCTAACCAAGTCACGGGCCAGGTCAATCTTCTTAGCTAAAATAAACTGAGTCAAATCAAAAATATTGTCCTGCAGAGTCTTTGGAATAGCCTCGACAATGTCCTTCTCCTCAATCACGCCGTCGGACTTATAAGACTGCAAAAAAAAGAGATTTTTCTGGATTTCACTAAATTGAAAACCAGACTTGATGAGTAGATTTTCAAAGGATTGCCCCACAAACTGAAGACCTTGTGTCTGACTCCATTTTTGGAAATACTGGCGGAGTTCTTGTTCCTTGGGTTCAATAGCATCAAAGACAGTCGCATCTCGTTTGAGCAATTTGACCAACCGTCTTTTGCTATCCAACTTTCCTTCCGCAAAAATCAAGAGTTTAGTCGTTGGTGAAGGGTTGTCAAGGTATTCCTCAAACGACTTGAGCTCATCATCTGTTAAAAAGCGTTTCTTGGCTGTTGTGATATCGACAAAATGGTCTAATATCACGATTTTCTCATCCGCAAAGAAAGGGAGACTGACCAACTCCAACTCTAAGTCTTTATAAGCTACTTCTTTCATATCAAAGTAAGCAAAGTTGAGATCGGCTGGATCATAACCAATCTGCCTCAACACCTGACTCTTCATAACTTCAAACTGACCCTGATCTGTCCCTGTAAATAGATTCAAGCTAGATAGATTTGATAAAGTCAACTTCTGACTGTCTTCAATGGCTAGCATCTTCTCTCCTTTCTTCTGATTTTTTATTAAACTTAATCAATATAGCGCAATTTCCCACGGAAATCTTCTAGGCTCTCGTATCCTTTTTCCGCCATAATAGCTTTCAGTTCATTGGTAATACGTTCAAAAGCACCAACGCCTTCCTTGTGGAGCGTCGTTCCTACTTGCACCATACTCGCACCGCAGAGGATATGTTCAAAGGCATCACGACCCGTTAGAACACCACCCGTTCCGATGATTTGGATTTGCGGATTGAGACGTTGGTAAAAGGCGTGCACATTAGCAAGAGCAGTCGGTTTGATATACTCTCCACCAATGCCACCAAAACCATTTTTAGGACGAATCACGACCGACTCGTCTTCTATATAAAGGCCGTTCCCGATAGAGTTAACACAGTTAACAAACTTGAGTGGATACTTGTTAAAAATAGCAGCCGCTTGGTCAAAGTGAACAATATCAAAATATGGTGGCAATTTAATCCCAAGAGGTTTGGTAAAGTAGGCAAATACTTCTGCCAAGATACGGTCTGTTGTCTCAAAATCATAAGCAATCTGAGGTTTTCCTGGAACATTTGGACAAGAGAGATTAAGCTCTGTCAGTCCTTTGAATTCACTCTTTTGAACTTTTTTCAAAATGGTATGTGTTTCTTCTGGAGACATGCCAACTAAAGATAGGAAGAAAGTACGGTTTGGCTCTTTTTCCTGCAAGTCCAAAAGATAGTCCAGATAGTAGTCTAAGCCATTATTTGGCAAGCCCATAGAGTTGATAGAACCAAGTGGAACATCCTGGTAACGTGGTTCAGGATTTCCCTGACGAAAGTCCAAGGTCGCAGTCTTCGTAACAAAAGTACCGGCTGCTGAATTTTTGACCCCTTCAAGCTCCTCTATCGTCATACAAGCCACACCCGCTGCATTCATCAAGCAATTGTTAAACTCAAAGCCAGCTATTTGTGTTTTCGTTGATACCATGATTCTGATCCTCCAGATTCCTTTTATTTCTAATATTATACCATACTTTAAGATTTTCTCTTTGAGAAACTAATTTCTATATAAAACGTTCGGTTTTGTGAATTGAAAGAATTTTTAGAAAATTTCCGTTTTTTTCTTTACACCTCATAAAAATTCTGTTATAATAGCAGATGTAACAAAACATGACATAGTTTTGTTTTATAAATGATAGAAATGGAGAATCTCTATGACAACTGCTAAAGAATATATCCAAAACGCTTTTGAAACTGTAAAAGCTCGTAATGGCCATGAGGCTGAGTTCCTCCAAGCTGTTGAAGAATTTTTCAGCACCCTAGAACCTGTTTTTGAAAAACACCCAGAATACATCGAAGAAAACATCTTGGCACGTATTACGGAGCCTGAGCGCGTGATTAGCTTCCGTGTTCCTTGGGTTGACCGTGAAGGTAAAGTACAAGTCAACCGTGGTTACCGTGTACAGTTCAACTCAGCTGTTGGACCATACAAAGGTGGTCTTCGCTTCCACCCAACGGTAAACCAAGGAATCTTGAAATTCCTCGGCTTCGAACAAATCTTCAAAAACGTCTTGACTGGACTTCCAATCGGTGGAGGTAAAGGTGGATCTGACTTTGATCCAAAAGGCAAAACAGATGCTGAAGTGATGCGCTTCTGCCAAAGCTTTATGACTGAATTGCAAAAATACATCGGACCATCTCTTGACGTTCCTGCTGGTGACATCGGTGTTGGTGGACGTGAGATCGGTTACCTTTATGGTCAATACAAACGCCTTAACCAATTTGATGCGGGTGTCTTGACTGGTAAACCTCTTGGATTTGGTGGTAGCTTGATTCGTCCAGAAGCAACTGGTTATGGTTTGGTTTACTATACTGAAGAAATGCTCAAAGCTAATGGTAACAGTTTTGCTGGTAAGAAAGTGGTTATTTCAGGTTCTGGTAACGTAGCCCAATACGCTCTTCAAAAAGCGACAGAACTTGGTGCAACAGTTATCTCTGTTTCTGACTCAAATGGTTATGTCATCGATGAAAATGGTATCGACTTCGATCTTTTAGTAGATGTTAAGGAAAAACGCCGTGCTCGTTTGACTGAGTATGCAGCTGAGAAAGCAACTGCTACTTACCATGAAGGTTCTGTATGGACTTACGCCGGAAACTACGACATCGCTCTTCCATGTGCTACTCAAAACGAAATCAACGGTGAAGCAGCTAAACGTTTGGTTGCTCAAGGAGTTATCTGTGTATCTGAAGGTGCCAACATGCCAAGCGACCTTGATGCCATCAAAGTTTACAAAGAAAATGGTATCTTCTACGGGCCTGCCAAAGCTGCCAACGCTGGTGGTGTAGCTGTATCAGCGCTTGAAATGAGCCAAAACAGCCTTCGCCTTTCATGGACTCGTGAAGAAGTTGATGGACGCCTCAAAGACATCATGACCAACATCTTCAATACAGCTAAAACAACTGCTGAAACATACGGACTTGGTACTGACTACCTTGCAGGAGCAAATATCGCTGCCTTCGAAAACGTAGCAAACGCTATGATTGCACAAGGTATCGTTTAAGCTACTCTGTATTGATCCTCAATCTTTGTGATTGAGGATTTTTTCGACTCTTAAGAAGAACCTAGCACAGCTAAGATGTTGGAGTAAAACAGTCCAGTGGACTGTTTTAGCCTGAGCCTATAAATTCGGAAGCGAAGCTGTTTAGCCAAGTCATAATAAGGACGAAACATATCCATCGTAATGATTTTCACCTGACAGC
>NZ_KQ969521.1:317320-329900 GCF_001578935.1 Streptococcus oralis | reverse complement strand
ATTTCTTCATTTGATTTCCGCAATCAGGACAAGATGGAGCTTCGTAATCCAGTTTAGCGATGATTTCTTTGTGAGTATCCCTCTTGATGATATCCATAAATTGGATATTAGGGTCTTTAATATCGAATAGTTTTATGATAAAATGCAATGGTTCCATATGATTCTTCCTAATGATGGTTTAGTCGCTTTTCATTATAGGTCATATGGAACTTTTTTCTACAACAAAATAGGCTCCATAAGATCCATAGGAGATTTACCCACTACAAATATTATAGAGCCTGATAATTTTAACTGATAGAGAGTAAACGATTGGAGAAATCCTAAATAAGACTTGAAGTCATCGCTTTAAGCGTTGATTTTAAATCTTTTGAAATTTTCGATAACTTACTAATTTGCGGTAAAAGCTAGTCTCTACTAGCCTCATTTGAAAATAGACTGTTTAAAACTATCGGTTTGTTGCAGTAACTGCCTGAAGACTTCAAATTTAAAGTTTCTTGTTTCTTGTTCATTGAATTGACTTTTAGCCAAATCTTTTTGAACAGCTTCTTTAAAACCTTCCAGTAATTCATCAAAACTACTATATTCTTTCTGTCGAATCACAACAGAGCGAATACCTTTTTCTTTTAGCTGATTCACTACCTTAGCAAAATAGGCTTTTTTGAAGGCCTCCATACTTGTAAATTCTCCATTAGAAATTTTAGAAATAATGAAATCATCACTCAATCCTAGTTGTCCTTCTTCAATCGCCTGCTTTTTATATTTATTCGAAGCGTAACCCAATACTCCTTTTTCAAATCCATAATATCCCCAAAGTCGGAAAGTATTGTGTTTGAACATTAGAGCACCCGGTGATCCGATAGAATTTTTCCCACCTCCATAGATAGCAGTCATATAATCTATTGCAATATAACTTGTCTTAAAATCTGCTGGATTGTAAGTTTCATTGTCTACTGCTCTATCAGACATCAAAGCTTGGTCTACCAAATCATCAACACTAGTAATTGAAAGTCGTGTTTTCTCTTCAGTTGTTAATGGGCGAACTGTATCGTACTGAGCTGTTTTACTAATTATTTTTGGTTCAATTATCTTAAACCATTTCATAACCGCTTCCTTACCTTGGGAAATAACGGCATCTCCTTCTAAGTAGTCTAAGAGCATCAGAGTGTCGTTATACTGTTTCATATAAGTGTTGATTTCTTGTTGATTCTTAAACTGAGTCGGTGAAGCATTATAGATTAAATTTCCATCATTTTGCCGTTCAAATGCCATATTCAATCCAAGTGCACCCCAGCCGGGTTGACGAGGAACCGGTGACTGGAACAAGCCTTGTGCATAAGCTTCCGGCCCCATATTTTCGCGTCTAGGGTAACCTCCTAAATAAATCCATGAGTCGTTAACATGCGTTAACTCATGCGTAAAAACAGAAATGCCATACTCACTTAAAAGGTCAAAAGCCTCATAATTGACACGATTTCTTCCTCCTGCATGAGCTCCATAACCATGGTAGGAATACCATCCGCCCATAGGACCTCCAACAAGATTATAAAATTCTCTTGCTGGCGCATAAGGATTTCCTTTTTTGTCATTTCCGTTCTCGTCTACCCATTCACTTCCTGGAATACTCAATCCTTCCCAAATTGCTGTTACATTTTCTTTAACCATTTTTCCTTTAATGGAATCAGGTAAAATTTTATACCAGGTATCTACATGATTTCTATGGGCATCTGCCACTATTTTTATCCATTTATTAAATTCATCGCCCGTCCAATTAGGTCGCTTCTCTTTACTGACAAATGCCATCGTACTATAATTTGAAAGGATAGCCAAGTGTGTTTTCTTAAGAGTTAACAAGGGTAAAATAAATCCTTGATAATGTTCAGCTCTCAAGTGATCATATACACGATAGGTAGCTTGTTTAATTTCATCCACTAGCGATGGACGCTCTTCAAATTGAATATGCTCTTTCGTTACATCCTTAAACCATTCTTCTGTTGTAGTGTAATGAGTCAGTAAAGAGCGATTATACTCTAGATAATCAACTAGTTCTCGTTGATGTGTTTCTTTTGCAAAAAACTCCTTATATAAGATAGCATTTTCCGATCCCCTTAATTTTCTCTCACCCACATTACCTAAAGCAATCAATCGTTTCAAGAGATCAATCTTTTCTCCATGAAAACCAGGTTTAAAAAGCAATAAATCTTTGATATCATAATGAGAGAAATGCACATCATAATAACGATTGATATAGCTTAAGGCAAGTACAATAGCTTCTTTATTAGCAATGATTTTTTCTTTTAAGCTACTACGGGCACCTTGATTTTTATGGTGTAGCTGTAGCCATTCAGTCGTAAGAATAGATTTAAGCATAACGGGAAGTTGCTTTTTGACTGCATCCACTGATTCATCTAGGAAAAGTCTCTTTACTTTATCCAATTTTGTATTTTCTTTCTCAATTCCTAGTATGTGATACACTTTATCTGAGTATAAGTCTACTTTTTCAAGTTCTTTTACAAGGGCATCTACCTCGGAAGTTTCCACATTATCATACATCCAGTCAGGGGTGTAGACTATACCTAAATCATTCACTGTATATTCCAACGTATTCGAATCTAGTGAGCCTCCATTAAAGTTCACTGCGTATCGTTCTTGGCTACCATCTTCATAATGAACCATCACATGATCGATATCTCTACCAGAAAAAACGAAATTATTTCCTTTTAAAGCAACAATCGATTTAATTTTCTTTATAGCAAGAGTGGTTTGATGAATGTTTGAACGATTTCCTTCATGGATTATAAATTCTTTATTATAATATGGTGTAAACTGGAGCAGGTTCGTATAGACCTTTTGATTTTCAGGGTTGTAATCTTCTATCATTTCAAGGGATGCTCCTGTTTTCCAACTAGCGTTTAATCGATCAATCAACAAGCTATCTGCGCTACTTGAATGCATTGCTGTGATCTGATAGGTTGCAACTCGTTTGTCTGCTTCTTCTTTAGAGAGACGTTGGTAAGAGGTATCTTTCCCTGCTTCGCCTGAACTACTCTCCTTCACTCCAAACATGTTGGTAATCTTTTGTTTAAACCAACGATTATTTAAATCACTATCTGAACCAAACAACTCCTTTCCTTTTAGTACTTTGGCATAACTAACGACATTATCAATGGCACCATAAGGCCAAATAGTTGCTGCAATTCCTCCTGCTTGTCCACTTCGTTTAATTTCTAGACTCCCTTTGGCAACGGATTGAGTTAGTTTTCCCCAAGTTCCCCAGCCACCACTAGCATCCATTGTTGTCCCATTTTGAGCTACCAGCATACTCGAATTCGTCGAACCATACACTTCTATCGTTGCATCAACAAAAGCTCGTTTAACTAGCGACAACATATTTCTACCTGCAATTCCTGCAGTGACAGAATTTCCTCCTTTAGATTTTATTTTCCCTGTGAAGGATACATTCTCTATTTGTGAATTACTTTCAAGATTATTAACAAGTCCAGCAACATGATCTCGTCCTTCAAGATAACCTTCAACATGGACATTTTCAATTCTTGTTTTGTCCTTTATAGTTTTTGCAATAGTTGCAATAGAATCTCCTTGAGGACTGTCTGGAAATACCATCTGTACTCGTTTAAAGTCAATATCTCTCACACTACCAGACTTAATCGTATCAAACAGAGGATACTGTAAATCAAATAAGGCATGTCTTTTTTGGTTCAATTCCCCAATTAATTGCCCAGTAAACTCCCCTTTAATGTAAGATTTCCCATTCCCTTCTGGTTTTACATGACGTGCCGATAAATCTCCTCCCAATATAAATGTCCCTGAAGGATTTGATGCCATCGCCATAATCAAATCTTTAAAATCATAAAACACATTCTCTTCATGAGGAATAGTCTTTTCCATATAATAATCAAAACCTGACGTCAAACGGCCATCTTTTTTACGTGTTACTAAGTTCAAATCATTAGAATGAATTTTGAATACCTTTTTATTTTCAATGCTTTCCTCTGTAATGTTGTCCACTGACAGAATCGTATCTTTGTTATTCGTAGAAGTTAGTTTTAAATAGTAATTTGCTAAATCATGTGGAATTTCTGACAAGTGAGTTACTTGTATCTCCTGCCCATTTCCAAATTTCATCATAGATACTGATTGAATACCTTTCAGTTCTATTTTCTTAGCATCTAGTCTAAAGTTCTTCTCTGCAAGCTTTATGTGCTCTAAACCTTTCCCTCCATCATAATAAATAGTCGTCGCAACCTTATAATCTTTGTAAAGCTTAAGATTATCTATGCGAGTTGCTAATGTATTCAAATTCAATTCAATTGTACGAACAGTATCTTGATTCGTTTTTATTTCAGCAATAATCTGTTTAACTTCTACCTTATCCTTATTTTCAAGGAAATAACGCAAATCTACAGAATGGTCAAGAAAGTCTGAATCTATTTTATTTAAGGTAAGAATAGGAGGAAGTTTACCTTGTTTAACAACATACGTTGGTTTCTCGGATTCTACCAAGGGAGTTCCGCTTTCGCCATAAACTGGCTTCTCTGCCTCTACCAAGGGAGTTCCGCTTTCGCCATAAACTGGCTTCTCTGCCTCTACCAAGGGAGTTCCGCTTTCGCCATAAACTGGTTTCTCGGATTCTACCAAAGGAGTTCCGCTTTCGCCATAAACTGGTTTCTCAGCTTCTACCAAGGGAGTTCCGCTTTCGCCATAGACTGGCTTCTCTGCCTCTACCAAGGGAGCTCCGCTTTCGCCATAAACTGGTTTCTCTGCCTCTACCAAGGGAGTTCCGCTTTCGCCATAGACTGGCTTCTCTGCCTCTACCAAGGGGGTTCCGCTTTCGCCATAAACTGGTTTCTCGGATTCTACCAAGGGAGTTCCACTTTCGCCATAAACTGGTTTCTCTGCCTCTACCAAGGGAGTTCCGCTTTCGCCATAGACTGGCTTCTCTGCCTCTACCAAGGGAGCTCCGCTTTCGCCATAAACTGGCTTCTCTGCCTCTACCAAGGGAGTTCCGCTTTCGCCATAGACTGGCTTCTCTGCCTCTACCAAGGGAGTTCCGCTTTCGCCATAGACTGGCTTCTCTGCCTCTACCAAAGGAGTTCCGCTTTCGCCATAGACTGGCTTCTCTGCCTCTACCAAGGGAGCTCCGCTTTCGCCATAAACTGGCTTCTCTGCCTCTACCAAGGGAGTTCCGCTTTCGCCATAGACTGGTTTCTTGGGTGCTGTTAAGAAATCAGTAGTTGCCGGATAAATGGAATCTGCAACTGTCAACAAGGAAGGAACTTCAGAAATAAGTCCTCCTTTTTCTTTTGTTGATTCTCCCTTTCGGAATTCCCCTAAATCATCACTTGACAAATATCCGATATAATCATACCCATCGATTTCAATCACTCCTTGAAACCAATCAGACATTGAATCTATCTGTTTACTTTGATCGTAATAAGATAGTCTTCCATACATTAGAGAAAATACATCGTAGGGTAGGAATAAACTATTTCCGACAGAAGCAACCACTAAAACACCTAATATCTTAGAAGGCTTTTTTTTCGAAATAACCAAAACAAGTAATACAACTCCAGAACTTCCCACTAAAAACAGAGAAGAAGAAACTGAACCAGTCTTAGGAAGAGTCAATTGTTCCTTTTTCCTATAAATCAGATAATAAGTATCCTGTAAAATACGATTCGGCAATTCTTTATGAATAAGATTTTGCTCATCCACAGTCAATTCTTTATCTTCTAAGTAATGAAATTGAATAACTTTGTTTTCACTCTTGTCATTGGCTTTTACAGAAATTGATAGAAGTGGACTACCTAGAATGGTTGCGCCAAGAAGAATAGAACCTACACCTAATTTGAGTTTACGGATTGCATATTTTTCAACCCTTTTATTTTCTTTCCAATTCATCGTATTCGATTGAACATCCCTTCAACTATATTTTTAATATATTGTTCTTACAATTATTTTATCAAAAGTATAGACTTTATTTCAACTAGTTAGAGTGAAGTTACGCCATTTTTATGTTATTATCATCAGTATCCCGTTCAAACTTGTAACACCTAAAACACCCACCCCCCCTAACTGCTAAAGAAATTAACCATCAATAATAAAAGTAGTTTTAGAAAAACTTTTAGTTCATGAATTAACCATTAAAAAAGAATCAAAACTATTAGCAATCCGTTTGACTTTCTGTCAATATCCTAGACACATTTTGGGAGGAATTCAACTCTAGAGAAGTTCATCGAGTTACACAAGTTAAGAAAAAACACATCCCCTAACTGGCAGGTAAAAACTTGGATCATTTTTTATGGAAAACCCATTATTCAAAAGTTGTTTGTCTCCTAGATAAACTATATAATTAGTTTGCCCCTTTTTTGCCCCTTCTTGAACAAAAAGAAAAACCGCTACTCCTAAGAATAGCGGTTTAATCATGTTTTTAAGCTACAAAAGTAGTCGCTCTATTATTTAAGAGTAACTGAAGCTCCAGCTTCTTCCAATTTAGCTTTGATTTCTTCAGCTTCTGCAGTTGGAACGCCTTCTTTGATGACACCTGGTGCACCATCAACAAGTTCTTTAGCTTCTTTAAGTCCAAGACCAGTGATTTCACGTACAACTTTGATAACGCCAACTTTTTTGTCACCAGCAGCTGTCAACTCAACGTCAAATGAGTCTTTAGCAGCACCAGCGTCAGCAGCACCAGCTGCAGCAACAGCTACAGGAGCAGCTGCAGTTACACCAAATTCTTCTTCGATAGCTTTTACAAGGTCGTTCAATTCAAGGATTGAAGCTTCTTTAATTTCAGCAATAATGTTTTCAATGTTCAATGCCATTGTTATTTCCTCCAAATAAGTTTTTAATTTTAAATAGTTTTTGTAGCTAGGCTACGCTGCGCAGATTAAAATTAAGCTGCGTCTTCTTTGCTTTCTGCAACTGCTTTGACTGCAAGTGCCACGTTGCGCACTGGTGCTTGAAGTACAGAAAGGAGCATAGAAAGAAGTCCTTCGCGGTTTGGAAGAGTTGCAAGTGCAAGAATCTCTTCTTTAGATGCGACAGCGCCTTCGATTGCACCACCTTTGATTTCAAGTGCTTCAGCAGTTTTAGAAAAGTCGTTCAAGATTTTCGCTGGCGCGATAACATCTTCGTTAGAAAATGCTACTGCAGATGGTCCAACAAATACTGATGCAAGATCTTCAAGACCAGCTTTTTCAGCTGCACGACGCAAGATTGAGTTTTTAATGACTTTATACTCAACTTCGCTTCCACGAAGCTCACGACGAAGAACTGTATCTTGCTCAACTGTCAAACCACGAGCGTCTACAACGACGATAGATGCAGCAGCTTTCATTTTTTCAGCCACTACGTCAACTAGTTCCGCTTTTTTAGCAATAATTGCTTCACTCATTAGTGTGTTCACCTCCGTAATTATTTTGCTTGGGGAATTTTTCCAAAAGAAAAACGCGCCCAAACCTAGACACGAAAGTACAATACGCTTCTTTTTACATGATACGTTTTGTCCTCGGTAGGATCTTTATGAGTCGAGCTCCCCTACTGTCTTAGGCAGTTTTTTCAAACCGTATATAAGTATAGCATAGACAAAAAAAGAATGCAAGATTTTTGCAAACTTTTTTTAAATTTTTTTAAATCTCTACTGTCAAAACTTTGCCTTGCTTAACCACCTGTTCTCCAGCGATATAAACATCATCAACATCACTGGATTTGACAGCATAAACCAGATGAGAGAGCATATTTTTCTGAGGTTGAAGATGGATTTTTCCTTGTGGTTGAATAACGAGAAAATCTGCTTGTTTACCAACTTCCAGACTTCCTATCTGATTTTCCATTCCAAGAACTTTAGCACCTTCTATCGTCAAAGCCTTTAGGGCTGTTTCGATAGGAAATTGGCTGGCATCTCCACTTTTCATCTTCTGAAGAAGGGCTGCAGTCCGTCCTTCCTCAAACATATCTAAGTTGTTATTAGAAGCAACTGAGTCAGTCGCAATACCGACTGCTACTCCCACTTTTTGCAGTTGGATGATGGGAGCAATACCTGATGCCAATTTGAGGTTACTAATAGGATTGTGCGCAATAGCTACTTGAGACATTGCCAAGCGTTCAATTTCTCTCTCGTTTAATTCGACCCCATGAGCAAAAACAGACGGATGATCTAAGTAACCCAGTTCTTCTAGAAAGGCGAGGGGACGTTTGCCGTATCGTTTCAAGATAATTCCTGATTCCTCCTTGGTCTCTGCCACATGGATATGGATGGGAATGTCCAACTCTTTTGCCATATCTAAGCTTGCTTCCAGCAAGTCTCTACTACAGCTGTATGGAGAGTGAGGAGCTACCATAACCTTGAAATTTGGATTTTCATATCCTAAGATTTTCTCGATGATAGCTCGTGTTCTGCTTATGGTCTCAGCAGTTGTTTCTGTCTCTGAAGAAAAGAGAGTCGGCGAGAAATAACAACGCATCTTAGAGGCCTTGACTGCCTGATAAATTTGCTCAATCTCCACTCCATTGGGATTATACATATCGTTGAAGGTTGTTGTGCCTGACTGGAGCATTTCTGTCAGAGCTTCTTTGACCGCCTTGGTAGTCATATCTGGAGTAAACTCAGCCTCTGCAGGCCAGATATAGTCATTGAGCCATTCATGGAGGTTGCTGTCATCTCGGATCCCTCGCAAACCTGTCATAGCAGAATGGGTGTGGCAATTAACCAAACCAGGCATGATCCAGGCTCCCTGATAGTCTATAATCTGCTCAGCTTGCTCTAAAATCTCTGGCTCCTCTTGACCGACATAGATAATTTGAGAATCCTTAACGGCTAAGATTCCATTCAAATAAACATGGAAATCTTGGTCACAAGTCACGATATTTACATGCTGATAGACTTTCATTATAGGCTCCTTTTCTAAAAGACAATTTACAGTGAATAATTTTTCTAGCTATTGTAACAAAAAAGTCACCCGAAGGCAACTTTTTTTGTCCATAAAATTTCAAAATAGAAAGGATTATTCAGAGCTAAAAGCCGCAGCTTTTTGCATTTGGTAATACTTGCCCTTTCTAGCCATGAGATCATGATGGTTACCATGCTCCACAATGTCACCATCTACCAAGACAAGAATCAAATCCGCATCCTGAATGGTTGACAAACGGTGAGCAATAATAAAACTTGTGCGCCCCTTCATGAGTTTGGCAAAGGCATCCTGTACTAGCACCTCTGTCCGTGTATCGATGGAGGAAGTCGCCTCGTCTAAGATAAGAATCTTTGGAATAGCTAGAAAGACTCGGGCGATGGTCAAGAGCTGGGCTTGACCGACAGAGAGAGATTCTCCTGCATTTTCCAACTTAGTATCGTATCCCTGTGGCAACTGTTGGATGAAAAAGTCTGCGTTGGCTGCTTTGGCAGCGGCAATCACTTGCTCCCGACTGGCATCAGGATTCCCAAAGGCAATATTGTCATGAATAGTCCCTTGCTTGAGCCAGGTTTCTTGGAGCACCATGCCAAACTGCTGTCTCAATGATGCTCGGGTATAATTATAAATAGATTGCCCATCTATCAAGATATCTCCCGAGTTAATAGGATAAAAACGCATGAGGAGATTGATGAGAGTTGACTTACCAGCACCTGTCGGACCAACGATGGCCACCTTGCTACCAGCTGGGATATCGATAGACAAATCCTTAATCAAGATCCTTTCAGGATTGTATCCAAAAGAAACATGCTTAAAGGAAATGGCCACCTTGACTTGGTCACTGGTCAAGATTTCCTTACCTGTTTCAGCCACCTCTGGACTTTCTAAGACAGCATAGACGCGCTCTGCGCAAGCGAGAGCACTTTGTAACTCAGCTAGAACTGAAGAAATATCATTAAAGGGCTTGGTGTACTGTTGGACATAGTTCAAAAAAGTCACTAAACGCCCAATGGTCAAGGTGGACCCCATCATGATACGATAAGCTCCTACTCCAGCTAGAAGAGCATAAATGAGTGCGTTGACAAAGCGAGTCGAAGGATTAACCGTTGATGAATAAAAGATGGCTGACTGAGAATAGCCTGCGTAGTTAGCATTCGCCTCGTGCAGTCTTTGGATAAACTCTGTCTGAGCATTGAAGGACTGGATAATAGTCTGCTGGCTAAGCGACTCTTCCATCAACTGAGTCTGAATTCCCCTCGTCTCTGTTTGCTTCTGGAAGAGATGATAGGAGCGTTTGGCAATAAAACGTGAAATCACCATAGATAATGGCGTCAACAGCAAGACCAAGAGGGTCATGAGGAGATGAATTTGGAGCATAGCTAGAATACTAACCAAAATCATCAAGACACCAATGAAAAATTGGTTAAAAATCATGGTCAAGCCGGCTGCCAGCTGTTCTATGTCTGTGGTCACACGACTAACCATCTCTCCACTACCTTGCCGATCCACAAAAGCAATCGGTAAACGATGAAGCTTATGGATGATTCGCTCTCGCAAGTCTCTGGTATAAGAAAAAATTAGACGATTATAAAGAAGAGGATTGGCCCATTGTACCAGTGTATTTCCTATGACCACCAATATCATTTGGAGGAAAATCTGCCAAAAAACTGGTGATGAACCAGCCACTAGAACTTGGTCAATGACCTGTCCAATCAGAATAGGTAGGTAAATTGATAAGCCAACTTGGGCAATAGTTCCTAGAAAGGCAAGGAAAAGGAGGAAAGGATGGCTTGCTAAATCCTTAGCCAAACGTTTGAGCGTCTGGTTTGCAGTTTGTCGTTTCATGCTAGTCCTCCTTTCCATGTTGGGATGCATTAATCTCACGATAAACTTGACTAGTCTTCATCAAATCCTCGTGCTTACCAACAGCTAGTAACTCACCTTTTTCCAAGAGGAGAATCTGGTCAGCCATCTGAAGTGTCGAAGTTCGTTGAGAAATCAAGATTAAACTCGTGTTAGGTAAATTCTCTCGGATAGCTTTCAAGAGCTTGGACTCAGTGATGGTGTCGAGGGCTGAGGTCGCATCATCTAGGATGAGAAATGGAGCTTGGCGCAAGACTGCTCGTGCGATAGACAGCCTTTGTTTTTGTCCGCCTGAGAAATTTCGACCTCCTGCCTCAACTAGGGCATCCAAAAGTCCTTCCTTTTCACTGACAAAATCCTTAGCTTGCGCAATCTCCAAGGCCTGCCAGAGTTGCCGGTCAGATACTTCTCGATTGAAACCTAGAGTCAAGTTGGAACGAATAGTTCCTTTAAAGAGTTCGACCTTTTGGGGAACATAAGCAATCCAAGACCGCCACTGCTCAAGATTAAGAGGACTACGTCCATCTCTATAAAGGTCAATGCTTCCCTTGTCTGCTGGATAAAGACCAAGTAAGACTTGCACCAAGCTTGATTTACCAGAACCCGTACCTCCGATGATACCAAGGATTTGCCCCTGCTTCATATCAAAGGAAATGTCTCTCAGAGAAGGCTGGGCTGCATCAGGATAGGTAAAGGTTAATTCCTTGACTTGTAAAACCTGATCGCTGGTAACTTTCTTTTGTTCTAATTCTGAATGGATGTTTTCTGGAGCTTCAGCAAAGACTTCCTCAATTCGTTTGGCTGAGATATAGGATTGATTGAGGGAATTAATCAGCATGGCGAGCTTAACCAATTCTACTAAAATCTGCAGGAGGTAGTTGATAAGGGCAATCAGGGCACCTTGACTGAGTAAACCTCCTTGAATTGAAATATAGCCCTGCCAGATGATAACGAGGAGAGTTCCATTAACAATCAGATAGGTCAGAGGTGTTAATAAACTAGACCAGAAACCTGTCTTTTCTTGTAATCTAGCATAAACTTGGTTAAGAGTTTGAAAAATCTGTAACTCTCGTTTTTCCTGACCAAAAGCACGAATAACTCGCATGCCTTGTAATTGCTGGCGCGTTTCCTGAACTAGCTGGTCCGTTTTCTTTCTGAGACTACTGTAGAGAGGATTGACCAGCCGAGATAGGCCGACAATAACAATCGTCAAAATGACAACCATAACCAAAAACCAGAAAGTCAGCTCAGCCGAGATGCGATGGGCCATAAAAATGGCACCAAAAACGATAATGGGCGCTCGCAAAAAGAGGCGCAGGAATTGATTGATCCCAGTCTGAATCTGATAGGTATCCGAAGTCAAGCGAGTCACTAAGCTCGAAGTTGTCAAACGATCTCTGCTGTTCTTGGGTAAGGAAAGAATATGACGATAAAGGTCGTCTGTCAGTTCTTTGGCAAAACTAACCGCTGCCTTGGCTGAGTAAAACTGAGCTACCAAGGCCACTAAAACGCCAATCACTGCAAAAATAAGGAGCAGGCCAATCTGCATCCATAGATGCCCTTGATCTCTCTGGGGCAAGGACTGGTCAACAATCCCAGCAATCACCATGGGAACCAAGAGCTCAAACACAGCTTCAAGTAACTTGAACAAGGGTGCTAAAATTGCTTCCTTGATATAGGGTTTAAAGTAAGATAGTAAGTGTTTCATAAATCCCTTCTATTTTCTAAAATGAAGAAAGTGGGAAGTCCCACTACCTCTTTTTTATTGTTTAAGTAAGGCAATAGATAGC
>NZ_KQ969521.1:303027-317300 GCF_001578935.1 Streptococcus oralis | reverse complement strand
CCTGTTTTTTCCATCTCATCCTTGGCCACAAAGCGCAAGGATGCAGAATTAATACAGTAACGCAGGCCACCTAATTCCTGAGGTCCATCTGTGAAAACATGACCCAAGTGAGCATTTCCTGACCGAGAACGAACTTCGATTCGCTCCATTCCATGGCTCAAATCCTTGTAGTAGTGAATCAATTCCTTAGAAATCGGACGGCTAAAACTTGGCCAACCACAACCTGAAGCAAACTTATCCTTAGCAAAAAATAGTGGCTCACCCGTCGTGATGTCTACATAAATCCCCTCTTCAAAGATCTGGTCATAGACATTGCTAAATGGCGCCTCTGTAACAGCTTCTTGTGTAACACGGTAAGACTCTGCTGACAAACTTTCCCTTAACACCTCTTGACTAGGTTTTTCATAGTTAGAAGCATCAATCAATGGCTTCTCAGCATCGGTCACATCGATATGACAGTAACCTGAAGGATTTTTCTTGAGATAGCCTTGATGGTAGTCTTCTGCTAAAATGTAGTGGCGAAGTTTCTCCACCTCTACTGCAATCTTTCGACCCAGCATACGCTCCTGTTCCTGCACCACTGTGTAGATAACTGGCAAGTCTGCTTCATCCTGATAATAGATCCCCGTTCGATATTGGCGGCCACGGTCATTCCCCTGCTGGTTAATAGACAAGGGATCAATGACACGGAAATAATAGAGCAAAATCTCTCGAAGTGACACTACTTTCTCATCATAAACCACTTGAACAGTCTCTGCATGGTCTGTTTCCTTGAGCAGCTGGTAATTAGTCGTTTCGACTTGGCCATTAGCGTAGCCGACACTGGTTGCTAGCACTCCAGAAATTCGTGAAAAATACTCCTCTAGGCCCCAAAAACAACCACCTGCTAGATAAATTTCTGACATCTTCGTTTCTCCTCTATCAAGTTTTTAACTAATACTCTTCGAAAATCTCTTCAAACCACGTCAGCTTACATCTGCAACCTCAAAACAGTATTTTGAGCTAACTTCGTCAGTTTCATCTACAACCTCAAAACCATGTTTTGAGCAACCTGCGGCTAGCTTCCTAATTTGCTCTTTGATTTTCATTGGGTATAGACTTCTTTTCAAAAAAAGGATAGGAAGCCCTCTGGTCGAGAGTTTCCCCATCCTATCTTCTATTCTTTATTTTGATTCGACACGGACACCTTGGGTATCAACTTTCAAATCATGCAGTTTGCCTTTGAAAGATTGCTTTTGCAATTCTGCCTTAATCTTCGGCATCTTGTCGTGAGAAGCCAAGACCATAACTGTCGGTCCGGCACCAGAGAGATAGGTTGCATAGGCACCATTCTCTTTAGCTACTTGCTTAATCATCGCAAATTCACGGACCAGACTTTGACGATAACGCTCGTGGAAGAGGTCCCCCTCAATCGCTTGTCCAGCTGTCACCATATCTCCTGCCAACAAGGCTGCAACCACCACATTGGCGATAGAACTAGCCGCAACAGCTTCCTTGTAAGACAATTTTTTAGGTAAGACACCTCGACTGTCTCGAGTACGTAATTCATAGTTAGGAATATAAGCTAGAAAATCACATTCTGGGAAGTCAGCCACGATTGCTGAAACGTGACCTTCAACGGAACTCGCAACAACAAGATTTCCATAGATAGCTGGTGCCACATTGTCAGGATGCCCTTCAATCTTGGTCGCCAGCTGCAATTTGTCGTGGTTAGATAAGTTGAGTTTGCCCAGCTGGTTAGCTAGTTCAATCCCAGCAACGATAACCGAGCTAGAAGAACCCAAACCACGCGCCAGGGGAACATCACTGGTCATTTTCAAGCGTCTCGGTTGCAAGTCAGGCGCAATTTGCAAGGCAATCTTGAGCAAGAGATTACGCTCGTCATGGGGAATCCATTTGCCAATCTGGTGTTCAATCAACCACTCATCCCGTTCTTCACAGACCTCAATTTGAAGATACTTGGTTACAGCTACACCGACCGAATCAAAACCTGGCCCAATATTGGCACTGGTTGCAGGTACAATAATCTTCATCCTATTCTCCTAACACCTTGAAGGTATTCAAGAGGTCAAATTCTGAAGCTTTGGCCAACTCAGCTGAAACATTCTCAAGTTGTGCTTTATTAATCTTATGAGTGATAATCACTACACGCGCCTTGTCACCCTCTTTGCCATCTTGTAGGATTTGCTTGAAGGAAATATCTTGAGCGTTGAAAATCTCAGCCAATTTCAAGACCTGACCTTTTGAGTCTGGTGCCAAGATTGAGAAGTAGTAATTAGCTTTGACATCTTCTGGATTTGCCAAGACTAGGTCACGGCTATATTCATTGAAGTCTTTACCAATGGTACCATCATTCAAGCGACGAACGATACGGACAATATCTGCTACGACACTTGTTGCAGTTGGTTTTTGACCCGCACCTGGTCCGTAGTACATAGACTCACCGATGCCGATAGATTCTACAAAGACAGCATTCATCACGCCATTCACACTAGCAAGTGGGTGCGCTTTAGGTAGGAAGGTTGGAGTTACTTCTGCAGCAATTCCTGAAGGAGTTTCCTCGATAGAACCAACCAATTTCACTACATAACCAAGATTTTGAGCTACAGCTACGTCTTCTGGTGTGATGTTACGGATTCCCTTGTGGGCTACATCGTCAAAGGCAACCTTCATACCAAAAGCAAATTGGCTCAAAATCACCATCTTGTAGGCTGCGTCAATCCCATCCACATCATTTGTAGGGTCGCTTTCTGCGAATCCTAGTCTTTGAGCTTCAGCTAGAGCATCATCGTAAGACCAGCCTTCTTCCACCATCTTAGTCATCATGAAGTTGGAAGTTCCGTTAACGACACCAAGAATGCGCGTGATTTTATCAGAAGCCAATGAATTTGCCAAAGTACGAAGAATTGGAATACCACCAGCAACTGCCGCTTCGTAGTAAAGTGCTACATTATGCTCTTTAGCAATTTCTAACAATTCTGCACCATGGACAGCCAAAAGGTCCTTGTTGGCAGTAACAACGTGTTTCCCAGCTTCTAAGGCACGAGTGATAAAGGTCTTAGCAGGTTCGATACGCCCCATCAATTCCACTACAATGGTAACATCTTTATCTGACAAAATATCATCTACATTGGTCACAAAGTTAAAGTCATTCCCTGCTGCAAGCAAGCGGTTCTTTTCATCTTCATCCTTGACCAATACCTTGGCCACTTCAATCTCAGAATGAGCTGATTGAACGATTTTTTCTCCATTTTCCTTTAGGAGGAATGGTACACCACTTGCAACGGTACCAAATCCAAGTAAAGCAATTTTAACTGTCATGTTTGTCTCCTAGAAATTTTCTGATATAGCCATTATAACAGAATTTTGTGAAAATTCCTATTATAGTAAATCACTATTTCAGTCTGGTAAAGAAAAAACGAATCCCATGATTCGTCTTTCTTGATAAATGAAAATTAATTTTAAAAATTATGAATGAATCTTTTGCAGACCGAGAACTGCATCGTGATTGATCAAGATTTGCCCATACTCTTGCAAGACTGAACGACTGATGTCACTGTCGTCTGCAAATTCACGCATACGAGCCAAGAGCCAAGCCGGATATGGACTTGGATGATTTTCTACATCGACTAAGATTGTTAAATAATAGTGTCCATTCATCTTATAGAGTTCAGATGTTTCCATCTGGTAGTTAACCGTCTTTGCAAAAGCAACTAAGTCAGCAAGACTTGTAAAACGCAAGATATAGTAGATATAAGGTTCTTTCTTGCTCTCAGTCTCCTTTTCAGTTTGCTCTTGCTCTTCTTCCTTTGCTTCAACCTGCTCTAGAGATTGGATAGCTTCAATATCGTCCTTGGTCTTATCTGCAATGCTCTTTTCCAAGGTTTTGAGAAATTCATCTGGCGACATTTGAGCTAATTCTTCCATGTCTGGTAGATCCGCCAAATCTTCAAAATCCAGATTTTGGTCAATCTTGGATTTGGTCACAAAGACGTCCACCTTATCAGGTTTTGGCGTCACGCGGAAACTCAGCATACCACTATCCAAGAAATTGTCTGGCATCTCTAACTCATCTAAAATAGCATAGAAAAACTCTTCGGTTTTTTCCTGAGGAACGAGAAAGTCTGCAATCTCCATTCCTCGGTCCATCAAATCATCTAAAGTCATTGTGATTTTCAGTGTTGTATCACTAATTTGTTTCATCTTCATATCTAGTAACCTCATACTTTCAGTCTATCTATTATACTAGATTTTTACGATTTTATCAAAAGAATGAAGCGAGAATGTGATATAATACTAGATATGATTTTAGATTTAAGAAAGAAAGTTCAATGAAAAATATAAAAGTAAATGCCTTGGCCAGCTTGCTGGTCAATATTCTCAATATCGTTTTTCCACTGATAACCAATCCTTATCTGACGCGGATTCTCAGCAAATCCAATTACGGTTATTTCAATACAGCCAATACCTGGGCAAGTTTCGTTATTCCACTAGCTGCCTTTGGAATATACAACTACGGGATTCGAGCTATTAGTAAGGTCAAGGATGACAAGAATAAAATCAACTACGTCTTTTCTAAGTTGTTTTATATCTCGGTTTTCACCTCTCTCCTGACGACAGGTATCTACTTCCTCATTATCTTCTTTGACACCAGCATTGAGAATCTGAAAGTCCTGTACTACATCCTAGGGGCCCAAGCACTCTTCCAATTTCTCAATATCGAATGGATGAACGAGGCTTATGAAAATTATGCCTTCATCCTCTATAAGACATTGATCATCCGGATTGCTATGCTGGTCGCTATCTTCACCTTTGTTAAAACGGCAGATGATATCGTTCCTTATGCTATCGTTATGACAGCAACCACTATCTTCAACTACCTACTCAGTTTTCTTTGGATCAAGAGGGAAGTTTCATTTGTCAAAATTGGACTTGTTGAATTAATCAAAGCATCTAAACCTCTCTTGACTATGCTTCTCTTAGCGAACGCTAACATGCTCTATACCTTGCTTGATAGAATGTTTATCACCAAGGGACCAGATGAAAACTACATTTCTTATTACACTATTGCTTCTAGCATCGTTATGTTGATTGCCAGTGTCTTAAGTGGAGCTATCAACGTCAGCATTCCACGACTCGGCTACTATCTCGGTAAGAAAGACTACGATTCTTATAAAAATCTTCTGAATCAAGGAGCTGCTCTCTTTTACTTCCTCATCATTCCAACTAGTATTGGGATTATAGTATTAGGAAACTACGCAGCAGTTATCTACTCTTCTGAAAAATACCTCGAAGCTGGTATTGTGACTAGTGTCTTCGCCTTCCGTACCATCATCTGGGCCATTGAGTTGATCCTTGGTAAACAAATTATCTTTATCAATGACCACGAAAATCGTTTGACTGCCTTTTACTTCCTTGGTGGTGGCGCCAATATACTATTAAATAGCATCTTGTATTTCAATAATATTTTTGCACCTGAGTACTATATCGCTACAACTATTCTTGCAGAGACTATCGTCGTTCTCCTGGAAATACGCTTTATCCAGAAACACCAACTGATTGATTTGAAAGAAATCTTTGCTACTCTGACACGCTACACTATTGTATCCCTTGGATTCATCCCTATCTATTTTGCGTTTAAATTTCTTTTCCAAATCAACTCTTATACGGTCAACTTCAATATGATTCTCATGGTTCTGTCTACCGTAGCAACTTGTGGTATCTATTACCTCTTGACCCTCTTTATCACCAAAGACAAAACACTCCACTATGCACTGAACCTTGTACTTGCTAAATTAAAACGAAATTAAAAAATCCCCTACTGATAAATTAGTTGCCAGTAGGGGATTTCTTCTTTATTCTTTTTCTTTCTTTTCAGAAGCGCTGGCTTCTAAATTTGAATCTTGTTTAGGTTGTTCAACAATAGAGGAATTAGCTTCTGGTTTCTGTTCTGGCTTGACTGCATCGCTATTTACAGCAGCAACAGCCTGTTTCCAGATTCCTTCTTCGTTAACTTTGTAACCATCAGGTGTTGTTGCGTTCTTCAACAATGAACCATCAGCTTGGAAATAGTACCAATTACCATCAAGCTGTTTCCAACCTGTCTGCATAGCTCCTGATTCATCAAAGTAATAATGATCACCATTTACTTTATGAAGGCCAACCAACATGATACCATCTTCAGGATTTAGATAATACCAGACACCTTTATCTTTTATCCAACCAGTTTTCATAGCTCCATTTGATTCAAAGTAACGGTAATGATTATCAAACCATTTCCAGCCAGTTTGCATGGTACCAGATCCGCTAAAGTAATATTGCTTACCATCTACTTGATGAAGGCCGACTAACATAACGCCTTCCTTACCTTCAAGATAATACCAGGCATCACCATCTTTCAACCAACCAGTTTTCATAGTACCTGAGTTCGTATAGAAGTACCAGCTATTGTCTTGCCACTTCCAGCCCGTCTGCATGGCACCACTGGCATTCAAATAGTAACGGACACCATTGATATCTTGGCTTCCAGTTAACATGATGCCATCTTTATCCAGATAATACCATGTTTCCTGATCCTTGACCCAACCAGTTTTCATAGCTCCAGAACTTGCAAAATAGTTCCAGTGACCATCAACAAAGACCCAGCCAGTTTGCATGGCACCACTGGCATTCAAATAGTAACGGACACCATTGATATCTTGGCTTCCAGTTAACATGATGCCATCTTTATCCAGATAATACCATGTTTCCCGATCCTTAACCCAGCCGGTTTTCATAGCTCCAGAACTTGCAAAATAGTTCCAGTGACCATCAACAAAGGCCCAGCCTGTTTGCATGGCACCACTGGCATTCAAATAGTAACGGACACCATTGATATCTTGGCTTCCAGTTAACATGATGCCATCTTTATCCAGATAATACCATGTTTCCCGATCCTTAACCCAGCCGATTTTCATAGCTCCAGAACTTGCAAAATAGTTCCAGTGACCATCAACAAAGGCCCAGCCTGTTTGCATGACACCTTCTTTGTCAAAGTAATAAGTTGTACCCTCGATGTCTTTTTTACCAACAGTTAGAATACCATCCTCATCATAATAGTACCAATTTGAAGCAATTTTTTGCCAAGACGATGCTTTTCCTTCCGACTGCAGGGCACCACTACTAGCAAAGACCATCTTCTTACCATTATAAACCTGAAGACCTGTCAGCATCTTACCTTCTTTGTCAAATAGATATTTCTGACCATCAATTTCAACTAACTGACTGTAACTTCTTGCTCCACTTGATGTGATATAATACCAACTACCATCTTGCTTAAACCATCCAGTATCTTGCATTTGTCCATTGTTGTTCAAATAATACCAGTTACCATCTGTTTTTCTCGAGAATCATTTAAATGAAGCCATCTACCTGCCTGCATTTGTCCTTGACCATTAAAGAAATAGTAAATACCATTTATTTTGCGCCAACCGATTGCCATCTGATCATCAGACAAGCGATACTTCCAGTAACCATCTTCTTTATACCATGTTTCACTAACAGTGGGGATATTAGGTAGAGAATCGAACACGTTTGTAAAACCATTTTTACTAATTGTAAAGACTGTTGCATCCTTGGTCTGGCTAGAAGCATGAACTACTTCAATACCATGCTTCTTAAGATATTCTCTTGTTGTGGCAAGATTGGCTTCTGCTGCGGATGTATGAACCACCATACTAGGGGATAGGGAATCTAAGAAAGGAATCGTGTTTGAAATTTGGGCATCATAATGATGGTTCCATTTCATCATATCGACTTTTCCAATCTCAGGACCTAATTTATCCTCTGCCCCCTCAGCATTATCCAAGTCACCACCCAGATAAATCTTTTTCCCCGCCACAGTTACTACCGCCACAAGGGAATTGGAATTATCATCATAGACTCTCTTGAGTTTACCGTCACTGTCATATTCGTTTTTATAGTTATAAAGCTGAATATCCATATCACCTAGAGTGAAGTGACTTTCCTTCTCTGTAATGTCTTGAACAAGAGTTACACCGCGCTCTAGAGCCGTCTTGACAGCATTGTCATAATTAAAAAGATTGTCCCACAATCGCCATTTTGATGTGATGCGCTCATCTGAGTATCTCTTCAGATAAAATCTGTCTACAGGATAACGTTTAAGAACTTCATCCGCAGATCCAATATGGTCACTATGGACATGGGTTCCAAGAATAAAATCTAACTTTTGTATCCCAAGGTGTTTCATGTGACGGAAGAGACGATCTTCTAATACATAATCATTCTGTCTGCTAATTCCTACACGACTTGGATATTGCGGATTACTGCCATCTGGAAAATCATAGTCTTCGCCCATGTCAATCAAGGCATAATGACCGTTACTCTCAAGAATGATGGCATCACTTCCTGATACTCCTTTGGTATTGATAAAATGGATTCGGTTGCTTGAAGCATCTGCCTGAACTGCTGGTGTAAATAGTCCAAAGACAAGCAACAAGACTAGGGAAGTAAATACAAGGGTTTCTTTTATCTGTTTCTTTTTCATATAAACCACTTCTTTCTTTGATAGCGGAAGCTAGGATGAGAATTCATCCTGGTAGTAACTTTTCTAGCTCCTTTCCGTCAATATAAGACAAAAAGAGGGAAAGAGAAGCCTGATTGTCACACTAGAGTAGGGACTAGAGTTAACAAGGAAGAACTTCAACATCCCCTCTTTTCTATATTACTAAAGAGATTTCCCTAAAAGGACCTTAGCCAAGTTAGCATCTCTTTGTTTGTAAATTGGATTTTCTTTCCAGTTGTAATGAGTATTAGGGATTTCAAAATCCTCCCCATACAAGTGACTGATGTATTCTCTTGTATTTTCTGGAACTTTTACTAGAATCTCTTTAAAACTGCATTCACTTAATGCTGTAAACGGCAATTCATAGTGGTAAACTTCATATCTTGTAGGATTTCCCAAGGGGTTTGTCATGTAGAAAATAGTGTCTGAGGAAATGCTCCCCTCTTTTTTATCATAGACAATAAAATCAACATTGAGGCCCTTGTAACTATAGGATAATTCTACAAGTTTATCATTGTAATAGAACTCTTTTGTTCTGACAAAGCCTTTCTCAAAAAGAACTTTCTCATCTTTTAAAAAGGCTTCGTAGTCTGGGATAATAATCCCAAAGTCCATATCTAAATCATGCGGAATCAGATCATTTTCTCTGTAGAAACCAAGTAAAGTTCCAAAATCTAACCAGATATCATAGGATTTCAGATTAGATTGGTAGATGGCCTTTAGAATATCTTCAAAGTTTTCTTTGAGCAAATTGCTTCTCTTTGAATCTAAGTCGATATTGGCTTTTTGATTTAAATTTTTGATAATTGGTAGGTTTTTAACCAGGTCTTTCTTATCTCCTAAGAGACTGGCTAAACTTCTTTTTAACCATTGTAACACGTTCTATCCCTCCTTTATGTATGCAAGGAAGTCATCGTGCTTCACTCGTTTTTCTAGAGGAGGAATTTCCATAAAGTCATCTCCGTAGATGGCAGAAAGGATTTGCTGATAGGCCTCAGGAATTTTGTAAACTCTATCTTCAAATGGACTATCAATCGTCGTATCCAAGAAGGACTTGTCAAATTTCGTAGAAACTCTTTTGTTCTCCATGAGGTAATCAATGAAGTCTCCAACTTTTTCTCGCATAGATAGGATGTTCATCTTACGGTTCCAAGTTTTGACGCGAGTCAAACGGAATACAAGTACAAGTAGATATCTGATGATATTCTTGAGTTTCGCATTCTTATTATGGATGCCATAAAGGGTATAGACTGATAAACGACGGTAAGTATCCAGTTTTACCATGTCCTTGTTAACATCAGCATAATAGTCAAATGGGAAAACATCCACACAAATTCCTAAATCAATATCATTGTCGATATAGTTGTTATCATAGACAGTTCGCGCATCATAGACTCGGTAAAATGGGTAAGGGTAACGACTGTCATTTTCCCAAGAAACCACTTTGTAGACAGGATCATTATCTTGCAAAATAGCTTGATACAATTTGTCGTATTCATCGCGTTTCAAAGAGATATCAATATCGTCATCCCAAGGAATGTAACCCTTGTGTCTCACTGCTCCCAGCAAGGTTCCATAAGCTAGTGAATAGTTGATATTCTCTTTTTGACAGAGATTGTGGATATAATCCATGACACCTAGTTCAACTTCTTTAATCTCCGCTTCATCTAGTTTTCTATAACCGTCTCTTTTTTTATAGAGAACAGAGAAATAGTAACCTGAAATCACAAACAAGATACAACCCTGTAGAGAAATTCCATAGAAGGTTGAACTCAAGAACAAATTAGAGATGAGAATAACTACAGTCATCAAGAGAATGGTAATCAATTCATGATTGTGGCGACCTTCTTGAAGGTCTTTTTTATATTTCTTGAGACTTGAAACAATGAAGGAAAGCATAAAGATGGCCATAGGGATAAAACCTGTGATACCATCATAGAATAACAACTCAAGGTAGCCGTTGTGAGTAAGGTAATGTTGTTTGATGATGTAGGCTGAAGCATCATATTCTTTACCTAACTCATACCAGTTTCCTCCTGAATATCCAAACAGAGGACGTCTAGGGATAAAGGAAGCTGTTGACTGCCAAATGGCAAAACGGTTATTGGAGATATTCTCTTCACTTGTGTCAGTTCTCTCAAGAGAAAGATTGTTGTCTCCATTTTGTCCATTTTCTTGGTTCTTTTGGATTTGAGCTGAGTGAGCTTTCAAATATATATCGCTACTATATTTGATACCATTATAACAGACAAATACCAAACCTACAGTTACTAGAACAGTAAGAAGTGACTTGATTTTTTTAGTCCAGTTAGCCGTCATCAAAGCGTATAAAAGGGCAACGGCAACCAAACAGATATAGGTTGTTCTGGAACCAGACAGTACAATATAAGCAAAGTTAAGTAGAATTGATGTGATAGCCAGAGTTTTAAGAACTGGTTTGTAGATTGACAAGCGCATCCACAAGTAAATAACCACCATCAGAGAAATAATAGAGAGATAGTTGGGACTGGCTAGAATCCCAAATAGACGAGACTCTACAAATCCTTGTCGGATTAATAACCCCTTGTAATCAAATACGCGGTAACCCTGTAGCATGAAGAATTGCCAAATTGATACAAGCACACCTATAGTATTTGCAACAGTGATAACAGAGAAGAAGGCGTCAAAGAGGGCACGTGCTTTTTTTACAGTAAAAGATTGAAAGACTGGATAGATTGCAAAGAAATAGATGAAAAAGACAACTAAATTCTTTATGTTAGTTGAAAATCCATACTTGACAACTAAGGCAGCTGTCAGGATATTCATTAGAAAAAAGAGAATCAAATACTCAATTTTTCGGACATTCAGATAGACTTTTTTGATAAAGAAATTATAAAGTCCCAACAAAACACCCATGAGGGTCATTCCAAGAGTGACAAATTTATTGGCCGAGATTGGTTGAAGTGGGACAATCAAGCCTGCCATACAGTAAAAAGATATAACTGATAAAAATAGCAAATTGATTTTAAAATAGTTTTTTTCAATAAATGAAATCATTTTTTCTCCTAACGCTTAGTTTGTGTAAGCAAGATTTTCGTATACAATTTTCGACTCAAGCACAAAGCTAAGAAACTCACTTTTCTTGCTCTTGTAAAACGACTATCCGAAAGAATATTCTTTGTATTTTTCTTGAGATAGGCAATCAAACGGTCTTCTAAAACCTTATCCTTGAAATCTGCATCAACCAAGAGCCTATCCAATACATAGAAGTAAGCCCAATTTAAACGCATGGTTGCAACATCTGTTAGATTTGGATAATTCTCTCTGATAATATTTGCGTTTTGCTCATAAGCCTCAATAACGTTCAAGAATTTCAAGGAGAATTTTTGAGTCGTTATACTATTTTCCCGATGAACATAGTAGTACTTCTTCTCATTTGTTGCGACAACCTTGCGACATTGATGAATCAAGGCAATCATGATGAAGGCATCCTCTGCTATTTTTCCAATTTCAAATCGTAGCTGTTCAAAGAGTTCTTTTTTGTACAGTTTATTAACAGCTGTGACCGAGAGAATTTTAGCTTCCATGACCATCTTAATGGCTTCTTGGGGAGTTAATTCCCAAGTCTGAATCGTTGCAACTTGCTTTTCCGGAATTTGGTCATAGACATCATAATGTCCACACATAGAAAGATCAGCATTGGATTCTAGCATTTGGCGGTAAAGAGTCTCATACATATCTTCGTCAATGTAGTCATCACTATCGATAAAACCGATCAAACCAGAACTTGCCTCTTCAACCCCTCTATTTCGAGCATCAGACAAGCCACCGTTTTCCTTGTGAATGACACGAATCCGTTGATCTCTTTGAGCTAATTGATCACACAGTTCTCCACTATTATCCGTCGAACCATCATTGACAAGAAGAATTTCCAAGTTGGTATAGGTTTGTTTTAAAATGGATTCTACACACTTTTCCAGATAGGCCTCTACATTGTAGACTGGAACGATAACGCTTATTTTTTCTCCCATCATGCTCCATATTCTCCCTTGTACTCTGTGTAGCTCTTGTCCATGTCTGCTATAATAGCATCATGATGCGGTACTTGTTTGTCCGTGGGTGGCGGTGTCATATAGTCCCCAAAAGCAGTGCTGAGATAGGCATCATAGCCGACTGGGATGGGCATCTCAGTTCCTTCAAATGGCAAGAAAAGATTGTCTTCAAAAGATGCGATTGGGTATTTGTTTCGCATGTAGCCGGGACCTGAGCATAATTCCGTAATTCCATCGCTCTCAGCCAGACTATACTTGGTCATTTCTTTTTCAGCTTTTTTCCAAATATGATAACGGAGAGCTTTTGGAGTCACACCCAGTAAAATACGACTTCCCCATTTCATGACTGCACCATGCTTTTCTGGGATAGTTTGCGCACAAAAGAGTGAATAAATCAGGGCCCAACGAACCTGTTTCTTACGCTCAGCTGGATTTTTAGGATAATAATCCAATGGTAAAACATCCAAGGCCAAACCGTGTGGCAAATCCAAATCCTTCTGATAAGGCTTGATACAAGTGGTTTCCTTGTCACGAATGGTAATAAAAAGGTTACGGTCTACAAAATCTTTGTTACTCTTTGACAAGAAATAACGCTCATCTGCATAACGTGGCCACAGTTCTGCTAATTTTTCATAGTCCTTACGTGGCATGAAAAAGTCCAAATCATCATCCCAAGGAATGAAACCCTTATTACGTAGGGCACCAATGGCTCCTCCACCACAGAGATAGCACAACAAATCATGTTCTTTACAAAATGCGACGAAATATTCAGCCATTTCCAGACTACGAGCCTGAATCGCTTTCAAATCACTCATGTCTCTCCTCTTCTGTCCAATAACGAGTTATATCGTTTTATTATACCATAAAAACGCCCTAAAAATCCATCAGATACTAAGAAAAATCAAAGCCTAAACCACTTTTTCACTAGTGATTCAAACTTTGATTTTTTTATAGTATTCTATCTCATTCCCATTTGGGCGAGTTTGGTCTGGTATTTATTTTGATCGACCAGAAGACCTTGTCCGCCGTAGATATCATAAGCATCTACCCAGTCACCAAGTTCTGGGACGGTGAGTCTTTCAATGCCATTTTGAGCACCTTCTAGGACAGATAAGCCATTGGTCAACAAGAAGCTATATGGTAGATTTGTTGATGTCATGCCAAAGACTTTTCCAAGTGCCTCTGATCCCGTAAAGAGCTTGGTTGGATCTTTGATTTGCTCAAGAACGGCTGACATGACTTGTTGTTGTCTCTTGGTACGGCCATAGTCTCCCTCATCATCATCACGGAAGCGAGCGTAGTTCAGCAAGGTGGATCCATTCATCTGCTGTTTTCCAACTTTGATAGTTTGAGTTGGGGACTCTGTCTCTGTTGCATGAAGGTCATCTCCAACTGTTGCTTCTGTTAGAGGTTGACCATTCAATGTTGAGAATTGAGCATCAATCGTTACTCCGTCAGGGAAGAGGGTATCAATAGCTGTTGCAAAAGCCTGGAAGTCAACTAGGGCATAGTACTTAATATCCAAGTCAAAGTTGTCTTTTAGAACCTTGCGGACCATTTCAGCACCTTTTTGCCCTTCTTGTTCCCCAAGTTCATAGGCAACATTTAGTTTGTTATCCGTTTGTTTCTGGCCATTTACAATCTTACTGTACCCGTCGATATAAACTAAGTTGTCACGC
>NZ_KQ969521.1:299948-302474 GCF_001578935.1 Streptococcus oralis | reverse complement strand
ATCGTGTCAGTACGGGTCTCCGCACTATTTTGACCGATACGGCCATCTGTCCCCATCACTAAAATATTCACACCGTCTTTGGTATCCTGACCGTTAAAGACCTCTACCTGAGCTGCTTTAGCATCAGCTGGTTTATTTGTTGGATTTGCCGCTGACTGGAACCCTCGAAGAAACATGAAAATCATCCCTGCAACTACACATGTAATCAACAGCAGGAACCAAGTCAATATTCGTTTGAAGCGAATTCTTCTTTTTTTCTTTTTGACTTTAGGTTGAGGAGCTCCCTTTTCACGTTTCTTAGACCGGCTTCTACTGCCATAAGTCGGAAGATCAATATCTCTACCCCAAGTTTCTTCTTTTTCTTCTTGATAGAAATGGTGAACTTCAGACTTGGGACCTGCCATTTTCTGTTGCAGATAATCAAATTCCCTCCGTTCACGGTCGTTGAGGTAATGAATATTTTTGAAGAGATAGTCATAACGTAACTGCTCGTGATGACTTAAAGGATTTTCTTTGCTCATTGACTCTCCTTTTCTATATCAGTTATGGTAAAAATCGGGTAGGTTCCCAGGATCTTGTGCTGGATTCCAATAGCTTCTAGTTCTTGTCTTGCAAAATGAACCAGTTCTTTGTCACTATAGTCTACATCGATAATGAAAAAGTATTCTCCCAGTGCTGTCTTGAGTGGACGACTTTCAATTTTTGTCAAGTCAATTCCTCGCCAAGCAAAGGTCGAAAGTGCCTTGTAGAGAGCACCAGGAAGGTTGTCAGGTAAGGTCAAGGCCAAACTCATTTTTTCAGTTTGTGCCTGCAAGGGAATAGCTGCACTTTCAGCTCCCAGAACCCAAAAACGTGTGAAATTGGCTTCCATTTCCTGAATATCCTCTGCAATCAATTCCAAGCCATATTCTTCAGCTGAACTTTTAGGAGCAATAGCTGCATAAGGCTGATCTGGATGTTCTGAAATGAAGCGAGCTGCATAGGCGGTACTGGCTGTTACCTCAATTTTAGCCTCTGGATAATGTTCATCGATGAATTTTTTTCCCTGAGCCAAAGCCTGAGGATGGGAAAAAATCTTCTCAATTTTTGACTGACCTGGAACTGCCATCAGCTGCTGGTGAATGGGTTGAACGATTTCTGCAACTGCTTGGATGCGAGCTTGGTGAAAAAGGTAGTCCAAACTTTCATGGACACTACCTTCAATGGAGTTTTCAACTGGTACCACAGAATAGTCCACCAAGCCCTGTTCATAGGCCTTGATGACATCTGTGATATTGGCAAAGGCCTGCAATTCCTCTTTGGGAAAGGCTGTCTGCACAACATGATGCGAAAAAGATCCCTTGGGACCTAGATAGGCAATTTTCATCTCAGTTCCTCTATAATTTCCTCTGGGCTTAACTTGGTCACATCCAAAACCCGACTGGCTACTTCCTCATACCAAGCTTGTCTTTCATGGAAAATAGCTGCTAGTTCTTCCTTACTTTTGTTAAGAAAGAGCGGGCGCTGATTGTCCTTATCAGCTGCGATACGTTGGTAGAGGGTTTCAAAATCTGCTTTTAGGTAGATGTTATCAGGATTGGTTTTGAGCAAGTCACGATTTCGCTGAGAAATGACAACCCCTCCGCCAGTTGACACAACTCGGTCAGTTTTTAGCAAGTCAGCTAGGACTTCTGACTCTACTTGGCGAAAGGCCACTTCTCCTTTTTCAGCGAAGAAATCCGCAATGGATATGCCCAAACGTTCCTCGATTAAGGCATCCATATCAATGTAGTCTGGGTCCAATCCTCTTGCGATTGTCGACTTGCCTGCCCCCATAAATCCGAGTAATACCTTAGCCATGAATCAAGCTCTCCAAATCATCAAAGAAGCTAGGATAGCTGGTATTGATGGCTTCAGCACGGTCAAGTTCCACTTCTCCATCAGCAACCAAGAGAGCTGCGATGGCTGTCATCATTCCAATTCGATGATCACCAAACGTATTGACTCTAGCGCCATGAAGTCTTGATTTCCCTTTGATAATCATCCCATCTGCTGTGGGAGTGATACCCGCTCCCATGCTATTTAAGGCATCTGCCACCACCTGAATGCGGTCGGTTTCCTTGACCTTAAGTTCTTCAGCATCCTTAATGACCGTTACACCTTGCGCTTGTGTCGCTAGAAGGGCAATAATAGGCAATTCATCAATCAATCGGGGAATCAAGGCTCCACCAATCTCCGTTCCTTTCAGGTCTGAAGACTCGACAGTCAAGGTTGCTGATTTAGCAACTGGATCGATTTCAGTTATTTCCAATCTTCCACCCATGGCGCGAATGACATCAATAATACCTGTCCGCGTTTCATTGATGCCCACATTCTGCAGCACCACACGAGAGTTTGGAACAATCAAACCAGCGACCAACCAAAAGGCTGCACTGGAAATATCTCCTGGCACAACTACCTTTTGTCCGGTCAGTTTTTGTGGTCCTTGAACTGTGATTTTCTTGCCGTCTACACTTAGATGGCCACCAAATTGCTGTAGCATATCTT
>NZ_KQ969521.1:296247-299437 GCF_001578935.1 Streptococcus oralis | reverse complement strand
AACCCCATCCTTGTCCTCAATTTCAACACCAAGGTCACGAAAAACCTGCATGGTTGAAAGTACATCCTCCCCACGCAGAATATCATAAACCTTGGTTTCTCCCTCAGCCAGACTTCCAAAAATAATGGAACGGTGGCTGATAGACTTGTCACCTGGAACCCGGATACTGCCATGTAAGTAGCGAATGTTTGTTTTTAGTTTCATAGTTGACCTCATACTTGCAATACTTTTTCTTATTTTATCACAAAAAAGCCAGAAATTCCTGAAATTTCTGGCTTTTATACAGATAAAATCCTATTTCAATAATTCTGAAACAGGTTCAAAAACAATTTTTTCAATATCTGAAAGGTAAATGGATAATTGTTGCTGTTTGGAAAAGAAATCTGACAAAAGAGCGTTCTCTTGGATTTGCTTGCTGAAAGACTGCATCTTTTCTTGGAAAGAGGCGTCTGGCATTTGTCCCGTTTGCGCCATGACTTGAATTTCTTGCTGGAAGGCGATATAGTCTGCAAAAATCTTGCTAGCTTGTTCATCAGCGTGGATGGCATCTTTTGCTGCCTTAACCGCCTTGTATTCTGATAATTCGCGTAACCCGCGACTGAGTTCGTTTGCACTATCGTAAATATTTGACATGATTTTCTCCTTATTTGATGACGACTGTGTAGTCCGTATTTTCTGTAATTAAGCGCTCGGCCCGTTCTAAATCTTGAGCATTTTTAAAGGAAATTTGTAGAATCCCGTGAACATCCTCACGGTTTTCTTCGTTGATGTGGATATTAACCAAAGAAGTCCCACGAAGTAATTCCAAAATCCGCAAGATAACATCTTCTTCATCGGGGACGTCGACATAGAGGTCATAAGAGCTATCCACACCACCACGTCTATGGATTTCCATGGCCTGCCGCTGCGCACGCGCTTGGTTGAAAAAGTTCCAGATTTGCTCTTCATCTCCCTTACTGATGGCTTGTCCAACCTCGTCTAAGCGCTCCTTGAAATCCTCAATTCGATCCAGAATAGTTTCACGATTGGACAAGAGAATGGAAGTCCACATACCTGGCTCACTTTCCGCAATTCGGGTCATATCTCGAAAACCACCTGCCGCAAAGTGTCTTGCCAGCTCATGTTCTTGAGCATAGACCGCGGTCTGCTCCATGAGACTAGAAGCCAGAATATGAGGAAAATGGCTTATCTGAGAAGTCACCCGATCATGCTCCTTGGCATCAATCTCAATAAAACGAGCATGAAGGCCTGAAAGCAAATCCTTCATTTCCTCAAGCGTATCTAGACCAGTCAATCTCGAAGGTGTGAAGATATAGTAGGCATTTTCAAAGAGATTAACATCCGCAGAAGCAGCCCCTGTCTTGTGGCTACCAGCCATGGGATGGGCCCCGACAAAGCGAACAGACTTGCCAGCTAAATATTCCTCTGCCGCATCCACGATGGCTGACTTGGTTGAGCCAGCATCCGAGATAATGACGCCTTCTTTCAAGTCTAAATCTGCCAGCTCCTTAATAAAAGCAATGGTTTGTTTAATCGGTAAACTGAGGATGATGGTATCTGCCAAAGGAGCAAAACTGGCAAAATCATCTGTTGCACGGTCAATCATGCCTTCTTTCAAAGCAATATCTCTCGAAGCTTGACTACGATTATAACCCAAAATTTCATAATCCGGATGGTCACGCCTGATACCGAGCGCCATCGAAGCACCAATCAAACCGAGACCTGCGATATAGATGGTTTTTGCCATAAGGACTCCTTAATAGTTCTTTGTATAGTCTCGGTGCTTGGCAACTGCCTCTTTTAATTCTTCAAGATTATCTGATGAGAATTTTTCAAGGATTTCTTGTGCTAGAACCGTTGCCACAACAGCTTCCATAACCACACCGGCAGCTGGAAGAGCGGTCGGATCACTTCTCTCCACGGTTGCCTTGTAAGGTTCGTGAGTCTCGATATCTACACTCATGAGTGGTTTATAAAGAGTAGGAATGGGTTTCATGACGCCACGAACAACGATGGGTTGCCCATTGGTCATACCCCCTTCAAAACCACCTAGATTATTGGTACGACGAGTATAGCCGTCTTCTTTAGACCAGAGAATTTCGTCCATAACTTGGCTACCTTTTCGGTAACCAGCTTCAAAGCCAAGACCAAATTCCACCCCTTTAAAGGCATTGATAGAGACAACTGCTTGGGCCAATCGCGCATCCAATTTTCTGTCCCATTGGACATAGGAACCAAGGCCGACTGGAACTCCTCCGACGACTGTCTCCACAACCCCACCAATGGTATCACCGTCACGCTTGATTTGGTCAATGTAATCCTTAATTTCCTGTTCCCGTTCTTGGTTGACAATAGAAACTTCAGACTGGGCAGCTCGTTCCTTAATCTCAGCAACTGTCAGATTTTCAGGTACATCGATTTCCTTGCCACCAAAGACCACGACATGGTTGGCAATCTCCATATCTAGCTCAGCCAAGAGGCGTTTAGCTACTGCCCCAACTGCCACCCGCATGGTAGTTTCACGAGCTGATGAGCGCTCCAAGGAATTTCGCAAATCATCAAAACGGTACTTGATGCCCCCAACCAAATCGGCATGACCTGGACGTGGATGGGTGATTTTCCGCTTGCTTTTAAGGCGGTCTTCGATGTCCTCCGCAGACATGATATCCAGCCATTTTTGGTGGTCTTTATTGATAACATCCATGGTAATGGGAGCCCCTGTTGTCTTCCCGTGGCGAACGCCCGAAGTAAAGACAACCTGGTCACTCTCAATCTTCATACGACCACCACGACCATAGCCACCCTGACGGCGTTTAAGGTCGTCATTGATGTCCTCGGCTGTCAAAGGAAGTCCAGCTGGAATTCCTTCAATGATAGCCGTCAAACGGGGGCCGTGTGATTCTCCTGCAGTTAAATATCTCATTCGTTCTCCTTATTTTACCAAGTAGTCTTTCATCTCTTCTAGAGAAACTGGGTGAATGGTCGCTGAACCAAGCTCTGGTACCAAGACCAATTTCAAGGTGTTGCCACGCGCTTTCTTGTCATGAGTCAAAGCCTGATAGAGCTTGTCAACATCCCAGTTTTCATAGTCAACAGGCAAGCCAAATTTCTGACACATAGCTGTGATGGACTGGGTTATTCCAGCTGGCATGAGACCTTTTTCCTCAGCAACCTTGGAAATCTGTACCAT
>NZ_KQ969521.1:294845-295760 GCF_001578935.1 Streptococcus oralis | reverse complement strand
ATGCATGACCTTGCCATAACCGACAGTCGCTTCAATAGCATGGCCAATAGTGTGGCCAAAATTGAGGTAGAGGCGAACACCATTATCCAACTCATCCTCAACCACCATCTTGCGCTTAACTTGACAAGAATGTTCAATCAAAGTCTCCGCATGTTCCAAAATGCTCTCTACAGAACCATCTAGCTCCGTCAAGAGAGCCCACAGTTCTGGGTCCTCAATCAAGCCGTACTTGATAACCTCACCCATTCCCTCAATCAACTCTCTTTTTCCGAGTGTTTCAAGGACCAACGGGTCAATCAGAACCCCATCTGGTTGGGCAAAAGTTCCCACCATATTTTTAGCAAAAGGAGTATTGACACCCGTCTTTCCACCGATAGAGGAATCAACCTGGGCTGTCAAACTAGTCGGAATCTGAACAAAGTGAATGCCCCGCATATAGGTAGAGGCTACGAAACCAGCTAGGTCCCCAACAACACCACCGCCAAGAGCCACGATTCCATCGCTACGAGTTAAACCTTGCTTGACTAGAAATTCATAGACTTTCTGAACAGTGGTTAAATTTTTTCGTTCTTCGCCTTCTAAAAAGTCAAAAACAGCTACCTGAAAACCAGCATCTTCTAGGCTGAGTTTAACCTTCTCTGCATAGAGAGAAGCTACATGGTTATCTGTCACAATGACTACCTTTTGTGGTTGCCAGAGTTCTCGCAACCATTGACCAGCTTGCGATAGACAACCTTTTTCAATCTGAATATCATAGGGATGATGCGGAATATCGATTCTGATTTTCATAGGAGAATCTCCCTTTCTTTATTGGTATTTTTCTGTTAAAGACTGCCAAATCTCTTCTGTTGGCATTTCTTTACCTGTCCACAGTTGAAAAGCTTCAGCAGCTTGATAGAGCAACATTCCCAGGCC
>NZ_KQ969521.1:272725-294505 GCF_001578935.1 Streptococcus oralis | reverse complement strand
TGACGGCTGGATTGCCCTGACTTCTGGCCCATTTCAAAAATGGGGTCTCAAAGGGTTGGTAAATGATATCTGCTACTAAGAGAGTTTCTGGTAAGACTATGCTTTCAGGAACTGGAGAGGATTGACCATCCATCCCAACACTAGTCGCATTGACCAGTAAATCCGACTCGGCAATCCTTGCTTGCAGTTCAGAAACATCTTCTAAAGCGTACAAGTCCACTTTAAAGCCTGTTTGGTCCTGCAACTTGTCTAGGTAAGGTCTTGTTTTTTCCATGGAAACTGAACGAACCAAGACTGAAATCTGACGGACGCCATCCAAAATAGCTTGTGCCAAGATAGACTTGGCTGCACCACCTGCCCCCAGCAGGGTCATCTTCTTACCTGTAATTGTAAAAGAAGGCAAGCTCTTAAAAAATCCCTTGCCATCTGTATTATATCCAATTAGAGTTCCATCTTGATTAACAACTGTATTGACCGCACCGATCAAGCGCGCTTCGTCACTCAGTTCATCCAAATATGGAATCACTTGCTCCTTATAGGGCATGGACAGGTTGATACCAAACATCTGGTAGCGACGAATATTGACCATTGTTTCTGCTAAATCACCCGCTTCAATCTCCCAAGCCACATAGGCACCATTAATAGCTGTCGCCTCAAAGGCCCTATTGTGGATAAAGGGTGAAATCGAGTGTTTGATGGGATTTGCAACAACTGCAGCTAAACGTGTATAACCATCAAGCTTCATCCAAAATCTCCCTGATTTTTTTCATGTTTGATAGCGAAATCTGACCTGGGGCACTGGCTTCATCCAGACTAGCAAATGACCAGCTCGAACCAGTCACATCAGCGGTGATACGAGAGACCTTGCCCACCTTGCCCATAGAAATAGTTACATATTCCTGTTCAGGATTGAGGGTTTTAAAGCCTCGTGTATAGTTCATCAAGTCTAAGACATCCTGCTCCGTGTGGGCCATCACCGCAACCTTGACAAGCTTTGGATTTAGACTCGTCAACTCAGACAGGATTTCCATCATATTTTCAGGTGTTTCCTGGAAATTATGGTAACTCAAAATAAGATTTGGAAAATCCAACATTTCCTCAAAAACGTCCTTGTAACTGAAATACTCAAAATCTACATAATCCGGCTGATAGAGTTGAGTAACTTCCTTGATGATTTGAACATACTCTTCTGAGGAAAGCTCGATTTCTCCTCCCTCAGCGCGAGTCCGAATGGTAAAGACAAGTTCGCGTCCTGCAAATTTCTCAAAGATAGCGGGTGCTACCTGTAAAATAGCGTCCTTTGTAAGAAAGTCCGCACGCCACTCAATGATATCGGCATCTTCATACCTAGTGGCATCCAGTTCTTGCGCTTCTTCTAAACTTCTTGGCATTACTGAAACGATTAATTTCATTTACTAACCTTCATACTAATCACCTTGAGGTAATTACTGCTTTCATCTTTTTTATTATAGGCAAAGTCAGCTGGAAGACCATATTGGTTTAAAATCTGATAGCTTCTTCCTGCAAAGCCTTTATCAATTTGTTCTGTAAATTTCTGGCGGGAAACATTGGCAGCATTGGTACTGGCAATGATAACGCCTCCAGGATTTAAAATCTCTAGACTCTGGGAAATCAACTTGTGATAGTCCTTAGCTACAGAAAATGTTTGTTTTTTATTGCGAGCAAAGCTCGGCGGATCTAGAACAATCACATCATAGGTCAATCCTTTTCGCTTGGCATACTTGAAATATTCAAAGACATCCATAACGATAAAACGATGATTGTCCGTGCTGAGTCCATTTGCCTGAAAATGAGCTTCTGACAGCTCTCTCGATCGTTTGGCCAAGTCGACAGAAGTCGTCTCACTCGCACCTCCCATAGCTGCAGCAACAGAAAAGGCCGCCGTATAGGAAAACATATTGAGCAAGGATTTGCCCATGGACAAGCCGTCAACTAAACTCCCACGAACCTCATGCTGGTCTAGGAAAATCCCTGTCATCAAGCCATCATTCATAAAGACTTGATAGAGCACGCCATTCTCAAGAACAGTAAAATCATCTGGTGCTTCCTCACCATAAACATAGGCAGACTCGTAGTCTAGACCTTTAAAACGAATCTTTTCATAAGCCCCCAAGACCTCAGGAAAAACTCCCTTGAAAGCCTTTACGATCAGCTCACGAATCTGGTAAACAAAGGAGTTGTACCAAGAAAAGACAGCATAATCTCCGTAGAGATCAAGAGTCAGACCGCCAAAGCCATCCCCCTCTTGGTTAAAAAGGCGAAAGGCAGTAGTCAAGTCATCCTGATAGTAGGCTTTTCTCTCTTCTTTAGCTTGTCTAAACAGTGTTTCAAAGAAAGCTTGATTGAAGGTCACCTTGTTCTTACTAACAAACCAGCCCAAGCCCTTGTTTTGCTGAGAAAGGTAGGCAGTCCCAAGAAAGTTTCCATCTTGACTCTGTACTTCTACTGCCTGATCCGTCAGTTCAATATCTCTTAAATCACTTGCTTCCAAAAGAACTAGACCCCTAGCTAGCTTTTTTTCAACACGTCTGCTGACCCTAATTCTATTCATAGCTACTATTATAGCAAATTTTGTGACAATTCTCAAAAAAGAAACCGTTTAACCATTTGTGCTTTAGTTTACTGAATGTCATTTTTGTTAAAATAAGTTTATTCCATTTACTTTTTCACCAAAACATCCTTTCCCTTGTGATGGAAAGAGAGATTTTAATCGATAAAAATAGACAATTTCAGAAATGAGTATAGAATCTTGCGCAAACGTTTGCGTAGTTTTGGACTTTATGGTAGAATAAAACACAACATTGATAAGCAAGAGGAAAAACAATGCAAAATCAGACACTTATGCAATACTTTGAATGGTATCTGCCTCACGACGGCCAACACTGGGCTCGACTAACAAATAACGCAGAGCACCTAGCAAACCTTGGTATCAGCCATGTCTGGATGCCACCTGCCTTCAAGGCAACAAATGAAAAAGATGTGGGTTATGGGGTATATGACCTATTTGACCTAGGCGAATTTCACCAAAAAGGAACTGTCCGTACCAAGTATGGGTTTAAAGAAGACTATCTTCAAGCCATTCAAGCCCTAAAGGCTCAGGGAATTCGACCTATGGCCGATGTGGTACTCAATCACAAGGCTGCTGCCGATCACATGGAAGCCTTTCAGGTTATTGAAGTGGACCCTGAGGACCGTACCGTTCAACTAAGCGAGCCCTTTACTATCAATGGCTGGACTCACTTTACTTTCGATGGTCGCCAAAATACCTACAATGACTTCCACTGGCACTGGTACCACTTTACTGGCACAGACTACGATGCCAAACGTCGCAAGTCTGGCATTTACCTGATCCAAGGAGACAATAAAGGTTGGGCAAATGAGGAATTGGTCGATAACGAAAACGGTAACTACGACTACCTCATGTATGCCGACCTAGACTTTAAGCATCCTGAAGTCATCCAAAATATCTATGACTGGGCTGACTGGTTCATGAAAACGACTGGTGTAGCTGGTTTCCGCTTGGATGCCGTTAAACACATCGACTCCTTCTTTATGGGCAATTTCATTCGTGATATGAAGGAAAAATACGGAGACGATTTCTATGTTTTTGGGGAATTCTGGAACCCCGATAAAGAAGCCAATCTAGACTATCTTGAAAAAACGGAAGAACGCTTTGACCTTGTTGACGTTCGTCTTCACCAGAATCTTTTTGAAGCCAGTCAAGCTGGAGCAAACTACGACCTTCGTTGCATTTTCACAGATAGCTTGGTTGAACTCAAGCCTGACAAGGCTGTGACTTTTGTCGACAACCATGATACTCAACGAGGACAAGCCCTCGAATCGACTGTTGAAGAATGGTTCAAACCAGCAGCCTATGCCCTTATTCTATTACGCCAAAATGGCCTTCCATGTGTCTTTTACGGCGACTACTATGGGATTTCAGGAAAATATGCCCAAGAGGATTTCAAAGAAGTCCTTGACCGCCTCCTAGCCATCCGAAAAGACTTGGCCTATGGAGAGCAAACAGACTACTTTGACGATGCCAACTGTATCGGATGGGTTCGTTCGGGTGCTGAACATCAATCCCCAATCGCTGTCCTTATCTCCAATGACCAAGAAAACAGCAAGTCTATGTTTGTAGGCCAAGAATGGGCTGACCAAACCTTTGTTGACCTCCTTGAAAATCACCCAGCACAAGTCGCAATTGATGCAGACGGTTATGGAGAATTTCCAGTAGCAGCAGGTTCAGTCAGTGTCTGGGCAGCAAAATAAACCTATCAGGTACAAGTCAAATCCAACCGGATTTGGCTTTTTTGTATGCACAAAAAGACCTACCCAAATGGATAGATCTTTATTGTCTTATAATTTATAGTGGATTGAATCTAGAATAGTACACTAAGGATTCTAAAACGTTTCTAGAAATTAATTTGACTTTCCTAATCTCTTTGTTCACATCTTATTTCAATCTACTATACCTGCTACCGCATCCAACAATTCTTGGATTTTAGCTTGGTTGCTTCCTCCTGCCATGGCCATGTCTGGTTTACCACCACCACGTCCATCGACGATTGGAGCCAATTCTTTGACAAGGTTTCCTGCATGCACATCTTTTGTCTTGCTTGCTACAAGGACATTGACTTTGTCACCGATAGCGGCAACTAGGACAAGCACATCAGAGTAGTCTTTTTGTTTCCAGTTATCCGCAAATGTACGAAGGGCACCTGCGTCTGATACAGAAACTTGGCTTGCAATGTAACGGTGTCCGTTGACTTCCTTCACATCCTTGAAGACATCACCTGCAGCTGCAGCTGCTGCTTTTTCCTTCAATTCTGCATTTTCTTTTTGAAGCTGACGAAGTTGTTCTTGAAGACCTTCGACCTTGTGAGGGACTTCCTTGAGTTGAGGAGCTTTAAGCGTTGATGCGACAGCTTTCAGAGCGTCTTCTTGTTCACGGTAGGCTTCAAAGGCTTCCTTACCAGTCACTGCCAAGATACGGCGAGTTCCTGATCCGATTCCTTCTTCTTTGACAATCTTGAAGAGACCAATCTCAGAAGTGTTGCCAACATGCGTACCACCACAAAGTTCCACTGAGTAGTCACCAATGGTTACAACACGGACTTCTTTACCGTATTTCTCACCAAAGAGGGCCATGGCTCCCATTTCTTTAGCAGTGTCAATATCTGTCTCAACAGTTTCTACTACAATTGCTTCCCAGATTTTCTCATTGACTTGCTGTTCAATAGCACGCAATTCTTCTGGAGTCACGGCTTGGAAGTGTGTGAAGTCAAAGCGAAGGAATTCGACTTCGTTCAGAGATCCTGCTTGTGTCGCATGATGGCCAAGGATATTATGAAGAGCCGCATGGAGCAAGTGAGTCGCTGTGTGGTTTTTCATGACACGATGACGGCGATTAGTATCGATTGCCAAGGTGTATTCTTGGTTCAAAGCAAGTGGTGCAAGAACTTCAACAGTATGAAGAGCTTGTCCGTTTGGTGCTTTTTGCACGTCCGTTACAGTCGCTACAAGGTTCCCTGCTGCGTCCAAGATTTGACCGTGGTCAGCCACTTGTCCACCCATTTCCGCGTAGAATGGTGTTTCCGCAAAGATAAGAGAGGCAGTTCCTTCAGAAACAGCTTCTACTTCTGCATTGTCAGCCACGATAGCCACCAACTTAGAAGACAATTGACTAGCATTGTAGTTGAAGACACTTCCCACTGTAATGTTTTGAAGGGTTTCATTTTGCATACCCATGGAGCCACCCTTAACAGCAGACGCACGCGCACGCTCTTGCTGCTCTTTCATGGCTGCTTCAAAACCTTCACGGTCAACCGTCATACCGGCTTCTTCAGCGATTTCTTCCGTCAATTCCACTGGGAATCCATAAGTATCGTAAAGTTTGAAGACATCTTGACCTGCAATGACTGATTGACCTTTTTCTTTCAAGTCAGCTACGATGCCTTGGGCAAAGTGTTGACCTGAGTGAAGAGTACGAGCAAATGACTCTTCTTCGCTCTTCACGATTTTCTCGATAAAGTCACGTTTTTCAAGCACTTCTGGGTAATAGCTTTCCATGATCTTTCCAACAGTTGGAACGAGTTTGTAAAGGAAAGGCTCGTTGATGCCCAATTTTTGACCGTGCATGGAAGCACGACGGAGGAGACGGCGAAGGACATAACCACGACCTTCATTTCCTGGAAGGGCACCATCACCGATAGCAAATGAAAGGGAACGGATGTGGTCTGCGATGACCTTGAAGCTCATATTGTCGCCATCTTGGTCATAAACCTTACCAGACAATTTCTCAACTTCACGGATGATTGGCATGAAGAGGTCCGTTTCAAAGTTTGTCTTAGCCCCTTGGATAACGGCCACCAAACGCTCCAAACCAGCACCCGTATCAATATTCTTGTGTGGCAATTCCTTGTACTTACTACGAGGAACAGCTGGATCAGCGTTGAATTGTGACAAAACGATGTTCCAGATTTCGATGTAACGGTCGTTTTCGATATCCTCTGCAAGCAGGCGAACACCGATATTTTCTGGGTCAAAGGCTTCTCCACGGTCAAAGAAGATTTCTGTATCAGGTCCAGAAGGTCCAGCACCGATTTCCCAGAAGTTGTCTTCGATTGGGATCAAGTGGCTTGGGTCCACTCCTACTTCAATCCAGCGGTTGTAAGAATCTTTATCGTCTGGATAGTAGGTCATGTAGAGTTTTTCAGCAGGGAAGTCAAACCACTCAGGGCTTGTCAAAAGCTCATAAGCCCAAGTGATAGCTTCATCACGGAAGTAATCACCGATAGAGAAGTTCCCCAACATTTCAAACATAGTATGGTGACGCGCAGTCTTCCCTACGTTTTCAATATCGTTAGTACGAATAGCTTTTTGCGCATTGGTAATACGTGGATTTTCAGGGATAATAGTTCCGTCAAAGTATTTCTTAAGGGTTGCTACCCCAGAGTTAATCCACAAAAGAGTTGGGTCGTTTACTGGAACCAAGCTCACTGATGGTTCTACAGAGTGACCTTTGCTTGCCCAAAAATCTAGCCACATTTGGCGAACTTGAGCACTAGATAGTTGTTTCATAATATCTCCTTATTTACTTGTTTAATTTGATTGGCTTTCCAGCATCTCCACATAGTCAATCGCGACACAAAGGGAAATGACCAGATCTGCATAAGAGTCTTCATAGACGGTTACGGTGTAAGTCGAGGTCAAATGGAAAATCTCTTTCCGAATCTCGGCGACAAGCTGATCACGATCGTCTAGCAATTTGAAATTCAAATCCCAGATATTGCCCTCGATCCGAAGCCCTAGATCATCAAACTCATACTTATCTCGAAAGAAGGTCAACTTCTTACGAATGACGAAATTGGAACCGTTTCGTAGCTGAATAGTAAAGCGAGGAAGCAAGGTGAAAAATTCTTTACTAATCTCACTGACTTGCTCACCATAGGCGTCATAGATGGTAAAGGTCTTAGGAATTTGGAAGAAAGAGCCCTCCACCTGATAGTTCACTACCCCTCTATCATCTTTGATATCGAAGCGTTCGCCTCCAAGACGAAATTTTTGTTTCACGAGAAATGTCTTCATAAACACCTCCAAAAATCAAAAGACAAGTCCATATCACGAAGGGCGAAAAACCGCGGTACCACCTTCATTCAATGAACTTGTCATTCTCTTATTCTTATGCAATTGTATGATTGAGTAGCATGACTTCCTACCTTAGATGGCTCGCAGCACCGCCATTTCTCTGGACTAAGATAACAGAAAATCAATTCTCAACTCCTCTATTATACTGTTTTTTTTAGTCTGCGTCAACTGGAAAAGCTGACAAGAAAGCATATCTCCTACTTCCGATACATTTTAAATTGTAGGAAGAGATCACTATATTTTCCTGTCCATTTATGGTCAAACTTCTCATAAACTTCTAGGTGCTTCATGGTTTCTGCATCTGGGTAGAAGGCCTTGTCTTCCTTGGTCTCCTCTGGGAGCAGTTCCTTTGCTGGGATATTTGGTGTCGCATAGCCGACATACTCAGCATTCTTGAGAGCATTTTCGGGTTTCAACATAAAGTTGATAAAGGCATAGGCGGCATCTTGGTTTTTCACGGTTTTTGGAATGACCATGTTATCAAACCAGAGGTTGCTGGCCTCAGTCGGAACGACATACTTGAGATTAGGATTTTTCTCCAACATCTGGCTGGCTTCCCCAGAGAAGGTCACGCCGATAGCAGCGTTATTCTGAATCATGTATCCCTTCATCTCGTCTGCCACAATGGCCTTGATATTTGGAGTCAGTTTGTAGAGCTTATCCACTGTCTCTTCCAACTGCTGAGGATCCTTGGAGTTGAGACTGTAACCGAGTGAGTTAAGCCCGAGTCCCAGCACCTCGCGCGCTCCATCAAAGAGCATGATGGAATCCTTATACTCTGGCTTCCATAGGTCATCCCAATGCTCAGGCGCCTCCTCTACCATGGTTTCATTGTAGACAATTCCCAAGGTTCCCCAAAAATAAGGAATGGAGAATTTATTGCCCGGATCAAAAGACTGGTTGAGGAACTCAGGTCCGATATTTTCAATCCCTTCAATTTTTGAATAATCGAGTGCTACCAAGAGGTCTTCGTCCTTCATCTTATTGATCATGTACTCACTAGGGATGGCAATATCATAGGTCGTTCCGCCCTGCTTGATCTTGGTATACATGGCTTCGTTAGAATCAAAGGTCTCATACTGGACTTGGATTCCTGTTTCTTCTGTGAATTGCTCCAAGAGTTCGGGATCGATATAGTCCCCCCAGTTGTAAATAACCAGTTTTTGACTATCTCGGCTGTTGATTTTACTGTCAAGATGCGTCGCAATTCCCCACAAGACAAGGATAATCGCTACAATTCCTGCTAAAAATGAATAGAGTTTTTTCATGCTTGCTCCTCCTTCTCACGTGAGATAAAGTAATATCCAACAACTAGGATAATACTAAAGAGAAAGACAAGGGCAGAGAGGGCATTGATTTCTAGGGAAATCCCCTTACGAGTACGAGAGTAAATCTCGACTGACAGGGTTGAAAAGCCATTTCCCGTCACAAAGAAGGTCACGGCAAAGTCATCTAGCGAATAGGTGAAGGCCATGAAGTAACCTGCAATGATAGACGGTGTCAGGTAAGGAAGCATGATTTCCTTAAACATCTGAAATTGACTAGCTCCAAGGTCATAAGCCGCATGAATCATGTCATCATTCATCTCCTTGAGACGAGGCAAGACCATCAAGACTACGATAGGAATAGAAAAGGCCACGTGACTAGATAGAACCGTCAAAAAGCCAAGTGAAAACTTGAGTTGGGTAAAGAGAATCAAGAAGCTGGCACCAATCATAACGTCAGGCGCAACCATGAGGATATTATTGAGTGATAAAAAGGCTTCTTGGTATTTCTTACGAGACTGGTAGATATAGATAGCACCGAAAGTCCCGATAATGGTCGCAATCAAGGCTGATAAAAAGGCCAAGAAAAAGGTTTGGGTGAGAATCAACATGAGACGGCCATCACCAAACATCGTTTTAAAATGGCTCAAGCTAAAGCCTGTAAAGCTGTTCATATCATCCCCTGCATTAAAGGCATAGCCAATCAAGTAAAAAATTGGCAAGTAAAGGATGATAAAGACAAAGGCTAGGTAGAGATTGGCAAATTTTTTCATCGTTCTCTCCTTTCCTTGGTCACCCACATGGTGATGAACATGGTTAGGATGAGGATCACACCGATGGTAGAACCCATACCGTAGTTGTCATTGGTTAGAAAGTTCTGCTCAATGGCTGTCCCCAAGGTGATAACACGGTTCCCACCAATCAAACGTGTCAGCATGAAGAGACTCAAACTCGGGATAAAGACAGACTGAACCCCACTTCTCACACCGTTCATCGATAAAGGGAAAATGACATGGCGGAAAGTCTCCCACTTGGTCGCACCGAGGTCATAGCTGGCATTGATAAGATTGTTATCCATATCATCCAAGACATTGAAAATCGGCAAAATCATAAAGGGAAGCTCGATGTAGCTTGCGACAAAGATAAAGGAGAAATCCGTAAAGAGCAACTGCTGCGAACCGATTCCGATGAATTCCAAAAATTGGTTAATAGAGCCATTTTGACCAAAAATCCCGATAAAGGCATAGGCCTTAAGGAGCAGATTGATCCAGGTTGGCAAGATAATCAGCATGAGCCAGAGTTGACGGTGCTTAAGACGGGTCAAAAAGAGGGCTGTTGGATAGCTGATGAGCAGTGTTACCAAGGTGACAATCCCTGCATAAAGCACTGAGTTGAAGCTCATTTTGAGATAGGTCAAGTTTTGTGACGCAAAGTAGGATTTATAGTTTTCTAAACTAAACTGGCCTTCAATGTTGAAAAAGGATTGACCGAAAATCAAGACCAAGGGTGCGAGAACAAAGAGGGCAATCCAAAGCATGTAGGGCACTACAAAGAGTTTAGAGGTTGTTTTCTTCATCTCTTTCCTCCTCGATTGCGTTAATCAGACCTGCTTCTTGCTCTTCGATTTCTACGTACTCCTCGATACGAGCATCGAACTCTTCTTCGGTTTCGTTGAGGCGCATGATGTGGATATCTTCTGGTTCAAAGTCCAGACCGATTTCCTCACCCACAATGGCCTTACGAGTCGAGTGGATCATCCATTCATTTCCAAGTTCATCATAAGCGATAATCTCATAGTGAACTCCACGGAAAAGCTGGGTATCAACCTTGACTTGGAGCTTGCCTTCTTCAGGGAGGGTAATGCGCAAGTCCTCTGGACGAATGACAACCTCAACAGGCTCATTTGGCTTCATCCCCCCGTCGACTGCTTCAAAGCGTTTGTCCGTTAAACTCGACCAAGTAGTCCTCAATCATGGTTCCTGGCAAGATATTGGACTCACCGATAAAGGTAGCAACAAAGTGGTTGATTGGCTCATCGTAGATGTCCACTGGTGTTCCAGACTGAACAATCTCACCATCATTCATAACGAAAATCCAGTCACTCATGGCGAGAGCTTCTTCCTGATCGTGAGTGACAAAGACAAAGGTAATCCCCAATCGTTGTTGCAGTTCACGCAGTTCGTACTGCATGTCTGTTCGCAATTTCAAGTCCAGCGCTGACAAGGGCTCGTCCAGCAAGACTACACGGGGTTGGTTGATGATGGCTCGGGCAATGGCCACACGCTGACGTTGTCCTCCAGAAAGTTTACGGATGGAGCGTTTCTCATAACCTTCCAACTGAACCATCTTGAGAACTTCTGCTACGCGTTGTTCGATTTCTTTCTTGTCGACTTTACGCAAGCGGAGTGGAAAGGCAACATTTTCAAACACATTCATATGTGGAAACAAGGCATAGGATTGGAAGACGGTATGGACATCTCGTTTATTAGTTGGGATATCGTTAATCCGTACTCCATCCAGTAAAATATCCCCTGTCGTCGCATCCAGTAAACCTGCAATGATATTTAGAATGGTTGATTTTCCTGAACCAGATGCGCCCAAAAGAGTGTAAAATTTCCCTTCTTCCAACTCAAAGTTAATGTCTTTGAGAACCTTGGTGTTGCTGTCTTCAAAAACTTTAGAGACGTTTTTGAATTCAATAATTGGTTTTTTCAATTGTCATAAATTCCTTCTTTTTCATAAATTAACAGATTAGGGCTCTGTTAGGCCGCTACTACCTCGTGTAGGAGATTAAACTGCCTACATACATCTTCACTAACGATAGGCTTTCACCCCCTTTACAATGGTTATAGCAGCAATTTTTCAACCCCAACCTTATTCCTTCTCACCCAAGATTCGGACTTCTCTTTCAAGAGTGACACCTGAGTGTTCCTTGACTTTTTCAATAACAGATTGGATCAAGTCCTCATAGTCTTTGGCCGTTCCGTCAGCAACATTGATCATGAAACCTGCGTGTTTCTCAGATACTTCCACACCACCGATACGATAGCCTTTCAATCCAGCCTCTGAAATCAACTGACCTGCAAAATGACCAACAGGACGCTTAAAGACTGAACCACAAGATGGGTATTCTAGAGGTTGTTTGAGTTCACGTAGGTGCGTCAAGCGATCCATTTCTTGCTTGATAACCTGATGATTCCCTGGAGATAGGGCAAATTTAGCTGACAAAACAACAGCTCCAGAATTTTGAACAGCTGAATGACGGTAACCAAAAGCCAATTCCTTGGCAGACAAGGTCTCGATTTCCCCTTCCTTGGTCAAAACTTGACAAGACTGCAAGATATGAGCAATCTCTCCCCCATAGGCACCCGCATTCATAAAGACTGCTCCACCGATACTTCCAGGAATGCCACAAGCAAACTCAAAACCAGTCAAACTATGACGAAGGGCAATACGTGTCGTTTCAATCAAGTTAGCCCCAGCTTCCGCTTCAATGGTATAACCATCAACTGAAACGTTATTGAGTTTGTCACACAAGATGACAAATCCACGGATTCCACCGTCACGAACAATGATATTGCTGGCATTGCCTAGCACCATCCACGGAATTCCTTCTTGATTGGCAAATTGAACAACACGCGCCATCTCATAGCGATTGCGTGGCAAAACCAGATAATCCGCTCGTCCCCCTACCTTGGTATAGGTATAGGTCTTCAAAGGTTCCTTAAAACGAATATCGATTCCTTCTAAGATTTCAAGCATTTTTTCTTTTACTGACATGTCACTCTTCCTTTTTCAAAATTCATTCCATTATACCATTTTTAGAGACATTTGACGACCTCAAAATGACTATTGATAATTCAACTCTTGTTTTTCAAATGATGGATACAGATGTTGACGTGAATGGGGGACTATAGAAAAACACCCTAAGAGTTAGATAAATGATATCTAACTTTCAGGATGCTGTTTTCAAAATTTTTTATATTGAATCTATCTACACTTGAAGCAATCAATAACCTCCTTCTAAAGCAAATGCTGAGATGGATGCTAGTTGGATGGAGGATTTTTCCAGCCTTGGCGGTAAAATTTAGGACTCACAGAGAAAAGGTTCTTAAAAGCTTTTGAAAAGACTAGTTGGTCCTGATAGCCGACTTCCAAGGTAATTTCTTTTATAGATAGATTAGTGTCAGTTAAGAGTGTTCTTGCCTTTAGCAGGCGTGTTTCAAGGAGAAATTGCTGAGGAGATTTATGATAAAGTTTCTTAAACTGACGAAACAAAGTACTACGACTGAGTCCGACCTGGGATGCCAAGTCTTGAATAGAGATATCTTGTTGGTACTGTTGTAGTAAAATCTGTGCAGCTTTTTCAACAGGGAGTTGAGTGACATTCAGCGGTATTTCTGCTGGAAATTCTTCCTGCAAATAGTAAAGGAAGGTATAAATTTGCATCTGGTACCAGCTTTCTTTCTGCCTATTTTCTGCAGTTTTGTGACAGATGTCTTGAATGATTTCTCTGCTTTGAAAAAGACTATCGAAATGGCAAACAGACTCATAAAAAACTTGTGTGTTTTGGAAATAGTCGCTTAATTTGTCTCCAGAGAATCCCAGCCAGTAGGTTGTCCAAGGATCTTCTGGATTTGCCCAATAGCGTACTTTTTGGCCTTTTCTTAGGATAAAACCATCATTTTTCTCCAAAGAATAGGTCTGCCCATCAACTTGCAGGTAGCCTTTCCCTTCACAAATCCAGTGGATGACAAAATCCTGAAAAACAGTATAGTCATAAAACGGAAAGCTAGAATAATCATCAATCCCACACTCTTCAAGGTAAAATTCCTTAGATGTTTCTTTAAAATAGTGCCATAGTTTCATAAATGCTTTCTCCTTGCAACATAAGTGCATATTTCTTCATCATGAACTCCTAGAAAAGGGACAAACTCTGGTTTATAATGAGGCAAGAAAGGAGAACAAATGAAAAAATCATATCAATCTAGTATGGTAGGGCTCAACCTCAGTAATCAAATTGTTTCCATCACCATAACAGGTGACTTCATGATTCTTTTTATGAGTCAGATTTTAAGTTTTAGTGATTTGCAAAATAGCTGGCTTATCACAATGCTACCAATTATAGCCCTTGTCCGCATTCCCTTGTCTTATCTGATGCGAAGGAAAAATCTCCTTGACCTGATGCGGTGGAGTATACTGTCTAAGCTATGTTTGCTAGGGATATTAGTAGTGATTCCCTACGAAAGTGTGACTTTTTCTATCTATGCTCTTTTTCTGGTTCTATATCAGATAGCCGTGGAGTTGGGCTTTGGTCTGGCTTGGAATCCCTTAATATTATTATTAACAGAAGAGAAAGTCCGCGCAAAATTTCTCAGTTACCTAGGTTTGTTTCAGCTGGTCACGAGCTTTTATACCCTTCTTATTTCCTTTTTCATCGGAAAAGAGCTGACTGCACTTCATTATCGTTGGTTACTGGTGATTGCTCTTGCTAGTCTGTTCATGCAGGTTATCCTTTTGAAACAGTTACAAACAGACTATAGCTTGTTTCAAAATCATCAAGTAACAAGGCAGATGGACTGGCAGGTTTTGAAAAAACAGCTCTGGCACCATGTCCGTATCCTACTTTTGGATAGTTTGATTTTATATGTAACCTTAACGATGAATGTCCTCTATATGGTACAGGTATTGCACCTCTCCGCCAACCTCGTGTCTCTATATTCGAGTATGAGTTTGCTGGGGAACGTCCTAGCCTTTGCTCTTGCAGGTCCTTGTTTTGAAAAAAGACGTTCTCTGTTTTTCACAATCTTACTGTTGGTAACGGGATGTGAGATTCTTGTGATCTTCTTTCTTCCCCATGATGCTGTATCCTATACAATCTTTTGGAGCATAGGTTGGGGATTATTAAATGGGGCTGTGGGAGCTCTATGGGGACTCTACATTTCTCTAGTCAAACACCAGGCAGCAAGTCCTAGCCCCTTTACAATTTGGAATATTTATCAGGGGATTGCCTATCTTGTTAGTGTACTTGTCTTTTATCTCTCTGGTAACTTGGTGCACCTAGCTAGTTCCAGCTCAGGGCTGGATCCGTATCGTCTGGTCTTGATTGCCTGCCTAAGCATCTGCATTATGGTTTGTTTACGGATGCTGTATAGAAGAAAAATAGGTCTCAAGTGACGATTGTCGCTTGAGCCTATTTTATCATCGTATGATAAACTCCGATTGTAGGATAATGGTCCGTTTTTCGTCAGAGAGTGCTTGTTTGAAGCTTTCCTGACCGAGTTGGTAGGATTTATTATCAATGGTAGGAATCCCCAGCACCTCTCCTGTCAGTTGCTTTTCTTGGCCAATCAGCAAAGGTAATTCAAGATTTTTCTCCTGATAATAGCGAACCACACCAGTTGCCACATCATCTCCGTTGCTGAAAATACAGTCTAAATCTTGCTCTAGTAGGCTATCCCCTTGCTCATAAGCATCCTCTCCCGTGGAAATACCATCCAAAATCAGAGGTTCCTTTTTTTCACCAAAAACTTCCTTGTAGGCTTCCATAGTGAGACGGTAGGTGGAACTTTTTAGGTCTTTTCGGGTAAATAGCAGAGCAATTCTACTTTTTCCCTGTTCTTTAATCCAATTAAAGGCTGTCTTGCAGGCATGGGTCCGATTCACATAGACGCTGCTCAGATTGGGGTCCTGCACTTCCTCACAGCAGACAATATTACCATACTTAGTGTAGGAAGAAATGGTTTCTAAATCCACACTGCGAGAGGTGAAAATAAGACTGTCAAAGGCCCGTCCTCGAAGCTGCTCCAGGTAATTTTTTTCCAAATCTATATCATATCGAGAAGGTAGGATGAGCAGGGTGTGGTTATGAGCCAAGGCCGCATCCAAAAGCCCATTCAGTAACTGACTAAAATATGGATGGAGTGTCGTGTAGGGAATAACAACACCGACCCGACGAGTCGAACCTGAACTTAACTCCTGAGCTAGAATGTTGGGGCGGTAGTCCAGTTCCTCCATGACTTGCAGGATTTTCTGACGAGCCTCCTCGGATACATGAGGATGGTTGTTGATGACGCGTGACACGCTAGAAACCGAGTAGCCACTCAGTTTGGCAATTTTTCGAATATTTGTCATTGTTTGCTTTCTATAGGAGGATTGACATCCTCCAAACACGTGATTAATGGATTTTTTTGAGATATTTACGAATGCCGTAGCCGACACCATGTTCATCATTGCTGCGTGTTACCTTATAAGCCAGCTCTTTGATGTCAGGAAAGGCATTGCCCATTACAATTGGATAGTCCACCATCTCAAACATTGGGATATCGTTGTGCCCATCACCAAAGGCAGCGGTCTGGCTCTTATCTAAACCTTCTTTTTTGAGAATATAAGCAATACCTTTTGATTTTTTAGCAGTTTTACTGGTAATTTCTAGATGATATTGACCAGATCGGAGAATGCTGACCTCGCCCAAGTCTAGGGCTTGCAAGTATTTCTCCAGTGCCAATAAATCGTCATTATCTAGGGCAATCATCATTATCTTGAAGGTATTGTCCTTGGCTGCTAGAAAATCAGCCTCGTTTGTAAGTGTTGGTGCCTGGCGCGTGATGTTGAACTCTAGACGAATCCCTTCATCTATTCTATCACAATACCAGTTCGTCATATCATAATAGCTGACGCTAATTTGTGGAAAATGCTGGCGCACTGCCTGTAAGATAGTTTGTGTTGTCTTTCTAGGGAGAATGTCTATATGAAGGGGCTTAACCTTTCCATCCACAATCTGATAAATCAAACCACCGTTAAAACCTACTTGAGGTCCAGTCAGCTGAAGTGCTTCGATAGCCTCTCTCATTTCCATTGGAGCTCGAGCAGAAACCAGAGTCAGCGGAATCTGAGCATCGCGGATAGCCTTGCTATTCTCGCTAGAAACGCGGCCCTCAGAATTGAGAAGTGTGCCGTCCATATCTGAAAAAATACGTTTGATGGTCATAATGTTGTCCTCTTTTCTTCTTTGTCCGCTAGCGTGTGATAGGTCGGTTTAAATGCGCATTCCCAACCTTTGATACCATTGTACATTCTGGAACGCGTTCCATGTCAAGAGAAAAATGAAAAATTTTTTAAATTTTTTTCGAGCATATATAAAGTTGATGTGGACTTCCTTGATAACGGTATCTCCTTAGCTTAATTGAAGAATTTATTAAACAAATTTTTCATTTCTTAAAAAGTTGGCTGTCCCTTGGTAAATAGGTATTAAACAGAAAGATTGGCTTGTCTTCCAGATAATACAACGGGTGGTAAATAGTAAGAAATGGACAAAAACAGAGTTAAGAGAGAACAATAAAAAGAGGTCACCCCTCTTTTTATGATTTTTTCCAAAATATAGATTTTGTCAGCCAGATAAAGGCTAGAAGTTCTACGAGAAGAATAAACTCAACTAGAAGCGGATTTGCAATCCATCCCACTTGAGATAAGGCTGGAGCCAAGTCAAACAAGGCATGCAAACCATAGGCAGCAAGGAGGTAGATCCATTTCTTTTGACGGACACTTTGATAGACCCAGATGGAAAGACCAATTTGTAGAACCAGAGCAAGCACACGTTCAACTCCTAGTAAATAAACCTGCCATACAGAAAGAGACTGAACCGTTTCGAGCGTAGATTTTGGAAGAAGATTGGCTACATCAGTATTTGAAGACTGGATGAGTGAAAAGAGAATCAAAAGACTGATCAAGCTTCCCATTCCGAGATAGAGCATCTCCAAGCCCCCATGTCCCAAACCATAAGCCAAAGCATCTCGATCTTCTAGCTTTCTCTTTTTCTCCAACCATTTAAAAAAGACAAGGCGGGCAGTTTCTTCAAAGAGGGAAGCCATGGCGATTCCATAAAGGACGTATAAGAAAGGCTGCTCCTGCATAAGCGGAATGGTTCCATCTTTTTGCGGATGGAGTACCAGAAGGTGAACCATCTTCTCTAACACTTGAGAAGAAACAAAAAATGCGATTGCCCCCAAGCCCATCACTGCAAGAGAGATTTTAAACCGTTTTTTGGCATACCAAGTCCCACCTACTAGAATGAGAACCAAAACGATCATGGTAAGGATAATATGTACTGTCATTTTTTCTCCTATTCTGACTTATCAATATCTTTCTTCATCTCGTCAACGTTAAATTTCGCAAATAAATACTGGCGATCTTGGACTGGAAAACGTTGGTCCAACTGGTCGACTGCCCCAACCTCGATCATTCCTTCTTTAATAACAAAGTCCATCACATGCCCACCAAAGGTCAAATCATCTGAGATAAAATGCAAATGGTAGCCTGCAACACTCACTCCATGGAAAATCTCTGGTGTCCAAAATCCAACAATAGTCCCCGATACATTTTCACGGCTATATTCAGGTTGGTGAGTCGCCACATCAGCAAACTTGGTATCAGGTGTGGATTTGGGAATCATCCGCACATGCATTTGTGAAAATTCGCCATGAATCTTGATGGAACGAAAAAGATTTTCCCCATCATAGTAGGACTCAATTCGCTTTTCCAATTCCTTATCTGACATCTCAAAACGCTGACGGAAAATCACTTCTGCCTGATGAGGAACCACTGCTGCATAGGGAATAAGAGCATCCGCTGCCACCTCAACGATTTCAGGCGTTTGACCAGATCCCTTGGCTTGATAAGCCTTGCCATCAAGGACAATCAATTCTCCATCAATAGAATCCAAGGTTCCCAAACCAAGGTCACCATGCTCCAGCAATTCTCCTACTGTCATGGTCCCACCATAAAGGCCAGCCATCAAGGCTCCAAGGGTATTGTATTGAAATAATTTAACTGGTTCCTGCACTTTTCTATCCATTCTCTTTCTTATCTTCTTTTCAATGAATCATCATACTTTCTAAGTATACCACATTTGCTCCTAGTTGTGAAAGGGAGAAATGCTTTTCCCATTGCAAAGGAGGCAAAAAAAAGGTACAATGTAACAAAATCAAGGGAGGTCTGGAATGAAGAAAGAAAGTAAATACCAAGCAGTCATTTCCTTTCTAAAAAAGGGTATCGAATCAGGAAAATTTCCAACAGGCAGCCGGCTTCCCTCTATCCGTCAACTGAGCCAGGACTTCCACTGTAGCAAGGACACTATCCAACGAGCCCTACTGGAATTGCGCCATGAACAATACCTCTATGCCAAACCTCAGAGTGGTTACTATGTTCTGGAACAAGGACAGCATCAGGACTTGGAAATCGAAGTCACTGATGAACATGCCAGTGCCTATGACGACTTCAGAATCTGCGTCAATGAAACCCTAATTGGAAGAGAAAACTACCTCTTCAACTACTATGACAACCAAGAAGGACTTGAGGAACTGAGACAATCTGTCCATCAACTTCTTTTCAACCAAGCCCTCTACTGCAAACCCGACCAACTGGTTCTAACATCTGGTACCCAGCAAGCTCTCTTTATCCTTTCTCAGATCAACTTTCCGAGCGAGGGAGAGAAGATTTTGGTCGAACAACCGACCTACCACCGAATGAACCGCCTCTTGGTCGCTCAGGGATTGGCCCACCAGACCATTGAACGCCGTATTGATGGCATTGACCTTGAAGAACTGGAAGAACAGTTCAAATCTGGGAAAATCAAATTTTTCTATACCATTCCTCGCTTCCACTATCCTCTCGGTCATTCCTATTCTGATCAGGAAAAGAGGGCTATTCTGGATCTAGCAAACCAGTATGGTGTTTACATCGTAGAGGATGACTATCTAGGGGATTTAGACCCTAAAAAAGGGCAGACCTTCCACTATCTGGACACTGAGGATCGGGTCATTTATATCAAGTCCTTCTCAACCAGCCTCTTTCCAGCCCTTCGTATCACCGCTCTCATTCTCCCAAATGCCCTAAAAGAGGCCTTTGTTTCCTATAAAAATATCCTGGACTATGACAGCAATCTCATCATGCAAAAGGCTCTTTCTCTTTACATTGATAGCCAGTTATTTGAAAAAAATCGACTGGCTCGACTGAGCCTTCAAGAGAACTATCAGGCTCAGATAAAGAAAGTGCTTGAAGAAAACACCTGTCCCTTGCCCCACTATCCTCTACACGATGGCCTTCTGCTTGATTTGAGAAACTATCCTAAAATTGCCAGTCTGAAACACAGCTCACTCAAACTAAACTTTTTTGAGAAGGCTTATTTGGATGCCTGTCCTTATCAATTTGCCAAAGTCACTCTTGAAAATCTAGAAGAGCTATTAGAATACATAAAAGCAGAATTGGATTAAAGTCCAACTCTGCTTTTTCTTATTGTTCAACTTCTGTTAGTTTCGCTGCCTTTTCAAGATAAGTTTGATAGGTTCCATCATCTTTTAGTTTTTGGATAACCTTATCGACTACTGCTTTCAAGTCTGACTGTTCCTTCTTGATAGCAACAGCATTGGCTTCGCCATCTTTCATCGTCAAGTTAACAGATGCAACGACAAGATCTGAGTTTTTACCTGCGTAGCTAAGAGCAACTGGTTCATCCATATGAACAGCATCCACTTTTCCAGCCTGCAACTCATTGACAGCTTCACCCATATTGGTCAAAGATGTCAATTGGGCATTTGGTAATTGTTCCTTGACCATGGTTTCTGGCACAGTTCCCTTTTGAGCTGCGATATTGGCACTTGCGAGGCTTGAAAGATCCTTGTATTTGTCTAAATCGGCTTTTCTAACCAAGAAGCTCATTTTGTTTTCATAGTAAGGGATTGAAAAGTCAAAGACTTCCTTTCTCTCATCTGTAGCACTAATACCTGCAATGGCTAAGTCAGCCTTTCCAGTTTGAAGACTGGTCAAGACATTGTCAAAACTCATGCTAGAGATTTCAAGTTTAACCCCAAGCTCGTCTGCAATTGCTTGAGCCATATCAATATCTGCACCAACCACTTGGTTTTTACCATCTACCAAGGCTTGGAATTCAAACGGTGCATAGTCTGGGCTGGTCGCAACGACTAGCTTTCCTTTTTGTTTGATAGCCTCCACAGCAGACTGGGAACTATCCGTTCCCGACTGGCAAGCTACTAAAATCATGCTGGCAAGCATGCTACACACAACTAATATCCATTTCTTAAACTTCATAAATAAACGACCTTTCTGTTTTTTCTGAATAATTATAACTCTTTTAAAAATAGTTGTCAACCCTTTTAGAGATTTTGATTGTGAAACAATTCTTTTCATAAAAAATAAGACTGATATATTCTAATCAGCCTTTTTTCTGTATATTTAAACCGTTTCTTATAGTTCGACAATCTTACCTGTTTCAAAGTAAACAACCCATTCACAGATATTTTTTGCGTAGTCACCGATACGTTCCAAGAAAGAAATGACCTGGAAATAATCACGGCCTGTAACGATAGCTTCAGGATTTTTCCTAATTTCTTCTGTAGCCAAATCACGGATGCTATCAAAGTAATGGTTGATTTTTTCATCCATAGCCGCTACTTCGTAGGCTTGATCCACAGAACCGTTGAGATAGAGATCTAGAGCTGCTTCAACGAAGTTTTTCACGTCGCGTCCCATCTTTTTGATTTCTTCCTCAACGGCAGGGATACGTTGCTCCCCCTTCATACGAATAGTCGCCTCAGCGATAGACACTGCATGATCTCCCATGCGTTCCACGTCTGACACTGCCTTGAGAACGGTCAAGACGGTACGAAGGTCTTGCGAAACAGGTTGTTGGAGGGCAATCATTTCAAATGATTTCTTTTCCAACTTCACTTCGTATTCATTTACTTCTGCATCGTCTTCGATGACTTCTTTTGCCAAATCACGGTCATGCGTAACAAAGGCACGCACTGTACGATTGATCTGCGAGAGC
>NZ_KQ969521.1:262427-272705 GCF_001578935.1 Streptococcus oralis | reverse complement strand
ATTGAGATCGTAACATCATTTATCTCCTTATCCAAATTTTCCTGTAATATAATCTTCTGTTTCCTTGTTTTGTGGGTCTAGGAACATCTTCTTCGTATCGTTAAACTCGATCAAATCTCCATCTAGGAAAAATCCTGTTTTATCAGAGATACGTGAGGCCTGTTGCATCGAACGCGTTACCAAGAGCATGGTGTATTTATCCTTCAGACCATACAAGGTTTCCTCAATCTTACCTGCAGAAATAGGATCCAAAGCTGAAGTTGGTTCATCTAAGAGGATAATTTTCGGACTGGTTGCTAAGACACGAGCAACACAAACACGTTGTTGTTGTCCACCTGAGAGACCAATGGCCGAATCATGCAAACGATCCTTTACTTCATCCCAGATAGAAGCACGTTGCAAGGCCTTTTCTACTGCTTCATCAAGAACTTGCTTGTCCTTGACCCCATTGATACGTAGCCCATAGACAACATTTTCGTAGATAGACATAGGGAAGGGATTGGGCTGTTGAAAGACCATACCGATTTCCTTACGCAATTCAACCGTATCGGTGCGGGGGCTGTAGATATTATGACCATTATAGACTACTGATCCAGTTGTTGTCACCTCAGGATTTAGATCGCCCATGCGGTTGATGGCTTTGAGCAGGGTAGACTTTCCTGACCCAGAAGGACCAATCAAGGCCGTTATTTCCTTGGGTTGGAAAGAAAGGGAAACACTATTCAAGGCCTTCTTTTTATTGTAATAAACGGACAGGTCTGACACCTGTAAAATCGCTTCTGACATACCGTTTCCTTTCTAACCAAAGTGTCCCGTTACATAGTCATTGGTTGACTGTAACTTAGCATTTTGGAAAATATTGGATGTCTTATCATACTCAATCAAATCACCCAAGTAGAAAAATCCTGTGTAGTCACTCGCACGCGCAGCCTGCTGCATACTGTGGGTAACGATGATGATGGTAAAGTCCTTCTTTAATTCCAACATAGTTTCTTCCAGCTGGGCTGTCGCAATCGGATCCAATGCTGAAGCAGGCTCATCCATCAAGAGGATATCTGGCTTAACAGAGATGGCACGAGCGATACAAAGACGTTGTTGCTGACCACCAGAAAGCATCAAGGCTGATTTGTGGAGGTCGTCTTTGACCTGGTCCCAAAGGGCAGCCTGTCGGAGAGAGGTTTCGACAATTTCATCCAAGACTTGCTTGTCCTTAACTCCTGCACGTTCATGAGCAAAAGTGATATTGCGGTAGATAGACTTGGCAAAGGGATTTGGTCGTTGGAAGACCATTCCGATGTGCTTACGCATCTCATAAACATTGATTTCTGGGCGATTAACATCAATCCCTTGATAGAGGATTTGACCTGTGACCTTGGCAATATCAATAGTATCATTCATGCGATTGAGACTGCGAAGGTAGGTTGATTTTCCTGACCCAGATGGGCCAATTAAGGCCGTAATTTTATTTTTTTCAAATTGCATATCGATGCCCTTGATGGATTCTTTTTTACCGTAGTAAACATGTAAATCCTTAGTAGAGAGGGCCACTTTCTCTTCAGGAAAGGTGATGATATGCTTTTCATCCCAATTATATTTTGACATGGCTTCTCCTTTAGGCAGCGGTTAATTTCTTATGTAGGTAGCTTCCGAGTTTGCGGGCTCCAAAGTTAAAGATGAGGATAAAGATGAGGAGCACAGCAGCAGAACCTGCTGATACAATGGTTCCATCTGGAATGGTTCCTTCACTGTTGACTTTCCAGATGTGGACAGCCAAGGTTTCTGCTTGACGGAAGATAGAGATTGGACTGGTAACACTGAGAATATTCCAGTTAGACCAGTCTAGAGCTGGAGCGGATTGTCCCGCTGTATAGATAAGAGCTGCTGCCTCACCAAAGATACGACCAGAGGCCAAGACTACCCCAGTGACAATACCTGGAAGGGCTTCTGGAATGACCACATGTACCACAGTCTCCCAGCGAGAAATCCCAAGGGCCAGACCAGCCTCACGCTGCGTATGGTGAACGTGTTTCAAACTGTCCTCAACGTTTCGAGTCATCTGAGGAAGGTTAAATACTGTCAAGGCCAAGGCACCTGAAATGATTGAAAATCCATACTCAAACTGAACTACAAAGATCAAGTAACCAAAGAGACCTACAACAACAGAAGGAAGAGAGGACAAGATTTCAATACAGGTTCTGACAAAATTGGTCACAGGACCTTTTTTGGCATATTCAGCTAGGTAAATCCCAGCCCCCATAGATAGGGGAACAGAAATAATCAAGGTAATGACCAAAAGGAAGAAGGAATTGTAAAGTTGAATTCCAATCCCTCCACCTGCTTGGTAAGATGATGACTTGCCAGTCAAGAAAGACCAAGAGATATGGGGCAAACCACGAACCAAGATATAAAGAATCAAGGATGCTAGAATAGCCACGATTATACCTGCAATGGTGTAGAGGATTCCCGTCGCCAATTTATCAAATTTCTTAGCGTGCATAGTTTTTCTTTCCTCTTTCTTTCGTAATCAATTTAATCACACTGTTAAAGGCCAAACTCATCAAGAGCAATACCAAGGCCAGTGACCAGAGAACGTTATTATCAACCGTTCCCATGACAGTATTCCCAATTCCCATAGTCAATACAGATGTCAAGGTCGCAGCTGGTGTTGTTAGCGAGGTTGGGATAACTGCTGAGTTTCCGACCACCATCTGAATGGCAAGGGCTTCACCGAAGGCACGCGCCATCCCAAAGACCACTGCAGTGAAAATACCTGAACGTGCTGCTTTCAAGGTCACACGCCAGATGGTTTGCCAACGAGTGGCTCCCATAGCTAAACTAGCTTCACGGTAATGACGAGGAACAGCACGCAAGCTGTCTGTTGTCATAAAGGTTACAGTTGGTAGAATCATGACAAAGAGAACGAAAATCCCTGACAAGATCCCAAAACCAGTTCCACCAAAGACGCTACGAACAAAAGGTACCACAACTTGCAAACCGATAAATCCATAGACGACCGAAGGAATACCGACGAGAAGTTCAATGGCTGGTTGCAAGACTTTTGCACCCTTTGGTGATACTTCTGTCATAAAGACTGCAGCACCAATAGCAAAGGGTGTTGCGATGAGGGCTGATAAAATCGTCACAATAAAGGAACCCAAAATCATCGGAAGGGCACCAAATTGTTTCCCTGAAGGATTCCAAGTTTGTCCAAAGAGGAAATCAAAGATATTCACTCCATTGACAAAGAAGGTCGATAAGCCTTTTTGGGCTACAAAAATCAAAATCATCGCCACAATGAGAACAATCAGGGACAGACAAAGGAAGGTAAGAACCTTTCCAAACTTCTCCAGTCGCGAATTTTTAGAAGGGGAGACTAATTTTTTAGCTAATTCTTGATGATTCATGGGGTTGCTCCTTCAATCTCAGTCACGACTCCTGTCGCATCTTTTTGCACCTTCATCTCATTGATGGAGATGTAGCCCATTCCTTTGACAATTCCTTCCTGTGCTTCACTAGAAAGGACAAAGGCTAAGAATTCTTGGACCAATTCATTGGGTTGTCCCAAGGTATACATATGCTCATAAGACCAGAGTGGCCAATTGTTGGTCGTCACATTTTCAGAGGTTGGCGCATAGCCGTTCAACTGAATGGTTTGAACAGAATCATCCACATAGGCAAAGGCTAGGTAAGAAATGGCTCCAGGTGTTTGGGACACGATGGATTTAACCATTCCGTTGGAATCCTGCTCCTGGCTCTGCTGGGCAGACTGACCATTCATAATAACACTATCAAAAGTTGCCCGAGAACCGGAGCTGGCTGCCCGGTTAATGATTGAAATGGCTAAGTCCTTCCCCCCCAATTCACTCCAGTTGGTGATCTCACCGGTAAAAATTTTACGAAGCTGCTCGGTCGTAATATTGGTGACATCCACCTCTTTATTGACGATAACAGCTAAGCCAGCAACGGCAACCTTATGGTCTACAAGCGCCGTCGCATCAATGCCATCTTTTTCCTCAGCAAAGACATCCGAATTTCCGACATCGACCGCTCCCGACTGAACCTGAGACAAACCAGTTCCCGATCCACCGCCTTGAACATTGACTGTTTTTCCGATATTTCTAGAGCCAAATTCATCTGCTGCTGCTTCTACTAGAGGCTGAAGAGCAGTGGAGCCAACGGCCGTCATGGACTCTCCACGATCAATCCAGCTAGCACACCCTGCTAGAGAACCTGCCATCAAAAGAGCTGCAAGAGACATGGCGAGCTTTTTTCTTTTTTTCACTGTTTTTCTCCTTGAACATAATAATGAATGTTCTGATTTCTTTCCTTATGTCTCAATCATCTTATCATCGTGATTCTAGCGCTCCTACTCCTTTTACACTTCGTGTTCCAAGAGCAAACTAAGTCCACCACATAATATAAGTAATAATGAAAGACTATCAGAAAAAACTCATACTTCCACTATAACATAGAATAGACTCTTTGACTAGCTTTTTCACCTGAATCTGAGTCCTTTTGGGTAATAATTTTTCAAAACATTACCCGTTACCTTGGCAAAGCCTAATCCGTTTCCTTGAACCACAACTTGGTACCAGCCATTTGGTCGAGCTTCAGACAATTGAACGGTCTCACCAGCCACATATTTTACAAAGTCCTCATCATTGATTTCAACACTTTGTTTTACTTGGCTTGGTTTCAAGGCTAATCCCAGAGCAAAGCTTGGTTCAAAACGTTTCTTCTTAAACGTCCCCAGATGAAGTCCATTTCGGGCAATTTTGAGTTTCCCTAGATCAGGTAGCATCTCTGGCAAGAGATAGAGTTGGTCTCCAAAAGTCTGCAAGATACCCGTTAGATTGACTCGCAAGTGTTTTTGGGCAAAATCATGCCACAAAGCCAGCTGTTCACGACCGAGATTGCTCTTGCTAGCCTTGAATTTAGGTGCTGGATTTTCTCCCTTAAACTGCAAGTGGGCAACAAACTGGCCTTCTCCCTTGAAATGATGAGGGTACATCCGAGCCGTCTCAGGAAGAGTAATTCCTGCTACCATACCGTTCACATGCTCAACTGGAAGCAATTCAAAGTCATAAGTATCCAGCAACCAGTGGACGATTTCTTCATTTTCCTCAGGTGCCCAAGTACAGGTCGAATAGACCAAACGACCACCTTCTGCAAGCATGGTCACTGCATCTTCTAAAATTTCTCTTTGGAGACTAGCACATTGGCTAGGATAATCGGAACTCCAATAATCCATGGCCTCTGGCTGCTTGCGAAACATGCCCTCACCCGAGCAAGGTGCATCAAGAACAATCACATCAAAGTACCCTTTAAAAACCTTGGCCAAGCGGTCAGCAGATTCATTAGTCACAACAACGTTTGTCGCTCCAAATCGCTCCATATTTTCCACTAAAATCTTAGCACGCTTACTTGAAATTTCGTTGGAAACAAGGACTCCTTGATTAGCCAAATAAGCTGCTAGTTGAGTGGATTTTCCACCTGGTGCTGCCGCCAAGTCCAAGATTTTCATGCCAGGACTTGGTTGAGCTACCTGGGCCACCATTTGTGCTGCAGGTTCTTGCGAATAAACAAGACCTGTCGCGTGCTCTGGTGACTTCCCAGAAACCTTACCATAATACCCCCAAGGTGTATGGGGAATGGCATCAGCAAACGATAGCTGACTTTCTTTTAAGGGATTGATCCGAAAAGCCGAAACCGCTTCCTGCTTAAAAGAGGCAAGAAAATCTCTTGCCTCATCTTCTAGTATCGCTTCATATTTTTCAACAAATCCATCTGGAAATTGCATTTAGTTTTCTTTCCTTTCGTAGATATAAGACTGAATCTCTTCTTGCATCTCGATTGGCACCATCATGACAGGCTGACGCGTTTTAAAATCAGCAGGCTCACCTGATACCGTAAGAAGACGATAACCCAGACTTTCCCCTAAGATACTGGCCGCAGCGTAATCCCATGGCTGCAGATAGGTCACATAGATCAACAAACGCCCTGACAAAATCTTGGCAAAACTAATGGCCGCACTGCCGTAAACACGGACTCCCAACGCTGCTCGCCCCAAATCCGCCAAACCCCACTCATTGGTTTCAAACATACCTGAGTTACCGGCAACTAAAAATTCTTGAAGAGGTTTCTTTTTAAAAGCCGGTAAGGGCTCATTATTGCGGCAAGGAGGAAAGGCACCACCACCATGGTAACAATCCCCTTTCATGACATCATAAATGATGCCAAATTTGCCCACACCATTCTCAAAGTAGGCCAACATCACGGCAAAATCTTCCTGCTGGGCAACAAAATTATTGGTACCGTCAATAGGATCAATCACCCAAACGGAACCTTGACCGACTGCAGCACGTAAACAGCCCTCTTCCGCGCAAATCAAGTCCTCAGGATAGGAGGACTTGATCCGATCCACCAAGAGTTCCTGGACCTCCTTGTCCAAACGTGTCACCAAGTCAGTAGGTGAAGACTTGCACTCAACCTGCAAATCTTCTTTCATGTGAGCCAAAATATAGTCAGCAGCTTCCTGCACAATCTGTTTGGCAAATTCAAATTTAGTTTCCAAGAGAAATCTTCCCTTCTCTTTTTTCTTTTGCTAATTGAACTGCATGATAGAAGGAATAACCGCTAGCCGTTTCAAATTCGCGACCTAGGCGCTTTTCTTCACTTTTGCTCGGAACGACAGACTTAAATTCCTTATAGGAATCTAGCAGTTTTTTTGCTTCTACCTTATCTTCATAAGCAGCTTCAACATCATTAAAAAAAGAAAGCACTGAAGCAAGTTCTTCAGTGCTCCACGACAAATCTAGTGGGTAACTATACTGTTTGTTCATCTATCCAATACCAGCTCTCAATGTTGCTTCTTTTAGTTCTTGTTTACGGTAACTACGAGGGAGAAAAGCACGAATCTCATCTTCATTAAAACCGATTTGCATGCGTTTGGTATCTATAATAATTGGGCGACGCAAAAGACTAGGATATTGCTCAATCAACTGAAGCAACTCCGATACCGAGATACTCTCTACATCAATATCTAATTTTTGAAAGATTTTTGAACGAGTTGAAATGATGTCATCAGTACCATTTTCGGTCAAGGAAAGAATATGTTGTAATTCTTTTCTTGTTAAAGGACTAGTCATAATATTATGCTCTTTGAAGGGCACTTTATGCTTCTCTAACCAAGCCTTTGCCTTACGACATGATGTACAACTCGGTGATAAAAATAGTGTAATCATGCTTTTCTCTTCTTTAATCTATACTTGCTATTTCTATTATACAAAAAAATAAAGCGCTTGACTAGGTATTTTTAGAAAAAAAGCCTATTTTTTCATAGAAAATAGACTGTTTTCTGTAAAAATCACCTGTTTTACAAGCTTATCTTTAGGATAACCTAACAATAAATAGGGAGCAGGGCAACTTCTCTCGTTTTTTATTAAAAATACAGAATGTTATCCTCTATTTCCTTGAAGCTTTAACAAGGAGGAAACCGAATATTCCTTCATACAAAGCAAAGAAGAGTAAAAAGGCATGGAGGAAGAAGGTCTCTGGCAAAATCAGAATAACTGAATCCTTTGCTGGATCAAAAAGCCAGGTATCATCTCCCACGAAGAGAATCTGATGGAAAAGAGTAAAGAATTGCTCAAAACCAATCAACACTCCTACAAGCCCAATAACTAGAGGCAATAGCACTAAAGTCAAGATACTTTTACGATATAGGGGCAAAAAGCCTTTTTTCACAATCTTTCTAACAAAGAAATAGAAACTTGGAAGTGTCACTAGGGCAACTAGCTGAACTAGGTGAAAAAGGTTCTTCACCACCGCAAAGTGGTGCAGACCAGCTGCTGACGAACGAAAATCTGGCATCTCTAAGACCTGACTAAAGGGATTTGTCAGGTAATTCATCAAGATATGAAAGTTGTACTGAATGGTTTCGGACTTTAGATAGACTCGATTCGCTAAGTTTAGCCACTGAATCTCCATGGGATAGAAAATCCAAGCCAGATAAATGGTTAAGAGGATAGACAGTGAGAGGAGAAAGAGCATACTTCCCCAAAAGGTCAGTTTAGTTTTCATCAAAATTCCACTCCGCAAGGCTAGAAACCACATGAGTAGGTGCAATCGGCACGTCAGCCACTTCTTCTGCCTTGGTAAAACCTGTCGTCACCAAGAGCGTTGGAATGCCATTGTCAATCCCTGCTCGGATATCTGTCAGGTAGTTGTCCCCAACCATGAGCAATTCTTCTCTTTTCAAGCCCAAGTGCTCAACTGCCTTGTCCATAATGATAGCATTTGGTTTTCCGATATAAACTGGTTTTACTCGTGTTGCTACTTCAAGCAGGGTAATCAGTGAACCAGCACCAGGCAAAAGACCACGTTCCGTCGGGATATTGAGGTCAGGGTTGGTTCCGATAAAGTGAGCCCCCTTTTGAATGGCTAGAGTCGCCGTCGCAAATTTTTCATAGTCGACTTGCCAGTCCAGTCCAACTACCACATAGGCTGGATTTTCCTTGTCTTCGACATAACCAGCTGCCTGAATGGCATCCTTGAGCCCCGCTTCTCCAATGACATAGGCTGTCTTGTCCAGTCCCAAATCGTTCATATAGTCGATGGTTGCCAAGGTTGCTGTGTATACAGTCGATAGAGGTGTATCAATATTAAAATTTTGAGCCAATATCTCTTTGACACTCTCAGGAGTTCGGGTTGTATTGTTGGTCACAAAGAGGTAAGGAATTTCTCGCTTTTGTAACTCATGGACAAAAGCCTCTCCTGCCGGAATTCGGTCTTTCCCCTTGTAAATGGTTCCGTCTAAATCAATTAAATAACCTTTATATGTCATATCGTCCTTTCTAATTTGCTTCAATTTCTTGCCAAGTAATCATAGCTTGAGCATTGATCTCGCCATCACTGATAATCTCATGCTTGCTTTCTAGTCCCTTGAGTTCATAAGCTGAAGCAATCATGCCACCTGGTCGCACTTCTTTGACATATTTGAGATTGATTTTCTTTGGAATATACTGGGTCAAAAAGTCTGCTCCCATGACCTCAAAAATCCAATCCAAATATTTGCTATTATTGACATGACCATTCATATCCAAGTCGTAAAAACGAACATGGTAGTCTTTACTGATTGGATCTTCTAGATTTGCATACTTTGGCCCACGGATGAGTTTTTTATCAAACTCGGACTGATAAGGAGCCACAATCTCCGGTTCGACAGCATGAACTTTCCGACTGTCTCGGTCCATCAGAACAAAGGTCGCTAACATGCGAATGATTTCTTGACCTGCTTCATCATAGATAGTGAAACGGCGGTAGCAAAAAAGACGATTGTAAGTCAATGCTTCTGTTTCAATCGTAATCTCCTCAGCAAAGCGAGGCAAGCGAACCACGTCAATCGCATAATCTGTAATAATCCAGACCAGATTGTAACGTTCTAGCATATCCTTGTCACTGACTCCTAGCTCAATCGACTGCATACCTGATACTTGCAAGGACAGCAAAATCACATCTGGAAGTTTGATATGACCGTTCATGTCCGCCATATCAAAAGGAATTTTCATTTTCATTTGATAAGTTAAGCCCATTGTTCTACTCCAAAATAAATCGTTCTGCTACGGTGTCTCCTAAGAAGAGACCCCTCTTTGTCATTCGGACACGATCACCGTCGATCTGCATGAGACCTTGTTGAACCAAATCTCTGATGATTTCGCCATATAGTCCCTCAAAGGACCGTCCAAATTTTTCCTCAAATCGCGCCATAGAAACCCCGGATTTTTTCCGGAGGCCTAGGAACATTTCTTCTTCCATCTGCTCCCTTTGACTCAGGTGTTCTTCTGTAATCCGAGCATTTCCTGCCTCTACCGCATTGAGATAGTGGCGGATAGGACCGTGGTTTTTATAGCGCACCCCGTTCACATAACCCGAAGCACCCGCACCGATACCATAATACTCGGCATTATCCCAGTACATGAGATTGTGGCGACTTTCAAATCCGGGTTTAGAGAAATTGGAAATCTCATAATGCTCAAAACCAGCTCGCTCCAGTTCTGCGATGATGTACTCAAACATCTCCGCTTCTAACTCTTCCTTGGGTAGGGGCAATTTCCCACGTCTCATGCGGTTCATAAAGACCGTATGGTTTTCCAAAATCAAGCTATAAAGGCTCATATGAGGAATATCAAGCGAGATAGCCTTAGCGACATTGTCCTTGACCTGATCCATAGTTTGACCAGGTAGAGCGTAGATTAGGTCGATGGAGATATTGTCAAA
>NZ_KQ969521.1:253145-262142 GCF_001578935.1 Streptococcus oralis | reverse complement strand
CGATGGAGATATTGTCAAAACCAGCCAGTTTGAGGCGGTCGATATTTTCATAAATATCCTTCTCCAAGTGACTACGCCCAATCTTTTTCAGCATTTTATCATCAAAAGTCTGCACACCCAAGGAAACACGATTGACTGCCGACTGTTTCAAAACCGCAATCTTATCCGCGTCCAAATCGCCTGGATTGGCCTCAATGGTCAACTCTTCCAAGACAGACAAGTCCAATTTTTTAGTCAAGCCATCTAAGAGCAGCTCTAATTGCGGAGCGGACAAAGCTGTTGGCGTCCCACCTCCAATGTAGAGGGTTCGCAACTTTTGGATATCATAAGAACGAAACTCTTCTAGCAGATGCTCCAGATAACTATCTACTGGTTGATTCTTGATAAATACTTTTGAAAAGTCACAATAATAACAAATCTGTGTGCAAAAGGGAATATGCACGTAGGCGGACGTTGGTTTTTTCTGCATAGTATTTATTATACCACAAAGACAGGTTTGCAGATAAAAATCACCATCTCCAAGAACTAGAGATGGTGATACTTTATACTTCAGTAATATCGATGATGATTTCTTCTTGGCCTTCAGCGACGTCTGGAGTTGTTGACTGTTCTTGCCATTGCTCCTTGAGATTGTTAAAGGTTTCCTTTGACGCTTCTGTCGCTTGTCGAGCACAGTTTTTAGCTTGGTCAAGGACACTATCAAAAGTGATTTCACCAGATTCTACTTGTTCCTTTGTTTTCAGAACAAAGTCAGTTGCCTGTTCCTTGACTTCTGTCAGTTTTTCACAAACTTGCTCTCTGGCATATTCTGGATCTTCTCTCAAATCATCTAGAAAATCCTGAGCTTGACTACAAACTTGCTTACCCTTGTCACTCGTCAAAAACAAAGCAAGAGCTGCACCTGAAACCGTACCTAAAAGGATAGAGGATAGTTTTCCCATAAGATTTCTCCTTTTTTATTTTTTGAAAAATTTACTTGCGACACGAAGAGCGGACAAGCCTGCACCTGTTTTAATGGTCTTTGAACCAGCAGATGAAGCTTTTTTGCCTAAGACACGTGCATGTTGGTTAAGGTCAGATACTGACTCAGACAAGTCCGCCACAGCTGTAAAAAGTGGATCAATCGTCGCAACTTTGATATTGATATCGTCTGCTAACACATTGATCTTAACCAGTAATTCATTGGTCTGATGCAAGGTAATGTTCACATCTGAGCTCAACGTTTTGATGGTTTTCTCTGTCTCATCAATCATACGACCCGCTTTTTGAATCGTGATTGTCAAATAGACTAAACAGACAATCAAAGCAATCGCAACAAGTATATATGCAACTTCTAACATTTAGTTTTCCTCCTCTGTATGATAGAAAGGGGCTTTCTTTCGATTTTGATAAAGTATGATAAAAATACCTAGTCCGATAAGGACAACTGATAACCATTGGGAAACTCGTAGACCAAAGAACATGAGACTATCCGTCCGCATCCCTTCGATAATCATACGACCAAAGCCATACCAAATCAAGTAGAAAGCAGTGATATGACCGCGTCTGATTCCTTTTAATTTTCGTCTAAAAATCAAAATCAAAGCAAATCCAATTAGATTCCAGACTGACTCATATAGGAAGGTCGGCTGACGGTAGCTACCATCAATATACATCTGGTCACGGATAAAACCAGGTAGATAATTCAGATTATCCACTGCAGCCCCGTAGGCTTCTTGGTTAAAGAAATTTCCCCAGCGACCCAAACTTTGGGCAATCATCACACTCGGTGCCGCAATATCTAAGAAATCCCAAGTATTAATCAGCTTTCTATCTGCAAAGATATAAAGGACAATAGCCCCTGCTATCAGACCTCCATAAATGGCCAAACCACCATTCCAGATGGCGATGATTTCACCTGGATTTTGCAGATAATAATCTAAGCGAAAAAGTACGTAATAAAGTCTCGCACCTAGAATAGCAACCGGAAATGCAATCAGGATGAAATCTAAAATATCATCGGACAGAATTTTCTTTCTAGGCGCTTCTTTCATGGTCAAATAAACCGCAAGAATCAAGCCTGTCACAATACACAAGGCATACCAACGAATAGCAAAAGGACCGATTTGAAAAGCAACTGGATTAAGCATCTTTCACCTCATTTTGAGCAATCAGATTTGTCAAGCGCTCTTCAAACAAACGTGTCGCATCAAAGCCCATTTCCTTAGCACGATAGTTCATGGCTGCCGCCTCAATCACGACGGAGATATTGCGCCCTGTCTTCACTGGTATGCGGATACGTGGAATGGCTACACCAGAAACTTCGAGTTCTTCGGCATTGTTCCCTAGACGATCAAAAGTCTTATGGGTATCATAATTTTCCAAGTAAACTGCTAGCTGAACTTGTGACGAGTCCTTAACCGCACTTGCTCCGTAGAGACTCATCACGTCAATAATACCCACTCCACGAATCTCAAGCAAATGCTTCAAAATTTCAGCAGGCTCTCCCCAAAGGGTCATTTCATCCTTGGCAAAAATATCCACACGGTCATCTGCCACCAAACGGTGCCCCCGTTTCACAAGCTCAAGACCTGTCTCACTCTTACCAATACCGCTATCTCCTTGGATCAAGACTCCCATGCCATAGATATCCATCAAAACACCATGTACACTGGTACGTTCCGCCAAGCGGGAATCCAGATAACTAGATAGTTCTCCAGACAAGCGACTGGTAGCCGTACGGCTAGTTAAAATGGCAATCTGACACTCTCTAGCAGCCTTTAACATCTCCTCAGGGATTACCAAACCACGCGCAACAATGACCGCTGGCGTTTCTGGCTGAAACATCTTAGTCAAGACCTTATAACGATTATGAGAAGACATAGCGACCAAATAGGACCATTCCTTCATCCCCAAAAGTTGGATTCGCTCTGGAGTATAGTAATCAAAATACCCCGTCATTTCAAGACCTGGTCGTGAAATATCTGCAGTCTTGATTTCTTTTTCAAGTAAATCACCCTCACCATAGACAATATCCAATCTGAGCTTCTCAATGACCTCTTTCACTAAAACCGACATCATTTCCTCCTTCAATCGAGTTCTCCCTACTATTATATCAGATTGTGGTAGGAAGTTTCCTTTTTTTGCAGGATTTACAGTATTTATTTGATGTTGCTTGGGAAAAGATTTGACTAGGAAGTCTTTTCGTACTCTTTCAAATTAACCGAGACAAATCTACTGCAAATCGGTCAACGTCTATCACCAAGTCCCTTCCAGATTTTTCTAAGTAAATTTTTGGAAGACCTTTTGTTAGTATTCTATTTGCATCAGCCATATCTTGAGGATAGGTATAGAACTGTTGACCTTTTGGGAACTGATTTTGGACTTGCCATTCTTCAAACTCCTTCAAAAAAGTCTTATGAGATGGCATACTGACTTCTTCGAACAAGGAATGGTCAAAAAATCGTACCAAACGATACAGACCATGAATCTCATCCGCAAAGCACTTATCAATTTTTTCATAAGGGTAACCTCGCCTCTGATAAGCTTGGCATAAGTTTTGTAAGGACTCACTTAATGCAACTGCATCTTTTCTTGCCAAGTTTATAAAATACCGAACAGAAAATTCTTCCATACCAGTTCGTTTTTTCTTCCCTAAAAACTGTTGTGCACGCAAGAGCGACTCGGATAATCTTTCTTCATCTTGATAATAAAGAGCGTATAAAAGATTAATCACATTTTCCGGATAATAGGTTCCTTTCAACAAGGGTAAATCTTTGGGGATGAATGATGGAATGACTGAAAAATCGTTACAAGCAAAAGAGGTAAACAAGCCTTTCAAAATTCCATCTGTGTAGATGGTTCCACTTGCCAACAAACCGCCTCTCAGCAGCTCGGTTCTTCCTGTTTGCCATAGAGCGTTGTTTAACTGCTTATAATCCCCATCTAAAAACGCAGCATAATAGGCAAAATATTTAATATCATCTAGCAATAAGCTACTGTACAATTTTACCCTTAAAACCTTGTCAGACAATACTTTTGAATCGGTCAAATACTTTTCAAAAATTCTTTGGTTTGACTCTTCGAATTCCTTCCAATCTATCGGATCAGCACAATAACCCCAATCTTCCAAGTGATTTTCACGCATCTTTTGATATTCTTTTATATACTCTTTCATAAGAATTTGTTCCTCTAAATACTATGCAAAAAAAAGACTAGACAAGTCTAGCCTTTCATTTCAAATTAGAATTTTTTACGTTTACGAGCTGCTTCTGATTTACGTTTACGTTTTACAGAAGGTTTTTCATAGAATTCACGTTTGCGTGTTTCTTGAAGAGTACCAGCTTTAGTAACCGCACGTTTGAAACGACGAAGTGCGTCGTCAAGAGATTCATTCTTACGTACTACTGTTTTAGACATTTTTTTCACTCCCTTCAAGTTCAAGATCTATTCTATTTTACACGTAAAAGGAATAATTGTCAAGGGGAAACTAAGTTTTTATTTTTCATAATGATTAATAATATAGTTCACCATCTCCTCCATATCTGCTTCAGATAAAGGTAATTCCCAGTTTGTTGTTTCCATTTTAAGAAAAGCATCACTGACTTCAGATTTATTATCTGGCAACAAAATTTTGCCGTCTTTTTCAAACATAATACCTATCCTATCATATAAGACATGAAGATTATTACTATTTGGATCAATATCAAAAGACTGTAAAGAGATTAAGATGTCATTTCCTTTATATGACAAATCAATCCACATGTGATTTGATAAATCATATGGCCTAGATAAAGTCCTACCCGATGAATAATTTGGCCATCCACTTCCCCTACTTGTCTTTACAAATGTATCAGTACCATCTTTCTCCTTTAAAAAAATTAAGTTTCCGTCATTATCTTTCTTATTTAAGAGGAAGCCTATTATTCTTTTTTTCTCTTCTGTTCTAGCGCTCTTATATGCTTCTTTTACTTTTAGAAATTCTTCTTTATTATTCATGTGGTCCCCTAACGTAATGTTGAAGTTATATATGTCTAAAACCACTCACTCCAAAGAGCAAGTGGTTCTTGTAATTTTACTTTTCAAGCAAGCTGAGCGCTTCAGCATCCGCAATAATAGTCACATCAGGGTGATTTTGGAGGCTACTTGCTGGGAGGTTCTCAGTCACTGGGCCTGACACTGTTCCAGCAATGGCCTCTGCTTTTGACTCACCGTAAGCAAAGAGAATAATTGACTTAGCATCCAAGATGTTTTTAATCCCCATTGAAATGGCTTGGGTTGGCACGTCTTCAATCTTGTCAAAGAAGCGAGCATTGGCTTCAATGGTAGACTGGTCAAGCTCTACAAGGTGTGTTTGACTGTCAAATGGAGTACCAGGCTCATTAAAGCCGATGTGACCGTTGCGACCGATTCCTAGAATTTGAAGATCAACTGGATGATCAGCTAGTACTTGATTGTAACGTTCTACTTCAGCTTCAGCATTGTCCTTGACTCCACGTGGCAAGAAACTTTCCTTAAATGGTTTTTGGTTGAATAAGTGTTCTTGCATAAAGTGACGGTAAGACTGAGGATTATCTCCGTCAAGTCCCACATACTCATCTAGGTTGACACTGGTTAGATTTGAAAAATCAAGGTCACTCTCAACGATTTCCTTGTAAAACTCAAGCGGACTGCTTCCTGTTGCAAGTCCTAATGTTTGAGCACCATTGGCCAATTTTTCCTTCAAAATCTCAAAAGCTACTTTGCCACCTTCGACTTGATTTTCAACTTTAATAACTTTCATTTTATATCCTCCATGTTTCTATATTCATTATATGGTATAGACCAATTCTTGTCAAGTGAAAACGATTTAATTTCTAAAAAAAGAGCTCCTAAACTTGAAACATGTTATAATGGATAGGATTAGAACTTAGAAAGAATGATGAAAAAATGAATACAGCTGATTTTGATTTCCACTTGCCAGAGGAATTGATTGCCCAAACGCCACTTGAAAAACGAGATGCCTCTAAGCTCCTTATCGTTAATCGCGAGACGGGAGAGTTTCAGGATAAACACTTCCACTCTATTATCGATATGTTGGAACCTGGCGATGCCCTTGTCATGAACGACACCCGTGTTCTCCCAGCCCGCCTCTATGGTCAAAAGGAAGAAACAGGAGGCCATGTGGAACTTCTCCTTCTCAAAAATACTAGTGGTGATGAGTGGGAAGTCCTAGCCAAACCTGCCAAACGCCTCAAGGTCGGTACTCGTGTCAGCTTTGGTGATGGTCGCCTCAGCGCTGTCGTTACGGAAGAATTGACCCACGGGGGCCGCATTGTCCGCTTTGAATACCAAGGAATTTTCCTAGAAGTCTTGGAAAGTCTAGGTGAAATGCCACTACCACCCTACATCCACGAAAAACTAGATGACCGTGAACGTTATCAAACCGTCTACGCTAAGGAAAGTGGCTCTGCTGCTGCACCAACTGCTGGACTGCACTTCACCAAAGAACTGCTAGCAGAAATCCAAGCCAAAGGTGTTCATCTGGTCTATCTCACTCTTCACGTCGGACTCGGAACCTTTAGACCCGTTTCTGTAGACAATCTGGACGAACATGAAATGCACTCGGAGTTCTACCAACTTTCTGATGAAGCAGCTGCCACCCTTCGCTCAGTCAAGGAAAATGGAGGTCGCGTCATCGCTGTTGGAACCACTTCCATCCGCACACTGGAAACCATCGGTTCCAAGTTTGATGGACAAATCCAAGCAGATTCTGGTTGGACCAATATCTTTATCAAACCTGGTTACGAATGGAAGGTTGTGGACGCCTTTTCAACCAACTTCCATCTGCCAAAATCAACTCTGGTCATGTTGGTTTCTGCCTTTGCCGGTCGTGACTTAGTCCTAGATGCCTATCACCATGCCATCCAAGAACACTACCGCTTCTTCAGTTTTGGAGATGCCATGTTTGTCTATTAAGAAAATCCCTATTAGGAAACCTAATAGGGATTTTTCTAATCATTCCATACTAAACTTTGGATCTTTCAAGCTCTGAACACTGGCATTGATAACCGCTCCGATAATCAAAATCTTTGCAATAAGAATAAACCAGAACATCATGACCACCACGATAATGGAACTGAAAAATCGAACGTCAACCAGATGATTGACATAACTATTGACGTAGACAGAAAAGATGTTCAATAAAAAGATAAGAGTTAGCAAGACAAAGACACTTCCTGGTAAAACATAGCGGATTCGTGGTGCTTTTACTTTTGGAAGGAAGTAATAGATCATAACCAGAATGGCAAAGATCAAGGCATAGACCAGAGGGCCTGTAAAATCTTGCAGGTAGGAAAATAGCGGACTGTCTGATTGCCAGTAAGTTTTGAGGAGGTTGAGCAACATACGACCAAACATACTCAAAAACAAGGCCAAGGCAAAAAGAATCTGCAAGCCAAGGCTAACAAGCAAACTCATCAACTGATGGGAGATAATCCCTCGACTCTTGGTCACTCCATAGGCTTTGTTAAAGGCTTTTTGAAGGAAATCCATTGATTTTGAAAAGGTCCATAGGGCTGACAAAACAGCAAAACTCAATAAACCTGTCGATGGTTGAGTCAGAACTTCTCGGACAATCTTGGCGACCACATCATAGACTGTATCAGGTAAAAATTCCTTAATCGTAAGTAAGAAATTTGAGACTGGAATCTGAAAATAAGGCAAAATATTGACCATTATCATTAGCAAAGGAAAGATTGAAATCAACCAATAGTAGGCAACCGCAACACTGGTCAACTCACTATCAGATGCTTGATAATAATGCAAAAAAGCTTTCAATAAGGGCCTGTCCATCAGCTCTTTCCACCACTTTTTCATGTTCCATCCTCCGTCATTTTCTTCATCATCTAAGTTCTTCTGATTAAATCTAGCATATCATAAGGTAAAGTATTTGCAGCCTCTTTCAGAGAATAATTCTCTAAATTATTCACATTTTGGCGTAGTTTTTTGGCATACTTGGCTGTTATCAGTTTGGCTTCTTCGTATTCAAAGATTGCCTTACGTTCGAGATAGTAGCCTCGTAGCATTTCATCGATATTGTTTGGCTTGATGCGATTGATAACCCGCTCAACAAAGGCACCACTTCCGATAATGGCCGTCTCGCGTAGACGAGACTCTTGCATAAAACTAATCAGAGAACTCTTGTAAACCCCTTTGAGGTTTTCCAAACTCTCGATAATCAGCTCTGTATTTTCCAAATACAACTCTGAAATCTGATCATAGTCAACTGCTAGTAGTTTACGAGATTCTTCATTCATCCAACTACGGAAAGTTTTGCCAAAGGTAAACATTTCATGAAGTAGAAAGCGCAGTATCCGTAAAGAAACAAGGAAATAATAAGTCACTCTAGAAGCGAAATTCCGATTGATACTCTGCTCCATGTTTTTTAGGTAACGCTGGTAAACTCGATAGCCACGCTCACTGATTCTATTTTCTTCGTAGGCTTGCTCCAAACCGTCACTCTCAATACTCAAGATAAGAAGCTTGAGAGACTCCCAGTCCTCTTGGACTCTTTTATTTTCCTGACTAAGGATGAGGTTTTCAATCCGACCATGATAATTATCAATAGCTGCATAAAGAGGAAGTTTGTTCTTGTGATGGTTCAGTTCTTTTTCTAATTCTGCAGCTACATCATTCAGAATTGCAATATGCATCAAATGATCCTTGCTTTCCTCCTGTTCCTCAGATAAGTGGGGGAGGATCAGTAAACCAGTTAAAAAGCTCATTAGCGTAACGCCTGCTACAAGGAAGAGCAACAAAGGATATTCTTGCTCCAAATGACTTGGTATGAGGAGAATGGTCGCGATAGATACTGTCCCTTTAACACCAGAGAAGGTCAAAAGGAGCATATCTTTCATGTATTTACGGAGACTTTTCTTGAGGCGTCGTGTTCTCCAAACATAGAAGCCATAAATCATGGCAAAGCGAATGGCAAAAAGTAAAATGTCAGCAAAACAACCGATACTAATAATAGTAAAG
>NZ_KQ969521.1:248119-252894 GCF_001578935.1 Streptococcus oralis | reverse complement strand
AGCATGAAGGTCACGGTGTGCCAGACGGTCTCTGTGACGGTGTCTACCTGAGCTTCGAGGAGCGTAATTTTTTTGAATCGACTAGCCTTTAAAATACCCGCAACCACTACTGCAATAATACCTGAAACATGGATTTCTTCAGCGATAAAGAAGGTCATGAGAGGCAAACTCAGTTCAAGCAAGAGTTCACTCGCTATATCCGTCGCTCGCACACTCAGTAAAAATGTATGCAAGAAACGATTGATCATTGCCGTCACAAAACCGACTGCAAAACCACCAAGGATCGAAAGCGCTAGGGATATTCCAGCCTGACTGAGTGAAAAAGCGCCTGTTGTCCATGCAGCTAGTGCCACCCGAAAGGCTACCAAGCCAGAAGCATCATTTAAAAGCCCTTCTCCTTTGAGAATATTGGATACCCGTTTTGGAAAACGAAAACGCTCAGAAAGAGAAGCAAAGGCTACCAGATCCGTCGGACCAAGCGCTGCCCCAACAGCCAAACAGGCAGCCAAGGGAAGACTCAGCCAAAGGAAGTGAGCCAAGGATCCCAAACTCAAGGTCGAGATGAAAATCACTGGAAAGATTAAGTAGACAATGATGCGCCAGTGTTTTAAAACAGATGTAATATCGGCTTCTTCTGCCTCTCGGAAAAGTAAGGGGCCAATAACCATGGCCAGAAACAGCTCTGTATTAAGATGAAAGTCAGTATTGGGCAAAAAAAGACCAATGCCAAGCCCCAAAAGGATTTGTACAAGGGGGAGGGGCAAAAAAGGCAAAAGTTTATTGGTCGTAGTTGAAACGATTAAGACTAATAAAAATAGAATCAAGTAAATGAGTAATTCCACACAATTCCTCCTTAATCTTTTTTACAACAAGATTCAAAAATCTCCTTTTGCTCTTGGATTTTATGATCGATTTTAGAACAATCTTTGTGCTCAATTTTTTTCTGGCAACGCTCCATCTCAAGCATGACTAATTTTTTCTTAATTTTCAGCATTTTTCTACTCATATGCGCTTCGTCTAAGACACCAACTGCTCGTTCGTGTTGGGTCGATTCAACAAAATGCTGACGCATGGTTTCTATTTTTTCATGTAAATATTGCTTATCCATGATGATACCTTTCTAACTTTTCAATCATAACTAAAAACGGTGGATTGTTAACTTGGTTGAGAGTCCGATAAATGGCAGCTGTATACTCTTGTTGGTTCAACTGGCTAACAAACTCCAATACAGCATCCCTCTCGGTATCTCCTCCTTCATGACCATAGTAGATCATGATAGCAATCCGTCCCCCTTTGACAAGCAAATGACACAGCTTTTCTAATGCTTCGATAGTAGTCTGAGGTTGTGTGATGACGGATTTGTCAGCAGAAGGCAGATAACCCAGATTAAAAATCCCTGCCTTAGCTTCTGTCACAAACTGGTCTAGTGTCTCATGACCTTGCAAGATTAACTGGGCATTTGTCATTCCAGCCTGACCCAAACGCTCTTGCGTCTTCTCCAAAGCCTGCTCCTGGACATCAAAGGCATAGACTTGCTTAGCTAGCTTGGCTAAAAATAGGGTATCATGACCATTGCCCATGGTCGCATCCACTACGATATCCTCTTTTGTCACAACTTCCGCTAAAAAATCATGTGCCATCTCAAGTGGTCTTTTCATTTTTAAACTCCTGTTTTACGGCCTTGCATCCTTGCACACTTCCACGATGTCGCATTTCAGTTTCAATAGCATTTAGCACTTCCCATTTATTGAGGCTCCACATGGGACCAATCAGCATATCTCTAGGTGCATCTCCTGTAATCCGATGGATGACAATATGCTTGGGAATGATTTCCAACTGGTCACAGATGACCTTGACATACTCATCCTGACTCATCAGTTGCAAGCGTCCTTCGTGGTAATCCCGCTGCATGCGCGTATTGGTCATGAGGTGAAGCAAGTGCAGTTTAATTCCTTGAATATCATTGTCCGTGACACAGCGACGGACATTTTCAATCATCATCTCATGAGTCTCACCGGGCAAACCATTGATCAAATGGGAAACAATCTCAATCTTGGGATATTTCCTCAAGCGTTTTACTGTTTCAACATACAATTCATAAGAATGGGCACGGTTAATCAGGTCAGAGGTTGCTTCAAAGGTTGTCTGCAAGCCCAATTCAACCGTCACATGCATGCGCTCCGATAACTCAGCCAAATATTCGATGGTTTCGTCTGGCAGACAGTCTGGCCGCGTTCCGATATTGATTCCTACTACACCTGGCTCGTTGATAGCCTGCTCGTAACGTTCTCGAATCACTTCCACCTTTTCATGGGTGTTGGTAAAGTTTTGGAAATAAACTAGATATTTTTTAACATCTGGCCATTTGCGGTGCATAAAGTCAATTTCCTTATAAAATTGCTCACGAATAGGGGCATCCGGTGCCACGATGGCATCTCCAGAACCTGAAACCGTACAAAAAGTACAGCCCCCATGAGCTACAGTTCCATCCCGATTTGGACAGTCAAATCCCGCATCGATAGGAACTTTGAAAGTCTTCTCTCCAAAAAGTTTTCGATAATAATCATTCAAGGTATTATAAGATTTCATAACTTTCATTATAACAAAAAACACCTACAATCTCAAAAGCCTGACTTTCCAACAAATTCCCTTGTTTCTCATTTCCTTTAGCGTTTTTTTATGATACAATATGGGTATGATTTTAATGAAAATAGCATCTATTTTATTATTGATATTAACCTTGGTGGTTTGCTTTATTGTCACCAAGCTTTTCGGACTTAGGAAAATAGGATTTAATTTCGCGGATCTAGCTTTTCCACTTTTGGTATTTGAGTACTACCTGATTACTGCTAAAGCCTTTACCCACAACTTTCTACCGCGACTTGGAGTCGCACTTTCTCTCCTGGCAATCCTCCTTGTAGTCTTTTTCCTTGTCAAAAAACGAAGTTTTTATTACCCTAAATTCATCAAATTCTTCTGGAGAGCCGGTTTTCTCCTTACCTTAATCATTTACATTGCTATGATTATCGAATTGATGATGCTCCCATAAAAAACATTCCCTCAGACAGCTGTCTAAGGGAATGTTTTTATCTTCATAACTTGTTTTCTAAGCTCTATCAAGATACTTTATCTTATTTCCTAAATGTTAAGGCGTAGAATTTACCATCCCAAAGAAGTTTCATTTCCTTTTCCTTAACTTCGCTTGGAACAGCATTCTCAATTTCACTCAAATCAACAGTAGCATCTTTGAAATAATCCTTACTAAAATGATTTTTCTTATATTGCTGATCCACATAGTCAGCCGTCTCATCTGCAATTAAAAGCTTGGTTCCTGGCTTCGCCACTCGTAGCATTTCCTGCATAGCCTTGGCCTTATCATTGAAAAAATTGATTCCGCCAATATGGTAGACAATGTCAAAACTATTATCCGCAAAGGGTAAATCCTCCGCGCAAGCATGGAAAAGTTGCAAATTGGTCTTTTTAGCGCAAGATTTCTGGCATTTTTTTAGCATACTGATAGAAATATCCACCCCTACAAAGTCTAAACTTTTCAGGTCAATTGTCTCAGGAATATAACGTAGGTCTTGACCAGTCCCGATAGAGACATAAAGAACAGATAAATTATCTTTCCATTCTATTTCCTCCATCAGATCCCTTCTCAACTTATCAATTGCTTTGCCGTGGAGAAGTGGTCCTATCCATTTCTCACTCATATCGTACCAGCGAGCCATACGGTTATACATGGTCATGTATTTAGCATTATCTCCAGATAGATGATCTGGATTAAGAGACAGATAGATAGCCCCATCTTTTTGAAAATTTTCCACCTCTAAACCTGACTTCAATTTATCTTGTAATCTTGTTTCAATCATATGCAACATCTCCTTTTTTTATTTGTCACCTATTATAGTGGAACTCATCGCAAAAACAATAGCTTTTTAGTAAGTGGCAACTATCCACTTGTATCCGGTAGTAGAATCAGGGTCAGTTACAAAAAAACAAGTGCCAATTTCCATTGACACTTATTTCCACTTTTAAACTGTGTTGCAAAATTTCGTGAAAGATACCGTTTAAAAAACTTAATCTTCTTTTTTGCGTCTTGCCAAGAATCCTGTTCCCAATCCAAGAAGGGCGATTCCAGCTACTAGAGCTACTTGGTTAGATTCACTTCCTGTATTAGGCAATTCCCCACCTTTTTTAGGCTTACCTGGTTCATTTGGTTTACCTGGTGTTGGTTTTTCTGGAGTATGTGTATTTGTGATATTGAAGCCTTCTACTTCAGATGTATAACCATCAACTGGAACTTCTACTACAGAGTATTTGATTTCTTGACCATTTTCTTTATAACGATCAAGCCCTGTAAACTCATAAGCCCACTCGTTATCTGATAGAGCTGTTGCTTTTGTAACTTTTACTGTCTTATCAGTTTCTTTACCATCCGCAAGAAGTTTCACTGTGATAGAATCTGGACGGATACCGTCTTTGTTATTTTCATCATTCCAGATCTTCTTACCTTTTACAGCAATTTTCTCTGGTGTACGTTTGTTGGTAATAGTGTACTTACCGTCTTTTTCTGAAGTAATTGTTGTTTCGTATGATGCAACAGCTACTTCTTTGACTTTGTACTCGATTAGTTTACCATTTTCATACTTAGGAAGTGCTTTTGATTCGAACTTCCAGCCAGTTTTTTCTGAAACTTCAATTTCTTGAACAACTTTTTCGCCGTTAAGAATTTGAACTTTCACAGATTTTGTACGTTTACCGTCTTGGTTGTT
>NZ_KQ969521.1:244144-247563 GCF_001578935.1 Streptococcus oralis | reverse complement strand
GCCCAAGTGTTAGCGTCTGTCTTATCCTTAGCTGTCAAGGTCAATTTCTTACCTTCAACGGCTACTGGATCTGCATCTCCTACTTTTTTATAAAGTTGAACCGTTACGGACTCAGGACGTTTGCCGTCTTGGTTGTTCGCATCGTTCCATACTTTTGTTACCTTGTAGTCGATTTCTTTTGGTGCATATTTGTTTGTGATGGTAAAGTCTGTAATAGTCGCTTCGTATTCTGCTACGGCTTCTTCTGTTACAGTATATTTGATTTCTTTACCAGCTTTATATTTTGCTAATTTTTCGAATGTAGTAGTCCAAGTTCCGTCTGCGGCTGCTTGAACTTCTTTCGATGCGACTTTCTTACCATCTGCTAAAAGATTGATTGTAATCTTAGTTGGACGTTTGCCGTCTTGGTTGTTTGCGTCATCCCAGTTCTTAGTTGCTTTTACATCAACTGTTTCTGGTGAATAGCTATTTGTGATGGTGAATCCAGATGCAGCATCACCAGTAATTTCAGAAGTGTAGCCAGCAACAGTTACTTCTACTACCGTGTACTGGATAGGTGTGCCGCCTTTATCAGCATCAAGGTCTTTGAAGCTTCCAGCCCAACCATTTGCTTCAGTCAATTCAAGTGTTTTACCAGTATCTTGACCATCTGCAAGCAATTTAACTGTGACAGAAGTTGGACGTTTACCGTCTTGGTTGTTCTCGTCCTTCCATACTTTCTTCACAGGAACTTCCGTTTTTGCTGGAGTGTAAGTATTCTCGAAAGCTTTTTCATCATCGTAAGAAACAGTTGCTTCAAGTGCACCTTTACCCTTGTCCGCTACAGTAACTGTAGCCGTAACAGTTTTAGTGTCGTACTTGATGCTTGTATCACTGCCAGCTTTTTCAGCAATTTTAAAGGTATAAGTTCCTGCTTTGTCGAATTCCAATTCTGAGAAAGCAATGTTTCCGTCTTTGTCATTCTTCACAGTTTCTTTCACCTTACCATCTTGGTCTGTTAAAGTGAATTCAAACTCTTCAGCCTTCAACTCACGACCTGTAAGTTTTTTATTAGCTTTAATCTTAACTTTAGCTTTGCTACGTTTATTTGTAACTGTTTTGATAGCTCCATCTTGTCCAACAGTCATCTCAAATGGAGTAGAATTCAACTCATATCCCTCAGGAGCTTCAATCTCGGTTACTGTAAAGTTCCCTTTCTTGATATCACTTTCTGAGTAAATAGATGACTCAGCAATTCCGTCATCATTTGTCGTTACAATTTCCTCTTTAGCCGTAGCTCCTGCCGGAGGAGTAACCTTGAATTTTGCTCCTTTTAGACGGTCATGAGTCAGCTCGTCGACCTTGTAAAGAATGATACGGTAACCAGTTTCTAACTGAATTGTACCACCAGAAGCAACGACTGAGTTTCCGATTTGCTTAACGACTGTCTTATTACTATAGTCGTCATATGTTAGAATCTGGTCATCACCCTTCATTTCAGCATTGTTTTGGACTTGCGTGCCATCAGCTGGAGCACTTGTTTTATAATTAATTCGAAATGCTGCTGGTTTACCGTTCTTCGCAAGAATTGAAGATGCATTGTTAATTGTTAAAGTAAATTCTGTGTAAGAATCATTCCATTTTACTTGGTAATCCTTACCAGCTTCTAAAACCACTTCATCTTTCAAATAATAATATTGATCATACCAACCTGCTGTGACACTAAATGTTTCAGGGATCATCTGCATTGGCGAAGCGTTTGGATCTACCCAGTCATGAATTTCAATTTTATTATAGGCTGCTTGTTTCGGATTAACACGAACATACCAGCTGTGTAAGTATTTTCCACTCTTATTTAGAGCCTTGGATGTCCAATCCTCTTTGTAAATCAAACCATGATATTTATTGAAATTAGCTCGACCAATTCCTTCAGAATAATCAGCCGTATCACCTTTTTTAACCTTGATTTGATGGGTAATTTCATTTATAGTTTCCGTTTTATCAAAACGAAGCGTTTCATTGCTTAATTCATTTTTAGAACTAAAACCAACAAAGAAATTTCCTTTGACGTTTTGGACTTGATAGCCACCTTTTTTCTCAAGATAGGTTTTCAAATTTTTTAATGTAATAGTTGCCTTACCACCATTATTATCCCCGTTTGATACAATTTGAGTTTCTCCGATAACGAGATCTGTTTCCTTATCTTTTAAATCAAAAGTTTCATTTCTAACAGTTAAAGGGCTCGGAACAGTAAAGGTAAAGGTATCACCGTCCTCTAATTGACCATCATAGGCGCTCAAATCGTAATCAACAGTGAATTTATAATTTGAATAGTTATGATGTTCAGGAGAAAGTGTATAAACACCATTCGCATCTGGTTTTATAAACTTACCATTATCAACCTCCCAAATTCCAATATTACTGATAACGTTCTTCAGTTCCTTTGCTTGAACTGAATTTGGAGCAAAGATCATCCCTAGCAAACAGGCCAGAGAAGTTAGGATGGGTAACCAAAATTTCTTGTTCTTCATAATCTTCCTTTCTAAATTACCGAAAACATTAAAACGACAAACTATGATTATAAAACCTCAACACTCATCTCCTTTCGAATTCGTTGAAATCCATGAGGGTTATTGAATAAGTTACATCATATTAACATGTTTCATAACTATATGTGAGTGCAATATTTATCATATTTGTTCTATTTTTAATATAGAAACCTCCTTTAATTTCATTATAAAACAAAATTAACTTTTTTTGTAATATTATGAGGTTATTGCCTTTTGAAAATATTGACACAGTGTAAAATTACTGCCATAAAAACTAATTCTTTCATCAGATTGAAGTTTCTTTAAGTATAGTGTACACATACGAACAACTTCTCTTTTAAACAAACAGAAAGAAACATTGCACAAAACATTCCATTTATTTATAAGTTTGATACACCTTAATAATTATCCAAACTATTTTATATAAGTAAAACTCAGAAGAAATCTAGTAATAGTCATATCCCATCCTGATAAATAGTTTAATTTAGCATATTTCATTATTCTGAATCATAGAAAAAAGACCAGGGGGTTATCGGCACTGCACCCATAAAATGAGACACAAGAAAACACTCCTGTTGAAATCTGGTAAACTAGAAACAGGAGTGTTTTGTTATGGTCAAAAAAGCATATTCAGTAGAAACTAAGCTAGCCTGTATCGAAATGAAGAAGGCAGGTAAATCAAACAAGGTTATCATGGATACCCTCGATATCAAACATGCTAGTCAGGTCAAGACCTGGTGGCGTTGGTATCAGAATGATGAATTGTACCGTTTCCACCAACCTGTGGGGAAACAATATACTTATGGTAAAGGAATGAAACAATTATCTGAAGTCGAACAGTTACGTTTGCAGGTAGAATTACTAAAAAAGTATCAGAGCTTGGTAAGGAAA
>NZ_KQ969521.1:243167-243696 GCF_001578935.1 Streptococcus oralis | reverse complement strand
TGTGTTTTCTTCTGTCCCACTTTGGGGGTGCGGTGCCATCCCTGATCTTTCTTTACTGTACTTATTGGCTACTAAATGAGATTAGTCTTCTTCTCTTCGTTTAGTTGCTACAAGACCTGCTCCTAAAGCTAGAAGAGCTAAACCTGCTGCTAATGCAGCTTGTCCGGATTCGCTTCCAGTGTTTGGTAGGTTAGGATTTTCTGGTTCAGTTTGGTCCGTTACTACTAACTTACCATCCTTAAACTCAACCTGATTTCCACTAGCATTTACCACTGTTACAGTTCCGTCGTAGTTAACTTGGAATGTAATATCTGTTACTGCTAAGTATCCAGTTGGAGCGGCTTCTTCATGGAAAGTATATACTCCTGGAGTCAAATCAAGTACATGTGATTGATTGGCTTTTGAAGTCCATTCAGCCACAGGATTACCTGAAACTTTTTCTCCACGGAAAATTTGGATTTTTGCACCCGCGATTTCTTCACCCGCTAGATTTACCTTGCTAAAGGTAATCTTACGTGGAAGGTCATCG
>NZ_KQ969521.1:198907-242198 GCF_001578935.1 Streptococcus oralis | reverse complement strand
CCCTTGTAGATCTTGATTTGTGCTCCTGCAATTTCTGTACCACCAAGGTTAACCTTACTAAAGGTAATCTTACGTGGACTATCGTCATCTTTATCAGTGACTTTGATTGTTGAACCATCGGTTACGACTGTATTGTCCTCGCCTTTAGCATCCTTAGTACCAACATTCGTCACTTTAACTGTTCCATCATAGTTAACTTGGAAAGTGATATCCGTTACTTTGAGGTATCCAGTAGGGGCTGCTTCCTCATGGAAGGTGTAAGTACCTGGGGCCAAGCTCAATTCTTTAGACTTACCAGCTTCTGAAGTCCAGCTTTCTACGGCTGTGCCTTCTGCCTTATCGCCCTTGAAGATCTTGATTTGTGCTCCTGCGATTTCAACCCCACCAAGACTAATTTTACTGAACGTGATTTTACGAGCTACATCGTCATCTTTATCAGTAACTGTCAGAGTTGAATTTTGGGCTACAACACGATTGTCTTCACCTTTAGAATCTTTTTCACCTACTTTTGTCACTTCAACAGTACCGTTAGGTTTAACTTGGAAAGTGATATCCGTTACTTTGAGGTAACCAGTTGGGGCTGCTTCCTCATGGAAAGTGTAGATGCCTGGTTCAAGATTCAGTTGCTTAGGTTGGTCAGTTGAAGTCCAGCTTTCTACGGCTGTACCTTCAGCTTTTTCGCCCTTGTAGATCTTAATCTGAGCACCAGCGATTTCATTTCCTCCAAGGTTTACCTTACTAAAGGTAATCGCCTTTGGAGTTGTATCCTCTTTGTCAGTGATTGACAAAACAGAACCAGTTGTTACGACAGTATCTGTTGTACCTTTTTTGACAATTGTAATAGAAGCATCAGCATTGACCGTGAAGGTAACATCATCAACATACTGATACCCATCTGGAGCATAGGACTCTGTTAGAGTATAGGTACCAGGAGCTAATTTAATCACTTTAGAAGTATTAGCTTCTGTTGTCCAGTCTGCTACAGGTGGAGCTTCCGGTCTTACACGATCTCCGCTGTAGATTTTAAGTTCGGCACCTGGGATTTCTTTCCCATTTGGATCCACCTTTTTGAAAGTAACCTCTTTCTCAGTTGGTGTCTTCGGAGGTGTCTTTTTATTTTCAATTCGACGTTCTACAGATTTATCTGAGCCAAACTCATCTGGAGAAATTTTAATATCTTCAGTTAGTTTGTCATAGCCAAAAGGAGCCGTTACTTCACGAATTGTATAGTTGTCTCGCAACAATTTACCTACACTAGCGTTACCATCAGAATCTGTTGTCAACCGTCCAACAACAGCTTGGTTACGATCACGAATCACTTCAAAAACTGCACCGTGCAATGGTTGGCCTGCTTCGTCTACTTTATGAATTTTAATGGTGAAAACATATCCTTCCGCAACACCACCTGCAATCTGGTAGGTACGTGTGCTGGTTGATTGTTCATTCTCACTACCATTGTAGCTCATGTTGGCTACGTTCGTGATTTCCTCACCATCGACTAGATCATAATTCGCTTTAGCTCGATACTCGATCATATAACCAAAACCATTAGTATCTCCTAAAGGAAGAGTGAAACCATCACCATTCGCATTTACCACTAGTTTGTTTTTAAAGGTTTCAGTCATATCCTGAGCATCGGACCATTTCCAGTCTCCGTTATTCCAGCTCCAGTTTACTTTATAAATACGAAAAGTATCTGGTAGGAATGTCATATTTGGAGAAGAGAAAGCATCTTTGATAGTGACATCACTGTAGTTCGCCATATTGCGGTTTACAGTAATGTTATAACGGATTACATTTTTCTCGTCGTCCTTGTATTGGAAGGAACTCTTTTCAATTTTAGAGTCGTATTTCCCTGGAGGGCCGTTATAACGGATTTTCCCTGCAAATAGAACTCTATGTCCTACAGTAATATTGACATCAACGTCTTTTTCTTCTGAAACAACGTCATGGTCAACTCGGACATAAACAAAGAATTTCCCCCTAACGCCAGAATTATTCTCAACAAACTTTGTGTAAGTTAGAGTAATCGTTTTACTAGTGGCATCTAGATGTCCAGTAGCTACAAGATTGTTAGAAGCATCTCGTAATTCAATGTCTGAAGAGTTTGAAAATGCAATCTCTGATGGTAATTGAAGTGTTGTTGTATCACCTTCATGCACCGTATTATCTGGCAACTCAAAATTGGCAGTAAGACGGAATTCTTGCCAAATATCCAATCCTTGCGTTAATGCTTCACCAGATTTGTTCTCAACACCTACACTAGTGATCACATCATTATACTCTGTCGCATGTACTTGCGTCAGAGGGGCAAATGATTGGAGAATAACTCCCAAACATAGAATAAGGATCTGAATCCAAGATCTTATTTTCTTGTTCATTTAATCTTCCTTTCTTATAATATTCAGTTGTAAATGTACAATGTAATAGTAAACTAAATGATTGTCCCCAACTAATCACCATTCTCCTTTTTCAAGCGAAAATTATTAGCCACATTACATCCACATTTTATCATACTATGAAGAAAAAGGCTAGAACTATCAAGCAAATTTTTATAAAAAAATCCAATTTTTCTTACTGATTGAAATCGACTTTTTCACATCCGTATATTAACCGCTTTATGCCTTTTTCTTCTCCTATCATCGAAACAGAAACTGGTATATTTTACCGCTATTTTTTAAAAAATAAGTTCACCTTGTTTTCGATACCAGATAGTATTTTTATCATTTTGGTTATCTGATTTCATAAACGTTAAATTGCTCTAGAGAAAGTACTTCTACCTATTAAAAAGACCAGGTTTCCCTGGTCTTTCTGAGATACATTTAGAAGAAATACTGATTCATTTAGTCTTCTTTTTTGCCTTTAGTGGCCACTAGACCTGCACTCAAACCAAGAAGGGCTAAGCCGGCTGCTACTGCTTGACTGGCTTCACTTCCTGTATTTGGCAAGTGATTTGTTTCAGCTTGAACTTCTTTAGCTTGACTTGAGCCAACTACTTCCACCTCAGGTTGTGGTGCTGGCTTAGTTGTTTCTACAGCTGTACCGACTTCTAGGATGCGATCCTGAGCCATGACTTTATCATAGATTTCTTTTTCAGTTCGCTTGCCATTTTCAACTTCAATCAAGTGAACACGGATACCTTTTTGACCTTCTTGGAGAACACGAGTTTGACCTGCTGGAAGCTGATCATTCTTTTGTTCCTGAACCTTGAAATCAATTGTTTCTTCTTCGATTACAAGTTCTGGTCTGTTAAGGACAAGGTTCTTCACTTCATCTTCTGGAAGGGAGGTTCCTGGTTTCGTTCCAACCAAGACGATGCGGTCTGTCGGAGCCTCTACCACTTCACGGAGTTTTTCTTCCTTACTTCCGCTAGGATTAACCGCTGTGAAGATCCGTTCCTTACCAACTTTTCCTTCTTGTTCTACACGAGTTTCACCCACATATAGACTTGAATCTGCTTTTTCAATAGTCTGGAAGGCAAGTTCTTTTTCGACAACCTCAAGACTTGGATTTTCTTCTTGAATAGCAGGGGCTGTTTTGTCAGAAACTGGTTTTTCCTTAGTCAAGTGGATACGGTATTCCTTGACTTGTTTTCCACTTTCTGAGACAAGGCGAACAAGTACTGGAAGATCATCATCTCCACTATCTACTACAGTCGAAGCGACATTGTTGCTTTCTTGAACGGTCACCTTTGGACGTTGTTCGCTGTAGGTTAGTTGGTAATCTTGACGATCCTCAGCAAAATCAGCAAGATCTTTTCCATCTACTAAGATTTTGGATTGGGTGCTTTCTTGAGGTAATTCACTCGGTGCAAGGAAACTCATCTCAACAATCGCAACACCGCTCTTGTCCGCTTTACGCTCCATCCGCCATCTCATAGCTTTTGCTTTTACAGCCTTAAATGTTAGATTGATCTCATCTCCAGCTTCAATTTCCCTATCTGCATGGTAAGGAACTACCTCCCAATTTTCAGGGTTATTAAATGGATGGTTGGCTTCATAAGCTTGATAGTTCGAGTAGTACTCTGGCACATCAAAGTCTGGACCGATATAGCGTTCCAAGACAAGTTTAGACGGTGCATCTGTTCCACTGTCTGCAAAGAAGTGAAGTTTGGCTTGGGCAACTGTCCGCTCAACTATTTGGCCATTTTCTTGGAAAATGACACCGACAGACACTTCTGGATTAGAAGATGGTGTTGGCGACCAGTTTGTCCAACGACGATTTTCATCATGGTCTCCATCATTGACATAGTCTACCCGGTCATGTGAGCTTGGGTCAATATCATTTGTCGCTGTCGCAAAGGCTTGATTGCCATTTTCATCGTAGTTCGGGTTGTCTGACAAAGTTTCACCTAGTTTATCTGTCACTCGTACGGAGACTTCAGCTACAAGGTCACTACCAAGAACCCGTCCTCGAACGGTGAACTGACCTGCTTTTGTCAGATTTTCTGCTGGAACTTCTTCCCATTCCACTGCCAAGTCTTTTGTTTCGTAACCGTCTTTACCTGTGAAGTAAACCGGAACCTTAGTTGACAACTCAAGTGGTTGCCCTACTTGTATCAAGCGAGCTTGTTTTACCGCGGCAACTGGTTTACGAGAGAGTAAGTCTTTATTGCTTGTAAAGTGTAGACGGTATTCTCCTAGGATATCACCATTTTCAGATTTCGCGATAACACGAACTGGCTCACCTTCACGAACACTTGGAACAACGGTAGCGAGACCATTGTTGCTAACACTTGCTGTTACTGCAGGAACTTTTCCATCTACAGACTCAAGATAGTAGTCTGTCAAACTAGGGTTAAAGTTTGCTAACTCTTTGCCATCAACTTGGATTCTTGTTTGTCCTTGTTTGGCTGCTACAACTTGTTTCGCAAAGATTTGTACTTCTGTGATAGAAGTTCCTTTCTTGCTATCGAGTTTGACCATACGGATGCGGATTGCATAGGTTTCAACTTTATCAAAGCTAAAGTGGTTCATTTCTCCAGCCTTGAGTTGAGCTGGTGCTTTGAGATTGCTTACCTCTTTCCAGTTTGCAGAATCGTTAAAGACATGATTTTCAGTTTCAACAAAGCTAGGGTTTTTAGGAGCTGTTGGAACGGTCTTACCGACATAATATTCAATCACATAAGACTTAGGTACACCAACTCCGTGATCTTCGTGGAAGCCAACGCTTAAGTTATCAACAGAGCGTTTGCTCAAAATACCAGAGTCACCAAAGAGAATTCCTACAGATGCGTCTTTCTTACGATTCCAGTTTGTCCAACGGTTAGCTGGTTGGTTATTGTAGGAAATGAGTTTGTCATTAACATTTGAAACTGGGTCGCTTGGATTTGAGTCTGAAGCAAAGGCAAGTGGCAATTCTGAACCGGTCCATTGGTCAGAAATATTTGCTCCCTGCTCAGTTTGAGCAGACACACGAACATGAAGTTTGGTAGTTAACTGTGTACCTTCTAGGCGACCAGTGACTGTAAAGACGCCTTCCTTAGCGTATTGCTCTGGACGAATCGCATCCCAAGTAACCTTAGCTGATGAAACGTGGCCATTTGAATCGTAGGTACGAACGCTTTCTGGTAATTGTGGTGCTTCTGCGATTGGTGTTGTCACACTAACTTCTTCAACTGAAACGATACCTTCTACAGAGACTGTTGCACGCGCTTCAAGATCAAGACCTTCAACTTTACCTAGAACTTCAAAGGTTTGGTAGTGGTCAAGTTTTTCTTTTGGAATGGCTTGCCATGTGACTTTGTGGGCTTTAGGGAAACCTTTGTCATACTCAACCGTTACTGTTGCTGGAAGACTTGGTTCCTGATGCAAATCTGTGACTACATTTACAGGACGGATAGATTGCGCAACCTTCTTCTCAGTATTGGCCTGAATCGTGAGCTCGATTTGACCTGTAGCCCCCTCATATTCTGCTTTGAGAGTAACTGCTCCTGGCTTATGCAACTCAAGCATTCCTTTACGAACTGCGACTTCCCCTTCACCACTTATAGAGAAGTTCACCTTATCCGCTGGTAAAACCGCTTGTGTTCCGTCTTGATAGTGAGCTCGAACCGACAATTTCACTGTTTGATCTTCCTTAAGACCGTCAGCTTGTTCCACTTGTAGGCTCAAATGGTCAATTTTTGGTGCTTCTTCAAGGAATTGAATTGCATACATTTGAAGAGGGCCACCATCATTTGGTTGAACAAAGATGCTTGCACGCATGCCGTTTGCTGCGCTTGCTTGCACCACTGTAACATCTGCATTTTCAGCACTTGCTGTGACTTTTGGTAACTTAGCTCCATAAGCAAGAGTCCGGTACTGCATTGGTTTTTGACTAGTAAGACCTGTGACAGCTTCATCACCAACCGTTACAGTTAGTACTGCAGGTGCCGCAGCCTCACCTTCTTCTACTACAAGGGTAGCATGAATTGGCTGACCTTCTAAATGGCCGGTCGCTTGAATACGAGAACCTGGAATTGCTAACTTAGCTTTATCTTCTTCAGCAATCTCCCACTTGTCCACTTCATACTCTTCAACACTTCCATCAGTCAAAACATAGGAAACAGATTTGTCTACAGAGTTCAAGTCAGTATTTGGAGCAATACGTTTCACAACTGGCAACTCAGACTTAAGAGCAATCACTTCTACACGAGCTTCTACTTCTCGTCCGTCAGCCGTGCCTTTGACCGTTACAATACCTGGCTTGCTCACATCTACTGAAGACCAGGTTACAGGATGTTCTGCACGGCTACCATCACTGTATACAAACGGAACAGTGGTAGGCATTTCAGGCGCCTCTCCAATAATGGTCTGTACTTTTGGTACTTCTGTACCTAAAACAGTCTTTTCTTGATCTTCTTTCTTACCTGTAAAGACAGTGACTTGGTCCGATTTCAAGAGAGCAGAGTGGGCAGTAAGGGTGAATTTACCTGCTTGTTCAGTTGATTTAACAATGGCAACCCCTTTACCGTTAAAGGCTCTGCGGATCCAAGAACCGTCTGGTTGTGCCTTGTAGCGTTCACGACTGGCTTGTTCCCCATTATCGACACCCACCAGTTGACCTTGTCCATGCAATTGGAAACGAACCAAATTATTGGCAGTTGGTACCACATTTCCTTCACTGTCTACGATTTCGTAGTAGATGTAGGTCAAGTCTTTTCCATCTGCTGCGATTGCGTGTTCTTCCTTGACGAGGCGAACACCTGCAGGTTGGCCTGCAGTGGTAATCTTATCACGGGCAATTTCTTTTCCAGCTTCATCGCGAGCTACAGCTTCTAAAGTACCTAGTTGGTACGCAACCTTCCACTCAAGATAGAGTTCCTTAGCATTGGCACCTTCTTGGTAGCTACGGCCATCACTAGTTTGTTTTTGTTGAACGTTTTAACACCGAGAGATTGACCATTTAAGAACAATTCTACGCTCGCAGCGTTTGAGTAAGCACGAACTGGAATCTTGCCTTCTGAGTCAGCAACATTCGCTTTTAGACTAGGGTCTTCCCAGTTCCAGTGAGGAAGAAGGTGCACCATCGGTTTCTTCTTGGCAGAAACCCATTGGCTTTGGTAGAGATAATAGTCATTTTTAGGAATACCGGCAGTATCCACGATACCGAAGTAAGAACTCTTAACTGGTGTTTGGTTTTGGTTGTGCCATGGTGTAGGCTCACCGATATAGTCCGTACCTGTCCAGATGAACTGTCCAGCATAGCCTGCATTATCACGGTCAAAGGTCCAAGACTCAGTAGCCGTTTTCCCCCAACCTACACGGTCATTTCCATAGTCAGACTGCTCGTAGTTACGTTCAGGTTTGTTATCGTGGGAAATACTTGGATTTTCAGGATGATAGTAAGAACCACGTGTTCGAGTTGCAGAAGACGTTTCAGAACCATAAATCAACCAGTTTGGATGTTTCGCACGCAGTTTGGCATAGTTGTCTTCAGAGTAGTTAAATCCAACTGCATCTAGTTCTTCGGCAATTTTCTCATGACCACCACTACCATTACCGAAACGGAATTTATCAGCTCCCATGGTGACATAACGAGTTGTGTCAATTGATTTTACAACCTTGACCAAGCGTTTTACTGTCGCTAGTGAGTGAGCATCCCCACTTGCTTCACCGATTTCATTTCCGATTGACCACATGAAGATAGCTGGGTTATTTTTCCCTCTTTCAACCATGGTTCGAAGGTCGTAGTCGGACCATTTTTCGCCTTTTTTCGCTTCTGGGTGAGTGGCATCTTTTTCAAAGAAACGGCCATAATCATACGGTTTCTTGCCTCCATACCAAGTATCAAAGGCTTCTTCCTGAACAAGCAAACCAAGTTCTGCTGCAATTTGCAAGGTTTGTTCACTAGCAGGGTTGTGGGTTGTACGAATGGAATTGACACCCATTTCCTTCATTTGTTTGAGACGACGATATTCTGCTTTATAGTTTTCTTCTGCTCCAAGAGCTCCGTGGTCATGGTGCAAGGAAACGCCATGGAATTTAATGCGTTCACCATTTAAAGAGAAACCTTCATTTGGAGTCCAGTTGTAGTAGCGATATCCAAATAGGTCTTTTTTAGCATCAACCAACTGACCATCCCGATAAATACGCGTAATCAATTCGTACAAGGCTGGTTTATCATTTAAAACGGTCCAGAGTTTTGGTTGTTCAACTTCTAAAATCGTATCAAGGCTAGTTACTTCATGTGCTTTCAAGGTACGACTCTCTGTACGTACTAAGCCTGTTACAGCCTGACCACCACGTTCAACGATTTGATACTCTGCCACCAGCTCGTGGTCTTTGTCGTCCGTATTCACGATTTTGCTGGTTACATGAGTTTCAACCTTGCCATGTTGCTGTTCTTCAAGTTTTGGCGTTAGGATGGTTGTCCCATTTTTCTCAACATGAACCTTATCAGTCACTTGCAAGGTCACATCACGGTAAATACCGCTACCTGAGTACCAACGGCTACTTGGTTGTTTGTTGACAGCATGAACAGCAATCACATTCTCACGACCATCTTTGTGAAGGTATTTGGTGATATCATATGAGAACTGGTTATATCCATTGGGATAATGTCCCACTAACTGGCCATTGACATAGACTTGTGAGTCCATGTAAACACCATCAAATGTTAGACGTACATTTTTATTAAGATCTTCTTCATCTAACTTAAAGGTTTTACGGTACCAAGCTTCACCACCGTTTAACTGACCACCTTCATTTTGTGCAGGTGATTCATGGTCAAAATCATTAAAGATGCTCCAGTCATGTGGAAGATCTAATTTTTGCCATGTTGATACATCTGTATCTGGTTTCACAGCTTCTTTGGAATTGGCATTGAGCTTAAAATGCCAATTTTGATTAAAATTCACTTTTCTATCTTCAATCATTTGATTTACTTCTTCATTTGTCGCAGCTTTAAGAGCTTCTTTAGCAGATCTTTCTTGAGTCGAAGCTTGCGATTCCACCTTTGGAGCTGTTTCTTCAGGTTTTAGAGATGCTTTCTCCTCTTTTGGAGATACAGGTTCGTTTTCTTTCTTCTCTGATTTGCTTGCTTCAATTGGAGCAACTTGACTTTGGTCGACACTTGCAGCATCATTGTGCTCTGCTACAGCTTGATCTTCTTTTTCCTCCACTGCCGGACCTTCCTCTTTCGCTGGTTCCACAGTGTGAGTAATTGGAGTTTCATCCGCGAAAACTGGTGATTCTCCAATGACACTTCCTCCAAATAGAACCGCACAGGTTCCAATCATGACAGAGCAAGCTCCTACGGCAAACTTACGAATGCTGTAGACTCTTTTACGATTCCAATGGCCTTTTTCCATAAAATCCTCCTCTAGTAACCGCTTCCATTTCTTTGGAAACACATCACTTTTTATAGTCTTTTACACTTATTTTATAAAACAATATAGGAAATTTCAATACCTTAAACACAAAAAATCATATTTTTGATTGTTTTTTCTAAAATTTGTAGAAGATTCAAAAAATGTGAATGTAGTTTTAGAACAAAAACAAACAATTTTTGACATTCAGTAAAACATGATAAAAAGTTCCCTTTGTAAGGAACTCCTTTTACTTATAATTAAATGTCTCCCCTGCCAACTTATCAGCTAGTTTAGGAAAGAGAGTATAAAACTTATGGGCTAGATTCAACAAAACTGGGAGATTGAGCTCCCGTTTGTTTTTTCCTATACACTTAATAATCTTTTTAGCCACCGCATCTGGTTCTAAGATAAAACGGTCAACCGACTTGAGGTAGGTCCCATCTGGGTCTGCCTGATCAAAAAAGGCAGTACGAATCGGTCCTGGATTAACTGTCGTCACATAGACTCCACAGGGCATCAGTTCGAGGCGCAAAGCATTTGAAAAGCCAATAGCCGCAAACTTTGTCGCTGAATAGAGACTGGACTTGCTAGTCGCTATCAAACCTGCCATGCTGATGATATTGATGATATGCCCTTTTCGACTTTCCTTCATACGAGCTCCAAGATGACGAGACAGATTCATCAGAGCAAAGGTATTAACCTCAAACATCTGGTGAATGTCTTTGTCAGAAATCTGGTCAAAGTCTTCAAAAATTCCATAGCCAGCGTTGTTAATCAAGACATCAATCTTGCCATAACGGAGATAGAGGTCAGCTACTAGAGCTTCTAGGGCTGAGTCATCAGTAATGTCGATTTCAATCCATTCCACATTAGGATGATTTCCGTAGAGTTGAGCTAATTTTTCCTTGTTTCTACCTAGTAAGATGAGTTGGTCATTTGGCAAGAGTTTGACCATTTCTTGGGCTAAGCCACCGCTTGCCCCAGTGATGATGATGGTGCGCATCTCTATTCCTTTCAAAGTGTTGGTCAATTTAATGAAATCTTTTTCCAGCTAAATAATGAGCATAAGCTTGATCAATGACTGGAGCAAACAGATGATAATCCTCCCAGCTACCTAAAAATTCTAAAGGCAAGTCATACAAGTCATTGACTACAAATTCGGAATAATCATCCATATACTGATGTTCATAATAGTCATTTACAAAAGCCTGAAAATCCTTTGTAATATCCATTATTCCCAGTTTACCATCGCACCAGTCTAAAAGATAATCAACACCCAAAGTTTGTTCATTTTTTACACTTTGGAATACCGTTTCTTCATCAGGAGACATCATTTCTTTGGCATCAAGCTGGATGAGCCAAGTAACGAAAAAACCGATATGATTCGCAGCCCAACGATAAATCTCCCGATAATCTTTTTGGGTTAGCTCTTCTTTTTGTAATTGATAGCTGTGCAAGTAGTTGGTTAGTGCATTCTCATAATACCAATCCGCTTTATCCAATAAACGATTTTCAACATTCATCTTATTTCCCTCTCAACGAACCTGAAACATTATAACTCAACCTCTTCCAGATCTTTGACGACATGGACATTTTCAAAAACAGTTGCAGCATCTTTCTTGAGCTGGCTGATATCTTTTGAGAGGAAACGAGCGCTAATATGATTGAGCAGGAGGCGTTTGGCACCTGCTTCTGCTGCTACTTGTGCTGCCTGCATATTGGTTGAGTGACCGTGATTGCGAGCAATTTTTTCATCTCCCTTACCATAAGTCGACTCGTGAACCAAGACATCGGCATTGACAGCTAGACGCACACTGGCATTGGTTTTTCGGGTGTCACCCAGAATGGTGATGATCTTACCTGGACGTGGCGCTGAGATATAGTCAGCTGCCTTGATTTCAGTTCCATCATCCAGAACAATATCCTGACCGTTTTTGATTTTTCCAAAAAGCGGACCAAACGGAACACCAGCAGCCTTGAGTTTTTCAGCATCCAAGGTACCTTCTAGATCCTTTTGCATGACACGATAGCCAACACAGAAAATAGTGTGGTCCAGCTCCTCTGCATACACAGTGAATTTATCAGTCTCAAGGACTTTCCCTAGAGAATCTTGATCAAACTCATGAAAATGAATGCGGTAAGGCAGGCGAGAACCTGATACACGAAGACTAGTCAAGACAAAGGCCTTGATCCCTTGCGGTCCATAGATTTCCAAATCTGTCTGCTCTTCATTGGCCTGAAAAGCACGGCTAGAAAGGAATCCTGGCAAGCCAAAGATGTGGTCTCCATGCAGGTGGGTGATAAAGATTTTGCTGACCTTCCGTGGTCGAATTGTGGTTTCCAGAATGCGATTTTGCGTTCCTTCTCCACAGTCAAAGAGCCAAACTTCGTTAATCTCGTCCAAGAGTTTCAGGGCGAGACTTGAGACGTTGCGGGCTTTAGAGGGCTGACCAGCCCCTGTTCCTAAAAATTGAATATCCATTCGATACTTTCTAATTAATCAATATATAACATGGCTGTGCGGTTTTCCGATCGGAAATAGCGCTTGCCAGAAAAAGCAACAGCTTCTTGCAGTAAATCCTCTTGGCTGTATCCTTTGAGACGCTTGCGACCATCAGCCAAACTTTCCAAATCTGTCAAAACTGTGAGGCTCTCCACACTAACAACTTCCTCATCCCCGACAGCTTTCAGGTAAATCTTGCCAGACTCTTCAAAGACGAGTTGATGGGGGAAAATTTGCGCAATTTCAAAGAGCAAGTCATCCGAGATTTCCTCTTCATTTTCAGAGAAAATCCGCCCCAGCCCCTCACTCTCATAGCAAAATCCAAAAGATTTGCCAGATAAATTAAGACGAATAAAAGGCTTATTTTCAAAGGTGAAACTTGGCTCAGCATTGTAGAGGTTCAGTTCCTGACTGAGTTCTGCAAAATAATCCGTCGCAGCCTCAGGACTCTTTTTCTGGTAGAGTTCAGCAAAGTAGGCATTGACTACACTAGGCGGAGGTGTGATGAGAGCCAACTGCTCCTGCTCTGTTTTGCCAGCTAGAAGCTGATCCAGATAGACCTTATCCAGACTTGTATAACCTCCATACTTTAGAGCCAAGGTTTTGATATCAGTCATAAAAATCCTCTAACCTCCATTTATTTTTCTCGGAAATGTAGCCTGTAATGACTTCTCCATCATCTTGGTAGTCACGATCCTCCAGAATCGCTACACTTTCTAAATCATGAATCTTGTAGGACTTAGAAAAAGGAACGCGCAGGGTAAAGACTTCAAAAATATCCTTAATCTTATCTAGCAATAATGCTTGCAAGTTTTCCCGACTATCCTCAGACTTGGCAGAAATGAGGGCGTATGGCGTTTGTGTCGGCGTGAAATCCTCCACCAAATCCGCTTTATTATAAAGGGTCAGGCGGGGAATATCCTCCATATCCAAGTCTTTCATGATGGACAGGACTGTTTTTTCATGCTCTTCGTGGTAAGGATTGCTGGCATCAATGACATGAACCAGAAAATCCACATGCTTGCTTTCTTCCAAGGTCGACTTGAAACTGGACACCAATTCTGTTGGCAAGTCTTGGATAAAGCCAACAGTGTCCGTTAAAGTCACCTGAAGATTGCCTCCCAAATGGATACTCTTGGTCGTCGCATCCAGAGTCGCAAACAACTCATCAGCCTCATACTGGGTCTTACTTGTCAAGGTATTCATGATGGTTGATTTCCCTGCATTGGTGTAGCCAATCAAACCAATCTTGAAGGTGCTTGACTCCAGACGTTTTTCTCTGACTGTCGCCCGATTTTTCTCAGCCACCTTAAGCTGACGCTCGATATCTGTGATTTGATTACGAACACTACGACGGTTCAACTCCAGCTGGCTTTCACCAGGTCCACGGGAACCAATTCCCCCTGCCTGACGGCTGAGCATAATCCCCTGACCAACCAAGCGGGGCAAGAGATATTTGAGCTGGGCTAGGTGGACTTGGAGTTTCCCTTCATGGCTTCGAGCCCGCATGGCAAAGATATCCAGAATCAACTGCATACGGTCAATAACCTTAACTCCCAGAACTTCCTCCAGATTGACATTTTGCCGTGGAGTCAAGCGGTTGTTGACGATGACAGTAGTAATTTCTTCCGCATCTACCATGAGTGCAATCTCTTCCAACTTACCAGAACCAACAAAGGTCTTGGAGTCATACTTTTCCCGTTTTTGCCTGTAGCTATCCACAACGACTGCACCAGCTGTCTTGGCTAGACTGGCCAATTCTTCCATGGAGAGATCAAAATTGTCCATACCCTGCAATTCCACACCGATGAGCAGGACCCGTTCCTCTTTTTTCTCCGTTTCAATCATCTAAAAACTCCTCTATCTGGCTTAAAATGCGGTCCTGTACGTCAGGCTCTCCTATATGATAAAAGGTGACCTGCATGCGATTACGAAACCAGGTCAGCTGACGCTTGGCAAAACGTCGAGTCGCCTGTTTGAGAGTCTCACTAGCTTCCTCTAAAGTCTGCTCTCCACGGAAATAAGGAAAGAGTTCTTTGTAGCCAATTCCTTTAGCAGCCTGCACATCAGGGTAATGGTCAAAAAGCCACTTGGCCTCATCCAATAACCCAGCCTCAAACATTAAATCCACTCGATGGTTGATCCGTTCATAAAGCTGACTGCGCTCATCGTCCAAGCAGATAATCAGAGGTTCATACAAGGTCTCTTGATTTTCCAAATCCTGACCAAAATGAGCAATTTCCAAGGAACGCATCGCACGACGACGGTTAAACTGGGGAATTTCAAGACCTGCTTGCTTCACGAGATGGGCTAATTCCTCATCTGAATAAGGCTCCAAACTAGCCCGATAAGCTAAAATCTCCTCATGAGGTGTTTCTCCACCTAGATGGTATCCTTCCAGCAAACTCTGGATATAAAGCCCTGTACCACCCGCGATAATAGCTAGCTTACCACGGTTATGAATATCCTCAATAGCCTTCTTAGCTTCTGAAACAAAATCAAAAGCCGAGTAAGACTCGGTCACCTCTCTGACATCAATCAAATGATGAGGAACAACAGCTTGTTCCTCTGGGCTAGCCTTGGCCGTCCCAATATCCAACCCTCTGTATACTTGCTGACTGTCGCCACTGACCACCTCTCCACCAAAGCGCTTGGCCACTTCAATAGCAAGGGCTGTCTTCCCAACAGCAGTCGGTCCAACAATCACAATTATTTTTGTTTTCATCTTTTTTCCTTGAAAAATTCCCATTTTTTCGTTACTATTATTATATCACAAAAAGGTCAGTCAGAAAAATGCTACCACTTGAGGAGCCTGACTGTTCGGGAAGATAAAGGAGGAAGACTCATGGCTAAAGGATTCGCTAAAGGTCTTGTAACAGGTGTCGCAGGAACTGTCGCTGCCGTTGCAGGTGCAGTATACGCAATTAAAAAGAAAGTGATTGAGCCAGAAGAGCAAAAAGCAGCTTTCATCGAAGAAAACCGCAAAAAAGCAGCTCGCCGCCGCGTATCACATTAATATACAAAAGAAGTTGAGATTTCTCAACTTCTTTTTATTTCTTAAATAGCCAAATCAAACTTCAGCTGCGGCTTAACTGGATCATAGTCAACCAACTCAAAGTCTTCCGCTTTGATATCAAAGAAATTGGTCCCATCAGGAACATTTAAAACCAAGCGTGGTTGGCAGTTTGACGGCTCACGGCGGAGCAATTCCTCTGCTTGTTCAAACTGATTATCATAGATATGAAGGTTGTTGATAAAATAGAAAAACTTCCCAACCTTCCAGCCGAAATGCTTGGCAATCATCATTTGAAGAGCCACGTACTGCATAGCGTTAATGTGGTGGGCCACCAGCATATCATTAGAACGCTGGGTCAAGGTCGCATCCAGATAGATTTCCCCATCAACACGACGGACATCAAACATGGTCTGAAAGGCACATGGGAGCAACCCATCTGTTTCTTCGAAAGCTTGGTAATCCCAGAGCGAAATGATATTGCGGCGGTTCCAAGGGTTGGCTTCCAACTGCTTGAGAAGCTTGTTGATGATATCGTGTTTCTTAACGACTGCCCCATAGCGCTCACCAATAGTTCCCGTATCTCCCACTTCCCAGTCATTCCAGTAGTGGACATTGTACTTGCTATTTAGCACTTCTAGGCTATTAGACTGATCCTGGTAAATCCAGAGCACTTCCTTGATAGCGGATTTGATCGCAATGGGACGCAAGGTTGTGATGGGAAATTCCCCCTTAGCCAAGTCATACTCGGCAAAGGCACCCGTTACGTACTTGGAGTTGGCAACAGTCCCATCCTTATACTTGGGACGTGCCTGCTCAGAAAAGACACCGTCTCTGAGGATTCGTTCAATATTTTCTTTAAAAATCGTATCTGCTTTTGTCATTTACTCTCACCTCATTTATTGTCTTAACTAGTATAGCATAAAAAAAGAAAGGAGGAAAATCACTCGCTTCAAGTTAGTGTTTTTCCCCTTTTATTATCTTATTGTAATACAAGCGATGCTGCTCCGATAACTCCAGCGTCATTTCCTAAAGTTGCAAGAGCCAATTTTGTCGTGGTACGAACTTGTGGGAAAGTATTCTCATCATATACTTTTTGGACAGCCTGCAAAAGAAATTCCCCTGCAGCAGACACCCCACCACCGATAACAATAGCTGAAGGATTTAGCATACATCCGATATTGGCACAGGCAATTCCTAAATATCGTGAAAAATTACGATAGACAATGAGCGCTAAGTCATCCCCTTCTTTTGCAAGGTCAAAGACAGTTTTAGCTGTTACTTCTTCGCCGTTGTCAATCAGTTTTTTTAGTTGAGAATCACCAGCATACTCATCAGCATAGCGACGGGTCAAATTGACGATCCCAGTCGCAGAAGCAACTGTCTCAAGACAGCCTTTCTTACCACAAGTACAAGCGATTGGTTGGTCAAAGTCAACAGTGATATGACCAAGTTCTCCTGCCGCACCAGCAACACCGTGGAGCAATTTGCCTTCTGCCACGATACCGCCACCAACACCTGTACCAAGGGTCATAAAGACAACGTCTGGTTGGTTTTCACCAGCCCCCAACCAGCGCTCACCAAGAGCAGCTACGTTGGCATCATTATCGATGAAGAACGGAATACCCAAGGCTTTTTCGATCTTTTCTTTAATCGGTTGAAGGGTTTTCCAGTTGAGGTTGTAGGCACCGATAACAGTCCCTTTTTCACTGTCAACCACACCAGGTGATCCCATCCCAATGCCTCGGAAGTCTGTTGCTGCCAATCCAAGCAAGTCCAAACGATGTTGAATAGACTCAATCATATCATCAACGATATGGCTTCCCTCATCCAAAATATTGGTCTTGATAGACCATTTTTCTTGGATTTCACCTGCTGTTGTTAAGATTGCAAATTTGATAGAAGTTCCACCAAGGTCAATCCCAATAATCTTTTGACTCATCGTCTTCTCCTTTTTAATTGAAAATGCTTACAGATATAGTATATCAAAATATAGTGACCGATGCAAAGGTTTGCTCAACTTTAGTTTTAATTTTGATTCTTCATTTTCTAAATCACTACTTCTTCATATTTAATTGTCAACTCATACAAGCCCCTTACTGCATTACAACCATAAATAGCTTGAGCTTGGGCTAAGTCTGCCAAGGTCAAGACTTTCTCTTCTACTTCTCCTGTTTCTAGCAAATGCTGGCGGTAAATCCCTGGCAAAATTCCAAGTCTGATAGGCGGTGTGTAGAGTTTCCCAGCGATTTTCAGAACCAAATTTCCAATAGAGGTTTCAAGAAGTTCTCCTGCTGCATTATGGTAAATGATTTCCTGTTCCCCTAGACTTAAGTGTGGTCTATTAGTTGTTTTGAAGTAGGTAAAGGCTTGATTCAAATCTGCTTCTTGCAGACAAAGTTTGGCTTTGCAGAAACTTGGACTGAGGGGTGTTAAGATTTGGCGACTGAGTTCTATTTCTCCAGACTTGCTGAGACTAATTCGCAAACGGTAATCTTGATTAGCTTCACAAGCCTGACACTCTTCCTCTATCCTTTGTCTCAAGTCTTCTGCATCATAAGGATAGGCAAAATAACGACTCGCCTTTGTCAGTCTTTCTAAATGTTGCTCTTCAAACAACAAGCTCTTCTGGCTGATTTTCCCAGTCGTAATCAGTTGGAAACGTGCTTGTTTACGATAGAGAACAGCCGCCTTTTGATGAACCTCTTGGTATTCAGATTCCCAAGTACTATCCCAAGTAATCCCTCCGCCAACTCCATAGATGGCTTTTCCTTGATGCAGTTGAATCGTCCGAATAGCGACGTTAAAAATCCGGCGCCCATTTGGAAGTAAGAGACCAATCGTTCCGCAGTAGACTCCGCGTGGTTGGGACTCCAAGTCCTTAATGATTTCCATGGTCGCAATTTTGGGAGCTCCTGTGATGGATCCACATGGAAAGAGCGAACGAAAGATTTCAACTAGGTCCACATCCGGTCGCAACTGACTCTTGATGGTTGAAGTCATCTGCCAAACAGTTGAATACTGTTCCACTTGACAAAGACGCTCCACGTGCTCACTCCCCACCTCAGAAATACGGTTCATATCATTGCGCAAGAGATCCACAATCATCATATTTTCAGAGCGATTTTTAGGATCCTGTTCTAGCCAGCTAGCTTGGGCAAGGTCTTCTTGGTCAGTCAACCCGCGCTGAGTCGTTCCCTTCATCGGGCGAGTCGTTAATTCCCGGTCGTTTTGCTCAAAAAAGAGCTCTGGGCTCATGGAAATCACTGCCATCTCGTCATGTTCCACATAGGCATTGTAGCCCGCCTCCTGCTCTACCACCATATGATTGTAGATGGCAAATGGATTAGCACTTAAGTCCTGCTTTAGTTGGACAGTATAGTTGACCTGGTAGGTGTCCCCCTGCCGCAAATGATGGTGAATCTGAGCAATAGCCTTTTCATAGTTCTCTGCAGATGTTTCTTCCTGCCAATCATAAGGCAAATCTACTTCCTCATAAGTCAGAGGAATAGGTGATGTTTCTACCCTATCATGAACTGTAAAATATAGCAGATACTCTGCTAGTAAAGGAGCTTTATGAACTGCTAATTTCTCCTCAAATGCAGGTGCAGCCTCGTAGCTGACATAGCCCACTACATAATAGCCCTGCTCTTGGTAGCTTTCCACCTGTGCCAGTAAGTCCGCCACTTCTGCTAAATCTCTCGTTTTTAACTCTTTGATAGGCTGGGTAAAGATGTATCTCTCCCCCAAAGCCCTAAAATCAATCACTGTTTTTCTATGCATATCCTAAGTATAGCATAAAAAGGTAGATACAGACAAAGCTGATCTACCTTTTTACGATTTTAGTCATCCTATGCTTGTGATGCAGTAAATAGATCACCAGAGAAACCGTCTGTGTTTTTAAGGAGTTGTTTGTAAATCCCCCATTTAAGATCTACAGTATTTTTGAAATCATTACCTTTTAGGTCTTTTTCAACCGCATCGTTGAACAATTCTTGCAACTGATTATAGGTTGAAATTTTTTGTCCATCGATTTCAATTTCTACCAAACCTTTTTGAGCTTTATTGTACACCTCGTGATACCAAGCTTTCTTCCATTCTTCTAGTGTATGGAAACGTCCGTTAGAAACTTTTTCGATGATAAAGTCATCACCAAGACCTTTATTTCCAGCTTTTTGAGATTCTTGTTTATACTTGTTAGAGGCATATCCGATGAATCCATCCAAGTAACCAAAGTAACCCCACATACGGAAGGTATTGTGTTTGAAGGAAATAGATCCAGTAGCACTCTTACTTGTGTTACCTCCGTAAATACCTGTCATCATGTTGACAACTGTATAAGCGGTATCATATCCTTCAGGACGGTAATGACCATTTCCTGGTAATCCATGTTTGGTAGCAAAGTTTCCATCAACCAATTGGTCGATACTTGTCAACTTCGTATTCTTTTCATCATCATTCAAATCACGAACTAAATCCCACTGATGTGGTTCACCAATCAATTTGTTCCCTTCAGCTTGTTCACGCCATTTTTTATCAATTTTCTTAAACCACTTATCATTTGTGCTAGTGTTCTTATTAAATACAGCTGTAGCTTCTAGATAATCCAACATCATCAAAGCTTCGTTATAGTTTTTCATGTAGTGGTCAATAGCTTCTCGACTCTGTAGCATATTCGGATTCGGATTGTAAATCTGTGTTCCGTCATTTGGACGTTCATACGCCATGTTAAGACCGAGCGAGCGATATTCACCATTATAATTGGTTAAGGATGGTGATTGTAACATACCTTGGGCAAAGGCTTCAACATAGGTTCCTTCACGATGACGCCATCCACCTAGATATGCCATACGGTCATTGATATGTGTTGTTTCGTGTGTAAATGCTGAGGTACCATAGTCACTAATTAGACTAGCGATGACATAATACACTGCTTCTTGCGGTTGAGGATTGTCATATAGGGTTGCATAGGCACCTAAACCGTTATTTCCATGCCACTTACCTGTAGGACCATAGAATTCTCGAATTGGGGCGAAATCGCCATTCTTAGTGTGACCCATGCGATCCACCCAACCAAGACCTGGTACATCCTGGTTATCCCACACAGCTGTAGGGACCATATTTTCGCTCTTGAGAAGTTGGTTACGGACATTATCAGCTGCAAGTCTTGACCAGAAGTCTAAGTAATTGATTTGCTCTTGCGCACGTAAGTCAATCTGTTTCTTAAATTCTTCACGTTCTTCTGCTGTATTCTTACCATATTTCTCAAACGAGCTATAGGCAATGGTATTGTAGGTCGAAATCAAAAACATATGTGCGTTCTTCAAAGTCAACAGCGGTAAAATAGCTCGACCATGAATATTGTTATTCAATCCGTCATACAGTTTGTACTTCTTATCTGCAAAAGCTGGATTCGAAGATTTCTTTTCGACAACATAAACATTTTTAGACACGGTATTTTTAAACCAGGTATTCATATCTGTTTCATTTGTGAACAGTGTCATATTATATTTCAAGAAGTCATGAAGATTGCCTTTACCCGTGCCCCCAGCAATCATATCACGATAAGCGTCCTGTGTACGATCACCCTTCAAGTTTTTTTCGCTTGAACCAATTTGGATAAGATGATCAAGAACGTTTGATGTCTTACCATAGAAATCCGGTTTAAACATCATGATGTCTTTGATACTCAAATCGCCATATTTGATATCATAGTAACGATTGAGATAAGTCAGAGCCATCATGATTTTAGCTTTGTTATCCTCCACCTTTTTGAGAAGAGCTTTCATAGCTGCTTCATCACTATTCAATTGATGGTCTTCATTTTCTACCAAAGCCTTTACGAACGTATCAAGATTAGTTCGAACATCCGCAAAACTTTCCTCCAAGAAGAGATTACGGATGTAATTATTCTTATGGTCATCACTGTTTTCAGCTGGTTTGTTACGTTTATCCATGAGAGCACGGACTTCAGGTGAAATCAACTGAACGCTGTCTAATTTCGATTTAATATCGTTGATTAATTGTGTTCTATCTTTAACAACCATATTTGGTGTATAAACGATGTCACCAAGACCTTCTATACTATATTCACGAACTTGTTGTACTTGAGAATCAGCTTTACGTGTGATAGCTTTTTCTTCCTTAGTACCATCTGTATAGTGAATCATAATGTGACTAGCTTCAGATAAGTCAGTCACGAATCGACCATCTTTCATACCAGTTACAGATAATACTTCAGTCGTTAATAATTTAGAACCAGCAGGAATTTTATTTCCTTGATTGACAATCCATTCTTTATTGTAGAACGGTTGAAGCTTTTCGATATTACGGTAAGCAAGCTCACGAGAAGCATCGTAATCATCAATTGCTTTATATTGGTTCTCTTTACTTACAATGTTATTCAGTTTATCTTCAACGGGTTTAGTGCTTGTAAATTGATTAGCAGTGATCCCCATTTTAGAGACTAATTCATCTGCTTTTTCTTTTGTAATACTAGAAACCTTTTTCGAATTTTTATAAGTCTTTTTACCTTCACTTACACCTTCAACACTAAAGTTACGTTTTGTTCTTGAATAAGTGAAGTAATCATCAGCATCAATATCTGAGTGTCCAAACACCATTTCACCTGTTTTGACCTTCATCATAGTAATGTTGTCTTCTATAGCACCTAAGGCCCAGTTCGTCCCTATCAGTCCACCTGACATAAGAGATTCTTTAAGTTCGATAAATCCTTTCGCTACAGAATGCTTCAGAACACCCTCCCTGCCTACGGTGTTATTATTTCCACCATTTTGAGATGAATACACAATACCAGCAGCTTTAGCTTTATTACCAGTGATTTCAGCATCAACATAAGCTTTTTCGATAATACCTTTCCAGTTTTCACCAACAACACCTGTTAGATAACCACCTTTATTTCCAACCGCGTGTACTTTACCGATAAATGCTACGTTGCGAACTGTACCACTACCATCGATTTTATTGATAATACCAGATACATCGTTATTTCCAACAACTTTACCTGTTACTTTAATGTTTTCGATAGTAGCATTATTTTTTATAACATTTGCAATTGGAGCAATTTTATCCGTTCCTGGCATATCAATATTTACGTTTTCAAGTAGTAAATCTTTAACTGTACCACCTTCGATGTCGCCAAATAAAGGTCTTATCGTATTACTAATAGTAAATTTATTACCATCCGTACTTATTAGTGTACCTTTGAAAGACTTCGTCACATAAGATTTCCCTGCTGGTTTAACGTTGGTTGCATTTAGATTGTCCCCAAGCTTGAACGTACCACTAGGATTAGCTTGCATCGCTTTTACAAGGTCATTGAAATCATAGTAAACATCTCCTTCATGGGCTTTGGGCTTGGCAATGTAATGTACATACTCTTCGCTAAGTGTATTATCAGCATTACGTCGAATCAAATCCGGTGCTGTAGCAGTGACCTTATATAAGGCCTTGCCATCAACTGTGACTTCTTCAATTTTATCAACAGCCAGTCTTGTTATTTTGTTATCATGAGTGGTCACTCGTAAATAAAGTGGAGCAAGATCAGCTGGTTTTTCTGTAAGCAAACTAGTGTCTGTTTCGTTACCATCAGCGTCCACGCTCATCAAGCTTGTTTCTTTGATGTTCTTGATTTCAACTTTTTTGAGGTCAATTCTTAGCGGTTCTTCTTTCAGAACTTCTTCCTCATCACCTTCTCCACGGTCATAAACCATCTTGGTTTCAATTTTATAATCCTTGTAGTACTGCAAATCAGCCAAAGTGACAGTCAAGTCGTCTGGTGAAACAGTCAATGTTTTTACAATTTCATCGCCTTTTTTCAGAGTTAAGGTGATGGATTTAATAGCTGCCTTACTTGGATTTTCCAAATTGTAACGAATTTGAGATGTTCGTTTTAAATCTTTAACATCGATTAGCGACAAACTTAAAATTGGTTTTTCAAAGTTTTTAGTTCCTAATTTAACGATACGATCTTGATCCAACTCTAAAACCTGTTCGACAACTTTCGGTGCTTCTTCAGTCTTCAGTCCTTTAATTGTCTTATAAGTTTTTATAACCTTTTTCTGTCCGTCTTTTCCTTCTTTGACAGTAACTCTTTCACCTTTTTTCAGTTGATCATCTTCTTCAACCTTTTCCTTAAACGGAATCTTTTCAAGACTTTCTTCTACCAGAGTTCCTTCAATTGGTTTCGTACCACGACTTATTTTTTTAGTGACTGGTTCTTTGATGACAGTTGTAGTTGTATTTAAAACTTGGTCAGTCTCAACACCCTCAATAGTCTTATAAGTCGTTTTGGTAATTTGACTACCCTTTTCTCCATCTTGGACGACAGTTTCTTCATCCGTATATTTGGTTGGATCTTCGATAATTTCTGTCTTATAGTCAAGCTCCGTAGTAGTTTCTTTCGTAACCGCGCCCTCAGTTACTTTATATTCAGGTAACTTTTCTTGAACTAAAGACTCGCCCTCTTTACCTGTTTCCTGACTGCCTTTAGCCTCAACATTGCCAGTATATTCTGGTAGGCTTTCTTGAACGAGGGACTGACCTTCTTTGCCAGTTTCCTGACTGCCTTTGGCCTCAACATTGCCAGTATATTCTGGAAGACTTTCTTGAACTAAAGACTCGCCCTCTTTACCTGTTTCCTGACTGCCTTTGGCCTCAACATTGTCAGTATATTCTGGTAGGCTGTCTTGAACTAAAGACTCGCCCTCTTTACCTGTTTCCTGACTGCCTTTAGCCTCAACATTGTCAGTATATTCTGGTAGGCTGTCTTGAACTAAAGACTCGCCCTCTTTACCTGTTTCCTGACTGCCTTTGGACTCAACATTGCCAGTATATTTTGGTAGACTTTCTTGAACTAAAGATTCGCCCTCTTTACCCGTTTCCTGACTGCCTTTGGACTCAATTTTTCCTGAATATTCTGCTTGTGACTCTTGAACTACCGACTCACCTTTTTTACTACTTATATTGGTCTTAGACTTTGATTCTTTAAAGTAACCAACATACTCATATCCTTCAATATGAATAACACCTTTAGCCAAGCCTTCATGTGTAGAGGCCGAAATAGTTTGGTTATAAGAAAGCAGCTCTTTGTTCTCAAATGCAAAAGTAGTAAAAGGGACAAAATGACTCATTCCAATAGACCCGATTAATAAAACGCCGAGTATTTTACTACGGTGTTTCTTCTTGGAAACTAATAAAACCGCTAAAGAGGCTGTCGCCAAACCAAGACCTGCCAAAGCAAACTCCTTACTTCCTGTGTAAGGAAGTTGTTGACTATTAGTTGCCTTCTTTCGATAGACTACATAAATAACATCATCATCTTGAAATTCTGCAGGAACTTCATGGTGAATCAGGGCTTTTTCAGACTCGGTCAATTCCTGCTCTGCTAAATAACGGTAATGAACGTTATGAGCACCACCGATTTCATTGGCATGTACCTTATCTACTGAAAGAGTACTTGCACCAAAAAGGAAGGCCCCGATGGCTACAGGACCTACCCCAACAGTGAGCTTACGAATCGAATATTTGGTGATTTTTTCTAGTTGTTGTTTTGTTTTTTTCATTCTCACGACTTTCTGATAGAATCTTGTGGATAATGCGCACGCGCACCTCCGATTAATTTGGGACGACTGGCTAGAGCCGTTACATGGGCATGCCCAATCTCTCTCAAAAGAGGGCGAATCGGCACCTGAACATGCTTGACATGCATGCCAATTGCAGTGTCTCCGATATCCAATCCAGCATGGGCCTTGATAAATTCAACCTCAACTGGATCCTGCATAAACTTGAAGGCTGCCAACTGACCCGAACCTCCTGCATGAAGAGTCGGAAGGACACTGACGATTTCTAGACCAAGCTGCTCTGCCACCTGACGTTCAACAACGAGGGCTCGATTGACATGTTCACAACCTTGAACAGCTAGATGAATTCCTTTTTCCTCTAGGATAGCTAGGATGGTCTTCACAATGATTTCCCCAATTTCTTGGCTGGATTCCTTGCCAATCTGACCACCTATCACTTCACTAGAAGAAAGGCCCAGAACAAAGATGGAGCCTTGCTTCAAATTGGCCTTTTCTAATACATCTTCAACAATCAGTCCTGTTTCTCTTTGAATGTCTTTTTCCTTCATACTTGATACCTCTTTTGTCACTATCTATCATATCGTTTTTTCTACGTTTTAGCAAGATAGACAACCTAGAAAGCTTGCCCAATTACACATAAAACTCCCAGAATTGACTGGGAGTTAACTAGTTTCTATTCTATTTATGTATATTTCCACTGTCGTCCCTTTTGATGGTACAGAATCAATCTTCATCTGGTAATGTTCTCCAAAATGAAGTTTCAGTCGTTGGTCGACATTTTTTTAGGCCAACTCCCCCACGTTTGAGCTGACTTTGACTGCTATCACCAGGATTTTGGAAACCAACACCATCATCCTTAATGCGGATGACAAGCCCTATATCCTGTTTCTGAACAGAGACTTTAATATGGCCCTGACCTTCCTTCTCCTTAATACCATGGTAAAGAGCATTTTCTACAAGAGGTTGCAACACCAACTTGGGTAAGACTAGGTTACCAAAAGCAGGATCTTCATCAATCTCATACTCCAGCTTATCACCATAGCGTTGTTTCTGGATAAAGAGGTACTGGCGGACATGATTGATTTCATCAGAAAGAGAAATCAAATCCTTCCCTTGATTGAGCGCCAAGCGGAAATAGGTTGCCAAGGACTTGGTCACCTGAACCACTCGCTGACTATCCTGAAATTCAGCCATCCAGATGATAGTGTCCAAAGTATTGTAGAGGAAATGGGGGTTAATCTGGCTCGACAGTGCTTGAAGTTCATACTGCCGGGTCGCTTCTTCCTGCCTGCGAATAGCTGCCATCAGCTGATCAATCTGATCCAACATGGCATTAAATTGGCGAGTCACTTCTCTCAGTTCATAGGCACCAGCTTCCTTAGCACGAAGATTTTGTGTACCAGAAGCAATTTCCAGCATGGTTTCTCTCAGATCCTTCAAAGGGGCAATCCAACGCTTGAGACTGAACCACACCAAGCAGAGACAGGCAAGAAGAGATAAGGCACTAGCACCAAGCAAGGTCCACATGAGTTGACTCCGAACCTGGTCTAACTTCTCCAGCGAAGAAACACCTATAACCGTCCAATCAGTACCTGCAATCTTTTCCTGACTGACGTAGGATTGGTGATTTAAAGTATAGCCCTGGCCTGTCTCGATGTAGGGTTTCATGGCCTCCATTTCACTCGCTGAGCTATAGACAGTACGTTTAGGATGGTAGACAAATTCATGATTTTCATTGATGATAAAGGCAAAGCCCTGCTGGCCCAACTGGAGTTGGTTGAGATAGGCTTCCAGAGTTTCGTAGGAAATATCCAAACGAAGCACACCAAGATTGGCCCCCTCTGCATCAACCAGTTCCTGAGTAACAGAAATGACCCATTGACTATCTGATTTACGAGCTGGGGTTAAAACTGGCTTAGCTCCCTGATGAATGGCCTTCTGATACCAATCCTCAGCCATCATATCTGATGAGGTTTTCATTTGCACACTGTCATCTGTAGAAATAACCTGACCGGATTTGGTGACCAGTACCACCGTTTTCAAGTCCTGGTCTGCCTTTAAGATGGTCAAAAACAGATCTCGAATTCCCTTGACCTTGTCTTGACTGGGATTCTCAGCATAAGCTAAAACATCCGTCTGCTGGGTCAAACTGGTCGAGGTGGTTTCTAATTTTTTGATATAAGACTGGATAAAGTGGCTAGTCTGGCTGATGGTCGTTTGGCTATTGCCCTCAATAGTGGCCTCAATGGCTGATGAACTCGATTGATAGTAGAAAGTCCCAACCAGAGCTAGGAGAATGAGAAAGACTAGAAAGATGGAAATAACCATTCTAACTAAAAGAGAAGAACGCTTCATCGGCCTTCCCCTTTCTTAAACTGACGAGGTGTCACACCTGCAATCTGTTTAAAACGTTGGGTAAAGTAGTTCATATCTTCAAATCCAACCTTTTCGGCTATCTCATAAATCTTTAAATCTGTGGTCAGAAGCAAGAGCTTGGCTTGTTTGACACGCTCTCTCACCAGATAATCCTGAAAAGGCACCCCAACTCTTTCTTAATTAAGGAACTCAGATAAGTCGGATTAAAACCCAAGTCACTGGCCAAAGACTTCAAACTAAACTGGCTGTCAGCCAGATGGGACTGGATTTTCTGGGCCAGGTTTCCCTCAAACTTATCGGTCAATAAATCTTGTAACTGCTCTTCCTTTTCTTCCTTGTCTAGTTTTTGCTTGATTTTCCCCAACATTTCCTCAATATCCTGACGAGAAAAGGGCTTGAGCAAGTAGTCATCTACACCGAGTTTGACAGCAGACAAGGCATAATCAAAATCATCGTAGCCAGTCAAAAAAACCAAATGCACCTGAGGATAGGTTTCTCGTACCAGACTGGCCAACTGGATGCCATTCAGCTGAGGCATGTTGATATCGGTTAAAATGATATCTGGCACCTGATTTTGAATCAAGTCCCAAGCCTGTCTTCCATTTTCAGCCTGACCGATGATTTCCATATCGTAGGCCGCTACATTGACCAGCTTGGTCAAGCCTTGTCTTACCAGATACTCATCTTCTACGATTAAGATTGTGTAGGTCATGCCTTGCTCCTTTGTCACTTACTAGTATCAGTATAGCAAAATTCTCCTCTAACTGCTTAGGAAAGACTTCTTAATCAACATAATCTAGTAAATAGGCATAACCTTTTTCTTCCATTTGGTCTTTGGGAATAAAGCGAATAGAAAGGCTATTGATACAGTAACGCAAGCCCCCCTTGTCCTGTGGTCCATCCGTAAAGACATGACCAAGGTGAGAATCTCCAACTCGGCTTCTCACTTCCATGCGCGTCATATTGTAGGACTTATCTTCCTTGTAGGTAGCGACATCTGGACTGATTGGTTGGGTAAAACTAGGCCAGCCGCAACCAGACTCGAACTTGTCCTTTGATGAAAAGAGGGGTTCGCCAGTTGCCACATCCACATAGATACCAGATTCAAATTTATCCCAGTAGCGGTTTGAAAAAGCCCGTTCTGTTTGATTTTTCTGGGTAACTGCATATTCCTCAGGTGACAAGGTCTTTTTCAATTCCTCATCGCTTGGTTTAGGATAGTTGCTGGCATCGATGACGGGATAGGCCGCCTGATTGACATTGATATGACAGTAGCCATTTGGATTTTTTTTGAGATAGTCTTGGTGGTAATCCTCAGCCACCACAAAATTCTTTAAGGGTTCCTTTTCAACTGCCAGAGGTTGATTGTATTTCTTAGCCACCTCATCAAAGACTTGGTTGATTACCTCTAAATCCTTCTCATCTGTGTAATAAACGCCGGTACGGTACTGGGTCCCCACATCATTTCCTTGTTTATTTTTGCTGGTTGGATTAATGATGCGGAAGTAATGAAGAAGAATTTCTTTGAGGGAAATTTGATTAGCATCATAGCTGACATGGACAGTTTCCGCATGTCCTGTTTGGTTAATCAATTCGTACTTGGTTGTTTCCCCTCTACCATTTGCATAGCCTGATACGGCATCGGTTACTCCAGGCACGCGTGAGAAATATTCCTCCACTCCCCAGAAACATCCCCCAGCTAGATAAATTTCGTGCAAGTCTGCGTCTTTACTCACTTCTGTTTTTTTCACTGTTTTTCCTCCTTGGCTAACGGATGCTTTCTCAATTTGCGAGCTATCTGTCTGCCCTGCATTTCGCATCAATAGGAAATAGAAACCGGTTATGGCTAGGAGAATGCCCCCTGCCAAGACAAAAAGTTTTACTTTATCATTCATAGCCTTTCTCTACCCCATTTCTTTCAATTCTTTTAAAATCATATCCTTATCCATAAAACCTGGTTGCGTTTTGACCAGCTTGCCTTCCTTGTCTATAAAGGCTTGAGTGGGATAAGAACGGACACCATAGCTTTCCAAAAGTTTGCCTGATGGATCAATTAAAACTGGAAAATTTTTATAATCTAAGCCCTTGTACCAGTTCTTAAATTCAGCTTCCGCTTGTTCTCCCTTGTGCCCAGGAGATACCACTGTCAAGACCACATAGTCATCACCAGCTTCTTTAGCGATTTCGTTCGTATCTGGAAGGCTGGCTAGACAGATGGAACACCAAGAAGCCCAGAATTTGAGATAGACTTTCTTGCCTTTGTAATCAGACAAACGATAGGTCTTGCCATCTACACCCATCAATTCAAAATCAGCTACTGCTTGACCCTTGGTGGCAGTTTGCGAACTGACTTGTTCTGTTTTGGTTTGCTCCTTCATAGTAGACTCGTCTGACATGTTTTTAGCCGAACAGGCTGCCAAGCAACAAATTGAGCCTACTCCAAGGAGACATGTTTGCCATTTTTTCATTTCTTCTTCCTCTCTATTCAAATAATGTAGTCAAAATGGAAGCATTTCCCAAAAGCACCAAGATTCCCATCACGATAATAAGGAAACCACCTACTTTTTTGAGGGTTCCGAGATAAGGATGGAGTTTTCGGAAATGTTTCAAAACATAGCTGGAGGCGAGAGCTAGAACTAAAAATGGTAGCGCCAATCCCAGCGTATAAACTAACATGAGACCAGCTCCCTGCCAAGCTCCTGAACTACCTGAAGCCGCCAAGGCCAAAACAGAGCCCAGAACCGGCCCTACACACGGCGTCCAAGCAAAACTAAAGGTCAACCCCAGTAAAAATGCCTGACTATAGCCGTTAGCGTTTTGACCCTGTCTCTTTAATTGTAGCCTTCTTTCCTTGTAGAGCCCCTGCAAATGTAAGACTTCCATCTGGTGCAAGCCCAAGAGAATGATAACTGCACCCGTCACATACTGAAACCAAGAAGCATAAAGCAAATTGCCTAAAAAACCAGCTCCATAGCCTAGTAAGATAAAAACAAAGGAAATTCCTGCTATAAAGGCCAAAGTTCGCAATAGGCTAACGACTGAGATTGAATATTTTCCACTAGAAGCCTGAGAACCATCTTTGTCATCCAACAAGACCCCTGCATAGACTGGCAACAAGGGTAAGATACAAGGAGAAAAGAAGGAAAGAATTCCAGCAAGAAAAACACTGATAAAAAAGAATACATTGTCCATTGCCTTCCTCCATTCTTTGATTTGATAAGTCTATTATAATTCCCAACTCTAAGAAAAAACAGGGATAATGATAGGGAAAAATAGGGATTTAATCAGGTTATTTAGAAATCTGACACAAAAAAAGCCAGACAAGGCCTGACTTTGATAGATACAGAAAAGAAAATCACCTGTCTTCCCTACTTATCTGGTAATAAATAAGGTCCGCAACGTAGTCTTTTCTCTCCACACCATTGGTAATGGTTTTTAGATAAGACATTCCCGCTTTTTCCATCACACGGCCTGAAGCCGGGTTGAGACTAGCATATCGTGCTCTGACTTTTTGAAAACCTGCTTGAGTAAAACAGAAGTCTAGCACAGCTTTCAAGGCCTCCGTCATCATACCACGACCCCAATAGTTTTTTCCTAAAACATAGCCAATTTCACAACTTGAATCAGGCTCATTCATCTCAACGATGCTGATATCTCCTATCACATGCTCAGGGTTTTCTTTGAGACAAATGGCCCATTTGTAATAGTTGGGATTGGTATAGGATGCAACCCAATTTCGAATCAAGTTCCGAGTCACCTCAACATCAGGATGAGGATCCCAAGAGACATAGATTAGATTCTCAGCAGACGAAGCCCAATTTTGAAACATGGCTTCCGCATCACTCTCCACAAATCTTCTCAAAATCAAACGTTCTGTCTGTAACATTTGCGTACCGATTGCTTTCATAATGTTACCTCGTTTTCTAAGCTTAAGGCTCAAGCTAAAAAGGTTCAACAGAACCTTCTTCGCTTTCTCATTTCCAGGCTCAGGGTAAAAAGGTCCACTGGAGGTTTTTACTCCCAAAAGTCATCAAAGACGGTGATTGGTAGGTGGCGTTTGTGTTGGCCTTTATGCCACCAGTTTTCGATAGTTGCTTGAGCTTCTGGGCTGACTGTTTTGCCTTCTAGGTAATCATCAATTTCATTGTAAGTGACTCCCAGGGCTACTTCATCAGCCAGCCCTGGTTTGTCTTCTTCTAGGTCTGCTGTTGGGATTTTTTCATAGAGGGCTGGGTCCGCACCAAGCTCCTTCAAGAGTTGCTTTCCTTGGCGTTTATTGAGGCGATAAAGAGGGAGAATATCTGCACCACCGTCACCAAACTTGGTAAAAAAGCCTGTGATATTTTCCGCAGCATGGTCTGTTCCAATGACCGCTCCGCTATGGGTACCCGCAAGGGCATATTGGGCAATCATACGGCAACGCGCCTTGATATTTCCCTTGTTAAAGTCTGAAACAGTGCTTCCTGTCGCTTCAACTGCAGTTGCCATGGCATCAGCTGATTCCTTGATATTCACAACCAAGCTGACATCTGGCTGGATGAAAGCAAGAGCTTTTTGAGCATCTGCTTCATCAGCTTGCACGCCATATGGCAGGCGGACAGCGATAAATTGGTAGCTGTCATCTCCTGTCTCTGCTCTCATTTCTTCCATAGCTAATTGCGCCAAGCGCCCTGCTAAGGTTGAATCTTGTCCTCCAGAAATCCCTAGTACAAAGGTTTTAAGAAAGGGGTGTTTTTTCAAGTATCTCTTTAAGAAATCAATCGAACGGCGAATTTCTTTCTGGGCGTCAATCACTGGTTGGACACCCAGTTGCTGGATAATGGTCTCTTGCAAACTCATTCTTCTTCTCCTTCACCAAGGGCTTCCTTGCGCATCTTGTCAATCAAGTCCATTTTGTCCTGCCAAATATCACGCGCCAAGTCTACCGGGTAATGTTGCGGATTGAGTACCCGTTTATACTCATCCCAAAGCTTGTCAAATTCCTTACGAGCATAGGCTTGAATGTCAGTCAAACTAGGCAAATCGTAAACTAATGTTCCTTCTTTAAAGATATCCACCAAGAGAGGAACAGCATCAAAATTACGAACGGTCTTTTTGATGTAGGTATAAGTTGGATGGAACATCTTGATTTCTGTCATGCCACTCACATCCACACCATCATAAGTGATGTAGTCACCTTCTGACTTGCCTTTATCACGACTGGTAATGCGCCATACCTGCTTCTTACCTGGGGTTGATACTTTTTCTGCATTGTTGGACAGTTTAATGGTATTGCGCATGTTACCATTTTCATCTTCGATGGCCACAATCTTATACACTGCCCCAAGAGCTGGCTGGTCATAGGCTGTAATCAGCTTGGTTCCCACACCCCAGACATCAATCTTGGCCTTTTGCATCTTGAGGTTGAGGATGGTATTTTCATCTAGATCATTTGAAGCATAAATCTTAGCCTCTGTAAATCCAGCCTCGTCTAGTTGCTGACGAACTTTTTTGGAAATATAGGAAAGGTCGCCAGAGTCGATACGAACACCTTTAAAATTAATCTTATCACCCAACTCACGCGCTACCTGAATGGCAGCCGGCACACCGATACGAAGGGTATCGTAGGTATCCACAAGAAAAACGCAATTTTTATGGGTCGCTGCGTAAGCCTTGAAGGCCTCATAGTCGTTCCCATAAACCTGTACCAAGGCATGGGCGTGAGTCCCCAAGACAGGAATGTCAAAGAGTTTACCAGCACGCACGTTGCTGGTTCCATTGGCGCCACCAATCACGGCCGCGCGTGTTCCCCAGATAGCTGCATCCATTTCTTGCGCACGACGTGTCCCGAACTCCATCAAGGGTTCATCTTCAATGACTGAACGAATACGTGCTGCCTTAGTCGCTATCAAGGTTTGAAAGTTAACGATGTTCAAGAGAGCCGTTTCAACCAATTGACATTGGGCAAGAGGGCCTTCAACTTGAACAATTGGCTCATTGGCAAAAACCAAGTCCCCTTCCTGGGCAGAACGAACCGTCAACTCCAACTTGAGATTGCGGAGGTAGTCTAAGAACGCCCCATGATAGCCAAGCGACTCCAAGTAGGCAATATCGCTATCAGAAAAGCGCAAGTCTTTAAGATAATGTACAATTCTTTCCAAGCCAGCGAAAACTGCATAACCGTTGTTAAAAGGTTGCTGGCGGAAATAAACTTCAAAGACCGCCTTTTTATTGTGAATCCCTTGGTCAAAGTAAACTTGCATCATATTGATCTGGTACAAGTCCGTGTGCAATGTCAAACTATCATCTGGATACATTTGTTTTCCTTCTTCCTACTTTACAAAGGTATGAACGTATTCTACCACTTTCACACCGTCCGATAAATTAGTACTATTATAACACATTTTAACGAGATTGATAAAAAGCTAACAAGCTATTCCATAGTCTCCAGTTCATCCATATCTTGCTCAAACTTTTTCTGAGCCCATTCGCCATAACTTTTAAGGCCGAGATTGCCGATAAAGACCCAAGGAAGGTAAATCAGATAAGTAATGACCCAAGCAGACAAATATTTAACGTTCAGAGGATTGTGCTGATAAATTTCGATATTGAATTGATAATTCTCCAACATCAAGAGAGTCGTAATAGCGAGAGTCACCAGCAAACACCCTACAATCGTAAAATGAAAACGACTATAGTAGGTCACTCCAAGTTGTCGTGCACGATTGAAAAAGAAGAAAATTCCTAAAAGAAGGGTAACCAGAAGAATATTAGGATTAAAAAGAGCAGGTGCTAACACAGCCACCAAATAACTTAGCAGAATGAGCCCGATAAACATATAAAAAGACTCTGTCCCAGCTTTGTTAATCAGTTGTTCTTCTCTTTCGTCTACTAATTGATAATAAAAGAATCTATTTTTCATCTTCTTCCTCCCAAAATAATTGATCTAAAGTTTTTCCTAAGCATCTGCAAATGGACTGGCAAAGGGAGAGACTAGGATTGTATTTTCCAGCTTCAATCAAGCCTATAGTTTGCCTAGTAACACCCACAGCTTCTGCCAAATCCCCTTGTGTCAAGTCAAGCCCCACACGAGCTAATTTTAATTTTACATTTTTAGCCACTAGCATCCTCCTTCACATTTTTAAAAAGTTGCGCTTCTTTTAAAAACATTATACCATATATCTAACTCAATGCAATGTATAAATGTCATTTTGTAAGATTTTATTAACAAAAAACTCTCTATCACAAAAAATAGAGAGTTTTGAGTTCAAATATAGGATTTCAAAATATCAACGACATCACTTCTTTTCTTGACCTGATAGCCCTTGATTCCCAATTTTTCAGCTACACTTGTATTATCCTCAATATCGTCAAGAAAGACACAATTTGCGGGATCTAGCTGGTATTTGTCAAGAATCTCCTTAAACATTGCCAAATCAGGCTTTATAGCTTTTATATCACAGGATAGGACAAAACCATCTAAAAGCTCCTTTAAGGGAGATAGTTGCTCTTCCAGCAAGTCATAAAATACCTTTGAGGTATTGGACAAGACAAAGATGCGATGCCCCTTTTTCTTTAGTTCTGACAAGACAGGAAATACTTCCCTATAAATATCAATGTAGCTAGGCCAGTTCCAGATAACTTCTTCAACCTTCTTTTGATAGGTACTTCCAATCATCAACACAACTTTAAGCACCAACTCTTCTCTCGTCATGATCCCAAGATCTAATCTTTCCCAAAGTCCGGACTGAAAAATAGCTTTATCTAAAACCAAATATTCTTCCTTCGTATCCGAAACCCCTTGCAAAATCTTATCCTTGTTCCATTCTAATAAGACGTTGCCCATATCTAGTATGATATCCATTAGCCCACCTCCTTGCTTATGTGAAGAATCCCTCTTTGCCTTATGCCTTCATGTTCAACTTACAAATCCTTTTGGTAATAATATCTTTGCCCTGTGTAGGGATAGTCTTGCAAGGTAAAGACTTCCTTATAGCCATGGCTTAGATAAAAATCTGGCGCTTGAAACTGGTAAGTATTGACAAAAGCAAAACGACAGTTTCGTTTCTTAGCTTCACTTTCAGCTCGCTGCAATAGTTTCGAACCGATTCCTTGTCCCCGTAATTCCTCTTTCACAAACAAATATTCGATTTCCAGCCAATTTCCGAAAGTCTCAGCTACTAAGCCCGCCATGAGATTGCCCTTTTCGTCTTCGAGATAAAGATTCAGTGGCTCGCTCTCAGCCTCTTCTCTTTTGGAACGATTATAAGCACGAATCAAATTCCCAATTTCTTGCGCCTTCTGGGACGCTTTATTTTCCAATCTAACGTGCATCCAAACCTCCTTAGAACTGTTACAGCTTGATTATAATCCTATTTTAATAGACTGTCAAACTAGAAAAACTCACCAAACAGAGTTGATGAGTTCATGATTTATTTTCTAAATTTCCACTGACTATAAATCCCAAAAACAAGAATCCAGATAGCAGAACCAACTGCCCCCATGAAAGTGGACTCTTGCAAAAAGAGAGTCACAAAAACAAAGACAAAAAAGAGAATGGTTAGGGGATTAAGCAAGCGATACTGAGGCATGAGGTAGCCATCAGCCATGAAGTCTTGTGACTTGCGGTATTTAAGATGAGCCACCATGATCAAGATATAAATCGCGATGTAAACACCTGATGAGGATGCTGTAATCAAAGCAAAGGCATCGGAAACACCTGGCAAGACATTGATAAAGGCAGCAAGAGCAATCAAGATTGCTGAGGCAATGATGGCATTTTGCGGAACATTATGGCGAGAGAGAGTATCTGCCTTGATCGCTTTTAAGAAGCGATTGGGTGAATCATGGGCAATCTGGTAGAGGTGTCGTCCTGTTGAATAGAGGGTTGAATTAAGAGCCGATGCGGCCGACGTCAAAACGACGAAGTTAATCAGAGCTGCCGCCCACTTGATACCTGCTAGCTCAAAAACCGTTACAAATGGTGAATCTGAAGAAGCAAGTTCTCTCCAAGGAATAATAGACATAATGGCTAATAGGGCTCCACCATAGAAGAAGACAATTCGAAGAGGAATTTCTTTAACTGCTTTGGGCAAAACCTGACGAGGATTCTTCGTTTCAGAGGTTGTCACTCCGATAAATTCAATCATCAGATAGGCAAAAAATACCATTTGAAAGGCCATGACAAAGTTCATGACTCCATTTGGGAAAAGAGAGAATTGATTGCTGATATTTGCCAAACTTGCGGCACCATATGGTGTTTCAAATCCTGTCAAGACCATAAAGACTCCTGTTGCAATCATGGCTAAAATCGCCACAATCTTGACCATAGCAAACCAAAACTCGACTTCTCCAAAGAGCTTAACCGCAATCAGGTTGACCAAAGCCAAAATCGTTAAAAAAACAATCTGAATCAACCAACTAGGCCAAGAAGGAAACCAAAACTGAACATAATGCGAAATCGCAGTGATTTCTGCCATACCGATAAAGACAACTGACAACCAATAAGACCAAACTGAGAAATATCCCCAGCCTTTCCCCAAATGACGGGTGATAAAGTTGATAAAGGTATGTTGTTCTGGATCTTGATACAGCATCTCCCCAACAGCCCTCATCATCAAAAACATAAAGGCTCCTGTAATCATGTAAATCAGAATGATAGAAGGTCCAGTAAGGCTGATAGAGCGACCAGCACCTAGGAAAAGTCCGGTTCCGATTGTTCCCGCAATGGCCATCACCTGAACATGACGATTGGTTAAACCACGCTCCATTTTATTTTTCTTCTTGTTTGAACTCATATAGTCTCCTATTTATCAAAAAAACCAAAAAGGAGTTGAGCAAGGCAAAACCTTCACTACTCCTTTTTCATCCTATTTAGGCTGTTTTCTCAACCTTTAAGATTTTGACATCATAGCTACCAACTGGTGTTTCAATCGTTGCAGTATCACCAGTCTTCTTGCCAATCAAAGCACGGCCAATCGGACTTTCATTTGAAACTTTTCCAGCAAAGGCATCTGCACCTGCTGAACCGACGATAATATAAACTTCCTCTTCGTCTTCACCGATTTCTTGGATAGTTACAGTCTTACCAATCGCAACTTCATCCAGTGCTACTGCGTCGCTGTTGACGATTTCAGCGTAGCGAATTTTGGTTTCTAGACTTGAAATTTGTCCTTCAACAAAAGCCTGTTCATCTTTAGCCGCTTCGTACTCACTATTTTCTGAAAGGTCTCCATAGGAACGAGCAATCTTGATACGCTCTACGACTTCGGGACGTCTAACGAGTTTCAATTCCTCTAATTCTTTTTCTAATTTTTCCTTTTCTTCAAGGGTCATTGGGTAAGTTTTTTCTGCCATTTTTTTAACTTTCTTTTCTATTTACTTTTTTAAAACAAAATTATGTGGAAAACCACATAATTTTAGTTTGAACTACTTGATTGGGTTAGTTTGCTATTGATATGTTCTGCAACGTTTTGATCGTGTTCTTCTTTGGTAGTCGCGAAGTACACTTTACCATCTTCGACATTGGCTACAAAGTATAAATACTCACTCTTTGTTTGGTTTACACTTGCTTCAATCGCATCCGAACTTGGGCTATCAACCGGTCCAGGCATGAGGCCAAGGTTGGTATAGACGTTGTAAGGAGAAGCAATCGTTGTGTCAATTGTTGCATCATCTGCTAGACTAATTTTTTGACCAAGTTTTCCTTCCGCATACAAGATAGCAATATTACTTTGAAGAGGCATGCCAGTATTCAAACGATTGTAGAAGACACCAGCAATCGTTTTACGGTCTTCGGTCTTAGCACCTTCTTTTTCGACAAGAGAAGCAATGCTAAGCAATTCATTAACTGTCAGATTCTTTTCTTTGATCGTAGCGTAATATGGTGACATAGCCTTATCCATAGCAGCTACCATCTCATCAATCAAACTTTCAACAGTTGTACTGTCTTTGATCGTATAGGTCGCTGGGAAAAGGTAGCCTTCAAGACGATAACGAACGCCACTGTCTTTTGTTGGAAGACTTCCAAGTAGGTTTGGATACTTAGCTACTAATTGTGAGATAAAAGTCTCATCTTGAGCTTTTGCCAAGAAAGCATCCGCAGTAAGAGGTTCTTTAAATTCACCTTGAAGTTGTCCTACTGTTTGAGCGATTTGCTCTAATGTATAGCCTTCTGGAATTGTCAAGTTTGCAAGAACAGGTGCCTGAGCTTCAGGAGTCCCACCTTTTTGCAATTCTTGAATCAACTCATCCGTACTCATACTCTTCTTCAAGTTATAATAACCTGACTTCAAGTTGGCATGGCTATAGTATTTAGCATAAAGGCTAAAAATCAGTCCATGTTTAACCAAACCAGATTTTTCCAAGGTGCTTCCAATTTCTTGAACATTTGCACCGTCTGGGATTTGAACCGTTACGTAATCCTTTGAGCTCGCATCAACAGGTTTCAAGGAATCTTGAACGTAACCATAACCAAAGTAACCACCAACTGCAACGAGTACTAGGAGAACTAGAACTGTTACTAGGCAACCTTTAGCTTTTGATTTTTTCTTTTTCTTAGTTGATATTGCACCTTGACGACGACTACGACGTGGAGCATCAGCTAATCCACTGCTAGATTCTGTAGAAACAGTCTCTACTCTTTCAGGCATTCCTGGGGTGATTTCCTCTTTCTTGTCTTCTGTTTTATAGGTTACGGCAACCTTAGTCGGAGTATTGTTAAATTCTTTTTCTTCGGGTTTAAGTTCAACTGGTTCTACCTTAGGTTGAACAGGTTCCACTATAGGTTCTTCAGCCAGATGAATCGGCTCTACTAGAGGTTCTTCAGATTCTACAACTTCAATCTTGTCAATGATTGGCTGTCTAATCTCTTTCTCTTCTTGTCCATCCGTTTCATCAGTTCTAGCACTTGAAAGTGGAGGAACACTTGGTGCATTCTTTAGAATTTTATCGACAACAGATAGGGAATCAGCCATCAACTCTTCTGTTGATGTTTCTGGTTCAAGATCTGAAGGAGTTGCTGAACTAGCTGGAGATGATGAAGCCGTCAGATTTGGAATCTCTACTTCTTTCTCTCTTCTATCTTGTTCTTTTACTCTTTCTAAATCACGTAGAATCTGCTCTTTAAAGCTTAATTTTTCTTCTTCTCTTGATTTTTCAGTCAAAAGCATTACCTCCTTGTTGACAATCCATAATATTATATCTTAAAAGTCGCAGAAAAGCAACCAACTAGGGCATTCCCTAGCTAGTTTTCTTTATTTTCAGGCTGCCAGACCATATCATACCATGTTTCCCCAGCAAAGCTTGACTGAGATATTCCCTCATTAACAAAGCCGTGCTTTTCGTAATAGGCGATAAGGTAGTCATGACACGTCAGGTTAATGCCCTCTCGTTCATGTTCTAAAGCGACCTCTTTCAGAGCCTTTAATAGTCTTTTTCCTACCCCCAAAGCTTGTGCTTCCTTGGCAATAGATAGGCAAGTCACAGAAATATAACCTCCAGGTTGATGGCTATAGTCTTTTATTTCTTCTGTAAAGGACTGATCATGTAGATGGCGGTGTGGGACGACCGGACCTTCGATATAACCAAGAATACGCCCCTCTTTTTCAGCTATCAGAAAACTGGTCTGAATTTCCCGCAAATGTGCCTCAAAGACCGAACGAGGAATGGCTTCCTCAAGGGAGAAATTCTCTAGCTCTATCTCTAAAATCCGATCTAAATCCGAAAATCTTGCTTGTCTGATTTTCATATTTCCTCCTGATAAAGGTGATTGGCCCAAATTAGATACCATTCAGGACCACTGCCATAATGACTCTCTGACAATTCTTCTTCAACAAAGCCATTCATTTCAAAATAAGATAGTAGCTCATCAGGACTCTGCAAAAGAATACCTTGATAATCTAGTTCGACTGTCACCTGTTTCAAGGCCGCAAGAAGAAGAGTTCCCAGACCCTGTCCCCAATGGTCAGGATGAATGGTCAATGATTTTACTTCTATCCATTTGGGATGAAGATACTGAGCTTCTCCTAAAACATAGCCCAGGAGCTGATTTTCATCCCCAGCTACAAGAAAGGTACCCGCAGTCTTGCGGATACTCTCTTCTAAGGATTGGCGGCTAAGTGCCTCTTCTAACGAAGGATTGGCTTCTTCAATCGCCAGCATTTCTTCTAAATCTGATAGGGTAGCTCGCCTTATTGTGATTGGAATTTCCATCTGTTTTCCTTATTGGACGTTGCTTGTCAAGTTAGACAAGAGACGTTCAAATGAATATTCATAGGTTTGGATGTCTCCAGCACCCATAAAGACGTAAACAGCATTGTCATGGTCTAGGAGTGGAGAAACATTTTCAACAGTGATAACCTGATGTTTCTTGTTGATTTTATTAGCTAGGTCTTCTACCTTGACATCACCATGGTCCACTTCACGAGCTGATCCATAGATTTGCGCTAGATAGACTGCGTCTGCTTGATTCAATGCATGGGCAAATTCGTCCAACAAGGCAATGGTTCTTGTAAAGGTATGCGGTTGGAAGATTGCCACGATTTCCTTGCTTGGATATTTCTGACGAGCTGCATCCAAGGTTGCAATGATTTCTGTTGGATGGTGGGCAAAGTCATCAATAATCACTGTATCATTGACAATTTTTTCAGTGAAACGACGCTTAACACCTGCAAAAGTTTTCAAGTGTTCACGGACCAAGTTCAAATCAAAGCCCGCTGTATAAAGAAGACCAATAACAGCTGTCGCATTCATGATATTGTGACGACCAAAGGTTGGAATGTGGAATTGACCCAACTCTTGTCCACGGAAGTGAACAGTGAATGTCGAACCAGTCGTAGAACGAAGGAGATCACTAGCTACAAAGTCATTGCTCTCAGCTTCAAACCCATAGTAATAGATTGGCGCATTGGCTGTGATCTTACGCAACTCAGCATCCTCACCGTATACAAACAAACCTTTGGTAATTTGTTTGGCATAGTCGTTAAAGGCATTGAAAACATCCTCTAGACTTGTAAAGTAGTCTGGATGGTCAAAGTCAATGTTGGTGATGATAGAGTATTCTGGGTGGTAAGGCATGAAATGGCGCTCATATTCGTCTGATTCAAAGACAAAATATTTGGCATTAGCTGAACCACGACCTGTCCCGTCACCAATCAAGAAGCTGGTATCTGTGATGTGAGACAAGACGTGTGACAACATACCTGTTGTTGAAGTTTTTCCATGAGCTCCTGCCACTCCCATACTGACAAAGTCGCGCATAAAGCTACCTAGGAATTCATGGTAACGTCTGTAGCTGATACCATTTTGATCTGCATAGGCGATTTCAACGTTGTTATCTGGACGGAAGGCATTCCCCGCGATAATCTCCACATCACCTTGTAGGTTCTTTTCATCAAAAGGAAGAATGGCAATCCCTGCCTGCTCTAGTCCACGTTGAGTAAAGTAATATTTTTTAACGTCTGAACCTTGAACCTTGTGTCCCATTTGGTGCAACATCAAGGCTAGGGCACTCATCCCTGATCCCTTGATTCCAATAAAATGATATGTTTTTGACATGCTTTTCTCCCCTACTCAGTAATTCTTGTCAGATTCAACTCTTGGGCAACCTGACGTTCCTGATCTGTTTGCTTATTCTTTTTATTATAGATTTGGCTCTTCTTTAGAAAATCATAGTTGTTCTTTTTATTTTTTCCCGTTTGGGTTTTCGGAGTTGGATTCGCCACTTGGCCAATCTCCTCAGCTAAAATATAGTGGGACTGGCTCAAGTTTTTACTAAATTTGGCAAACTCACCAGGATTTTCCTTTTGAAATGGCGCTGTTGGTTGGTTTCCTTGACGAACAAGTGTTGAACCATTGTGTCGTCTAGTATGACTAACATCCTGAGTCAAATACTTGGCTGAACGTTTCTTCTTCAAGTCCGCACGCGCCTCTTCTCGAGCCAATTCAGCATACGTTTTTTCAACTTTTTTAGGTTCTGGGCTTGGCTTTGGCTCCTTATTAACCACTGGAGAAACTACGTTTTCTTCCTCATTTATAGGAGTCCATTCCAAATAGTTCTTATCGCGGTAATCACCTTTGATATTGCTAATAAAGTCTGACTCATCGTACAAGTCCATGACTGGTATTTTGGTCAGTATGATCTCATCATCTGACACCAATGGAAATCGATCTTGTTTCATTTTGTATTTCCTTTCAACACTTCATTATAGCGTATTGTCTTGATTTTTCAAGTGCTGGCTTCAGAAATTCCCAAAATTTCACGAATTTCTGCCAGACTGAGACTCGCGCGCGACTCCGTACCATCTAAAACTTGGGAAACCAAATGTTTCTTTTGTTCTTGAAGTTCTTGGATTTTCTCTTCAATGGTTCCCTTGGTAATCAACCGATAGACCTCGACCATCTGCTCCTGCCCCATTCGGTGAGCACGTCCGATAGCCTGGGCTTCAACAGCAGGATTCCACCAAAGGTCAACCAAAATAACCGTATCAGCTCCCGTTAGATTAAGACCAACACCACCCGCCTTAAGGGAGATGAGAAAGGCATCTCTCTCTCCTTGGTTAAAGGCCTTGGTCATCTCCTGTCTGTCATGAGCAGGAGTTGAACCTGTGATTTTGAAGGAGGTCAAGCCCAAGTCTGGGAGTTCTTGCTCGATTTTTTCCAACATTCCTTTGAACTGGGAGAAAATCAAGACCCGATGCCCACCATCAGCCACTTGTAGCAATAAATCTCGGAGACTATCCAATTTACCACTAGCTCCTTGGTAATCGTCCATGAAGAGAGCGGGCGTATCGCAGATTTGACGCAAACGCATGAGTCCAGATAAGATTTCTACCCGACTTCTCTGGAATTCTTGATTGGTCACTTGCGCTAGGCGGTCTCGCATCTGTTGCAACTGGGCTAGATAGATGGCCTTCTGCTGGTCTTCCAGTTCATTTTTATAGACGACTTCGATCAGGTCAGGTAGTTCTGTAAGAACTTCTTCTTTCTTACGCCTCATGACGAAAGGCTTGATAAACTGCGCGACT
>NZ_KQ969521.1:188493-198635 GCF_001578935.1 Streptococcus oralis | reverse complement strand
CAGCCGGTAATTTCATAAACTCCTTTTTACTTGGTAAGAGCCCCGGTAGCACAATTTGGAAGATAGACCACAACTCTCCTAAATGATTTTCGATGGGCGTACCCGACAAAGCAAAGACTGCCGGCACCACAAACTGGCGCAAACTCTGAGCAATCTTGGTTTGGGCATTTTTCATGACCTGAGCTTCATCTAAGAAGAGAAAATCAAAGGCCATCTCTTGATAAAGCTCGCTGTCTTGACGAAAAGTAGCATAGCTAGTCACATAGATTTGGTGATTTTCAGAAAGAATCGCTTCTCGATTCGCTTTCAAACCATGAACGACAGCCAAATCCAACTGTGGGGCAAATTTCCTGAATTCATCTGCCCAATTGTAGATCAAACCTGACGGAGCCAAGATCAAGACCCGACTATCTTCGGTCACCTGACTAGTCAAAAAAGCGATAGTTTGCAGTGTTTTCCCCAATCCCATATCATCTGCCAGGATGCCACCAAAACCATAGTGATGAAGCATCTGGAGCCAACGAACACCCTTTTCCTGGTAGTCTCTCAAACTCGCCTGCACCCGTATATCTCCCAAAGGAAAGTCCTCTGGATGGGTCAAATCATGAGCTAAATGCCGAAATTCTTCCGAGAAGGAAATCCTGTCTCGACCTTCAAACAACTGAGACAAACTGTAAGCTAGGGATTTCCGAGCGTGAAAAGAACCATCTTTTAGCTCAACCCCCAGTTCCTGCAAATTTTGACGAACCTGCTTGGTTTCCTCGTCAAAAAAGTACACTTGGTCAGAAGAACTGATATAGAAATCCTGATTGCTGGTCAGGGCTTTAAGAGCTTGATCAATCTCTTCTTGGGCAATCCCTTGGAAATCAAATTGAATTTCCAACAGTCCTCCCTTGGACTCAATCTGAACCTGAGGAACTTGGACGCTGTAGAGCTGATTCATATCATCAGACAAGAAAACCTGACCCAATTTCTCAAAAGCTGGAATCGTATGGTGAAAGAAAGAATAAACTGCCTCTGGCTTCAAAGCCTGTCTCCAAGACTGAAAATCAGCCTCAAAACCAGCCCCTAAGCAGACTTGAAATAGTTGGTTTTCCAAGACAGCATCACTTGAAAAAGGTAATTGTTCCAGCTGTTGACGACTAGTTACCTTGACATCTCCATAGTCAAACTGGATATCCAAGCGGATGCGGTCGTCATCCTCCCTATCAAAGTAAAAGATTGGTGAAAAGGGTCTGATTTGCAAGCGCTCGGGGGCAGACACTGTGCCTAGCTGTCCAAACAAAGGCAGACAGGCAGCCAGACGGTCACGATCACTGTTGTCAAACTGGAGGCATTTTCTCCCTCTTTCCTCCTGAGGAAGCTCCTTGATTTCCTTTAATAGGCTGATTTGTTTAGGATTTAAGAGATAAAGTTTCCCCTTACGAAAGAGAACTGCCCCTCCATAGAATACGTTGACTCGCTCACTTTCAGAAATCTCCATCTCAAAATAATCGGGATACTCCTTCACGGAAAAAGAGAAAAGGTTTGCTTCTGGATCTAAATCATAAAAAAGAAGATTTTCATAACTAGTAATCTGGTGCTCAAAATGAAAATCTTCCAAATTCATCAGCAACTCCACTCCCTGCTCAAAAAAGGTCAGAGGGAAAAAGAGGTGACGACCTTGATTGGGGAAAAAGAGGTCTTGACTCAGTCCCTCCTCAACCAAGCCACATAAAAAAGTAAGAACTTCTTGACTAGCTGTATCAAAAGCATCCCAAGACAAGTCATTTTCATAGTATTTCCCAATCATATATGGCTTTCGATGGACCAAGACCTTCAAAAAGAGAGGAATATCACGGATGACATAATATTTTTGACTATCAACTAAACCGATTCGGAGTGTCCAAAGGAGGCGATTGGTTCCAGCTTCTACCTGACCTTGAGCCGACAAAGTGTAGATTTTCTCTCGCTTCTGAGGTTGGATCCGCTCCAAAAAACTACCGCCAAAACTAACCTTGGTTTCGACCTTTTCTTGCTCTTCATGTCCTTTTTCTAAGGCTTGTAAAATCACTTGGCCTTCTTCATCATTTTTCAGATAATGCTCGAGCGCTGCGAGGTGAACACAGTAACCTCTTTTTTGGAAAAAATCGCAAGCACAAAAAACAAGATCATCCTCTAAACTGTAGCGCAAGTCTTCTCCCGCCACACGAGTATAGAGGCGATTCCCTTTTTCCTTGATAATCTCAATGTTGCCTGTTTCATAGAGTGTAACACCCTCCATGCGCAACTTTCCCGGAATCAATTTAGCCATAGTTACCCCTTTATCTTATCTTTTCATTATACCACATTTTCCCCTACGAAAATAGCCTTCTAGGAAGACTTTTCTCCCAGAAGGCTGGATTTTTAAAGTTTAGCAAAAGTGGTAACGATACGCTGACAAACTTCTTGCAACAGGGATTTAGGCATAGCTATATTGAGGCGGGCATGGAGACTTCCTTCCTCTCCAAAGTCCAAACCTCGGTTCAAGATAACCTTGGCTTCATTCTTCAAAAGCTCTTGCAAGCGGTCATCCGTTAGGTCATAGGCTGAAAAATCAAGCCAGATCAAGTAGGTACCTTGCGGTTTCATGACCTTAATCTTGGTTTCGTTGCCCAAAACATCCACTACATAGTTAATGTGGTCCTCAATGACTTCCTTTAACTCTCCTAACCAGTCCTTACCATAACGGTAGGCAGCTTCTGTCGCTAAATACCCCAAACCTGAGATTTCATGTTGGTTATTGGCCAACTGCCGTTTTTGGAAAGCAACACGAAGCTTGGGATTTTCAATAACTGCATAGGAATTCTTGGTCCCAGCAATATTAAAGGTTTTAGTAGCACTACTCAAGATAAGGGCAAAGTCTTTAAAAGCAGGATCAATGGCATTAAAAGACTGGTGTTTGTGACCAAAGAGAGCCAAATCTTGGTGAATCTCATCTGAAACCAACAAAACACCGTGTTTTTGGCAGAGATGCCCAATCTTTTCTAACACTTCCTTTTCCCAAACACGTCCACCAGGATTGTGGGGATTGCAAAGGATATAGAGTTTGACATCCTCTCCCACCAATTCCTTCTCTAACTGGTCAAAGTCAATCTCAAAGAGCCCGTCCTTTTCCACCAAAGAATTGGTAATCAATCTGCGATTGTTCAGTTTGACACTGCGGGCAAAAGGTGGATAGACCGGTGTGTTAATCAGAACAGCTTCGCCTTCTTTTGTAAAGGCTTGAATAGCTGTTGAAATAGCTGGTACCACTCCCTCGATAAAGACGAGTGCCTCCTTGTCAAAGTGATAACCGTGTTGTGTGGCTTCCCAGTCCTGCACCGACTCAATCAGAGCATCGCTAGCATAGGTATAGCCATAGACCAACTGATCTGCGTAGGCTTGTACAGCTTGTCGAACCTCAGGCAAAACCACAAAGTCCATATCTGCTATCCAGGCTGGTAGGACTTCTCGATCAGCTTCTGCTTCTTTCCATTTATAGGTATGGTGCCCAAAACGATTGGGCAGGCTTGTAAAATCATATTTTCCCATATCTATCTTATCCCTCCAAAGCTTGGCGCAAGTCCGCAATCAAATCTCTAGCATCCTCAATCCCAATAGACAAGCGTAAGAGATCATCTGTTAAGCCATATGAATGGCGCACTTCTGCTGGAATATCCGCGTGAGTCTGAGTTGTCGGATAGGTGATTAGACTCTCTACCCCACCCAAACTTTCCGCAAAAGAGAAGACCTTCAAGCTATTTAAAATATGAGGAATACGTTTTTCATCCACTACTTTAAAGGAAATCATACCCCCACGTCCAGTATAGAGCACTTCCTTGACAGCAGGTGAATCCTTCAAAAAGGCAACCACTTCTTGGGCATTGGCTGTAGAACGCTCCATACGAAGAGACAGGGTTTTGAGACCACGAATCAACTGATAACTATCAAATGGTGACAAGACCGCACCAGTCGTATTTAGATTGTAGAAAAGTTGTTCATATAGTTCTAAACTATTAGTCACAACCACCCCAGCCAAAACATCATTGTGCCCTGCCAAGTACTTGGTTGCTGAATGAAGAACGATATCCGCACCGTCTTCAATCGGACGTTGATAAATCGGACTGTAGAAGGTATTGTCCACCACTACCTTGGCACCCTTGGCATGAGCTAGTTTGGCTAGTTTTGCAATATCAAATTCCAACATCAAGGGATTGGTTGGCGTTTCAATATAGAGAACATCCACATCTTTCTCTAACTCAGCGATCAACTCTTCTTCTGTATTGGCATAGGTAAAATGGAACCGACCTTCCTGCTCGACTTGGTTGAACCAACGAAAAGAACCCCCATACAGATCGCGCACAGCCAAGACTTTACTTCCGACTGGAAAAACACTAAAAGCCAGTACAATCGCAGCCATTCCTGAGCTCGTCGCTAGAGCATAGTCTGCTGACTCAATAGCCGCCAAGACTTCCTCCGCCTTACTGCGAGTTGGGTTTTTAGTACGCGTATAGTCAAATCCCGTAGACTGGCCAAACTCTGGATGCTGATAAGTTGTTGAAAAATGAAGTGGTGTCACCAAGGCACCTGTTGCCTTATCTGACTTGATCCCTGCCTGGGCTAAAATTGTGTTAATGTGTAGTTCTTTGCTCATACAATACCTCCAAATCTATAGTAACTATTGTACCACTTATTTTCACTAACTCATTTTCTTGTTTTCAAGAGCTAGTTATAGTTTCAAACTATATAAAAACGATAGTTCCTTAAGAAACTATCGTTTTTCCTGTTGAATAGACTGGTTATTTAACGTGTTTTGCCAGTTCTTCTTGGGCTTTTTTATTTGATTCTTCTTTTTCTTTCAGCCATTTTTCTTTAGCTTTTTCATACTCATCAGTCGTTACAGTCTTATCTTGCAACTTGAGGTACTTGTATGATTCCACACCCTTATTTCCTGCTTGTGAGAATGGTGCTGAGAAAGGAACTGTCTTTCTCAAGCCAGGTGTTCCACCAAGGGAAACGTTTGGAATTGCAAGGGCGCTATCAACGAGCCAAGCTTGAACTTCAGCATATTTTTCATAACGTTTCGCTGGGTCTTGCTCTTTATTGGCCTCTTCCAACATTTGAGTATAGGTATCAAGTCCGACTGCCTTAGCCTTATCATTGATTTCACCAGGTTCCAAACCAAGATTTTGTAGCATTCCACCACTCTTCACACTAAAGATGTCCAGATAGGTTGATGGATCTTGGTAGTCAGGACTCCATCCACCGTTATAGAGATCATAGTCCTTTTGAGCCGCTGTTTGTGCGAGATAACCTGAGCTATCATAGTCCTCTGTGGACAATTGTTGGATATCAATCACCACATTCTCAGTTCCAAGAACAGATTCAATTGATTGTTTCATTGAACTAATTGATTGAATTTCTGTTTTATTGGTCATCTCTACAGTCTTATCCAAGTGAATTGGGAACTGTACTCCTTTGGCTTCAAGTTCTTTTTTCGCCTCCGCAAATTTAGCCTTAGCTTTTTCTGGATTGTAGTAAGGATCCTGAGCGTCTGCAAAATTGATGTTCTGCCATTCTTGACCGTAGTTGACCATTTTAGATGAGACAACATCTCCGAAATCTTTTCCGTTAATAGTCACGAAGGTAGGAGGCACGATAAGGTTACGAATAACCTTCGTTGCCCCTTCTTCTCCTTGTGATTGAGCTCCATAAGCCGTACGGTCATAGGCAAAGTTGATGGCCTGACGGAAGTTTTTATTCAGAATGGCTTCTTGGGTAGATTGTTTTTCGATGTCAGTTGTCTTTGAAGTGAAATTATATGATTTTCTATCCAGATTAAAGTTTACGAAAAATGTTGTCGCATCTTGCATACTGTAGACAATGTTGTCCTTGTTTTTCTCTTTAATCCCTTCAAAACTTGAACTATTTGGGTAGAGACGTGCGTAGCTGTATACTCCTTCTGTAAAGTTACGAGCTAGGGCATCTTGGTCACTGCCGTCATAGTAAGTCAATTTCACATCGTCCACAAAGACATTTTTAGCATCCCAGTAATTTGGATTTTTCTTGTATTCGATGACAGATTTTGAAACAAAGGACTTCATCAAGAAGGGACCGCTGTACAAAATACTAGAAGGATCTACCTTACCAAAATCATCCCCTTTTGATTTCAGGAAGTCTGCATTGACAGGGAAGAGAATGGTTGAAGTTGTTTTAGAATTCCAATAAGGTTCTGGACGTGTCAAAGTATACTGAACTGTTTGGTCGTCAATTGCCTTAACACCGACAGTTGAAAAGTCTGTTGTTTTACCATTAATGTAGTCATCCAAACCTGCTACAGACTCTTGAACAAGGTACAAGGCTTCGGATTTTTTATCAGCAGCATATTTCAAACCTGTCACAAAGTCTTGGGCAGTTACAGGGGCGTATTCTTCACCCTCATAAGTATACCATTTTGCATCCTTACGCAATTTGTAAGTATAGGTCAAACCGTCCTGAGAAACAGTCCAATCCTCTGCCAAAGATGGAACATAGTTACCGTATTGGTCATTTTCCATCAACCCATCCACCAAATTGGTCACGATGTCATTGGTTGTTGCACGGTTTTCTGCAAGATAGTTCAAACTAGATGGATCGCTCGAATAAACATAGTTATATGTTTTAGTAGCGCTAGTTGAGTTCCCACATGCACTTAGCAGGATACCAGCGCTTAACACGACACTTGCAAGTGTCAGATACTTGGCCTTAGACTTTTTCATTTCCAGAACCTCCTGTTTAAAAGTTTTGTCTTATTATACAGTTTTAGTTTTATTTAGTCAAGAGATTTCTGAAGAAAAACTTAAAGAAACATATTTTTTGCTCTTAATTTTAGAAAAAGTTCTCTTTTTTTAAGAAAAATGTAGTATAAAAACCTTTCTATTATAGAAAGGTTAAATTTATTTCTTTTATTTATAAATCTTTTTACGATATTTTCAATCGTGTACGTAGTCGGTCTGCTTGAGCTTTACCTATTATCTTGTCTAATAGCCGTGTCCGTAGGCTCATCAAACCATAGAGACCTCCTCCAAGCCCTCCGATGAGAGCTACGTAAAGGAAACTCCAGAGACGTCCACTTGGCTGGAAGACAAAACCGAGTAGCCACTGCAAGAAACCAACTAGGATAAACATGACAAGGGTTAAGATGGTAATCAAAATAGTTCGCTTCAAGATAATCTTTCGACGAGCACCCGTTACCTTACAAATATCTCGGTACATGAGAACATTTGGAATAATCAAGCCGATAGTCGTTGAAATCAAGGGACCGTAGCTGTGAAAAATAACAATAGTTGGCAATTGCAGGACGATCTTAGCAATGGAACCATAGATAAAGTACCTAACCGCCGCACGGTTTCGGAACATGGCCTGAAGCATAGGAGACAAGACCATATACAAGCCTAGGATAGTAGACTGCAAAACTGCAAAGACAAATAAGCCCATGGCCAAACTATCTGGCTTGCCGTAAAAGACTGTGTAGAGCGGTTCTCCTACCATAACAACCCCAACCGTTGCTGGTAGCAAGAATAAGAAGAGCATGGTAAGACTATCTTGGACTAGTCGAGCCGCCGCTGGCAAGTCGCCTTTTACGTAGTTCTCCGTCAACAGCGGCAAGCCAACACTCCCAATGGAAACTCCTACAGAGATCAAAATCATAGTAATTTTATTAGGATTGGCAGAGAAATAAGAAAACATAACAACCAAGTCCTCATTGCTGTAGTTGGTAAACCACTTCATACTATTAATAAAGGTCATCTGGTCTAAAATCTGAAAGAGTTGAATAGCAGACCCTGTCAGGATAAAGGGAATGGCTTCCTTGATGGTATCAACCAAGAGTCGCTTACTATTGATCTTATCCCGCGTTTCAAAAACCCTTTTGAGCAAACCTTCTTGGGCAAGAAAATAAATCAAAACTGCAAAACTTGCCACCATCCCCACAAAGGCCGCAAAGGTCGATTGAGTAACTGCTGATAAGTAGTCACCAGACCCCATCTTCATAATGAAGAAGGTTGCCATCAACATCCAGATAACACGGATCACCTGCTCAGCGATTTGACTCATGGCATAGGGTTTTAGGTTGTTCATCCCTTGAAAGAAGCCCCGGATAACACTCATAGATGGGAAAATCAAGACTGCCCAAGCCAAGCTCTGCATGATGGGAATCAGGTCTTTCCCCACACCTGACAAGTCTGCTAGCCAAGGAGAAAAGAGATACAAGACCAAGGCAAAGACTAGTCCCAAGCCTGTCATAAAGCTTAGGAAACTCCGAATCAAGGCAAAGCTGTGCTCTTCTTCTCGCATGGTATTATACTTAGCCACTTGTTTTGCGACCGCAACAGGGATACCCGCTGTCGAAATCAGCAAGAACCAAGCGTAAATATTATAGCCCATGGTAAAGAGACCATTTGCCTTGGCAGCATAGGTTCCCATCCAGATATACCAGGGAATAATGTAGATAGCACCAAGTAGGCGACTAATAAAGTTACTAGCTGTTAGCCAAGCAGTCCCTCGCAACATCTGGGCCTGTTGATGATTGTTTTCGTTAGACATAGCTTCCTCATTCAATTTTGATAACTAGGAAATCTTCCTCATCTTCCATTATAAACTTTTCCTTGTTACTTGTAAAATTCAGACTTTCGGTTTACAATAGAAAGTATGATAAAAATTGAAACCGCATTAGATATATTAAAGAAAGATGATCTCTTCCGCGAGATTATCGACCAAGGACACTACCACTACAACTACAGCGAAGTTGTTTTTGATAGCATCAGTTACGACAGCCGAAAAGTAAAAGAAGGCACTCTTTTTTTTGCAAAAGGCGTTGCTTTTAAAAAAGAATACCTCCTATCCGCTATAACGCAAGGTTTATCTTGGTATGTCGCAGAAAAAGACTACGAGGTCGGTATTCCTGTTATTATCGTGAACGACATTAAGAAAGCCATGAGTTTGATTGCTATGGAATTCTATGGCAATCCACAGGACAAGCTCAAGCTTCTAGCTTTTACTGGAACCAAGGGTAAGACAACAGCGGCCTATTTTGCCTATAATATATTAGCTCAAGGACATCACCCAGCTATGCTGTCTACCATGAATACAACCTTAGATGGTAAGACCTTCTTTAAATCTGCCCTCACAACTCCTGAAAGCATTGATCTCTTTGATATGATGGCTCAGGCTGTTAAGAATGGTAGAACCCATCTCATCATGGAAGTCTCTAGTCAAGCCTATCTGGTCAAACGCGTCTATGGCCTGACCTTTGATGTAGGTGTCTTTCTTAACATCACTCCTGACCATATCGGGCCGATTGAGCATCCTAGCTTTGAAGATTACTTCTACCACAAACGTCTCTTGATGAAAAATAGTCGAGCAGTTGTCATTAATAGCGACATGGACCACTTTTCTGTATTGAAAGAACAAGTAGAAGATCAAGAACATGACTTCTATGGTGGCCAGTCAAGTAACCAAATCAAGAACTCCAAAGCCTTTAGCTTTTCCGCTACAGGTAAACTCGCTGGTGATTATGATATCCAACTCATCGGTCACTTTAACCAAGAAAATGCAGTCGCTGCAGGACTTGCCTGCCTTCGTCTAGGTGCCAGTCTGGAGGATATCAAAAAAGGAATTGCTGCAACCCGCGTTCCTGGGCGTATGGAAGTCCTCACACAGAAAAATGGAGCCAAGGTCTTCGTCGACTATGCCCACAATGGCGATAGTCTGAAAAAACTGATTTCTGTTGTAGAAACCCATCAAACTGGAAAAATTTCTCTGGTTCTCGGTTCAACTGGAAACAAGGGTGAAAGTCGCCGCAAAGACTTTGGCCTCCTCCTCAATCAACATCCCGAGATTCAAGTCTTTCTCACCGCGGATGACCCCAACTATGAGGATCCAATGGCCATTGCTGAAGAAATCAGTAGCTATATCAGTCATCCTGTTGAAAAGATTGCCGATCGTGAACAAGCCATCAAGGCGGCGATGGCCATCACAAATCAAGAACTCGATGCCGTAATTATTGCTGGTAAGGGAGCCGATTGCTACCAAATCGTCCAAGGAAAGAAAGAAGACTATTCTGGAGACGCAACCATCGCAGAACGTTATCTATAAAAAAAATC
>NZ_KQ969521.1:187437-188473 GCF_001578935.1 Streptococcus oralis | reverse complement strand
AGTCTTCTTTCTTAAATGAATTTTTAAGACCTTCAACGGCACCTTCTACAGCACCTTTAGCATCTTCAACAACTTCTTTTGCTTTCGCAACTGTTTTTTCTACAGTACCTTCTGCTTCTGTCTTGCTATCGCCAGTAACTTTACCAAATCCTTCTTTGATAGCACCAGTTGCTTGATCCAATTTATTTTCAAGCGACATAGCTCTGTCTCCTTTGCTTTTAATACGATAAACGTTATCGCTTACATTCAGTTTATGCTTATTCTTTAGTAAAGTCAAACAATCTGCTCAAAATGAAGTAATTAAGGTAAATAGAAAGTCAACCGTTCCTTGTCGAAATCAATAGCCAACTCATACTTCCCTTCTTCGTTTTGCACAATATAGCCTAAGACGACCAAACTATCCACAAAGATATCACGGCGTTTCTGCATCAGTTGGTCTTTTTTGAGGAATTTTAACAAAAAAGTCGTCATATATTTGAGGGCATACTCAGGGTTAACATCTCCTAAAATGGCATAGAGTTTCTGCTGTTTTTCTGTCAAAGGATATTGGTGCTTGACCTTGTAGAAATAATTAGACAGGGTCATCTTTTCTCTAGCAAAATCTGTAGATTCGACTAAAATGGCAGCATTGGTTTGATTGCGCAATTCTGTCTCAAAAGTCTTCTCCAACAAGGCTTGATAGACTGGACTGTCCTCTCTGATAAAAATTTCTTGGTCAAGGGCTAAATTATCCGTAGATTCTAAAAAAGGGAGATTGAGAAAATAACGTTTGTTTTCCCTTCGGATCAAGCCTGCCTTAATATACTCTTCCATGAGTTTATCAACTGCTACATCTGGAAACTGGGCTTTGATTTCTCGAAGGATCACATCGTCATGCTGGTCCAGATAGTCCACCAAATCTATAAAAAATGGCTGTCGAGTCAAACGAGATAGGTTAAAAATCTGAATCATGAAGATTCCTTTCTTTACATTCTAAAAGAGGGGATGCTGCTAGTTGACTAGGATTGGTCCCTGGCTGATTCAGAGGCACAGGAAG
>NZ_KQ969521.1:185015-187373 GCF_001578935.1 Streptococcus oralis | reverse complement strand
AGTTCCCTGTAATATTCCCTCCAAAAATCACTAATCTCCTGCTCCCCATCACCAAATTTCATGGGAATAGTTTCAAAAATCGGTAGGATTTCAGCGATATACTGGGAGCAATAAAAGCCATTCCCATCCGGATAAAAAGAGGCATTATAGGGTGCACCTAAATGTTTGCTAGCTCTCTCCTTCACCAAGTCAGCTTCCAGCTCTGGATAGACATAAAGATCGTAGAGATGAGTTGGGTCAAAAAATTCAGCTGGTTCTTGACAAATGACCCCTGCTTGCCCACTAGCATGGTAGATGAAACCGTCCAAAAAGATGGCTACATGACTATAGTTCCCAGTAGAAACCTGGATGGCCTGCCCCATATCTGAAAGGTCCTTCACAAAAATCAAATCACCATTTTCTAACATCTTTCTCTCCTAGAAAAAAAGGAGCCGAAACCCCTTTAGCTATAAGGAAAACATCGTTTTCTCGTGTCAATCTCTAGTCAAATGATTACCATTAAAATAATTCATTAACTATATTATAAGAATCACTCTAGCTGAAAGTAATAAAGTAGAAGCAAACTTCCAAAAGACAGAGCTAAGTAGAGGATTCCTATTTGCAATCCATACAAATACCAAAAACTACCACTAACTAAAATAAAAATCGATATCTCAGCAACGAGGCGTTGCCATTTTTTAAAAGCATATGGAGATTTTGGTGCCATATATCGCGCCCAAAATAGGATTAATAGAACTGCTAGAAGAAAAAATAGGAATTTTTCCAGCCAAGAAATTTGTATTACAGACACGGAGAAAAGACCAAGGATTGCCACAACCTCAACCAAAAAGCGCAGTCCTCCAATCAATCGCATCATGCTATCACCTTCTATAAATAGTCAAATTAACAGTTCCAAATATTCCTTAAGAATTACCCATTAAAGCTTTCAGTCAACTGAGGCACCACTTGTTTCTTACGTGAAACAGCACCTGGAAGGAAAGCGTGGTTGTTTTCAAGTTTGAAGTTGAAAGCTGCTTCCACCTTGTCCATGTTTGATCCAAGAGCCAAAATTTCAGAGTTTGAGTTGACGATGTCTGTAATCATCAAGACAAAGTCAGAGTAGCCGTTTGCTGCATTAGCTGCTTGCATTGCTGCTTCGATTTCAGCTTGGCGTTCCAAGACTTCAGCAATATCAACTGTGTTCACTTGGGCAACACGAACCTTATTTCCGTTGAGTTCAAAAGTCTTAGCATCGATATCAATCAATTCTTCAGCAGATTTACTAGCCAAGTTTGTACCAGCTTTCAGCATAGCAAGACCGTACTCTTCCAAGTTCACCCCTGCTAATTCTGCCAATTCAGGAGCAATAACTTTGTCAGATGGGTGAGTTGTTGGAGATTTCAAAAGAAGAGTATCTGAAATCAAACCTGAAAGCATCAAACCTGCGATTTCTTTAGGAACTGCTACACCATGTTCTTTGAACATGCGGTAAACGATAGAAGACGCTGATCCAACTGGCTCCAAACGCATGTAGAGTGGACTTGCAGTTTCAAAGTTAGCCACACGGTGGTGATCCACTACTCCGTATACTTCTACTTCAGCGATATCTGACACTGATTGTTGGAATTCATTGTGGTCAGTCAAGATGACTTGTTCTGCACCTTCTGCTTTAGCAGATGTAATGACGCGTGGTGCTTCTACACCAAAATAGTTCAAAACGAAGGCTGTTTCTTCATTAGGAGTTCCAAGAGCCACCGCTTCTGTATCCAATCCATAAGCTTCTTTTGCCAGATAGGCAAAGGCTACAGATGACCCGATGGCATCTGAGTCAGGGTTTTGGTGACCAAACACTAGAATCTTAGACATGATAATACCTCTTTAAATTTATTCATCTTATTGTAGCACTTTTTTCCTCTTTTGACAAAAGTAAGAGGAGTCAAAAGACTCCTCGTTAGACATCAATATGGTTGACTAGATTTTTCTCTTGATTTTCAGATAAAAATATTTCCTTCTGCGGTCTCTTCTTACGCTTGAGCAGGGCTTCTGCCGACATGGCTTCTTCCTTACTGGCAAACCCCTCTACATAGATAAGTTTGACTGGCAAGCGAGCTCGGGTATACTTGGCTCCCTTACCACTATTATGAACGGCAAGGCGCCTCTTCACATCCGTTGTATAGCCCGTATAATAAGAACCGTCGCGACACTCCACCACATACATATAGGCCTTATGATCCATAGTAAATCTCTTGAATTTCTGGTGTATAGGAACCATCATCATTATGAACAATGAGTGGTGGTAAGACCTTGAAGCCACTGGTCGATCCATCCTTGATAGCTTCGATTAAGAGCATATTGGCCTCCTTCTCACGTTTCGGATAG
>NZ_KQ969521.1:178872-184801 GCF_001578935.1 Streptococcus oralis | reverse complement strand
AGCATATTGGCCTCCTTCTCACGTTTCGGATAGACAAATTGCAAGCGCTTGGGTGCCAAATTGTGGCGTTTGAGCATATCTAAGATATCCAAGAGCCGATCAGGACGATGAACCATGGCCAAACGACCATTAGACTTGAGAATACTCTGAGCACTTCGACAGATTTCTTCTAGATTAGTCGTAATTTCGTGTCTGGCCAGAAGGTAGTGTTCACTCTCGTTCAGATTAGAATGCGGATCCACCTTAAAATAAGGCGGATTACACAAGATCATATCCACCTTACTTCCCTGAATGTGGGCAGGCATATTTTTCAAATCATCACAGATGACCTGCATCTGCTCTTCCAAGCCATTCAACTGAACCGAACGCTCTGCCATATCCGCCAAGCGCTCCTGAATTTCTACAGAGAGAATTTTTGCCTCTGTACGACTACTTGCAAAAAGTCCCACTGCACCATTTCCAGCACAAAAGTCCACAATTAAACCCCGTTTAGGGAAGCGAGGAAAGCGTGACAAGAGAACACTATCCACCGAATAGCTAAACACCTCTCTATTTTGAATGATCTTGATATCTGTCGAAAAGAGCTGGTTGATTCGCTCTCCTGGTTTTAATAATTGTTCTTCTTTCATACTTCCATCATAACAAACTATGTTAATATTACAAGCGATTTAGATAATCGTATTTACGGTTTCTTTTTTAAATGCTCCAGTGCCTCACGCGTCCAAACAGGCATCATTCGGGCAAGAGGAGCAAAACCGTGCTTGATCCGATCATTTGAAAAACGTCTCCGTCTTGGCAATTGATGTTTTTCCTCTTCCAAAGTACGGATAGAAAGACTAGCCTTCCCAGTGTATTCGTCAAAATCCACCACCTGAACTTGGACTTCATCGCCAATTTTTAAAATGTCATAGATATTTTCAATAAATCCCGTCCGAATCTCCGAGATGTGAATCAGCCCTGTCACCCCTGTCTCTAACTCAACAAAGGCACCATAAGGCTGAATTCCTGTAATACGCCCAGTTAGCTTATCACCAATTTTCATCCTAGTCCTCAATTTCAATCGTTTCAATTACTACATCTTCAACTGGCTTGTCCATGGCCCCTGTCTCAACAGCTGCAATGGCATCCAAGACCGCAAACGATTCTGCATCTACCAATTGCCCAAAAACAGTATGGCGGCGGTCAAGGTGAGGCGTTCCACCTTGTTCTGCATAAATCTCAGCGATTGGTTCAGGCCAGCCACCACGCGCAATCTCTTTCTTAGAGTACGGCAAGTGTTGGTTTTGCACGATAAAGAACTGGCTACCATTGGTATTTGGACCCGCATTGGCCATAGAAAGGGCACCACGGATATTATAGAGTTCTTCAGAAAATTCATCTTCAAAAGAGTCACCGTAGATTGACTCGCCCCCCATACCAGTACCAGTTGGATCTCCACCTTGGATCATAAAGTCCTTGATAATACGATGGAAAATGACTCCATCATAGTAGCCATCTTTAGAAAGAGCAACAAAGTTAGCCACTGTTTTAGGAGCCTGTTCAGGGAAGAGCTTGATACGCAAGTCTCCGTGATTTGTCTTAATGGTCGCAAGAGGACCTTCTACTGTTTCAATTTCTACTTGTGGGAAATGCAATTCTTTTTCTACCATACCAAATCCTTCTAAGGCATCAAAAATGCCATCTTCTTCTACTGTTTTTGTAATATAATCTGCTTTTTCTTTGATATTTTCGTGGGAAGCACCCATAGCAACACTGATTCCAGCATAATCAAAGAGTTCCAAGTCATTGAGACCATCCCCAAAGACCATGACATTCTCTGGTTTCAAGCCTAGATGTTCTACAACCTTGGCTACACCAGTTGCTTTGGATCCTGAAATCGGCACGATATCAGATGAATGTTCATGCCAACGCACCATGCGAAGTTTATCCGATAAAGACTCTGGTAGGTGCAAGTCATCCCCTTTATCCTCAAAGGTCCACATCTGGTATATTTCTGCTTTTTCATGGAAGTCAGGATCCACATCTAAGTTTGGATAAATCGGGTCAATAGCCTCACTGATTAGTTCTGTTCGAGTAGAAAGTTTGGCGTCATGACTACCAACCAAGCCGTACTCAATTTCTTCTTCCTTTGTCCAAGAGATATACTCCTCAACATCTGACTTGTCAATCTGATGCTGATAAATGACCTGGCCTTTTTTATCTTCTATATAAGCCCCATTCAGAGTTACAAAAAAGTCTGGCTTGAGCTCACGAATCTCTGGAACGACACCGAAAATACCGCGCCCAGAGGCAATTCCTGTTAAGATTCCTTTTTCACGCAACTGTTTAAAGACAGTGGGAATTGTAGCTGGAATAAAACCTGTCTTTGACGTACGCAAGGTATCATCAATATCAAAAAAGACGATTTTAATCTTCTTTGCCTTGTATTTTAATTTTGCATCCATCTCTCTACCTCTTTTTTATCACTCCTTCCATTATACCATAAAGCTGATGAAATTCCTTTTTTGAAAAAAGATGAAAATCCTATCAAAAAGAGAGCCAGAAAAACTAGCCCTCTCTTTTCACCCTAGAACATCTCTAGAGCAATCATGGTAATCATCGTTGCATCATAGTAGTTGTCCAAAGGTAAATCTTGTGTGAAAATGTATTTATTTTGCTGAAGAAGTTTCAGATAGCCTTCTCCCTTGTCAGACGCATAGGTAATCGGTGCCAAGAAGCTACCTGCCTGGTATTGATTGAGGGCCGTTCCGTTCAAGTCATAACCAGCATAGATACGTTGCTCTTTCATAAAGAAATCCATCATCTTTTGAACGAGTTTTTGGCTTCTTTCATCCTGGCTCTGTGACAAGTGATAAGGCAAACGACAAGCGTTATAAGAATACGCTCCATCGTATTGAGATTCGATAGTGTTGGCATCAACAAGACGTGCCCCAGACTTCTCAGCCCAGATAAAGTCTGGCAAGAGACCCGTATCAGAATGAGAACTGATTTGCTCCAATTGCCCAAGCATCTTATCCTTAACATCTAACCACTGTTTATTTCCAGTCAGGTCATAGAAAGATTGGAAATAGTGAGGAAGAGTATCAGACGTCCGCATCAAGTAATAATAATCAGAATCCTTGTTTGCCCAGTTCCCTACTGTTAGGACACCTGTCTCTTCATTGTAATTGTATTTAAGGATATCATCCAAGATTTTTTTAGCTTGCGCTTGGTATTCCTGCGCCTTATCTGGCCACTGCTTGGCAGCTTCAATCAAAGAATAAGCGATGTAGAGATCACCATCGGTTGCGTTTTGCTTCTCAACCGATTCGCTACCATTTGTGATTACTTGCTTCCAAGACATCAACTGCGTTCCCTCGATACGATGATTTTGGTAATAGCGATAAAGGTTATCAAAATCTGCTTGACTTGCTTGCCCTTTTTGGGCTGCTAAAACCGTTATCAGCATGCCGTAACTTTGAGCTTCTGATAGAACTGTTGTTTCCTCAGAATCATTCGTCGTACGAACATAAGATTGATCGCCTTTTGTAACAAGGAACTGTTGACTCCATTGGCTGTAAATTCGATTCCGCATCTCGATTTTAGTCCTTCCTCTTGCTAAAAACAAGGCTAAACAAAAGATAGAAAGGATGAGCACAAACCAGACATATTTTAATTTATTCGTTTTCATAGAACCTCCTATCCTGCAAATCGCTTGGTTTTAACCCACTTGGTTTCTTTTCGGCGGAGTACTTTGTCCAGCACGATCGAAGAAATGGAATCAACGGATACAACGATAAACATCTGTGCATAAGAGAAATAGGCTGCCAGGGCTAACCAGATTTGCTTTGTAGTAGCTTGTCCAAATTGACTTGCCAATGCTGTCATAATTTGCATCAAATACAGACCAATCATAAGGATCCAATTAAATAGCATTAACTGTGCGATGTAAATATTGTCCGCGTCAAAGGCAAATGGAATTCTAACATCTGGAAGGAAAAGATTGAGGCAAATAGCTAGCACATTCGCTAGGAAAATCAAATCCGATAGGACAATGGCAAAGTTAAACCAAAAGAAAACACAAGAATAGTTAAAGACTTCTAGTTTAACGCGCCAGTTTGCTCTGCCAAATAAATGCTTAAAGTTCGAGAGAACTACTTCATAATTTCCTTTAGCCCAGCGTTTCCGTTGCATATAGTAACTCTTTAAGGTCTCAGGTTCTTGTTGGAAAGCCTCTGAATTATAGGCAAGGGCAATCAATTTCCCACTCTGCATGATTTTGAAGGAAATATCGGTATCCTCGGTCAAGGCACCATTTTTCCAACCACCGATACTCTTTACAAAGTCGGTTTGAATGATAAAGTTGGTCCCTGGAATACGCCCAATTTTAAAGAGATGCCACATCCCAACGTGGTGCACGCGCTGAGTAACAACGATTTCTTGGTTGATACAACGAGTCAAGAAATTTTGATTGGCATTTCGAGTCTTGTTGCGACCGAAAGATGCTACGTGGCGTTCTGGATCTTTCATCACTTCTTTCACAAGGAAATAAAGAGCATTTTTTTCAGGCATGGCATCCGCATCATAAACACAGATGTATTCGCCTGTTGCCATCTCCAAAGCATCGTTTAGAACGCCCGCTTTTCCTCCCGTACCAGTACGATCGATAATAGTCAGATTTCTTCCTGCATATTCAGGCATGGCTTGTACTGACAAACATTCTGCATAGGTGTTGTCTGAACAGTTATCCGCAAACAAGAGCAACTCCACACGGTCATGAGGGTAGTTCATATCCAAGATAGCTTTTGCTGTTTGGGCAATCACCACATCTTCATTATGAGCAGGTACGACAATGGTCACCTTAGGATAGCGAGGTAGTGGAGTCGTGTCTACACGAAAATCACTGTGTTTAGACCAAAAGTGAACAGCAGAAAAGAGAATTACCAACCCCCATGCTAGAGAAATCCAGATTGTAAGCAAGGTAAAAATCATTAATATTTGACTAATCATGTTTCACCGCCTTAAAATTTTTGTTCACTCGATGGTAAAGAATATTGTATGCAATAAATAGTATGATAAAACAAATACCAAAGGCGAGACTGAGTCCCAAAGCAATGCCAAAAAATAAATCCGTTAGAGTCATATTTCCCTCCTAATATTCTACAATTACATCTGTCTCTAATTGACGCTTGAGATGACTAGTGACATCCGAGTAGTTTTGGTACTTGTCTTTATGATCAGAGTGAATCACCAAATACCCTGTTTGAAACTGAATTCCTTGATTTCCACTCTCGCCATGAAAAATCAAACTTGATAGTTTTTCCTGCAAAACATTCCGATAGAGTTCCTTTAAAGAATGTTGATTCCCACAGGATAGCAGCAAAAAATTACCATCCGAAACGTAATAGAGCTTATCATTGCAACTCAATTCCTGAGCAATTACTTCTTGAATACGACTGATCATCTGGTTATGTTCTTTTGGTTTAATCTGAAAGAACAAATCTTCATGAGCCCAATGAATCAATAAGGACTGTACCGTCACATCACTTTGTTCAGTGACCATCGCTTGGTAATCTGCTCGAGCTTCGTCTTCCTGTTCTTGTACCTTTGAGACCACCTTGAAGAAATAATAACGAACTTTAAGTAGAATCCCAATCAAAAGTGGAAAACTGATCAATAAGAAGACCAATTGCATGATTGGGATATAAACCACACCCGCAACCAAAACGATAAGTCCAAAACCAAATGCTAAGATAAGGGTCCAAGTAAGTAAAAGGTCAGATAATACCAACACTGCAAACAAGGCTAAAGCTAAAAACAAGATTTGTTCTAAAATGATTGTTCGAGCATACAAAAAACAAAGCACCAAAAGAATGACCTCACAAGCAAGCAAAGCCATAAGCCAGTTTTTAAATTGACTCCAATTTTTCATTTTATCTTATTTCCCCCT
>NZ_KQ969521.1:144061-178446 GCF_001578935.1 Streptococcus oralis | reverse complement strand
ATACAGAAGTCGCTGCACCAAAGTACTGTTGAATGGATTGTACGATTCTTTCAGAGGCTCTTCCATCTCCATAAGGATTTGGTGCCTGAGACATTTGTCTATAAAGAGTTTCATCTGTTAAGAGTGCTGCCATTGCTTCTTTCACACGTACTGGATCCGTACCAATTAGCTTCAAAGTACCTGCTCTTACTCCTTCTGGACGTTCCGTCGTGTCACGAAGGACAAGGACAGGTTTGCCGAGAGAAGGCGCCTCTTCTTGAACACCTCCAGAGTCAGTCATGATAAAATAGCTTCTTGAAGCCAAATTATGAAAATCAAGTACATCTAAAGGCTCAATCAAGTGAATACGATCGTGACCAGCTAAGATATCGTTTGCTGCTTCTTGCACGGCAGGGCTAAGATGAACAGGATAAACAACTTCAATTTCCTGATGAAGATCGACCATCTCGCGTAAGGCTGTAAAGACATCTCGCATTGATTGACCTTGATTCTCACGACGATGCATGGTTACCAATACAAGTTTCTTATCTGGATCCAATTGATCTAGAACTTCATGATAGTAATCCGATTGAACGGTTAGTTTCAATGCATCAATGGCTGTATTTCCCGTAATGACAATAGCAGACTCAGGGTGATTTTCCTTGAGGAGATTTTCTTTACTCTCACTAGTTGGAGCAAAATAAAGATCCGCTAGGTTATCAGTCATCTGACGATTCATTTCTTCTGGGAAAGGAGAATACTTATCAAAGGTCCTTAGCCCGGCCTCAACGTGGCCGATACGTACCTGATTATAGAAAGCAACTAAACTTGCTGCAAAAGTTGTTGTTGTATCTCCATGAACAAGAATTATATCTGGAAGTTCTTGCTTAACAACTGGATCAAACTTTTCTAAAATTTTTCCAGTAATATCTAAAAGGGATTGATTTTTCCCCATAATATCCAGGTCATAATGTGGCTCGATGCTAAAAGTTTCAAGAACTTGATCAAGCATTTGACGGTGTTGAGCTGTCACAACTGTAATCGTCTCAATGCTGTCACTATGTTTTTGCAATTCTAACACTAAAGGGGCCATTTTAATAGCTTCTGGTCGTGTTCCAAAAACAACCATCACTTTCAGTTTCTTCATTATGCTATCCTTCTACTATAATAAAATTTGACACATCAGATTAATCTTTATATCGAATTATTGCGCAAATCAATTAATTTGATTATCTTAATTATTTTACCGTCAATTAATTTATATGTCAAATTTTTTCTAAATTATATTATTGCATTTAATTTAATTTTAATAATTTGTAACCTTTTTGTAACAATATTATTTACAACCTTTAAAAAGCCTTATTTTAGGAAATTTTAAGATTTTTCAAAAGAATCCGTATTTTAAAAAAGCTAAACCTTATATGTTTTTTTCGATATTTATTTTTATCTTGATATTACAAACAATTATATTTTATCACTTCGAGGAATAAATCAAACAATTTCAAACAAAAAATCCCTTTTTCGAATGAAAAAGGGACTGTGATTGTTTACTATATTTAAAATTTAAATCTTATAAAATCTGTCTTAAAACAAATTTTTCGACAGATACAAGACCAATTCTCCGATATCTTCACACACCGCATTCATGGCCGGTTGATGGTTCTGATACCAAACACCCGTCCCATCTGGAATATAGCCTCGTTTGATGTACAATCTCTGGGCAGGTCCATACCCTGAATGGAGCCCAACACCAAGGGTCACCTTATCCGATATGAGCCTAACTCGTTTTTCTGCTTCTTCCAGCAAGAGATTTCCAATACCTTGATTTTGAAAAGGTTCAAAGACATTGAAATCTGAGAGTTCTGGATAGATTTCTGCAAAAGGCCCCTGCTTAGCGCAGGGCAAAATTGTGATATAACCCGCTAAAGCACCCTCAACCTCTGCAACTAAGACTTCTCTCTCCCCACATTCTTGTTCCAGAAAATATCTAGCCAAAATTTCTTCTCTACCCGGCCAACCTTGGCTGATAAATCCTCGATATAGATCTTTAATGTCAGATTCTTGCATTTTTCTAATTGAACATATCGTCTTCATAAGTTGCTCCTTTATAGCTTTCTCCTACCATTATAGCACGATAATAAAGATTAAAAGAAAAAACCTAGTAAGACAAAAGAATCTTACTAGGTCAACAGGGAATCCTTTCTAACAAAATCCTATAAAAATCTGAAAAAGAGGTCAACTGGACCTCAACTCGCTCTCTCATTTCAAGGCTCGTGAAAAAAAGACCCAAACGGGTCTGAAAAAGAGGTCCACCCGGACCTCTTTTTTAATCTTCGTTTACGAAAGGCATCAAAGCCATTACGCGAGCGCGTTTGATAGCTGTTGTTACTTTACGTTGGTTTTTAGCTGAAGTTCCTGTTACACGACGTGGAAGGATTTTCCCACGTTCTGAAACGAAACGGCTAAGAAGCTCAGTATCTTTGTAATCAACATATTCAATTTTGTTTGCTGCGATGTAATCAACTTTTTTACGGCGTTTGAATCCGCCACGACGTTGTTGAGCCATGTTTTTTCTCCTTTATAGTATTAATTGTCCATTAGAATGGTAAATCATCATCTGAAATGTCCAATGGATTGGTTGCTCCAAATGGATTTTCAGAACGTGAAAAGTCTGGTACTGGATTTGCAGGTGCTGATTGACCAGCAGTTGGTGCAGAATAAGCGCCACCTGAATGTCCTTCACGCACTCCGCGGCTTTCCAACATTTGGAAATTCTCAGCCACGACTTCTGTTACGTAGACACGTTGTCCTTGCTGGTTATCGTAACTACGAGTCTGGATACGGCCTGTGATCCCGATAAGAGAGCCTTTTTTAGCCCAGTTAGCAAGATTTTCAGCCTGTTGGCGCCACATAACGACATTGATGAAATCAGCTTCACGTTCGCCATTTTGACTCTTAAATGTACGGTTTACTGCAAGAGTAAAAGTCGCAACTGCTACATTTGATGGGGTATAACGCAACTCAGCGTCACGTGTCATACGCCCTACAAGTACAACATTGTTAATCATAATTTACCTTCTTACGCGTCAAGTTTGACGATCATGTGACGAAGAATGTCAGCGTTGATTTTTGAAAGACGGTCAAACTCTTTAAGAGCTGCGTCGTCGTTTGCTTCAACGTTAACGATGTGGTAAAGTCCTTCACGGAAATCTTGGATTTCGTATGCAAGACGACGTTTTTCCCATGATTTTGATTCAACAACAGTTGCACCGTTGTCAGTCAAGATAGAGTCAAAACGTGCTACCAAAGCGTTTTTCGCTTCTTCTTCAATGTTTGGACGAATGATATAAAGAATTTCGTATTTAGCCATTGATATGTTCCTCCTTTTGGTCTAATGACCCCTAGTCTTTGCAAGGGGTAAGTGAGGTTTGCTCACAATAAACTATTATACTAGAAAAACTGATAGATAGCAAGATAAAAGTGAAAAAAGAAGATGAAATTATCTTCTTTTTACTAGTTTATGGTTTGATACGGTGCAACATACGTGGGAATGGAATAGCTTCACGGATGTGTTTTGTACCTGCTGCGAAGGTTACCATACGTTCAATACCGATACCAAAACCTCCGTGTGGTACTGTACCGTATTTACGAAGGTCAAGGTAGAATTCGTACTCTGTACGGTCCATTCCAAGTTCTTCCATCTTAGCGACAAGGGCATCATAGTCTTCCTCACGCATAGAACCACCGATGATTTCTCCGTAACCTTCTGGTGCAAGCAAGTCTGCACAAAGCACGCGCTCTGGATTTCCAGGAACTGGTTTCATGTAGAAGGCCTTGATGGCTGCTGGGTAGTTTATGACAAAGGTTGGGACACCAAAGTGGTTTGAAATCCATGTTTCGTGTGGTGAACCAAAGTCATCTCCATGCTCAAGATGCTCGTAGTCAGCATCTTCATCATTCTCATGCTCTTGCAAGAGGTCAATAGCTTGATCGTAAGTTATGCGTTTGAACGGCTCAGCAATGTAGCGTTTCAAGAGCTCTGTATCACGTTCCAAGGTTTCCAAGGCTTGAGGCGCACGGTCAAGAACACCTTGAAGAAGAGCTTTTACATAAGCTTCTTGCAAGTCAAGTGACTCATCGTGAGTCAAGTATGAGTACTCTGCGTCCATCATCCAGAACTCAGTCAAGTGACGGCGTGTTTTTGATTTTTCAGCACGGAATACTGGACCAAAGTCAAATACACGACCAAGAGCCATAGCCCCTGCTTCTAGGTAAAGCTGACCTGATTGACTCAAGTAAGCTGGCGTTCCAAAGTAGTCTGTTTCAAAGAGTTCTGTTGAGTCTTCTGCTGCGTTTCCTGAAAGAATTGGGCTATCAAACTTCATGAAGCCGTTCTTGTCAAAGAACTCATAGGTTGCATAAATGATAGCGTTACGGATTTGCATCACCGCTACTTGCTTACGAGAACGAAGCCACAAGTGACGGTTGTCCATCAAGAAGTCTGTTCCGTGTTCTTTTGGAGTGATTGGGTAGTCTTGAGATTCACCGATCACTTCGATGTCTGTAATATCCAACTCATAACCAAACTTAGAACGTTCGTCTTCTTTGACAACCCCTGTCACATAAACAGAAGTTTCTTGGCTCAAACGTTTGATGACATTAAACTTCTCTAGACCCACTTCCTCACCGAACTTTTCAATAAAGTTTGGTTTGAAGGCAACTCCTTGGAAAAAGGCTGTTCCATCACGCAATTGCAAGAAGGCAATTTTCCCTTTTCCAGATTTGTTAGCAACCCAGGCTCCGATGGTCACTTCTTGACCAACATAGTCTTTTACATCAATAATCGTTACACGTTTTGTCATTATTTTTCCTTTTCTTTTTCTTTTATTTTTCCATAAATGCTTTCAAACGTTTAACCGCTTCTTTAAGCGTGTCTAGGTCTGTCGCATAGCTGAGACGAACATTTTCTGGTGCTCCAAATCCAGCTCCTGTAATCAAGGCAAGACCGACTTCTTCTAGAATAGCTGTTGTAAACTCTGTCACATCGGTATACCCCTTCATCTCCATCGCTTTTTTAACATTTGGGAAGAGATAGAAGGCTCCTTGGGGCTTGACAACTTCAAAACCAGGCACTTGGCATAAGAGAGGATAGATGGTATCCAAACGTTCTTCAAAGGCTTGGCGCATAGCTTCAACAGAGTCTTGCGGTCCAGTGAGTGCTTCAATGGTAGCATATTGGGATACTGCTGTCAGATTTGAAGTCGTTTGTCCTGTTAGTTTGCTCATGGCAGCGATAATTTCAGGATTTCCCACAGCATATCCTACCCGCCAACCAGTCATGGCATAGGCCTTAGATACACCGTTAATCACGATGGTTTGCTTGCGAATAGCTTCTGACAGACTAGAGATTGGAACAAATTCATTTCCATTATAAACTAGACGACCGTATATATCATCCGCTAGGATAAGGACATCATGTTCAACTGCCCAATTTCCGATGGCCAAGAGTTCCTCACGAGAGTATATCATACCGGTCGGATTCGATGGTGAATTGAGAACTAAGACCTTTGTCTTATCTGTTCGGGCTGCTTCTAGCTGCTCTACTGTTACTTTAAAGTGATTGTCTTCCTTTGCCTGGACAAAGACTGGCACTCCTTCTGCCATTTTGACCTGGTCTCCATAGCTGACCCAGTAAGGTGTAGGAATGATGACCTCATCACCTGGATTGACCACAGCCATAAAGAAGGTGTAGAGAGAGAACTTGGCACCAGTGGCAAATGTAACCTCGTTAGCCGCTACGGAATACCCATAGTGACGTTCAAAATAGGTATTAACCGCCGCTTTTAACTCTGGTAGGCCTGAAGCAACTGTATAGAAGGAAGCTCGTCCATCTCGAATCGCTTCTACCGCTGCATCCTGAATGTTTTCAGGAGTATGGAAATCAGGCTGTCCCAAGGTTAAGAAAAGAACATCCTTTCCCTGAGCTTTTAATGCTTTGGCTCTTGCATCACTAGCTAGAGTGACGCTTTCTTCCATTTCTAGTACACGTTTGGATAGTTTCATATGCCCTCCTTATTGGATCACTGCTCCTGTTTCAAAGTCGACCAGATAGTACTGGTTTCCTGACTTAACTTCCCAAATCGGCTTATCCTGATAGCGACCAAAAGTAATCTTGTCAATGTCGCTAGCTCCTTTTTCCCTCGAAATCGTCGCTGCCTTGTCTTGAGAAATCCCCTTATCTAGCTGATAGACATAAATCTTGTGGTCATTCTTTTCAATCAGTACGGCAATGGCCTCTTGCTTTTTATTATGTCCCAGAACGCTGTAATAACCTTCTAGTCCATTGTAGAAATCAACCTGATCAGCCTTCTCCAATTCTGCATACTGCTTGGCTAGTTTTTCTCCCTCAACTCTAGCATCTTGATAGGGTTTCATGCTGAGCGATATCAGATAAAGAAAGGAAGTGGTCATGACTAGTACTACCAGAGCAATGCCGATTCCATACTGTAAAAGTAGCTTGTCTTTTGCTTTTTTCTGTCTTAGTTTCACTCGTCTATTTTACCATCTCTCCTCCTTTATTACAAGTGAAGACAGGAACATTCTAAGAATCTTTTCCTATAAAATGTAAGTTCTTGTTTTTCTCTCTCATTATTGATAAAATAGCCTTATGAAACAATATATGAAAGAGAAAATCTCCAATAATCAGCTAGACTTAAAAACAGCTATCGTCCTCAATAAAGCCATACGAACTTTTAAACCATATGAAGCCAAAGCTGCTAAAGAACACGGGCTAACACCCACCCAATTTTCAGTTTTGGAAACCCTCTATAGCAAGGGGGAACTACGCATTCAGGATTTGATCGAAAAAATGCTAGCCACTTCTGGAAACATGACTGTTGTCATTCGAAATATGGTTCGAGATGGGTGGATTTCTAGAACTTGCGACCCCAAGGATCGTCGCTCTTTTTTCCTGAAATTAACACCTGCAGGACGCAGAAAAATCGAAGAGGTTCTTCCTGACCATATCGATTCGATCGTAGAAGCACTCAGCATCTTGGAAGATGGCGAAAAGGAAGATTTAATCCAGATTTTAAAAAAATTTAAAAATTTGTGAGCAAAATTATTGCTAATTAGTATCAATTGCTGTAACATAGATGGTAACAAAAGAGTTCGCTCTTTGAATTTTAAACTAAAGGAGACACATCATGTCTAAAAAAGTATTATTTATCGTCGGTTCACTACGCCAAGGTTCTTTCAACCACCAAATGGCCCTCGAAGCTGAGAAAGCACTTGCTGGAAAAGCGGAAGTTAGCTATCTTGATTACTCAGCTATTCCTCTCTTCAGCCAAGATTTGGAAGTTCCAACTCATCCAGCTGTAGCTGCTGCTCGTGAAGCAGTCCTTGCTGCGGATGCGATCTGGATCTTCTCTCCAATCTACAACTTCTCTATCCCTGGAACAGTGAAAAACTTGCTTGACTGGCTCTCTCGCGCCATTGACTTGTCTGATACACGTGGTGCTTCTGCCCTCCAAGACAAGTTTGTTACTGTCTCTTCTGTAGCCAATGCCGGTCACGATCAACTCTTTGCGATTTACAAAGATCTCTTGCCATTTATCCGTACACAAGTCGTTGGTAACTTTACAGCTGCTCGTGTCAATGACTCTGCTTGGGCAGATGGAAAATTGGTGTTAGAGGAAGCAACTGCTTCATCACTTGCAAAACAAGCGGACGACCTTCTTGCAGCCATCAACTAATCCAGCAAAAACCAGCTCGAATGAGCTGGTTTTATGCTTGTTTCACAAAGACGAGTTCTAAATCACTGGATAAATCAGGTCGGTAGTCAAAACCGGCGAAACTGAGCTTGCGAGCTTGTTCGACTGTTTGGACTTGCCCTTCTATCAAGGCAGTCAAAAAGGCGCCACGTGCTTTTTTTGAAATAGTTGAGTGAATCTTCAGCTGGCCTGCCTTGTCCTCCATAAATTTGAAGGTCACCATCTTTTCTCTAATTTCCTTCGAAAATACAGTTTCAAACTCTAATGATAGGAGTGAAAATATCAAATCCTCATCCTGTAGCGCATCATCGTAGGCTGACTGCCAATGAGTCTTTAAAGTCTTACCAGCAACTTTTAACTTCATCAAGAAGTCCAAACGGTGAGGAGCCATGGGCGACAAGGCAGGGACAACACCGTAAAAAGCCGAGGTAATCAGGACATGATTTTCAAGATAGGTTTGTTCAGCCTCGGTTAAGCCATCTCGTTTGATGTGGCGATACATGAGACCGTCAAAGAGTTTCAAGGCTGGATAGTTCTTAGCACTGTGATCTTTTAGAGCTTGAATATGGCCGTACTCTTCAACTGCTTTCTCGGCAGATACCTTATAAAAGGTCTCTAATTCACTAGCTGAGTAGTACGCCAGTGAGTCAAGGACCGCCTGACTTTCTTCCCTCAAGGGGAGCGCTTCGATACAAGGGTGGTCTATGTTCATTTCTTTTGCTGTTGGGATTAAAATTTTCATATTGTTAGTGTAGCATATTTTTCAACCACTACCAAGAATTTCATCTTAAAAACCTCGGTTCATACCGAGGTTTCTCTGTTTATTTTGGCCATCCTAACCAGATAGCCACGAGTACAAGGGTTGTGCCAGCTAAGCTTGTTAAGATAGATAAGAATTTATCTTTTTTCTCCTTGAACTGAGAAAAACCTATCTTCCAAGCGAACAATCCAAGTAGCATTGAAGCAACCATCAAATAAAAACCCATTTGTTTGTTCTCCATTAGTCTTAATTTACCTTATTATAACATATACTTTCTGAGAAAACTTATTTTTATACTCAATGAAAATCAAAGAGCAAACTAGGAAGCTAGCTGCAGGCTGCTCAAAACACTGTTTTGAGGTTGTGGATAGAACTGACGAAGTCAGTAACCATACCTACGGCAAGGCGACGCTGACGTAGTTTGAAGAGATTTTCGAAGAGTATTATTGTACTTTAAAGGTCTTGAGGTAATTATCTTTTCCAACTTGACCTTCAAAGGATTGGCCATTTTCGAGGTAAGGAAGGTCATCCGATACCGAAGCCTTGACCTTATAAATCTTGCCATCAACTTTGAAGAAGTAGACAGTATCTCCTTTGATGACAGCTGATTTAAGATCTGAAACCACTCCCTTGATACTTTCTACCGTTTCGTTATCCAGCTCGAGGTCGTTTTTATTGGCATACTTGCTGAGGAGTTCATCTACCGTAGTTGCTACGATGACGTTTTGGTACTCCACGGCATCGACCAATGCATACTCCTTTACCAAGCCTGCATTGTCCTTCAAGCCCATGATATAGAGAGGTTTGTCATTGAGATTGACAAGAATAGGGAAGGTAGCCTTGTAGGCCTTCTCTTGCACTGCTCCTTCTGCGGAAGCACGGGCAGATTCTTCGGTTGCTGAAGCTAGGTTGTACTTGGTGATTTCACCAGTACGCATATTTTCAAGGATAAATCCTAGATTACTTTCGTCAGCATTTGCTGAAGTCACCCCCGTGTAGAGATAAATGTCATTTCCGATAGAAAGATAGTTATAGCCCTCGGTCGTTTGGGTAGCATTTTTCTTAGAAATCAAGGCATTCCAGAAGCCGTCTTTATACTTGCCGTTGTAGTTGATTTGCTCGATGGTTTCTTCAGCTGGATAGACACGATCCACCCATTCTGGCACATCATCCAAGCTGTATTCCTTGGTTTCTCCATTGGTGGCGTCTAAGATAATAACAGACGAAGGGCGAGGGACTCCTAGACCAAACTGCTTTTGATAAACGGTTGCTACATAGAAGGGATTGCCTTCATCATCCACCTCAAAGGATGGCGTTTTAAAAATCTTGGTTGGGTACTTGAAGCGCAAGTGACGTTTGACGTCTCGGTTAAAATACTCGGAGTCCGAATACTTCATCGGCGTTTTTAAATCCACCAATTCCGCATTTCCTGTCACCATATCAACCTTGATATACTCACCAATCCCCTTGGACTGATTATTAAACCATTTGATCGGGTCGGCATACTCCAAAGGAGTCACCCGATAAGGTTTGCCATCAACCGTTAGCTGAGTGTAGGTATCTGCTGCTACGTACTGAGATACCTTATCCGTCAGAGATCCTAGATAACGGTCTCCAATCTTTTCTGCAGTGCTCCGATCTAGGATTGGAACCTTACTGGTATCACTCTTAGGAAAATCTTTAAAATCTTTTTCTGTAATGGATACCACATTAGCATAATTTTTTGCTTGGAAAAAGCTAGAAGTTACTAAGCTTACCAGACCAGCAAGGGCAAAGATGAGTCCTGCAGTCAGAAACAATCCTCTACTAAGTTTGGTAAAAAGGAATCCTTCTAGATTGAGATCTTTGGTAGCCTTGCCATGGCGTAGGTGAACTGTCTTGAGGAGATTGGTATCCTTGCGGAAACTAAACAAAATCCCCATCACCACCAAATGCCCACAAAGAAAGAAGATAAATTCCCAACTAGTAAGATTAAGTGGCGGCAAAAAGATATACCAAGTCGTTGCGATAAAAACAAGTTCAAAAAGTATACGTTTCATTTGACTTCCTCCTAAATAATCCGTCCTTCCAAATGATCCAGTTCATGTTGACAGATCTGAGCTGGAAAACCCGTCAGCGTAATGGTCTGCTCCTGCCACTTACTATCACGATAGGAAACTGTAATCGTTTCATAACGAGTCGTCGGTCGCACCCCAGTCAAGGACAAACACCCTTCCTCTGTCTCGTAAGGTCCTTTGTAGGAAAGGAGAACGGGATTAAACATGACCATAGGAACCAAGCCAAGATTAAAGATAATGACACGCTTCTGCACGCCAATCATATTTGCTGCCAGACCAACACAGGTCTCGCGATTAGCCAGCAGGGTATCCTGCAGATCTCTAGCCAGATAAAGGTCTTCCTGACTTGCCGCTTTCGAAACTTGCGACAAGAATAAGACATCTCGGACAATTTTCTTTTCCATTCTCTTTCACTCCTTGCTATTTTACTTTATTATAGCACAAAAGAGGATAACTTCTAACCATTCTCCTCAAATGCAAAAAAAGCCATCCGAAGATGACTTTCTTTTTAAATCGCGTTCTTATCAAGACCAAGTTTACGTTGAACAAACTTGACGATTTCTACGATAAGTATCATTGAGAAGCTTCCAGCTAGAACAATACCCCATTGTGACAAGTCTAGTTTGGTTACGTGGAAGATACCTTCAAGCGGTTCTACAACGATTGTTGCCATCAAGAGAATGAAGGAAACCAGGATAGACCAGTTAAAGGTCTTAGACTTGAAAGGACCAACTGTCAAGATAGATTGGTAAACAGACTTGACATTGTAGGCGTGGAAGAGCTGAATCAAACCAAGTGTTGCAAAAGCCATCGTCAGGGCATCCGCATGAATGGCAGTATTGTCCCCAATATGAACAGGGTTAGCAATAGCATAGCCGTAGACTGCAAGAACCAAGGCACCTTGAAGCACGCCTTGATAGATGATGGAGCTAAGAACCCCACCTGAGAAGAAGCTAGACTTACGGCCACGTGGTTTATGGCTCATAACACCTGGCTCTGCAGGTTCTACCCCAAGAGCGATAGCTGGGAAGGTATCGGTTACCAAGTTAATCCAGAGAAGATGAACAGGTTGCAAGACATCCCAACCAAAGAGAGTCGCAAGGAAGATAGTCAAGACTTCTGCAGTGTTGGCTGAAAGTAGGTATTGGATAGTCTTTTGAATGTTTGAGAAGACCTTCCGTCCTTCCTCTACCGCAACAATAATAGTCGCAAAGTTATCATCCGCAAGAATCATGTCAGAAGCTCCCTTAGAAACCTCTGTACCAGTGATTCCCATACCGATACCGATGTCGGCTGTTTTCAGAGCTGGCGCATCGTTAACACCGTCTCCTGTCATGGCAACAACCTTACCTTGATTTTGCCAAGCTTTGACGATCCGAACCTTGTGTTCTGGCGATACGCGAGCATAGACAGAGTACTGACCAACCACTTTTTCAAATTCTTCATCAGAAAGTTCATTGAGTTCTGCACCGGTCAAGACATGGTCTTCGGTATCTCCTTCTTCAATGATTCCCAAGCGTTTGGCAATGGCTTCTGCTGTATCCTGGTGGTCACCCGTGATCATGATCGGACGGATTCCCGCTTCCTTGGCGACACGAACAGCTTCTGCAGCTTCTGGACGCTCAGGATCAATCATTCCAATCAAACCAGTGAAGATCAAGTTGTTTTCAAGCTCTTCAGAAGTAAGATTTTCAGGAATACTATCGACAATCTTATAGGCACCTGCAAGGACACGCAAGGCTTGGTGGGCCATTGCGGAGTTATTGGTATGGATCAAATCTGTCACTTGTCCATCGATAGCTGCAATATCGCCCGCCTTATCGCGAGAAACACAGCGCTTCAAGAGTTGGTCTGGTGCTCCTTTAACAGCTACGAGGTAACGACCGTCCGGCAAGGGGTGAACCGTTGACATCAGCTTCCGGTCAGAGTCAAACGGCAATTCAGCCACACGCGGATACTTTTCTAAAAATCCTTTGACATCATAACCCTTGTCCAAGGCATACTGGATAAAGGCTGTTTCAGTTGGGTCCCCGATGAGGTTGCCTTCAACGTCAATCTTGGTATCATTAGCCAAAACAACTGAGCGAAGGAGCGGCATTTCAAGCCCCAGCTCAATCTCTTCCTTAGAATCATGCAAGACACCATCGTAGAAAACTTTTTCGACAGTCATCTTGTTCATAGTCAAAGTTCCCGTCTTATCAGATGCGATAATCTCTGTTGAACCAAGTGTTTCTACTGCTGGCAACTGACGAACGATTGAGTTTCGTTTGGCCAAAACTTGAGTACCAAGGGCAAGAACGATGGTTACGATAGCAGGAAGCCCTTCTGGAATAGCCGCCACGGCAAGGGCAACTGAAGTCATCAACTCACCAAGTGGATTTTTCCCTTGAATGAAGACTCCAACTACAAAAGTAACAAGAGCAATGACCAAAATTGCATAGGTCAAAACTTTAGAAAGGTTATTTAAGTTTTGCTTGAGCGGTGTGTCTGTCTCATCCGCATTTTGGAGCATACCTGCGATATGACCCACTTCAGTATACATACCTGTATTGACAACAACACCAAGACCACGACCATAAGTCACATTTGAGTTTTGGAAGGCCATATTGACCCGGTCTCCGATTCCAGCATCACTAGCGAGTTCGACTGTTAAATCTTTCTCAACAGGAACAGACTCACCGGTTAGGGCTGCTTCTTCGATTTTGAGGGAGTTAGCCTCTAGCAAACGAAGGTCAGCTGGAACCACGTCACCTGCTTCCAGAGCTACGATGTCACCAGGAACCAATTCCTTGGAATCAATCTCAGCCATGTGTCCATCACGCAAGACCCGCGCAGCTGGACTGGACATGGATTTGAGGGCTTCGATGGCTTCTTCTGCCTTACCTTCTTGGTAAACCCCAAAGGCGGCATTGATGATAACTACTGCTAAGATGATGATAGCGTCCGCAATATCTTCCCCACCTGAGGTCACGACTGATAAGACTGCTGCAATCAAAAGGATAATAATCATTAAATCCTTAAATTGCTCAAGAAACTTCATCAAGAGTGACTTTTTGGCACCCTCTTCAAGTTCGTTGCGTCCATAGGCAGCTAAGCGTTTCTGCGCTTCGCTAGACGAAAGACCTTGCTCAGTTGCTTCAACTGACTTCAAGACTTCCTCAGGACTTTGAGTATAAAACGCTTGGCGTTTTTGTTCTTGGGACATGTGTCTCCTCCTTTACATATCTAGGCTCCTTTGTTTGCAGCAAAAGACAAACAAAAAGAGACCTGTTAGCAATAACAAGTCTCGCTGTTTAAGATAGCACCGGAAATAAATTTCGAAATGACGATACTACCGCAGTTCTCTGCCAGCTACTCCCTTGAGTAGTTCTATTATAGCAAAATTTGAAAAATTTTCAATGATTAAAATCAGATGAAACACTATCTGGATCAAAAGTACGTTCACTGATAATATATCTAGGACGACGTTTCGTTTCTAAGTAAATCTTTCCAATATACTCACCAATTACTCCCAAACTAATCAATTGGACTCCACCAAGTAAACTAACTATTGCATAGGTGCTTGCCCAACCAGCCACGACTGTACCAGCAAACTTACTCCATACAACCCAAATAATCAATAGAAAACTAAAGAGTGACGTCAAAACACCAAGACTTGTAATCAACCGAATCGGTTTAATTGATAAACTGGTAATACCATCCATAGCCAAACCAAGCATTTTAGATAGTGGATAATGGCTCTCACCAGCAATTCGTTCATGGCGCTTATACGAAACGTAAGAATATTTAAAGCCAACTAAAGGCATTAAACCACGAAGAAAAAGATTGACCTCAGTGAATTTTTCTAATTCCTTCAAGAATCTTTTAGAAACCAATCGATAGTCGGCATGATTAAAAACGACTTCTGCTCCAAATAGGCGTAAAACTTTATAAAAACCTTCAGCTGTAATTCGTTTAAAAGCAGAGTCCGTATCACGGTTATCACGTACACCGTAGACAATTTCAGAACCGCTTTTATATTCTTCAATCATTTTATCCATACAATTGATATCATCTTGTCCATCAGCATCAATTGTAATGACAATATCAGCAAACTGAATAGCCTCATACATGCCTGCAAGGACACTACTTTGATGCCCCCTATTACGACTTTGTGATACACCAACCACAGAAGGAATGGAATTAGCATAACTTTCTATCAGTTCCCAAGTCCGATCCTTACTACCATCGTTTACATACATAATTTTACTATGGGGATGGATTTCTTCTTTCTTTACTAATTGTTCAATTTTTTCAACAAACATTGGATTAGTATGCGGTAAGACTTGTTCTTCGTTGTAACATGGAACAACGATATATAAAATTGGCTTGTGTCTACTCATCTCTTTCTCCTAATCTTTTTATCCCAAAAGGAAAGTTGGTTCCTCTAAATATCCTGACTATCAATTCACAGCCCAAAATTGTTAATATAACTACAAAAACTGTCGTTATATATTGATTAACAAAAATTCCAGTATATTTCGTAGACAATTCTTTAACTAATTTTTCTACTAAGACCAGAACTATCGGCGAATGTACTCCATAATAAATCAACGTTTTTTGGCCGATTGATTTCAAAATGGAACTCTCTGGAATTGTTTTAAAAAATATAAGAACACTCCAAATTCCTGAAATAGCTGCCAAGTAAAATAAGAAATGATTCCCAATTTGCTGATAATACAAATCAACAATTTGATAGCCACTCACTCGATAGTTTAGTTTACTGCTATAATTGGTAAGAATAAGTCCAATCGGCAAAAGGTAAATTGAAAAATACTTTTCTAATTGATGTAAATTATTCTTAGTCCATACTCCCAGCAAGATGAAAATCAGAGCAACAGGAACTAAATCAATATTCCAAATTAAATAATACTCCCTCTCATATACCTTCTGTCCGAGATAGACCAAAACCAAGAGAGATAAGATTATTATCACCCACTGGCTCAAATTCCATCTTCTCTTTAAAATAAAGTAACTGAAAACATGAGCCAAAAACATTACATTCAAAAACCATAATTGAAAATAAATATGCAAACGATCTGCAATCAGTAACTGTTTTATAAAATGAAGAATATCAAAACTCAGAACCTGATCAGGGTACATAACAAAAAGTTGAAACAGAAAAACAAAACTATTTAGCAAGAAAAAAGGAATAACTAAACTCTTTACCTTATTTAAACAATAGCCTGAGAAGGTTTCGTATTTTCTAACATTCAAAGTAAAACCAGATAAGAAAAAGAACAACGGTATATGGAATGAATAGAGAAGCAACTTTGCATTATTTGGAACGAAGCTACTATGTCCAATGATAACTAATATAATTGCTAAACCTTTAGACATATCTATGTAACCAATTCGGTTCTTCATACTATCCTCCTGTTCCTAATTTTAAACGATAAACGCTCATATCTGAAGTGACAGATTCAACTTCCTCAAAGTAAACATCCTTCTGATAATGTTCTTTCATAATTTTTTTAACACTATCCATATTCCCTGAGGAAGTGGACCAAAAGAAGAGAATATTCTGATTGTTGATTGCAGAAGACAACAGATTTTCAGGTTCTTCAACTCCGTATCGCTTCATTTGTTGATAATAATGAGGAGAAAAAGTTTGCCAATTTCCTAATGTAGTTGTATTTGTCACTAACTGATTGGATCTTAATTTAAAAGTTGACAATGTAGGTTGTGAAGAAACCAAAGTGCCATATCCACCGAAAACAATAAGTTTATCCGAATTTCTCTGTACAAGATTTTGGTACTCTGAGACTACTGACGATTGAATATAGGGAAACCAATACAGTTCTTGTCCAAGCTGATTTATCCATACTGCTCCTCCTAGTATTCCCATTATTTGTAAGCTAAGGAACACCTTCCTCTTATCAAATAAACGTCTTTTTTCATAAAATGATTGAGCATAGAAAATAAATACTACTAAGAAGCATACTATTAGAGGGATATATACGCGCTCTACTACCCTCTGTCTAACAAAGAGAGCTCCAATCAAAAGTAAGGGGGAAATCGGTACAAACCATCCGTATAGCTTCTTAGACTTAAAAATCAAAAACCAACTAATCAGTATTAAAGAGAAGGTTGTCAGAATACTATTCTTAAAAAAATCTGATATCATCTGAGGCAGATTAAACGAGTACTTCTCTGAAAGGGAACGAACAGACTGAATGTTTGTTAAAAGAGTATTGCTTAAGGCTTTTTTTTCAGCAAATAACCAGTAGGTGGAGACATTCAAATCATTCTCACTTACTCCCAAAGCTTCAAATTCATTCGCATGTCTTTGATAATCAATAGCAGGATAATCTCTCAAATTCGTACTTAGGCTATTCCATGTCAAATATTCCTGTACGTCAGCTTTCCCTAGTGTATATAGTTTATTGGAAGCAAAAATCAGTAAAATGACGCTAAATAATAAAACTATTTCTTTTCTTTTTTTAGAAGATATCCACTCAAAAAGCAGAAAAGGGAATAACAGTAAAATAAAGCTTGATATAATTTGAGGTCGAATGGATAAACCAATGAACAATAGTGATAGTCCTGAAATGTACCTTTTGTCAAATAGTAAAAAAGTAGCCGCTGTAGCTGATAAATATGCGATAACGGAAAAAGAAAAATATTTAATAAGTATCAATTGGGCTAAAAACACAATTGGAAGCAAAAGATACAGTTTTTTCTTATAAAAAAAGATAGCATAGACACCAAAACTAATACAATAAATACTAACTAAAAAGATAAAAAAAATATTCCAATCAGTAAAAATTTTTTGAAGAAAGACCAACCCTGTAGATAATAAAATTCCTACATAGGGTAATAGCATATTCTCCCCAGATAATATAGTTTGATTCACCATGATATCATCTACTACAGGATATTCAAAACCTCTCATTGATATATATAGATAAAAAAATAAAAATGGTAAAAATAAAAACTTAAGCTAAGTAGCCTACTGATCATATTTTTATTTATCATTACAAGCTCTCTTTCGAATAAATATTACTCTTCAATTCTACCACATTTCCTTATAAAAAACTAGCTCATATCCAACCTTGTAAGCCTATATCGTTTGAATTTTCCTTTGAAAACCAGTATAATGGTAGAATGCTATGTCACTAGAAAGGAAGCTGAATGAAACAACCTGTCTCAAACCTCAAACTGGCCGAACGGGGGGCCATCATTAGCATTTTGGCCTATTTGGTCTTATCAGCTGCCAAGTTAGCGACAGGCCATCTCCTATCCTCCTCCAGTTTGGTGGCAGATGGTTTTAACAACGTATCCGATATTATTGGAAATGTTGCTCTCTTGATCGGGATTCGGATGGCGCGCCAGCCTGCAGACCGTGACCATCGTTTTGGTCACTGGAAGATTGAAGACCTGGCTAGTCTCATTACTTCCATCATCATGTTTTATGTAGGGTTTGATGTCCTTCGTGACACCATCCAAAAAATCCTCAGTCAAGAGGAAGCGCTTATTGATCCTCTGGGGGCCATTCTTGGAGTGATCTCAGCTGCAGTCATGTTTTTGGTCTACCTCTACAACACCCAGCTCAGCAAAAAATCCAAGTCCAATGCCCTCAAGGCGGCTGCCAAGGATAATTTATCAGACGCTGTGACATCCATCGGGACTTCCATTGCTATCCTAGCTAGCAGTTTCAACTATCCGATTGTGGATAAAGTGGTCGCTATCATTATCACTTTCTTTATCTTAAAGACAGCTTACGATATCTTTATTGAGTCTTCCTTTAGTCTTTCAGATGGTTTTGACGACCGTCTGCTTGAGGATTATCAAAAGGCTATCATGGAAATTCCCAAAATCAGCAAGGTCAAGTCCCAACGGGGCCGCACCTACGGCAGCAATATCTACCTTGATATCACCTTAGAAATGAATCCCGACTTATCTGTCTATGAAAGTCATGAGATTGCAGATCAGGTCGAATCCATGCTGGAAGAGCGCTTTGGGGTTTTTGATACCGATATTCACATCGAACCAGCTCCCATACCTGAGGACGAGATTTTGGACAATGTCTATAAAAAACTGCTCATGCGTGAGCAATTGATTGACCAAGGAAATCAGCTAGAAGAACTCCTTGCTGAGGACTTTCTCTATATCCGTCAAGATGGGAAGCAGATGGATAAAGAGGCTTATAAGTCTGAAAAAGAACTTAAAGCTGCTATTAAAGATATTCAAATCACTTCCATTAGTCAGAAAACCAAGCTCATTTGCTATGAGCTAGATGGCATCGTCCACACCAGTATCTGGCGTCGCCATGAGACTTGGCAAAACATCTTCCACCAGGAAACTAAAAAAGAAGACAAACAATGACCCTATCCAATGGATAGGGTATTTTTAATTATTTTACTTTAAGCAAAGACAGACTATGACGGTTTGGAAGATTTGCTTTTCGAAGCTTGTTTTGCCTTTTTTCTTGCTTGACGATTTTGTTCGATGCGCCATTCTCTTTCATAGTACTTCATGGCATCATAGACCCTTTCAGGAAGTCCTACATCTAGTAGAAAGATAGGGATAATTAAATCTGATGACGGATAAAAAGGGAGAACCCTTCTCTTCAGCAGAGCTAGAAAGGATTGAGATTTCACATTTTCCTTGTTTTTAAAATAGACTTCAATCCGATAAGAATCCCTATACTTCCCTCGGATCCGAGAGAAGGAAAAGTCCTCTACATCTGCCCAAGCGTAGAAATGACTGGGTTTCTTTGGATTCGGTTTGTAGTAAACCCCCTCAACTGTGCATTTCAAATATTCCTTATCGGATCTTAACAGTCTGTATGTCTGATAAATGACTACTCCAACGCAAAAAAGTACAACCAGCATTAACAAAAGACTTATCGTATGAAGTTTGCTCCCTTTTTCCGAATACGAATAGAGATAAGAGAGAGGCAGCAAGAAGAAAAGCACTGAAGCCAAGCCAAACAAGGCATTCCAAATGATTTTCCTAGGACTACGTTTTATGATTTTTTCTTCCATCAAGCCAACTCACTTAAGTATTCATAGCGTTCGTATTTTTCAAGGAGTTCTTCGTTTTTCTCCTCTAGCTCTTTTTGAAGCGTCGCCAGTTTGCCAAAGTCAGAGCCGTTAGCCTGCATTTCCTCTTCGATAGTAGCGATACGATTTTCCAAGGCTTCAATATCGCCTTCAATGTTTGCCCACTCTTGCTTTTCTTGGTAGGTCATGCGTTTCTTATCTTCTCGAACTTTGACTACTTTCTCCTTTTCGGCCTTTTGCACTTGATTAGTCATCTCTGTTTCAAAGGCTTTTTCATCTAGGTAGTCGGTGTAATGACCAAAGAAAGGCCGAATCTTGCCATCCTCAAAAGCGAGAATCTTGGTCGCTACCTTATCCAGGAAATAACGGTCATGGCTAACTGTCAATACTGGCCCTGCAAAGCCCTGCAAGAAATTCTCCAAAACTGTCAAAGTTGCAATATCTAGGTCATTGGTCGGCTCGTCCAAGAGAAGAACATTTGGTTTTTCCAAGAGCAGTTTGAGGAGATAAAGGCGTTTTTTCTCTCCCCCAGACAATTTCTCAATCAAGGTTCCATGGGTTGAACGTGGGAAAAGGAACTGCTCCAGCAACTCAGCGATGGAAGTCGTAGAACCACCACTGGTCTTGACCTCCTCTGCTACTTCCTGCAAGTAATTGATAACGCGCTTGCTCTCATCCAATCCTTCAATTTGTTGAGAGAAATAAGCGATGCGAACCGTCTCACCGATGATCACTTGACCTTTAGTCGGATCAAGACTTCCTGCAATGAGATTAAGCAGAGTTGACTTCCCGACACCGTTGTCCCCAACTATTCCGATACGGTCTTTAGCTTGCACCAATAGATTAAAATCTTGCAAAATCGGCTTGTTCTCATAAGCAAAGGAAACATCTTTAAACTCGATGACCTTCTTACCAATACGGCTAGTTTCAAAGTTCATGGTCAAGTCTGTTTCAGCTGTCGTTCCAGAAACTTCCTTTTTCAAATCATGGAATCGATTGATACGAGCTTGTTGCTTGGTCGCACGCGCCTGCGGTTGTCTGCGCATCCAGGTCAATTCTTGCTTATAAAGTTGTTCTTCCTTGTGGAGAAGGGCAGCGTCACGCTCATCTTGTTCTGCCTTGAGGCGAACATAGTCCTGATAATTTCCCTGATATTCCGTCAATCCAGCTCGGTCCAACTCAAAAATCCGTGTTGACAGTGCATCTAGGAAATAACGATCGTGGGTGATAAAGAGAACGGTCTTCTTGGAATTTTTCAAAAAGAGGGTCAGCCACTCAATAGTCGCAATATCTAAGTGGTTGGTCGGCTCGTCCAGAAGCAAGAGGTCGTGGTTTCCTAGGAGAACTTGCGCCAACTGAACCCGTCTTCTCAGACCGCCTGACAGTTCCCCAACTGGAGTGGACAAGTCCTGAATACCCAACTTACTGAGAACGGTCTTGACCTGACTCTCAATTTCCCATGCTTGGAGGGAGTCCATCTCAGCCATGACCCGTTCCAGACGAGCCTGCTTGTCCTCGCTATAGTTGAGCATGATCAATTCATACTCACGAATGAGCTGAATTTCCTTGAGATCGCTGGAAAGAACCGTATCCAAGACCGTCTTGCTATCATCAAAATCTGGATTCTGAGTCAAGTAGCCAATCTGGTAATCATTCTTAGCTGAAAAGGGACTGACATCCCCATCAAAGCCAGAAACACCAGAAAGAACATCTAAAAGAGTGGTCTTCCCTGTTCCATTGACACCGATTAGACCGATTCTGTCTAGGTCATGGATGATAAAGGAAATATCCTTAAAAACGGTCTTGTCACCGACGGATTTACTTAGTTTTTCAACGATAAAATCACTCATTTTCTCTCCCTCAGGTAAGCATGGATAGCTTGACGATCATTTTCCAACTCTCCATCGACAATGGCAAACTCAATCTCTGTTAAAATCTCTCCCAAGTCTGGTCCTGGCTGGTAACCATATTCCTTAATCAAAATGCCACCGTTAATCTGGATTTCTTTCTTATCATGAATGGTCAAACTATGGTAAGTTTCTGTGATGGCTTGTGGGTTGACTTCTTTTCCTTGGGCCTGACGAAGACTTTCAGCTTGTAGAAGGGAATCCAAGTCAAAGCGGTAACAATCGCGCTTGCTCAGCTCTCCTTCTTCTCGCAAAGCCAAAACAGTCAGCAAATCTTGTACTTGCTTGGCAAACTGGCGTGAGGTTTTCCAAGCTTTCAAAAATGGCTGCGCATTTTTAATCTCCAAAGCCCACAACAGAGCCGCCCAGGCTTGTTCAGAAGATTCAAAAGTGAAATCAGTCTCCAAATCAAACAGTCTGTTGAGCTTGTCCTGGCTTCCTGCCATATCTGGAAGATAGTCATAAGCTCGACTCTCAATCATGGAAGCCAGACCAACTCGCCAAAAAGGTGCCAGCAAGAGTTTATCAAACTCAACGAAGGTGCGCTCCACAGAAATTTTCTCCAAAAGTGGCGTCAAGGTCTTCATCGCCATAAAAGTTTCTGGCTCAAGTTTAAAACCTAGACTAGCCTGAAAACGGAAACCACGCATAATACGCAGAGCATCTTCGTTGAAACGTTCACTAGCCACTCCAACTGCTCGCAAGACTTGGTTTTTCAAATCTTCTAAACCATGGAACAAGTCAATGATTTCGCCTGTCTCATCCAAGGCAAAGGCATTAACTGTGAAATCACGGCGCTTGAGGTCTTCTTCTAGCGAACGCACAAAGGAAACCGCACTGGGTCTGCGATAGTCTACATAGACATCTTCGGTCCGAAAGGTCGTCACTTCATATTCCTCGTCCCCATCTAGGACCAAGACAGTTCCGTGCTCAATTCCAATATCGGCTGTTCGCGGAAAAATCTGCTTGGTCTCCTCTGGATAGGAAGAAGTAGCGATATCCACATCGTGGATGGGACGATTGAGGAGGGCATCTCGAACAGAGCCCCCAACAAAATAGGCTTCAAAGCCTGCTTCTTTAATTTTTTCTAATACTGGTAAAGCCTTCTGAAATTCAGAAGGCATTTGCGTTAATCTCATAATAAGTGTTCTAATCCATAGACAAGCTCATGACGCTTGACAACTTCTTTAATTCCCAAATTGACCCCTGTCATGAAGGAGCTACGATCATAGGAGTCATGACGGAGGGTCAATCCTTCTCCTTGATTGCCAAAGATGACTTCCTGATGGGCTACCAAGCCTGGTAGACGGACTGAGTGGATGCGCATGCCATCAAAATCAGCACCGCGGACACCTGCAATCAATTCTTCCTCATCAGGCGCACCTTGTTGGATAGACTCTCGCACTTCTGCCATCAGCTCAGCCGTTTTGATAGCTGTTCCGCTCGGAGCATCTTTTTTCTTATCATGATGGAGTTCGATAATCTCCACATTTGGGAAATATTTGGCAGCCTGCGCCGCAAATTGCATAAGCAAGACAGCTCCCAAGGCAAAATTAGGGGCAATCAAACCACCCAAATCTTGTTCACGGGAAAATGCTTTTAGTTCTGCAATTTCTTCACTAGTAAAGCCTGTTGTTCCAACTACTGGAGCAAAGCCATTTTCAAGAGCAAAGCGTGTATTTTCGTAGGCAACGGCTGGTGTAGTAAAATCCACCCAAACATCCGCTTCAAAACCAGCCAAGTCAGCCTTATCATTGAAAACAGGAATTCCCTGCCATTCTGACTCAGACTCAAAAGGATCCAAAACTGCTACCAAGTCCAAGTCTGGATCAGCCAAGACCATCTGACAAGCAGCTTGACCCATCTTCCCCTTAAAACCGGCAATAATTACTCGAATACTCATCTCTACTCCTGTCTAAGATACAAATCCTGCAAGAACACAAAGTGAAAATAGGAGCTCTGATCAAGGAGTGTCTACTCCTTGGAAGAACTATCTTTTTCACACAGGGTTCCAGGCGTGTTCAATTATCAAGATACAAAGGACGTTAGCTGCCCATGAAAAATAGGGAATGGCGCTGACTTTCCATGAAAGGCAAGACAGGCATCTTTTTTCAAGAGGCAGGTAGGCCGTGTTCAATTTCTAAGATACAAAGCCTGTAAGAACAATTTAGACGATTGGTGTATAGCTCAAGGCGATACTACCTTCTCCAAGGTGGGTCCCAATGACACTACCAAAGGTTTCAATTGGAATCTCCGCAGTCACACCACTCTCCATCAAAAGCTGACGTAAATCCGCTGCCTTTTGAGGAGCATTGCCATGGATGACTGTTATACGGTAATTCCCATCTTTTGTCGCCCCCTTGATGATTTCCACCAAACGTTTGATTGCTTTCTTTTCTGTACGAACTTTTTCGTAAACTTCAATCACTCCTTGGTCATTAAAGTAAAGGATAGGCTTGATACTGAGGAGATTTCCTAAGATAGCTGCTCCATTTGACAAACGTCCTCCCTTAACCAGGTGGTCGAGGTCATCTACTATGATAAAGGCTGAATTATCAGCAATTTGAATCCCCAACTTCTCCTGAATCTGGGCAAAATCATCACCTTGTTCTGCCCATTCAAAAGCACTCTCTACCATAAATCCTAGAGGGGAACTTGTGATATGGGTATCTGGAAAGGCAATGTTCAAGCCATCATACTCATCCAACATGTATTGGATGTTCTGATAAAAGCCTGAAATTCCTGACGAAAGAAAGAGTCCCAAGACATGGGTATACCCCTCGTCTTTCAAAGAACTAAGAATCTCATCCAATTTGGCAATACTCGGTTGACTAGTTTTAGGCAATTCTACAGACTGAGCCATTTTTTGATAAAATTCCTCAGCAGTCAGATTGACACCTTCAACATACTCCTCCCCATCAATATTGACAGGAATATCCAAGATAAATAGATTCTCTCTTTGCAGCGTCTTCTCCTCTAAATAGGCTGAAGAATCTGTAATGACAGCTAATTTCATGACTAAAACTCCAAATTGATCCCTGGAAGATCCAAGGCGATTTCTGTTACTTCATACGTCAAACGATTAAGCATGTTCAAACATGGACGTGCCAAGGTTTCGACTTCTTCTTGGTTAAATTCGCTTGGTTCGTTAACAATGCGACCTTCCACATGGTTAACTTGGGAAATCGTTCCGCTGATGACAAATTTGTCAAAGACAATCATGAAACTCAAGATAACAACAAGCGAAGTCACTTGGTTTTCTTGGTCATGTTGGAGCAACTGAAAGTTCACGTCTACCTTGGTTTCAGGAGCTCCATTTTCATTTTCCCATTCAAAGTTACGAGCATCAAAGTGATACTGGCTAACAAATTCTTGTTCTCGTTTAAGATTCATTTTTCTCTCCCATTACTACAATTTACTATGCAATTGTACCACATTTTTATCATTTCATCTAGCTTTCTAGGCTTTAGTCAATTCCGATTTCATCTTTAACAACAGCAGCAATCGTATCTACGTAGTAGTTAACTTCTTCTGTCGTAGGAGCTTCTGCCATGACGCGCAAGAGGGGTTCTGTTCCACTTGGGCGGACAAGGATACGACCGTTCCCTGCCATTTCTTCTTCCATCTTTTCGATGATTGTCTTGATGGCTGGTACTTCCATGGCTTTCTCTTTCATAGCATTTTCCACTCGGATATTGACCAGTTTTTGTGGGTAAATCGTCACTTCTGATGCCAGTTGAGACAAGCTCTTGCCTGTTTCTTTCATGATTTTAGTCAATTGAACAGCTGATAATTGACCATCACCTGTTGTATTGTAGTCCATCAAGATAACGTGGCCTGATTGTTCACCACCAAGGTTGTAGCCTGATTTTCTCATTTCTTCAACGACATAGCGGTCACCAACAGAAGTCACTGCCTTGTTAATACCAGCACTCTCCAAGGCCTTATGGAAGCCAAGGTTAGACATAACGGTTGTCACGATGGTATTTTGAGCCAACTGGCCTTTTTCAGAAAGGTATTTACCGATGATGTACATGATCTTATCACCATCAACGATGTCGCCATTTTCATCAACAGCAATCAAGCGGTCACTGTCTCCGTCAAAGGCCAAACCAATAGCTGACTGGCTTTCTTTGACCACTTCTTGAAGAGCTTCTGGATGTGTAGAACCCACATTCAAGTTGATGTTAAGACCATCTGGTGTCTCACCGATAACAGTTATTTGAGCCCCAAGGTCTGCAAAGATTTGACGAGCACTCGTAGACGCTGCACCGTTGGCTGTATCCAAGGACACTTTCATTCCTTCAAGAGGAGTTCCAGTTGAAACAAGGTAACCTTCATACTTACGTAAGCCTTCTGGATAGTCCACTAAAGTTCCCAAGCCTTCGGCACTTGGTCGAGGAAGAGTGTCTTCTGTAGCATCTAGCAAGGCTTCGATTTCTGCTTCTTTTTCATCATCAAGTTTGAAGCCATCCCCACCAAAGAATTTAATTCCATTATCAAGGGCTGGGTTGTGGCTAGCGGAAATCATGACACCTGCACTGGCTCCCTCGGTTTTTACTAAGTAAGCTACTGCTGGTGTTGCAAGGACACCGAGTTTGTAGACATGAATCCCTACAGAGAGGAGACCTGCCACTAAGGCTGATTCTAACATTTCTCCTGAGATACGTGTATCACGTCCTACAAAGACTTTAGGGGCTTCCGTTTCATGTTGGCTAAGAACATATCCACCAAAACGTCCCAGTTTAAAGGTCAATTCTGGCGTCAGTTCTACGTTTGCTTCTCCACGGACTCCATCGGTCCCAAAATATTTACCCATTTTATTTATCATCCTTTTCTACTGTTTTATTTAGTCCTGTTTAGACGAGTCTGGTTTCGTTTCTGAACTCGTTGAAGACGAACTGTTGGTTGAAGAGCCCGTTGACGAGGTCGTTGACGAAGAACTCGAGCTAGACGATACTGTTTTGGTTGTAATTTTCATTGTAGTGTCAAATGGCATAATGACGCTTGGTAAGACATTTCCATTTTTATCAACTGCTTGTAGTGGAACAGAGGCCGAGTAGTTACCTGTTATCCGTTCACTTGTCGGCAAGATGGCAATGACACGATCTACTCTAGAGAGAGTCTCCTCGTCACTAATAACCGTTACTTTTTCATCTGACACAGTGACTGTATCAATTTTCACACGAGAATCAATCTGGCTAGGATCAATCTCCGGCACAACGATTACATTATCACGTTTTGCTTTTTTACCAACCTTCACTGTTATCTTTTGCGGAGTTGCAACAGCCGTCAAACCACTCGGTAAATTTTCAATGGTTAGAGGAACCTCGATGGTTCCTACACTAGCATTGGTTAAGTCAGCTTTCACCTTAAATTTTCGAGTGCTTTCCTGCATCTCGCTCGCCAATGCAACTCTGTTTGACCCTGTCAGAAAGACCGTCACTTCAGAAGTAAAGCCACTAATAAAGTACTGTTCACTGTCGTACTGAATATCGATTGGGACATTAAGAACCGTATTGGTATAGGTTTCCGTCCGCACTTGTCTGGCACTGTTGCTATTCTGATAGTTTGTAGAAGTCGCATAGATAAAGAGAATGCAAGCGAAAAAGAAGGAAGAAATGATATAAAAACTATTTTTTCTCATGTTTCCATCCTCCTAGTAAGCGATCTTTCAAATCACGTTTTTCCTCTGATGTTGGAAGCAAGATTCTTCTTAACTCCGATTCAAACTCTTCCAAGGTCAAATCGTGCTTAAAGACTCCATTATAGGTGATGGAGATTCCACCCGTTTCTTCCGAAACCACAAAGGTAAGAGCATCTGATACTTCCGACAAACCAATTGCCGCCCTGTGACGTGTCCCAAACTCCTTGGAAATTCCAGTATTTTCAGTCAGGGGTAGGTAGGCTGAAGTTACGGCAATCCGATCTTCTCTGACAATGACCGCTCCATCGTGTAAGGGAGTATTGGGAATGAAAATATTGATAAGTAATTCAGCCGAAATCTTAGCATCTAGAGGAATCCCTGTTGAGATGTATTCCTGCAAGGTTCTCACGCGTTGCACCGCTACCAGAGCACCAATCTTACGCGGACTCATGTATTCAACTGATTTCACAAAGGCACGAACCATCTGCTCTTCCGCACTAATGGGGGCATTGGAGAAGAAATCCGTAGCCCGACCCAATCGCTCCAAACCAGTTCGAATCTCTGGTGAGAAGATAACCACCGCTGCAATCACCCCGTAGGTGATGATCTGATTGATCAACCAGGAAATAGTCGTCAAACCAATCATATTGGACAGAATCTGACCTAAAATAAAGACCAGGACTCCCCGCACCAATATCATGATTTTGGTCCCTGCAATCGCTTTGGTAAAATGGTATAAAATATATGTCACAATGAGAATATCAATCAGATTGGTGACTATTGTCCAAGGGCTTGAAAACAAACTCGTCCAGTATTGCAAATTGGATAATGGTTGAAAATTCATCCCTGGCCTCCTCCCTGTCAAAACACTTTCTGTACCATTATACCATTTTTTGCCCATTTTTTCCCTATCCTACCTCATTTTAAATTAAGCAAAAATATGATAAAATAAACTGACTAGAAAAAACGAAGGAGAAATCATGTCTCAACTCTATGATATTACCATTGTAGGCGGTGGTCCAGTCGGGCTCTTTGCTGCCTTTTACGCCCACCTACGCCAAGCAAAAGTCCAAATCATCGACTCCCTTCCCCAGCTCGGTGGTCAACCTGCCATCCTCTATCCTGAGAAGCAAATCCTTGATGTGCCCGGTTTTCCAAACCTTACTGGAGAAGAATTGACCAATCGCTTGATTGAACAGCTAAACGGCTTTGAAACACCTGTTCACCTCAACGAAACTGTTCTAGAAATCGAGAAACAAGAAGAAGGTTATACAATTCAAACTAACAAAGGAAGTCACCTGACCAAAACCGTTATCATTGCCATGGGTGGTGGTGCCTTTAAACCACGTCCACTCGAATTAGAAGGTGTTGAGGGCTATGAAAATATCCACTACCACGTTTCCAACATTCAGCAATACGCAGGCAAGAAAGTGACCATCCTTGGTGGCGGAGACTCAGCAGTGGACTGGGCTCTGGCTTTCGAAAAGATTGCCCCAACTACTCTCGTTCACCGCAGAGATAACTTCCGCGCCTTGGAACATAGTGTGCAAGCCCTGCAAGAATCATCTGTAACCATCAAAACACCGTTCATTCCTAGCCAACTTATCGGAGATGGAAAAACACTCGATAAACTAGAAATCACCAAAGTCAAATCAGATGAAACCGAAACGATTGAGGTAGACCACCTCTTTGTCAACTATGGTTTCAAATCATCTGTTGGCAATCTTAAAAATTGGGGGCTGGACCTCAACCGTCACAAGATTATCGTTAACAGCAAGCAAGAGTCTAGCCAAGCAGGTATCTATGCCATCGGCGACTGCTGCTACTATGAAGGTAAGATTGATTTGATTGCGACAGGACTGGGTGAAGCTCCAACTGCTGTTAACAATGCCATCAACTACATTGACCCAGAACAAAAAGTACAACCAAAACACTCAACCAGTTTATAAGAAAAGAACCACGAATCAACGATTCGTGGTTTTATAGTTCATCTGCTATAAAAAGCAACTTACTGGAGTTTTACTTTAAAAAGCAAAAGTCTACTTTGTACCATTTAAAGATTTTGGATATTCTTTACTTTTCGTTTCTATAGTTTTAACTACTTTTGTAGAAAATTCTCCCTTCATCGAACTATCAATGTTTTTCGAAACTTCTTTCAAACTTTCTTGAGCACTTAATAGAGAAATCTTCATATATTTTTCTGTATCTTTTTCTATAGTGGAAATACGAGCTTTTTTTGCTGGAGCCAAGATATTTTTTATAAATGAACGTTCTAACTCTTTTTCTATATTTCTTAGTGCTTCCTCTCCCCCTGCGAAAAAATCATTAATGTAATCAACTACATTCGCCATTACTTTTTACCTCGTTCTTCTAAACGTCGTTGTTGCTCCTGAGCTCTGGCAAACTCATCTTCTAAGATACGGTGTTGCCGCTTGTAATCCTGTTCGAGCTCCAATTCTTCTTGTTCGAGTTGCCCTTGTCTATTTCGATATGCCATCTCGATTTGCTGACTAAAGTTGGATGCGAGTTGATTGGATTGATAACGCCATTCGGTTGTATCTCCACCTAACTGGTCTAAGGTATGGGAAATGATTCGATGCTTTTCATCAATCATATGACGCAATTGTTGAAATTTATAATTGGCCTCTTCGTACTGATTTTCGATTTTTTTATAAGAACGTCGATAGTCATCCTCACATTCTTCCAAACGTTGGCGCTTTTTCCTAATTTCATCCTCTATCATATCAAACTCTCCCATTGCTTAAATTCATTAGCTAATTCCCTATCTTCATCTAATTTTTTCTGAATACCATCTTTGATTTGCTTTTCTAAATCTGTAAAATCTTTCTCTAATTGTTTCGCAGTATCAAGAACTGGAGTAAACCTCTTTTGAATGACACCAACAGTTGTTTCATAAGTCACTCCTCCATCAGAATAGGCAACCTCTGTTTCGTACGGACTTAGGATAAAGCCCCAAGGAACATTACTACACGAAACAAGCACTTCACTCGCATCTTGAACACCACCATTATATATTTTTTTTGAGAACATCTAGTTCTTCTGTTACAATATGGCAAATACCTGACGCCGTTAGCTTAGCTTGTTCAGAGTCTAGAAAGATTCGCTCACTTGATGTAACCCCATCAGAAGCTAGGCTCTTCTTAAGTCTTTTGAAACTCTCCATTTTAATCAGAAAGTTGTTATAAGCAACTGTACTGGTATTAGAAAGAATTTTTATTTTCCCATCCTTATCCAAGCGATAACCATAGGTCATATGCTGATTTACAAAATCTTCTTGTTCACTATCTACATAATAAACCATACCTACAGAACCGATACTGCCCTTCGAAGGATCTCTTCCCACCATACTAATCTTATCTTTAGGGTCAGCATAGTTGTAGATACGTCCTTTAATCTGATCGACAATTTTTCTCTGTTTGGGGCTAAGGATTCGGTAGACATCAGGGCCGTTGTAAATATAAGCCTGTTGGATTCGCTCGATTTGGGCCGCTTCTAGGTCAGCCATAGCATACTGAGCATCCATAGATCCAAGAGAATGCCCATAGATGTTAATCTTGGCATTAGGATATTTTTCCATGACATCTTTTAAAGCTCTGGCAGAAGCCTTTAGCTGCTCGGTAGAATTGTCTCGGTCGCTGGGATTGCTTTGCATTACAATTCTCTTGGCTATAACTGCATCATTTTCAGCCCAGTCATTCCAGACATCTGCTGTTTCTTCCCAAAAATGATCTGGGCCCGTAGAACCACGAAAAAGGACCGTTACTTCCTGTACATCCTCAGCTTTTTCATTGGGATTTTTTACAACTGCATAAACCTGCTCGCCAGCTCCTGTGGTATTATCATAGACTTGGGTGACATACCCTACATTATGATTGTACTGAGTATTGACCTCATATTTATCTTTTTTCATGTTAGGTTGGTACTCTGTCATAGCTATCTGGAGATGAGGATCATTAATATATTTTTCCACCATTACTATTATTCCTCTTTTTTATAATATTTATCACGAGTCTGCCAAAATTTAGGCGTACTTCCATAAAATGCTGAAGTATAATCTCCATCAGATCCTCCAATTAAATTATAATCCACAAGCATTTCTTCATCATCATTGATTATTAAAGAAACCATCAACCCACCCATTGGATTATAACTTAATGAATCTAGTTTCACTTGATAGGAATGTACGAATCCTTTCTCAGTAAAAGCATAAGGGTCTTCTCTCTTCAAATATTCTTCATAAACCTTCTTCGCCTCATCACTGGTCGCGATGGCAATCATTTCTTGTTTCTTTTGGTATTGGTGCATGCTACAACCTCCTACTGCGATTCCAATTACTGCTAAAATACTGATTAAAATAATCATACTTTTTTTAGGTTTTTTCATGGTGCCTCCTTTATGCTACAGTATAACTCATCTATAGTATACCATAGATTATGGAGTTGGCTTCCTTTAAAATTCTTCTCAATTTAATAACCTCAAGAAAATAACCACGAATCAACGATTCGTGGTTTTATAATTCATCTGCTATTTTATTGATTTTTCTGAGTCTGTGGTTGACACCACTTTTGGTTAGGGGAATGCTCAGGATATCCGCCAACTGCTGGATAGAGTAGTCTGGATGCTGAATCCGCAACTGCGCTACCTCTTGCAAATCCACGGGTAAATTTTCCAAACCCATTCTATCTTTAATTTTACTGATATTATTGATGATCTTCATACTAGCAGAAACTGTCCGAGCGATATTAGCTGTCTCGGCATTATTAGCCCGATTGAGATCATTACGGGTTTCACGCAAAATCTTGACGCGCTCAAAATTATCACGCGCCTGCATGGCCCCAATCACGATCAAGAAATCCATGATGTCTTCTGCACGCTGGAGATAGGTAACTGCACCTTTCTTGCGCTCAATAACCTTGGCGTCCAGCAAAAACTGCTGAAGGAGAGAGGCCAATCCTTGGGCATGGTCCAGATAAACAGAACTAATCTCCAACTGGTACTTCCCAGATTCAGGATCTCGGATGCTACCATTTGCAAGAAAGGCCCCACATAAGTAAGCACGACCAGCTTCTTCATCTGCTAAAATATCGGGATCAATGCCCGTCTCCAAACCAAAGAAGGAATCCGCAAGCCGCAAATCAGCTAAAAGCCCCTGCACTCTCTCATCTGTATAGACCGTGTAGACACGATTCTTACGAAGATTGCTTCTCTGATGGTGACGAATCTCTGACTTGATCTCATAAAAATGGAGAAAGGACTCATAAAGGTGCCGAGCTAGCTTAGCATTTTCGGTCACGACGGACAAGGTCAAGCCTGAAGTAGAGAGACCGATACTGCCAGACATCTTGATGATGGCCGATAGTTCATAACGACTGAGATGGTGTTGACCAAGAATTTCTTCTTTTACTGCAACTGTAAAACTCATTTTCTCACCTGTATAATGCGCATCAATTCATCTACAATCAAATCGCCATCATGGAAGGCACCTCCATTTTCCAAACGAAGGAAGTTGGATGAAATCACACGAGGAACCTGCTTGCAAAGACCAGCAAAGTCATGCTCTACCTGAACCAAATATTCATCAAAACGGTTGGTATCCATGTATTCTCTAGGAACCTTTTCGATATTAACCAAGACCGTATCAATAAAAGGCCGACCTAAGTGTCGATGGAGGACTTCCACGTGGTCACTGTCTGAAAAGTACTCTGTTTCCCCACGCTGGGTCATGATATTACAGACATAGGCGATCTCTGCCTTAGTCTCCAAGAGAGCCTGCCCAATCTCCTCAATGACAATATTGGGCAAAATCGATGTAAAGAGGGAACCAGGCCCCAAGACAATCATATCACTCTCGAGAATAGTATTGACTACTCGACGGCTGGCTTGCGGTGTTTCATCATCCAAGGTATTGGTCACATAGACATGGTCGATCATGCCTGGATGATCTGCAATGTGGCTCTCACCTGCCACTTCAGAACCATCTTTAAAGACTGCATGCAGTGTCAGAGGCTGATCGCTTGAGGGGTAGATTTTTCCTGTTGTGTGGAAAAAGAGACTTAGCAGCTGCATGGCATTATAGGTCGAACCCTGCATTTCAGAGAGCCCTGCTATAATGATATTTCCTAGCGGATGACCCGCAAAAGCTCCAGCCTCTTCTGAAAAGCGGTACTGAAAAACCTTCTCATAAAACTTAGGCATATCCGACATGGCTACCAGAACATTGCGAAGATCACCTGGTGGTGTCAGCTGTTGGATATTCTTTCTTAGTTCACCAGAAGATCCACCATCATCAGCTACCGTTACGATGGCTGCGATATCAACATCCTTTTCTCGCAAGCTTTTCAAAATGACGGGGATACCAGTTCCTCCACCAATTACCGTTATCTTTGGTTTTCTCATGAACGGTTTACCGTTTCCTTTCTTCTGTCTTTGTCACGATGGCTTTCATTGACAGGCCAGTTTTTAGCAAGGTCCTCAGCGATTCGTTTTGCAAAGGCAACACTACGGTGTTGTCCACCTGTACATCCTACTGCAATGGTTAAAACAGACTTGCCTTCTTTTTTGTAACTTGGCAAAATGGGCTCAATCAAGGCGAGTAAGTGCTGATAGAAACTTTCAGACTCTTCATGATTCATCACATAATCATAAACTGCTTGATCCTCACCTGTCTGATTGCGGAGTTCAGGGAGATAGTAGGGATTTGGCAAGAAACGGACATCAAAGACCAAGTCTGCATCGATCGGGATACCATACTTGAATCCAAAAGACATGACTTCAATACGGAAAGACTGGGCTTGTTCTTGGTCCGAAAATTGCTCAGCAATGGTTTTACGGAGTTCACGCGGAGTGAGTTCGGTCGTATCCACCACATTTTGACTCATATTTTTCAAAGGTGCCAAGAGCTCACGTTCCAGCTTGATGCCATCTAAAATCCGACCATCTGCTGCTAGAGGGTGACTTCGTCTAGTTTCCTTATAGCGTGCCACCAATTCCTTATCTGCTGCATCTAAAAAGAGAATTTTGAAGTCCAAATCGTCTTGGTTTTCCAATTCATCCAAAACTGCCTGAATCTCTGAAAAGAAGGAACGGCTCCGCATATCCACTACCAAGGCCAGTTTGTGGTCATCATCCTTGGTCTCTACCAACTGCAAAAATTTTGGTAAGAGGGCTGGTGGCATATTGTCAATGGTAAAATATC
>NZ_KQ969521.1:127396-143999 GCF_001578935.1 Streptococcus oralis | reverse complement strand
GGTGGCATATTGTCAATGGTAAAATATCCCAAATCCTCGAAGGACTGAATGGCTACCGTTTTCCCTGCGCCACTCATCCCTGTTACAATTACCAGGTGAAGTTGTTTCTTTGTCATCTATCTCTCCTTATATCAAAAAAAAGTTTGGCAGAGCCAAACTTCAACTAGCTTATCCAATCTCTGCGATCACTTCAATTTCGACTTTTACATCACGAGGAAGACGTGCAACCTCTACAGCTGAACGAGCTGGGAACTCCTCTTTAAAGGCCGTTTGGTAAACCTCATTAAAAGGAACAAAGTCGTTCATATCGCTCAAGAAGCAAGTTGTTTTGACAACGTGATCAAAGTCCGTTCCCGCTTCTGCCAAAATAGCACCGATATTTTTCAAAACTTGTTCGGTCTGTTCTTGGATCGTTTCACCTACAATTTCTCCAGTTTCAGGAGATAGGGGAACTTGACCGCTAGCAAACAAAAGATTGCCAACGATTTTTCCTTGAACATAAGGTCCGATTGCTTTTGGAGCTTTGTCTGTATGAATTGTTTTTGCCATTTCTTTCCCTCACAATTTTTCTAATATTGCATCCCAAGCCTGATCCATCCCTGCCTTGCTGACAGATGAAAAGAGGATAAAGTCGTCACTTGGGTCAAAGTTTAATTTCTTTTTGATTGCTGATTCGTGCTTGTTCCACTTACCACGAGGAATCTTGTCCGCCTTAGTCGCAACAATGATGACCGGAATCTCATAATACTTGAGAAATTCGTACATCTGCACATCATCTGCTGACGGGTCATGACGAAGGTCAACTAGACTGACAACCGCACGAAGATTTCCCCGAGTCGTTAAGTACTCCTCAATCATGCGCCCCCACTTTTCACGCTCCTTTTTGGAAACGCGGGCATAGCCATAACCTGGAACATCCACAAAGCGCATCTTGTCATCAATGTTAAAGAAGTTGAGTAACTGGGTCTTTCCAGGTTTTCCTGATGTACGAGCAAGATTTTTGCGGTTCAGCATAGTGTTGATAAAGCTAGATTTGCCAACATTTGAACGCCCTGCAAGGGCAATCTCTGGCAGGTCATCCTGCGGATAGTGGGACTTGTTGGCCGCACTGAGCAAGATTTCAGCATTGTGTGTATTGATTTCCATAGTCACCTCTAGGCTGTTTCTAGGATTGGTTTTTCCGTTCCATCGACAGCTTCTTTCGTGATGCGGACCAATTTCACATTTTCTTGACTTGGCACTTCAAACATAACGTCTAGCATGGTTTCTTCAATGATTGAGCGAAGACCACGCGCACCAGTCTTACGTTCGATGGCTTTAGTGGCAATTTCTTGAAGAGCTTCATCGTCAAATTCCAACTCAACGTCATCATAAGAAAGCAAGGTTTGGTATTGTTTCACCAAGGCATTTCTTGGCTCTTTCAGGATGCGAACCAAGTCATCTACCGTCAATTGCTCAAGAGCAGCAAAGACAGGCAAGCGTCCAATCAACTCAGGGATAATACCGAATTTTTGAATGTCTTCTGCGATGATTTCTTGCATGTAGGAGCTGTTTTCGTCAATCGCCTTGTTATTTTGGCCAAAACCGATGACTTTTTCTCCCAGACGTTGTTTAACGATTTCTTCGATGCCATCAAAAGCACCACCCACGATAAAGAGGATATTTTTAGTATCCACCTGAATCATCTCTTGTTGTGGATGTTTGCGTCCTCCTTGAGGTGGCACGCTAGCGACAGTTCCCTCGATAATCTTGAGAAGGGCTTGTTGCACACCTTCACCCGAAACGTCACGTGTGATAGACACATTCTCGCTTTTCTTGGCAATTTTGTCAATTTCATCTACATAGATAATCCCACGTTCTGCACGTTCGATGTTAAAGTCAGCAGCCTGCAAGAGTTTGAGGAGGATATTTTCCACATCCTCACCCACATACCCAGCCTCAGTCAGAGCTGTCGCATCTGCAATAGCAAAAGGCACATTCAAGCTCTTAGCCAAAGTCTGAGCAAGGAAAGTTTTCCCAGAACCAGTTGGACCGATCATCAAGATGTTTGACTTCTGCAAATCCACATCTTCTGACTCTTCACGTGTATCGTGGAAATTGATGCGTTTGTAGTGATTGTATACAGCCACGGAAAGAGCACGTTTGGCACGATCCTGACCAATCACATAGTGGTTTAGGATATTGAGGAGTTCGATTGGTTTTGGTACTTCAGACAAGTCTGCCAAAACTTCCTCGGCCAACTCCTCCCGAATGATTTCCTGGGCCAACTCCACACATTCATTACAGATAAAGGCGTTGTTCCCAGCGATTATTTTCTTTACTTCTTCTTGGCTTTTGCCACAAAATGAGCAATAAACCATCATATCATTTTTCCTATTTGTAGGCATGATTTCCTTCCATTCTAATTTATCATTCTATCTAAAATAAGGTCATATAAAAAGCGTGGACACTGTTCACCAGATTGGTAAAAGCATTCAACCAGAGTAAGGCAGACAGTCCATAGCGCTTCTTACGAAAAGCCTGTGCTCCAGTCAAAATACAGATTACGCACAAAAAAGCTGTAAAAAATCCAAATATACTGCGCTCCATTAGACTTCCTTTCTATCTCGGTATTCGATGGTAAAATCATAGTCGTTTTTCTCATCTCGGGTGTAAGATTTGCTTGCGAACGTCTCAAAACGAGACAAGTCAAACGCCTCAGGGAAATAGGTATCTCCCTCTACCTGAGCATGAATCTGTGTCACGATGATTTCATCTAAATATGGCTCAAAAGCCTGAAAAATCTGTTTTCCGCCAATGATATAGAGATTTTTTTCCTGACTCTGATACCACGCTAAAACAGACTCCACATCTTGAAATACGAGCGCCCCATCTATGACTTCTTCGCTATTGCGCGTTAAAATCAAGGTTTGCCGTTTTGGAAGCAAACGACGTCCCATGCCATCAAAGGTCACTCGTCCCATCAGTATAGCATGATTTAAAGTTGTTTCCTTAAAATGTTGCAACTCTGCCGGCAAATGCCAAGGGAGACGATCTTCCTTCCCAATCACACCTTTTTCATCTTGGGCCCAAATGGCTATGATTTTCTTTGTCATGCTTCCGTCCTTTTTATTGATACTACTATTTTATCAAAATTCTCCCAAAAAGGCTGTTTTGAAACGCGCGCAAAAGAGAGAAAAGGAGCAGGCTTCATTTAGCCTGCTCCTCTCGTCCCTAGGACATATATTTTTTTGCTTCTGATTCGATTTTTTCGACCACTTCTTGGATACTTAGTCCAGTTGTGTCGAGGTAAACTGCATCCTCAGCCTGCTTGAGGGGCGAGGTTTCACGATGACTATCTTTGTAGTCACGTGCCGCAATTTCTTCTTTCAGCGTTTCCAAGTCAGTCTCAATCCCTTTAGCAATATTTTCCTTGTAACGACGCTCTGCTCTTTCTTCAACAGAAGCCACTAGGAAAATCTTGAGTTCAGCTTGTGGTAAAACAACTGTCCCGATATCACGCCCATCCATAACGATACCACCTTGCTGAGCAATCTCTTGCTGGAGAGAAACCAGTTTTTCACGCACTTCAGGAATGGCAGCGATGCTTGAAACCTTGTTGGTCACTTCATTTTCACGGATAGGATGGGTAATATCAACATCCCCTACAAAAACAAGTTGCTCACCTGTTTCTGAACGTCCAAAACTAATGGGGTGTTGGTTAAGAAGCTCAAGAAGTTGGTCTACATTTCCTGCATCCAACTGGTGCTTGAGCGCTATATAAGTCGCAGCACGGTACATAGCACCCGTATCGAGATAAGTGTAACCAAAATCCTTAGCAACAATCTTTGCGACCGTACTCTTACCACTGGAAGCCGGACCATCGATAGCAATTTGAATTGTCTTCATCACCAACTCCTATCTAGTCTTGATGACATCACCTGGGTTGGCAAACCAAGATCCAGATGACATGTGAGAAGGATTTAGGGCTTCTAGCTGGGCAATGGAAATCCCTGCACGTTGAGCAATCGCTGCTTCACCTTCTCCAGGATGCACAGTGAGTGTTCCTTCTCCTTCTGTATGATCTTCTGAACTGCTCTCTGAAGGAGTTATCTCAGAAGAAGCTGTTTCTTCTACCTTGCTACTTGAAGATGATGATACTTCCACTTTAGAACTTGAACTTGTAGAAGGAGACGATGCATCATAGAAGTCCTTCAAAGATGAAGTACGATTGCTTCCTCCGGTTGATAGGTAAATCAATACAACTACCATTGCTACAACGATTACAAAGAAGAGGCTAGCTAGAACCGTCAAGACACGATTCGCAACAACGCCTTTCCCTTTTTGTTTCCGGTGTCGACGCTCTGATCTTGTTTCTTCCTCATTGTTTTCGTAAATATCTTCTTGCCACGGTTCTTTTTCCATACCTTACTCCTTGTTTTTTTTACATTTTCTTATTACAATATAAATATGAAAGTCACACTTATACCCGAACGGTGCATCGCCTGCGGGCTTTGCCAAACTTATTCTGAACTCTTTGATTACCATGATAATGGAATCGTTCGATTTTACGATGATCCAGTTGAATTGCAAAGAGAAATCGCTGAGACCAGCGATGTTCTGGAGGCCATCAAAAATTGTCCTACAAGAGCACTTCTAAAAGATCCATCGTAGGAAGCAGGGAATGAATGTTATTGATTTTTTCTCATTTTTCCCACACTTACTAGTTTAGCATATTTCCATGCAAAATTATAGTCTTTTCTCTTTATTTTTTCTGTAAAATCAGGAAGGTCACTTTTTTCTTTGACGAGATAGAGTGGTCTTTTTTTGGTCTCTAGATAGATCTTACTGATATACTTACCGAGAATCCCAATCGTCAGGAGCTGAATCCCTCCAAGAAAAAGAATGACAGCCATCAAAGAGGTCCAACCAGATGTGGGATTTCCCAGGATAAGAGTCCGAAATACTACAAAAACAGTCATCACAAAAGAAAGAAAACAAGATAGGAGTCCCGCTACAAAGGCTATACTCAAGGGAAAATCTGAAAAGTTAAGAATCCCTTCAATCGAGTAGAAAAAGAGTTGTCTAAAACTCCAACTGGTCTTGCCAGCCTGTCGTTCAACGTTTGGATAATCAAGATAGTGCGTTTTAAAACCCACCCAGGCAAAGAGTCCTTTAGAAAATCGATTGGATTCGGTCAGGGTTAAAATAGCATCTACCACAGACCTTCTCATCATGCGAAAATCACGGACACCTGAGGGCAAGGCTACTGGGCTAATTTTTTGCATGAGGCGGTAAAAGAGGTCAGCACAGAAACTGCGGAAAAAGGGTTCTCCCTCCCGACTAGTTCTCCGTGTCCCAACACAGTCCAAGTCTGCATTTTGGTCTAGTAAGGCTTTCATCTCAAGCAGCATACTTGGAGGATCCTGAAGGTCTGCATCCATCACGACCACCAAGTCTCCAGTTGCATGCTGCAAGCCTGCGTAGATGGCTGCCTCTTTCCCAAAATTTCGAGAGAATGAGACATAACGGACCGCAGGATTTTGCTCCCGATAGGTCTTCAAAAGCTCCAAGGTCCCATCGCTTGAGCCATCGTCTACAAAGACGTATTCGACTTCTGCTCCCAAGTCAGGAAGCAGAGCTTCCACAGACTGATAAAAAAGAGGAAGTACTTCCTCTTCGTTTAGACAAGGGACGATGATTGAAATCATCATCTTAGTCTTCAAATCCATTTGGATGCTTGCTTTGCCAACGCCATGCGTCTTCACACATTTGGGTGATGTCGAGTTCTGCTTCCCATCCGAGCTCTGCTTTGGCTTTTGCTGGGTCTGAGTAGCAAGCAGCGATATCACCTGGGCGGCGTTCTACGATGCGATAAGGAATAGGACGTCCTACTGCTTTTTCCATATTTTGGATAATTTCAAGAACGGAGTAACCTTTACCAGTTCCAAGGTTATAAATATTAAGACCTGAACCTTTTTGGAGTTTTTTCAGAGCTGCAACGTGACCTTTGGCTAAATCGACGACATGGATATAGTCACGAACACCAGTTCCATCTTCTGTATCGTAATCATCTCCAAATACTTGCACTTGCTCTAGTTTGCCAACTGCTACTTGTGAAACATAAGGCAAGAGATTGTTTGGAATTCCATTAGGATTTTCTCCCAAGTCTCCACTTTCATGTGCTCCGATTGGGTTAAAGTAACGAAGTAAGACCACATTCCATTCTGAGTCTGCCTTGTAAATATCGGTCAAAATTTCCTCAAGCATAAGCTTGGTGCGACCATATGGATTGGTCACAGAAAGTGGGAAATCTTCTAAGATTGGAACTGTATGAGGGTCTCCGTAAACTGTCGCAGAAGAACTGAAGATGATGTTCTTACAATTAGCTTCTTCCATAGCTTTTAAAAGGCTGACAGTTCCAGCGATATTGTTGTCATAGTAGGCAAGAGGGATACGTGTAGATTCACCAACAGCCTTCAAACCAGCAAAGTGAATCACACCAGTCGGTTCTTCCTGCTTGAAAATATCTCTGAGTGTATCTGTGTCACGGATATCTGCCTCATAAAAAGGAATCTCGACTCCTGTAATTCTCTCAACAACTTCTAAACTTTTACGATTGCTATTGACAAGATTATCCACCACAACCACTTGATGACCTGCTTGGATCAACTCAATAACAGTGTGGGTTCCGATAAAACCAGCACCACCCGTTACCAAAATCTTTTCTTGCATCTTTTTTTCCTCGATTCTCGGATTATTTTTTCTTATTTTATCATTTTTGATAGGGAATGTCATTTGACATCCTAAACTACCTGCTAAAATTTCAGTAAAATCTTACTCGCTTTTTACTCGCTTGACATAGTTTGCAATTGGGTAGTTTACTGGGTCCAAGGTCAACTCCTTGTCTTGGACCAGTTGAGCTAGATGATACCCGATGATCGGACCCGTTGTGAGACCTGATGAACCTAGACCACTAGCCGCATAAACACCCGCTAAGCCTGGCACCTGTCCAAAGAAAGGGGAGAAATCACTGGTATAGGCGCGAATTCCTACTCGATCACCTCTTATAGTAGCTTCAGCCAAGGCTGGGTAGTATGGCAATGCTGCTTCCTCCATTTGTTGAAGCAAGGGTTCATCCACCGTCAAGTCAAATCCCATATCATTTTCATGAGTAGCGCCTAAGGACAATTTCCCACCTGAAAAAGGAATCAAATCCCACTCCCCTTCCGGCATGACAACAGGGTAGGCTTCCATGTCTTGGGCAAGCTGATAATCTTGGAGTTGCCCCTTTTGGGGACGAGCATCTACTTCATATCCTAAAGGCTCCAAAATGTCCCTCAACCAAGCTCCTGTTGCCAAAATAACCTGGTCAAATACCTCTTCACCAATCTGATAACCAGATGTTAAAGGTGTCAGAGTCACTTTTTCTTTGACCAGCTTGACCTGACTGGCTTCTAGCAGACGAGTCACTAAGAGGTGACCATCTACTCTTGCCCCACCAGAAGCATAGAGCAAGCGGTCGAATCCCTGCAAACCAGGAAATAATTCATTAGCTGAGGCTTGATCCATGATAGCTAACTGACCTATCAAGGGAGATTCTTCCCTACGCTGGAGGGCTAGTTCATAGAGTTCTTCTAACTTGGATTCATCCTTTTTCAAGAGAAAAACTCCTGAGCGTTGGTAAAAGTCGATTTCCTGACCAGATTTTTCTAAATCAGCCAACAAATCCACATAAAAGTCAGCCCCCAAACGCGCCATCTTGTACCAAGCTTTATTGCGTCGTTTTGAAAACCAAGGACTGATAATTCCTGCTGCTGCCTTGGTAGCCTGCCCCTGTCCATGGTCAAAGACGGTAACCTCTAGGTCACTTTCTTTCGAGAGGTAGTAGGCAGCTGTTGCCCCTACAATCCCTGCTCCGATAATGGCTACTTTTTTCATTGTCTTCACCTTCTATCTAGATATGGTGGAAAGGATCGGTCGATGCCTGACTAGGCAAGATATCAATGCCCCAAGCTTTCTCTTCCTTCCATTGAGTAAGAAGTGCTGCAATTTTTTCCACAAAAAGCACTTCGATATAATGACCTGGATCCAGTGCCAACAAGCCATCAGACAACATATCCTGAGCTGTGTGATAGTAAATATCACCAGTGATGTAGACATCTGCCCCCTTTGTCAAAGCATCCGAGTAGAAAGACTGCCCGCTGCCACCACATATGGCTACTCTTGAAATAGGCTTCTGCAAATCACTCTCTTGATAATGTACCATTCGAAGACTATCTAGGCCAAAGACTTGCTTGACATGCTGGGCCAATTCTCCAAAGGTCTGAGGATGAATATTCCCAATACGACCAATCCCACGTTCAGGACCTGTTTCCTGAAGATAAGTCGTCTCCTCAATGCCTAGCATCTGACAGAACCAGTCATTGAGACCATTTTCAACAATGTCAATATTGGTATGGCTGACATAAACTGCAATGTCATGCTTGATGAGGTCGATGTAAATCTGATTTTGCGGACGGTTGGCAACCAAGTCCTTGATAGGACGAAAAATTGGTGCGTGCTTGACGATAATCAAGTCCACACCCTTTTCAACGGCCTCTGCCACCGTCTCTTCACGTATATCGAGGGCAACCATAACCCTTTGGATTTCCTTGTCTAGAGTACCGATTTGCAGACCGTGGCTATCTCCCTCCATAGAAAATTCCTGGGGGCAAAAGGCTTCGTAGCGTTTTATCACTTCACTTGCTAGCATGGAGAACCTCCTTGATGGCTTGAATTTTATCTGATAAAATTTGACGTTCCTCCAGATTTTTTTCTGGAATTTGACTAAGAGCAAATTCTAACTTAGCAGTTTCCTTTTGCCATTTTTGGACAAAGACTGGACTGACTTCTTTGGACAAGAAAGGACCAAAGCGGACATCACTGGCAGATAACTTCATTTGTCCAGCTTCCACTACTAGAATTTCATAAAACTTGCCAGCTTCTTCTAGGATGCTTTCTGCTACAATCTGAAAACCGTGATCTTGTAGCCAAATGCGCAAGTCGTCTTCACGATTATTGGGTTGGAGGATCAAACGTTCTACATTAGCTATTTTGTCCAAACCTTCTTCCAATATGGTAGCAATCAAACGGCCTCCCATACCAGCAATGGTGATAACCGAGACTTGGTCTACCTCCTCAAATGCTGCCAAGCCATTGGCTAAACGAACCTGAATTTTCTCCTTTAGACCGTGAGTCTCAACATTTTTCACCGCTGACTGGTAGGGGCCTTCCACCACCTCACCTGCAATGGCGCTTTTGATTTGGCCTCTCTCGACTAACTCGATAGGCAGATAAGCATGGTCACTCCCCACATCTAGTAAAATGGCACCTTGCGGTACAAATGATGCCACCAATTCTAATCTCTTTGAAATCATCTTCTCTCTCTTTCCAAAACTCTATTACCTCTTATTATACCATATTTCAGCTAGCAACCTTGCACCTAAAAAGACCGCAATCCACAGATTGCAGTCTTTCTTTATTTTCTAGCTTGATAACGACTGGTTAGAATGAAAATAACCGTAAAGACCAGTATCATGGCCCCATAAATAGGCAACGTTTGTCCAGTCAAGGTCGAAATTTCAAGTAGCTTTTGAATCATTGGGAAAAGAGCTGTGGCTAGGAAGCCTCCTACTGACCAGACAATCAAGAGAACTCGCCAGAGGGTGAATGGCATGCAGGCTCTAAATACGGATAAGAAACCGATAGACCCAAGGAGATAATAGAGTAGGGTTGAGATTTCTATCTCAGACCAGCCTTGACTCGCTCCAAATAGTTTCACAAAGAGAACGCTGAACACGACCATGAGTGCACTTGGTAGGGCACGAATCATGGATCTTCTGAGGAAATTTGGCTCAACAGGTTTGATATTCCGCTCAAAAGTCAGAACGAATGGTGGGAACCCTTCCACGAATTGGTCGATCATGGTAATCTGGATCGGAATGAAAGGGAAAATCAAAATCCACTCAGACCGTCCCAGCAAAGCACTGGCGATACAGATAACTGCTAACAGGAAGGAATAAATCGTCTTAATCAAGAAAATTGGTGCGATGTGGGCGATGTTATTGACCACACGACGACCTTCAAAGAGAATTTCAGGAACATCATTAAAGTCTGAGTTCAAGAGAACCAGATTAGCAATCTGACGAGTCGCAGGATCTCCTTCAGCCATAACGATAGAACAATCCGCCTCACGAAGGGCCAGGATATCATTGACTCCGTCACCTGTCATAGCCGTTGTATGCCCTGCTTTTTTCAGCGTTTGGATGATGAGTTTCTTTTGATGAGGGGAAACACGACCAAAAATTGCTGTTCCCTCAGCCATGGCAATCAATTCCTCATCCGTGATTTTTGAGCAATCTACATAGCTGTGATAGTCGGCAAAGCCAGCCTTCTGGGCAATGCTGGATACAGTGACCGGATTGTCACCAGATATAATTTTGAGGCCCACTTCCTGAGAACGGAGATAGTCCAGCGTCTCAGCAGCTCCTTCTCGAATGGGGTCCAAGATCTCCAGCAAGGCTAGGGCTTGAATGTCAGATGGTTTCTGAGGTTTGCGATGGTCTAATTTTTCCTGACTGAGGGCCAAGACCAAGACACGTGAGCCTCTCTCCAAGGCCTGTCTAGCTTCAGGGACTTCATTTTCAAGCAACATCTCAGGCGCCCCTAAGAAAACTGTCCCTAGACCTTCCAATTCCATAGCACCCCACTTGCGGTCGCTTGAGAAGGGAAGATTCGAGATCATAGGATAGGCAACCTGTCCTTGGAAACGCTGGCGAATGGCTTGGGCTGTTGGATTTTTATCCTCACTGTGAGCGATATAGCTGGTCAAAATGCTGGCAATAGTCTCGTCACCATAAGTTTCCGTCAGCGGAAGAACCGCCTCCACCTGCATCTTTCCTTGGGTGATGGTGCCCGTCTTGTCCAGACAGAGCATATCCACGCGCGCCAAGGTCTCAACAGAGTACATCTCCTGGACCAAGACCTTTTTCAAGCCCAGCTTGATCACTGCAGTCAAGAGCGAAGTAATGGTCAAAAGGGCGATTCCTTTGGGCAACATCCCTAAAAGGGCTGTTGACGAATTTACAACGGATGACTTGAGGGGCAAACCTTTTAACATCAAGGCTTCTAGCAAGAGGGCCAATCCAAAGGGAATGATAATCTTCCCAGTAAAACCAGCTAGCTTGTCCAGCGATTTCATGATACGGGAGTTGATCGGTTTCACCGTCTTAGCTTCCAGCATGAGTTTGGAAGCATAGTTGTCTGCTCCGACATGGTGAACTTGAGCCAAAACTGCGCCACTGGCTAGAAAACTGCCTGATAAAAGCAGAGCATCCACTTCTTTTTGCACCAAATCACTCTCACCGGTCAACATGGCTTCATTGACTTCCGCAAAGCCTTCCAAAACCAAGGCATCACTAGGAATCTGCTCTCCAGCAGACAAACGAATGACATCTCCTAGGACTAATTCTTCTGGATCGAGAGCAACTTCTTGACCATCACGAATGGTTTTGACTTTTTCCTTGGTCATGAGATTGAGCTTGTCCACCATGTGTTTGGCTCGTAGCTCAGTCACAATCCCAGAAAAAGCGTTAAAGCAGATAACGGCAAAGAAGACCAGATTGCTCCAAGCCTGCACAAAGGCCAGCGCTAGGGCAATAACAAAGTTTAATGCGTTAAAAAGTGTAAAAACATTTCGTTTAAAAATTTGCCAAGTACTGGTACTAGCTGAAGCGGTAAAGTCATTGACCAAACCTTGAGCCTGTCTTTCCTTGACTTCTCTTTGGGTTAATCCTATAATCTTATTTTTATCCATAAACTCTATCATATCATTTTTTCTAGAAAAATTCTAATCTCATCCAAAAACTGTTGGCTGATAACTGAAAAAGTTTGCCAGCAGTCTTTTGATAAGGTATAATAATAAAAGCAATACAATCGAAGGAGATCTCATGTTTTATACTTATTTGCGTGGACTGGTCATGCTGATCTTGTGGTCCATCAATGGCAATGCCCACTATCACAATACTGATAAAATCCCTAGCCGAAACGAAAACTATATTCTCGTCGCACCTCACCGTACCTGGTGGGATCCTGTTTATATGGCCTTTGCGACCAAGCCAAAACAGTTCATCTTTATGGCCAAAAAAGAGCTGTTTAACAACCGTATCTTTGGCTGGTGGATCCGTATGTGCGGCGCCTTTCCTATCGACCGGGAAAAACCTAATGCCTCTGCCATCAAATACCCTATCAACGTCCTCAAAAAAAGCGACCGCTCTCTCATCATGTTTCCAAGTGGGAGCCGTCACTCAAACGATGTCAAGGGTGGAGTTGCCTTGATTGCCAAAATGGCTAAGGTCCGTATCATGCCTGTTACCTACACCGGTCCCATGACCTTGAAGGGCTTGGTTAGCCGTGAGCGTGTCGATATGAACTTTGGAAATCCAATCGATATCTCAGATATCAAGAAAATGAATGATGAAGGAATCGAAATGGTTGCAGACCGCATCCAAGCTGAATTCCAACGTTTAGACGAAGAAACCAAGCAATGGCACAATGATAAAAAACCAAACCCACTCTGGTGGTTTGTTCGAATCCCAGCCCTTATCCTTGCTGTGATTGTTGGTATCCTAACGATTATCTTTACCTTCATCGCAAGCTTTATCTGGAATCCAGATAAGAAGAGAGAGAAACTTGGTTAAAAAATACAAATATCCCTTGGCTTTTACCAAGGGATATTTCTTTTATGCAATTTTCCATTTTTGAGCCAACCAGTTGGAAAAGGCTAGAAACCGCTCAGCCACTTGCTCATGATGCCCATAGGGATCAAAGACAAACTGACCAGTCGGATAACGTTTCTGAAGACTGGTATGGATCTGCTCAGCATAGGCTGGTGCTTGAGCCAAGCGATTAGTATGATGGGCTCCTTCTGTTTGGCCATTCTGTAAATACAGCAAACAGTCCAAATTTTTCACCTTTTCTTCCTTGCAGTAAGTCACAAAATCAGGATACCAAAAGGAACCACAGATAGAGAAGATACAGGGGACCTTGTCAAAATGGAAAAGACTGTATACTGCCGCCAAACCACCTAGTGAGTATCCTCCATAAGCAAGGCGATTTTTGTCCAGGCGATAAAGCGACTGCAACTTGTCTAAAAGACCTCCAAATAAATGATCATGATAGGCAGTTGCCTGACCGCCAAAATCTGGAGCCCCATCTTTCAGAGCAGATGCCTTCCATGGAGTGTAGTCGTCTAGGCGATTTTTAGAGGTCAAGCCCACTAAAATCACAGATTCTGAAAGGGAAGATAGAAAATTCAAGTTTCCATCATTCAGGAGAATAGCTGGATAGGTTTGATTGGGATCATAGGTCGAAGGAAGACTGACCTTGACTTGGATCCCTTCCCAATCAAACTCATTATTTATTGATAAAGTCATTGATTTTCTCAAGGGAATCAATCACTGCTGGGCCATAGTCCATCAACTCATCGTAAGAAATGGTCATAATTTTTTGATTCTTAATTGCAGGAACGTTTTCCAAAACTTCATTTGCCTTCATCAACTCTACTGCGTTGGCATCCAATTTTTTATTGCGGTCGCTGGTTACATAGATAATCAACTCAGGATCCATTGACACGAGATTTTCCAAGGTCAAGCCTGATGTTCCCGTTGCGACGTTGGTATAACCAAGTTGATTTAGAAGGCTCTCTTGCAAAGCAGACTTGTAAGCGCCGAAGGTTTCGTCATTATAAGCAACCATAATCAAAGCCTTTTTCTTTTCACCTTGGCTTGCTGGGTTTGCTTTCTTAACAGCGTCAATTTTAGCTTGTAATTGGGCTGCGTATTCATTAGCCTTGTCCTGAACATTGAAAATCATTCCAAGATTTTTGACATCTTCTACGATATTTCCCAAATCTTGCTGAATCGTTGAGAGAGAAGCTTTTTGCGTATAGACTGGGATTTTATTTTCATTCCAAGTGCTAACTGTTCCCAAGGATTTTTCAGAAAACATCATGTTTCGACCCATCACCGCATCTGGTTCATAAGAAAGGACTGTCTCTTGAGAGACTGTTTTTTTATCCCCAATTTGAGGAATCGTCGCAATCGCGTCCTTGTATTTGTCTGTTACAACATTGTCCGGGTTGAGCATGCCAGCAATTTTATCCTTCAAGCCTAGCTCCAATAAGATTTCAGTGGTTGAAAGATTGTTGGTGATAATTTTTTCAGGTGCCTTGTCAAAGACTTGTTCGACTTCATTTCCCTTAGCGTCATAGGTTTTGACCGTTAACGGATAAGTCGTCTCTGTACTGGCCTTTTGACTTGTTTCTGTGCTAGACTGTGTGGTAGCTTTTTCTGTAGTAGTGTTACCACAAGCTGCCATGGTTAGGGTAGCTACTGTTACGAGTAAAATGCTTAGTGTTTTTTTCATCTTGTTTTCCTTTTCATTCTTATAAATAGTGAATCATGGCTTGCTGATCCTCAGTCCAAGTCACCTGACTTTGAACTCCATATACAGTTTGCAATGACTCAGGGGTGATGGTCTCCTTTGGAGTACCTTGGTAAAGGATTTCCCCCTCTTTCATCAGATAGAGATAATCCGAATAGCGACAAGCAAGTTGAATATCATGTAGGACAGCTAGAACATTAACCTTAAGATTCTTCACAATGGCCAACAAGTCTAGCTGGTACTTGATATCTAGGTGATTGGTTGGTTCGTCCAGGAGCAAGAGAGTCGGTTCTTGCGCTAAGGCACGGGCTAATAAGACTCGTTGCTTTTCTCCCCCTGACAGAGATGAATAGAGACGAGTTTTCTTCTCAAGCATATCCACCTTGACGAGGGCATCTTGAACAAGGGCATAATCCCTTTCCTTTTCCTTCTGTAAAAAAGAGAGGTGTGGAGTCCTTCCCAGCAAGACGATTTCCTCAACTGTACAATCAAACTGCAATTGGTTAAACTGGGTGACAACTGCCATTTGCTTGGCTGTTTCTTTGAGTGACCAATGCTCCAGTGACTTTCCATCTAAGCTTATCAAGCCTTTGTCCGCCCTTTCCTGACGATAGAGGAGTTTAAGCAGACTGGTTTTCCCACTTCCATTTGGCCCTAATATCGTGTGGAATTGATGCCCCTCAACCTTAAGAGAAACTCCTTTGAGGATTTTTTTCTCTCCCAGTCCAAAGTGGACATCCTGACAAATCAAGTCCATATCAGGCCCTCACCTCCCTTCGCCTACCTCCAACAATGTAGATAAAGAAGGGAGCACCTACTAAGGCTGTGAAAATACCAATTGGAAGCTCAGCATTTGGAATGATGACACGAGAGAGTACATCCGCCCAGACGACAAAGAGGGCACCCAGTAAGGTCGCAACGGGAAAAAGTCTCCTGTAATTCGTTCCTACTAACCCTCGAGCTAAGTGAGGAGTAATGAGACCAACAAATCCAATAATCCCACAAGTTGCCACCAAGACTGCTGTCAGCACAGCCACCATGGTCACATAAAGATACCAATAGAAGCGTAAGGGTATCCCCAAAGTTAAAGCAGCTTCATCTCCCATCATCATCGCATTAAAAACACGATACTGAGTAGCGAAAAATAGAAAGGCCATTCCTACTACTATAGTTGGCAGGACCAAGTCTGCCCAGGTAGTCCCAGCAAGCGAGCCCATGGTCCAAAACTTAATGGTCATCACACTGTCAGCATTAGCACCAACTGAGATGATAAAGTTGGAAAATGCCAGAAAAAGGGCATTGACCACCGTTCCTGATAAGATCAGACTAGAAGTCGTCATCCTTCCCTGCATAGAGGCAATGATAAGGACAGCAATTGTTGCCAAAATAGCTCCAAGAAAAGCTCCAAGGCTAATCATCACTTTCAAACCGAGAATGATGCTCAAGGTTGCCCCTAGAGTTGCACCCGCAGAGATGCCTAAGACATAGGGCTCAGCAATGGGGTTGTTTACTGTGGACTGCATCACGCTACCACACATCGAAAGACCAGCCCCTATTATCAAGCCTAACAATACTCGAGGGAATCTCATATTCCATACAATGGCAAGAGTGGACTTAGAAACCTCTCCCATCTCAAGAGGAAAACCCAACCTGCTCAAAATAATCCGATAGGTATCGCCTAGATCAATCGCAACGGATCCCATAGAAACTGCTAGAAAGAGCGAAATCCCTAAAACAGCTAGCAAAATACCTAAAAGTAACACAAATTGCAGGTCCCGTCGGCTTCCAGAAAATTTGGAAAGCATGCAAACCTCCTTTGATAGAATCTTAAAAATTTAGAAAATTCTCATGAAAAGTATACCATATTTCTATTAGATGAACAAGGATAGAAGCATATATAGAAAAAGCCCTCTGAAATCTGAGAGCTTGATTTGAGCTCGGGCTATAATCCTAGTGAAAAAGATGAAACTCCTTGCGTTCATCAAACACTGTGTTGTTTCCCTATTTTCATACGGATTTTTGGCGCCCTTAGCATCATAATTCTTGCTGGATAAAACGTTTATAGACTAGGCGACAAGCCGAAGATTGTACAAAAATGTTAGTGAAACAAAAAATCTCCCCGAAGGGAGTGAACTGCCCC
>NZ_KQ969521.1:0-126614 GCF_001578935.1 Streptococcus oralis | reverse complement strand
GAGATGATCTGGTTTATTTTACCTTACAGTGCTCGGAACCGTAACTGAAGAGTATACTTGAGTATATCGAGGTAAGGTGACAACAGTAAAAAAGCTACCCAATTTAGAATAGCTTCATTATCAAGATATGCTCAATTGAACACGGCCTAAGCACTTGGCAAAAACAAAAAGCCCTCTGAAGTCAGAGAGCTGATTTGAGCTCGGGCTAAAATCCTAGTGAAAAAGATGAAACTACTTGTGTTCATCGAACACTGTGTCGTTTCCCTATTTTCATACGTATTTTTGGCACCCTTAGCATCATAATTCTTGCTGGATAAAACGTTTATAGACTAGGCGACAAGCCGAAGATTGTACTGATGGCACATCGAGGCGAAGTCAACGAAGTATAGAAACGTTTTAGACGCAAGATTAACGACGAAGTCCTAGAGAGTTGATTAACTCGCGGTAACGGTTAACGTCGTTTTTACGCAAGTATGCAAGCAAGTTACGACGGCGACCGATTTTCTTCATCAATCCACGGTAAGTAGCGTGGTCTTTTTTGTGTTGTTTGATGTGTTCGTTAAGGTGGTTGATTTCCCAAGTAAGGACAGCAACTTGAACCTCTACTGAACCTGTATCACCTTCGTGACGTGCATATTGTGCGATGATTTCATTTTTTTTCTCTTTTGAGATTGCCATGATGTTTCTCCTTTTTATTTGGCTTCATCCGAGTGACAGGTTGGCATGCCTGCAACCAAGAAGAAGTTATTTGTCTCTACGACAATCTTTATTTTACCAAGATTTGAATTTCCTGTCAAACATTAATACTCTCATAGTTACTATTTTTCAAGTAAAGAGATACGTTCTTTTACATGGTGACCTTTTTCAAGTTCATCTACCAATCCAATAGCATAATCTGCATAACTAATTTGGCTCATTCCTTTTCCATTAGTAGTAAAAATTTCTCCTGCTAGAATGTAGGTTCCTGTTTTTTCACCATCTGGAATAAAATCTGCAGCAGGACTGACAAAAGTCCAGTTGAGATTATTTTTTGTACGAAGAAGATCCAATTCATCCGCTTGGGCTTTTGCTAGTGGCTTAAATTCTTCGGGAAACTCAGGCGTGTCTATTAGTCGTGTTGTTTTTGTTTCATCTATATAAAGACTCCCTGCTCCCCCTACAATGATAAGACGTGTTGAAGTTCCAGCAAGAAGTTGATCAAATAGCTCAATTGATTTGCTGTGTAGCGGTAGCGTATCTGGTGTATAAGCACCAAATGCTGAAACCACTGCATCAAATCCTATGAGATCATCTTTTGTTAAGTCAAACAAATCTTTTAGAATAACCGATTGAGCTTGGCTTTTGTTTTCAGAACGAACAATGGCCGTTACTTCATGTCCTCGTTTGATTGCTTCTTCAACAATTGCTTTCCCCGCTTGTCCATTTGCTGCGATAACTGCTAGTTTCATTTTTATACCTCTCCAGTTGTAACTAATTTAATTACAATGATTATATCACTCTTAATAATCAATGTCAATGGTCTTGCTTAATTATTATCAAAATATTTCTAAAAAGTAAAACTAACTATTATTCTAGTGAAAAGAAGAATCATCTTTTTTAACTGATTTACTATTTAAAACCGTGAATTACTCTACTGATTTCAGGGCTTCAAGCATATCTACTTTTCTCAAGTGGTGATTGACAAAGAGACCTAGTAAAGTCAAAATCACAGTCACTGCGACGATTGGAAGAGCATAGACTTCCCAGCTGACCTGAGGATAAAAGAGTATGGTGGCTGGTGAAATCATTTGAATCAAAAATTGATGTAAATAGTGGCCAGCTACCAAACCGAGAGCAATTCCCACAAGGGACAGCACCATAGTTTCACGGTAGATATAGAGGGTCACTTCTTTATTGTGGAAACCGAGAACCTTGATAGTGGAAAGTTCACGTATACGTTCTGCGACATTGATGTTAGTGAGATTGTAGAGAATGACAATGGCTAGTAAAACAGAAACAAGGACAAGGATTGCCATGGTTTTATTGAGCGAACTAGCTACAGATTCAAAGAGATGGATGGCCGTCGCATTTTGGACGACCCCAGAAACAGCAGCTTTTTCCATGAAAGTAGCCGCTTCTTTCTCCGTATTGGAAGGTGTTGGGTCTTTTAATTTTACTAAGTAGGTATTGTCTCGTGGACTGATGCCATAGACTTGTTCGTAAGTCGCTCGATTGAGATAAACAAAGTGTCCAACATAATTTTCAGAAATAGCCGCGACCTTGATTTCCTTCCCATCAAGCTCCAACTCGTCCCCAACCGTAACACCTGCTAGTTGGGCTAATTTTTGACTCACGACCGCTCCATCAGTGACATGCACCTCTTGCCCATTCTCCTCTAATGCGATAAAGGGTTTGAAATCTTCTCTGTTTGTGACCATCATGGTGATAGTCTGAAGTCCTGCTTTTCCTTTGAAATCTTTTTCAATGGATTTAGAGTAAATCTTTTGATAATCGTGAATCGATTCAGCTTGCAAGGCACTTTCTAGATCTGTTTTTTCTTGCTCACTCGCACTGCTCTTTTCCGCTACAATCATCTGGTATTGCTGGATTTGTTCAAATTGGCGCTCCACAACTCCTCCCACAGATGACTGAATGCCAAGACCTGCAAATAGGAGAGCCACCGAACCTGCAACTCCAAAAATGGTCATCAACATCCGTTGCTTATATCGGAAAATATTTCGCGCAGTAACCTTATGAGTGAAGCTTAGACGACTCCAAATAAAGTTCAAACGCTCTAGCAAAATCTTTGATCCCTTAACGGGAGGTTTGGGAAGTAAGAGTTGGGCTGCTTCATCGTGTAATTCCCTCCGAGCCACCAGATAAGCCGGCAAAACGCTGGATACCCAACTTAAAGCTAGGGCAAGAAGGCTATAAGACCAATAGAAATACTCGTGACTTTTCCCAACGACCATCCCAGCAGTAATAACATCTGAAATCACGCCTGCAAGGAGATAATGTCCAAGAAATGTTCCTAAAACGGTTCCCACAGTTCCTGCAAGAAAACCATAGAGGACAAACTTGGCAACAATATCTCGGTTGCGGTAACCCAAGGCCTTGAAAATACCAGCATTGGTGCGCTCCTCATCTACAAAGCGAGTCATTGTTGTAAAGGTCACCATTGCAGCGACCATATAAAGCACCACTGGGAAGATATTCCCTACTGAACGAATGCTTGACGATGCATTGCTGTACATGAGGTAGCCTTGACCACCTAGCATGGTTTCGCGATTGTATACGCGGTATTTCGGCTCTGCCAGTTCATCAAGCTCTTTCTGGCGCTGTTCTAGCTTCTCTTTTTCCTTAGATAGATCACTCTCTGTCTGAGCCAGCTTTTCTTTTTTTGTCGCCAGTTCTTCCTTAGCCTTTGTCAGCTGTCCCTTGGCTTGACTCTTTTGTGGTTCTGGTAAAGCGGTCGCTTGTTCTTCTTGGGTTTTCAAACGACTTTCAGCCTGCTCTAACTGATTCTTGCCATTTTCAAGGTTGCTTTCAGCAGTTTGGAGCTGATCTTTCCCCTCTTCCAGGCTCTTTTGCCCATTTGCTTTGATACTTGCCAATCTTTTTTGACCATTATCGGCCAGCAAGTCTTGCAAATCTTCCTGATGTTGAGCTCGTTTGGTCTTATAGTCTGATGAAAAAGCATCCAGATTCTTTAAATCGTCATAGCGCACACGCGCAATACTATAAACATCTGAGTCAAACTGACTGGGTAAAATCACTCCATAGCCAGCTAGGTTGCCATTTCCACTACTAGCACTTCCTAAATCTTCTTTAGAAAGGATCTCACCCGACTGAACAAATCCAGTAATTGTGAAAGTTTGGGATTTTAGGACGGATTTTTCTTCTTTCTTGGTAAAGGTAATGGTCTGCCCAATCTGATAGCGGTCTTTCCAGAAATCAGCCAAGGCAATTTCCCCATCTGCCTCTGGCAGTCGCCCTTCTGTCACTTGGAAGGTTGAAATGCTCTCTGGTTTGGAATAAAGTCGAACTGCATCTTCACTATGTTCAACGGTTAGGTCTGCCATATAGCCAAACTCAACACTTGCTCCTTGAAGGGTCTTTAGTTCGTCCTGGTCTTCTTTGTCCAAGCCATAATCAGCTAGCACAGCCAGATCCAGAGTATTGGCTTTACGGAGATAATCTTCTGCTGTACGTTCCATGTTTGGACTGGCCACTTTGAGGCCAACTAGGGCTAAAGAACCCAGCATCATCAAGGTTAAGATAGAAACAAAGCGTCCCTTTGAAGTCATCACTGACTGAAATAGGTCTTTCCGATATGTTTTTTTCATGCTAATACTCCAATGTATCGATATCCTGCGGATGCTCATTAATTGTCATGTTCTTAACCGTTGCATCGCGCATGTGAATCACCCGATCTGCAATAGGGGCTAGCGCGCCATTGTGGGTCACGATAATCACCGTCGCTCCTTTTTGACGAGACATGTCTTGGAGAATCTTCAAGACTTGCTTCCCTGTCTGGTAATCCAAGGCACCCGTCGGTTCATCACAGAGGAGAATTTTAGGATTTTTGGCTACAGCGCGTGCAATGGAAACTCGCTGTTGCTCCCCTCCAGAAAGCTGGGCTGGAAAGTTATTGAGGCGATGAGCCAGACCTACATCTTTGAGCACTTGCTCTGGATCCAAGGCATCTGTCACGATTTCTGAAGCCAGTTCCACATTTTCCTTGGCTGTCAGATTGGAGACCAGATTGTAAAATTGAAAAACAAAGCCTACATCTTCACGACGATAGTTTGTTCGTTGGTGCGAACTATAGTTGGCAATATTGGCACCATCAATCCAAATCTCCCCCTCATCATTGGTATCCATACCTCCTAGGAGATTGAGAACGGTTGATTTTCCGGCACCTGAAGCACCAAGGATAATAACCAGCTCCCCCTTTTCAATTTCAAAATTCACATCACGATTAGCCACAATCTCCGTATCCCCAACCTGGTAACGCTTGTAGCTGTGTTTCATCTCAATATAAGCCATATCGTTTATCTCCTTTTCAAAGCTCACTTTATTAAATAAACAAAGTGTTGATTCTAAATCACAAATATTATATAATGGGCTAAGTCAAAAAGCAATAATCAAAAATCAACAAAGTGTTGATTTAATAAGAAGGAAGGAAAATGGTTCAGAAACGAAAAACTACTACTAAAGAAGACATCAAGGAAGCTTTGATTCAGTTGCTATCAGAGGAGAAATTTGAAAATATATCAATTAGTAAGCTCTGCAAACGGGCAGGAATTAATAGGGGAACTTTCTATCTACACTATGAAGACAAATATCAAATGATTGACAGTTTTAAAAGTGAAATCATTTCCCAGCTCTACATTTTTTTAGAAAAAGAAAGAAAATCGCTTAGAAAGTGTATGTTAGCCAATTTCTATATATTACGTTCGAACGAACGCCTCATCAACGCCTTGTCCCAAAGTCATTACATAGACTTTCGTGGTGCAATTCGTGAATTTCTAAGTAGCATTCTTCTAAATGAAAATCAAAAAGAAACGACTCGTCATTTCTTATCAGAAAACTTCCAAATTCCTCACAAATATGCTTTGGAAATCTTCTTATCAAGTATTGAAGGGATTATTTCTCTTTGGATTGCTGGGGGAGCGCAAGAAGAACCGGAAGAAATCACGGATATGATTTTATCAACCTATAACTACGAACACTGGAGCTACGAATCAAAAGAAGATTAACTCATACAACCCACTACAGCATAAGCTATATCCTCTCATTTTATACTTTTTCAATTAGCTAAATTGCCTTTTTTAACTTAGATACAAAAAAACCTAGGAATTTCCTAGGTTTTCTGTTTATAGATTATTTTCCAAGATAGTACTCAGAAACAACATTCAATTTTTCGTCGAATTCGAATACCAATGGTGGGAAGTTAGGGATTTCCACGTCCATGATTTCGTCATCTGACAAACCTTTGATGTGTTTTACAAGAGCACGGATTGAGTTACCGTGAGCTCCTACGAATACGTTTTTACCATCTTTAAGTGCTGGAGCGATTTTGTCTTCCCAGAATGGAAGGGCACGTTCCAAGGTTACTTTCAAGTTTTCAGCATCTGGGATAACTGAGTCGTCAAGTGAAGCGTAACGACGGTCTGTGTGAGCTGAATGCTCATCATCACGATCCATGTTTGGAGGCAATACATCGTATGAACGACGCCAGATGTGGACTTGCTCATCACCAAATTGTTCTGCAGCTTCAGCTTTATTTTTACCAGTCAAACCACCGTAGTGACGTTCGTTCAAACGCCATGATTTTTCAACTGGAACCCACAATTGGTCAGAAGCTTCAAGAGCCAAGTTTGTTGTTTTGATCGCACGTTTCAAGACTGAAGTGTAAGCTTGGTCAAATTCGATTCCAGCTTCTTTGATCAATTTACCAGCGTCGATCGCTTGTTGTGTACCTTTTTCAGACAAATCAACATCAGCCCAACCAGTGAAAAGGTTAGCTTTGTTCCATTCAGACTCACCGTGGCGAGCAAAAACCAATTTTACCATTAGATGGATTCTCCTTTTATTTTCGAGGTTCCCCTCGTTTATCTATTCTATTTTACACAATTTTTCACAAAAAAGCTAGTCAAAATCGACTAAAAAGAGAAGAGCTTAGCAGTCTTCTCCTTATCACACTATCATAATTGTTCTCGATAGAGGATGAAATAGTCCCCAAAAAATAATTGGAAAACTACTACTCTTCAATTACAAATTTTTTCAATGTTCCAAAGTAGAGTGAACCACCAATAATGGTTAGAATTCCACCTACCCATCCTAAAAATGGAATCAAGCCAACCGCACCACCTACAATGAGCAAGACAGAAGGTGCATTCGTAACACGTTCATCATCTTTATAATAAACAATAGCCACAATTCCCAATACTAAAACAGCAATTTTAACCAATGACAAAATAATTGAGAGCCCTGTCAATGTCCCAACTGTTACATCTGCGTCTTCAGTTGCCGCAGCCGCTCCAAGCGCCATCATAAACATAATAGCTGGTGCCAAAAGTAATACAATACCAGAAATAAGACCAAAAATAGCATTTACGCGAGCAAGTGTATTTGTTTTCATCATAATCTCCTTTAAACTTTTTATACTACTATTCTAACACAATTCTGTGAGAAATTAAATACTTCTATGACAAATATATATTTTTTAATAAATATCGATGTATCAAATAGTTTTAAGCCTTATAATTCACTCAATATCATTAAAAATACAATACGACAACATAAACAAATATGGATATCTAACTTATTTGGCTTCAAATCCTTCTGCGACAGCATCTGCAAAGTTTTCTTCTACGATGCTTGCACAGTGGTCACAGATAACTGCATGGTAGCTACGTTCTGCAGTAGTTGGATCGATACGACGGCAACGGTCACAGACTTCACCTGCAGCGCGTTTAACTGTAAAGGCTACATCTTCGAAGCTAACGGCACCTTCTGGAGCTGTACCTTCAGCGATGGTCAATTCTGACACGATCAAGAGTTGAGCCACATTGCTATCCACTGCTCCAAGAAGAGTTTTCACCAGTTCATTTGGATAAACTGTCAAGTGGGCTTCGAGTGATTTACCGATTACTTTGGCATTACGAGCTTCTTCCAAGGCTTTTTGAGCTTGTCCACGGAAGTCCATGAAGGCTGACCATGTATCCAAGATTTCTTCTTGATTAGCAAATGACTCTGCTTCTGGCAATTCTGACAATTGAACAAATTCTTCTGCTTCAAACTCAAGATATGACCAGATTTCTTCCGCAGTGTGAGGAAGGATTGGTGTCAAGAGTTTGGTGATTTTGACAAGGATGTCATAGAAGACTGTTTGCATTTGACGGCGTTCCAGTGATTTGGCACCCTCGATATAAACAACATCTTTCGCAAAATCAAGGTAGAAAGCTGATAAATCAACATTGATAAAGTTCACCAATGCCTTGTAAATTGTCAAGAATTCAAAGTCAGCATAGGCATCACGAATGGTCTTCACAAGCTGGTTAAAGCGAAGGGTCATGTACTTATCAACGGAACGAAGCTCATCGTAAGCCACTGTATCTTGAGCTGGGTTAAAGTCAGATGTATTGGCAATCAAGAAGCGAAGGGTGTTACGAATCTTACGGTAAGTTTCAGAGACTTGGCTCAAGATATCCATAGAGATACGCACGTCATTGCTTGAGTCAACACTTGTTACCCAGAGACGCAAGATTTCAGCACCAAATTGTTTCTCAACATCGCTTGGAGCAATGGTATTTCCAAGAGATTTAGACATCTTCTCACCTTTACCATCAAGGGCAAAACCTTGTGACAAGATTTGTTTGTATGGCGCTACGCCATGGTTAGCGACAGATGTGATAAGTGATGAGTTGAACCAACCACGGTACTGGTCAGAACCTTCAAGGTAAAGGTCAGCTGGGTATTTGAGTTCTGGACGGTTGACCACAACTCCATTCCATGATGAACCTGAGTCGAACCATACGTCCATGATATCTGTTTCTTTCTTGAACTCGCCATTTGGTGAACCTGGATGCGTAAATCCTTCTGGCAAGAGGTCCTTAGCATCACGTTCCCACCAGATGATAGAACCGTGTTCCTCAAAGAGTTGAGCTACATGCTCAATCGTTTCAGCTGTCATGATCGCTGTACCATCTTCAGCATAGAAGATAGGAAGGGGAACACCCCAAGCACGTTGACGAGAAATAACCCAGTCGCCACGGTCGCGAATCATATTGTAAAGACGCACTTTCCCCCATTCTGAGTGGAATTTCACTTTTTCAATTTCATCCAAGATTTCTTGGCGGAATTTAGAAACTGAGGCAAACCATTGTGGTACTGCACGCCAGATAATTGGTTTTTTCGTACGCCAGTCAAATGGGTATGAGTGAGAGATTTCTTCTTGAGCAAGAAGGAGGTTGCCAAGTTTCTCGATAACAGTTGGAACAACCTTGTCATAGAACTGACCTGCAAAATCAGGACCAGCATTTTCCATCATGATTCCACGTTCGTCAACAGTGACTGCAACTTCAAGACCATTAGCAACACCGACATTGTAGTCGTCCTCACCAAAACCAGGGGCTGTATGGACGATACCAGTACCAGAGTCAGTCGTAACGTGGTCACCGAGGATCACCAACTCATCTACAGCTGTATCCCATGGGTGAGCTGTCACGATTTGGTTCAATTCTTGACCACGGTAGGTCGCCAAGACTTGCACATCAGCCCAGCCAAATTTTTCAGACAAACTATTCAACAATTCTGAAGCAACCACAAACTTACGAGATCCGCCAGCTGGTTGTACCAATACATAATCAATATCTGCTCCAACTGTCAAACCACGAGAAGCTGTGATGGTAAATGGAGTAGTGGTCCAAACAACGATATAGGTATCTGTATCTAGAATTCCTTTGCCATCTTTTACTTTGTTGGCATAGTAAAGAGATGTAGAAAGCAAGTCATGGTACTCAATTTCCGCTTCTGCAAGGGCTGACTCAGAAGACCATGACCAGTAAACTGGCTTGGCACCACGGTAGATATAGCCTTTTTTAGCCATTTCACCAAAGACACGGATTTGAGCTGCTTCATAGTCCGGAGTCAAGGTCACATAAGGGTTTTCCCAGTCACCAGAAACACCCAAACGCTTAAAGTCTTCTCGTTGTTTATCAACTTGAGAAAGAGCATACTCGCGGCAAAGTTTCAAGTACTCAACCAAGTCCATTTCTTTACGTTTGACACCTTGTTTTACCAAAACTTGCTCGATTGGCAGACCATGTGTATCCCAACCTGGAATATAAGGTGCGTAAAATCCTGACATAGACTTAGAACGAACAATGATATCTTTTGAAATCTTGTTCATGGCATGTCCAACGTGGATATTTCCGTTTGCATATGGAGGTCCATCGTGCAAGGTGAAATGCGGTTTCCCTTGGTTCAATTCTTGACGGCGTTGGTAAAGTTTTGCATCTTCCCATTCCTTTTGCCAGAGTGGCTCTTTGGTAGGAAGTCCTGCACGCATAGGAAAGTCTGTTTTCCCTAGATTGAGGGTTTCTTTAAGTTTCATTGTTACTCCTTTAATTTAAAATGACAAAATAAAAACCACGATTCGCAAAAAGGACGAAAATCGTGGTACCACCTTTGTTCGAAAAAAGACAGCGTCTCTTTTCCTCTTTTCCCGTAACGTGGGGAACGTCCAGTCTTACTACTTTCATACTGGATTTATTGAGAGGATAATCTAACCACTAGGGATTGCGGGACTCTCACCATCTCCCGCTCGCTGAAAATATAGTTGGTTGGATCTTGTTCTCACATTTTTTATAGGATAAGAACAGATTCTTTGTTTGCATCTTTCTCAGTTGTTGCAGTAGTTTCTACGTCAACTGACTCTTTATGTTGTTCACTTTCATCTGTATGTTGTTTCTGTTGAGCTTCAAACTCTGCTAATTCTTTGTTGCCAGCCTCGATACGAGCTTGCAATTCAGCAACCTCTTCTGGTGTGAATTGACGAGTCATATCAATAGACTCTTCCTCTGGTTGTAAAGATACAGTTTCACCAAGAACTTCACCCACCACTTCTTTAAAGGCTTCATCGCTTGTTTGAAGATACGTTGCTGTTGGGCGAAGAATGTCCTCCCAGTCTGATGACTCAACAATAGCCAATTGACTTTCAATCGTAGACTTGAGGCGTTGATGGAATACACGACTCTTGTTCTTCAACTCTTCTGTCTCAACAGCCACTTTCTTAGCGTTATCTGTTGCCTGACGGAGAATTTCATTTGCCTTGTATTTTGCTTCTTCTAGCAAACGCTGAGCGTCTTGTTCAGCTTGTTGAATAATATTGTTTGAACGTTCTTGAGCAGCTTGTTTAACACGCTCTGCAGTATCTTGAGCAATTAAAACTGACTGACTCAAGGAATCCTTCATCTCATCAAAGTAAGACAAACGTTCTTCCAAACTCTTGATGTGTGTCTCTTTGTCGTGATTGCTACGAACCAAGTCTTCGTAGTCACGAACAACGATATCCAGAAATTCATCTACTTCTTCTGGATCAAAACCTCTAAATCTTGTACCAAAGGTTTTATCTTTAATTTCTAACGATGTAATTGGCATACTTTTCCTCACTTACTTAATAATAATTGAATGCTTAATTTTATCTTGTTTTTCTTTGTCTGTCCATTGTCTTTGACAATTTTTAGACGACCAAACTTTCTCACACTGATAAGATCACCAACTGCAAGCTGATAATCAGATTTTTCGACCAGGTGATAGTTTATCTGAACAGATTTTTTCTCTATCAGCTGACTAGCTTGGTTTCTAGATAATTTCAAGGCACTTGATAAGAGGGCATCCAATCGAAAACTCGAAATTAAAATTTCTCGTTCTCTATAATCAATTTTAGACAAAATCCTATCGGTAAAAGGACGTTCCTCCAGCGATACAGGAAGTCTGCCAATCTTTCTTATTCCATCCTGAAAAAGAGGAATGAAATCACGATTGACAAAAATCTGTGCTCTCTTTTCATCTACCAAGATATCACCAAATAATTTACGGTCAATTCCTAGTTGGTTGATGATTGTTCCCAATATTTTTCCATGACTCAGTTGTTCAAACTTACTCGGATAGCAAATTTCCAACAAGGTCATTTCAAAGTCTGATATCTCCGGTTCAAAGTAATCTGGATAGAGAAGAACTCGAACCGACTCTGTCGGAAGAAAATCACCACTACTTTGGCAAGCCAGTCCATATGTTCCAGCTAGCACCCTCAAGATCTGTTCCTGATGGGGATTGATAAAAGGAGTAAGTACCGGCGCATATGTATCTTCTACCCGCTTGATCCACTCTAATCCCTTATCAATAAAGGGAATATCATCTTGGGAAAAATGCTGATAAATAGCTCGATTTGCTGTCATAGTAATAGGACTAGTCGTGTTAAGAGATTTCCAACAAACTGGATCAGAATCAGCGCTGCCCAAACCGTAAAATCAAGACCAGCAAATTGTAGATTGAGCTTACGAAGGGGCTCAATAACTGGGCGAGCAAGTCTGATAACTAGGCGACCTAGCTGGCTTTCATAGGCATTTGGAAACCATGAAAGAAGAGCAAATGCAACGAGAATGATGGAATAAATGCTAACCGCATTTTGGATTAAACGAATTAAGAAAATCATTATCTTGCTCTATTTCGTTTAATATCAAAACCAAACTCAGCGCTTTGTGATTCATCTGGAAGCTTGATATCTTCAATATTCACGATAACGTTGACAGGAGTCAATAGATACATCGTACTCGCAACTTTTCTCATATTCCCAGCCAAGACATGACGTGCTCCATCCAAGTAATCAAGGCAACGACGGGCTTGTACCTCTGTCATATATTGGAAGTCAATCAAAATACTTTCATTTCCAGCCAACAAATCTACAATTTCCGTTGCATCTTCGTATTTTCTTGGATAGCGAACATCAATTGTCACTTTCTCATCTGAACGATGGCTTTGCATTGCCAATTCTTGCTGACGCGCATGAAGACGAGTAATGTTTGCATCTTTTGCTGATCCTGACTGAGCAGGTGCTGGTAATTCTTTAGAAGATGAGATGGCTGGGCTAACTGTTTCCTCTTGTTGAGTCTGGTAGTTAGTCGTTTCTTCTCCGTCTTCTGTAAAATAATCTATAAATTTATCGAATCTATCTTTTAAAGACATAGCTCTCTCCTATTTAAAAAATGCTGTACCGATTCGAACAAAGGTTGAGCCGAACTGAATCGCTTCTTTAAAATCACGACTCATTCCCATGCTTAGCTCTGTCATCGGCATATTAGGGATTTGTTCTTCTCTAATTTCTGCTTGCAGAGCCTGCGTATCCTTGAAAATTTCTTTCAATTCATCACTGTCTGCCTCAAAAGGAGCCATGGTCATTAAACCAACATACTCAATCTGATCTAACTTAGCCAATTCTGGCAAAAGTTCTAGCAATTCTTCTTTTGAAAACCCATGCTTGCTTTCTTCCCCAGAAATATTGACCTGCAAGAAACACTTGATAACATGATCTGTTCTCTTTTGAATTTCCTGAGCTAACTTTAAGGAGTCTAAAGCATGAAAGTAATCCACATATGGGATTACTTCTTTCACTTTCCGTCTCTGTAGTGTTCCTATTAAATGCCAAGTAACTGGGTAATCTTTCAAGGCCTGATATTTTTCTAAAAATTTATCGACTCGATTTTCACCTATGTGACGGACACCAAGCGGAAGCAAGGCTTCCGCTGTTTGTACATCTACATACTTTGTCACTGCGATTACTGAAACAGCATCTAGAGCACGGTTGGCTTCTTGACTAGCATCAGCTATTTGCTGAAAAACTAATTCAGTATTTTTTTTCAAATTCATTGATTAACGATTTTTGAAGAATGGAGGTGTATCCAATTCATCTTCATCTTGTGAAACTGGTGTTTCGAAACGTTCTACTGGTGAAACAACTGGATCTGTTTGGCGAACAATTGACTCACGACGTAAATCCCAGTCTCCAAAAGCAGACGCTTGGTTTGTTTCAAAGCGACGTGGGCTTGATTTAGGCAATTCTGCTGTCTCTTCCAAGTCAAATTGACGGTCAAATGTGTGTGCTTGAGGAGCTTTGGTTGATGGACGTCCAACTGGTTGGTTGTTACGAGCTCCAACTACTTTTTCCACGCGCTCTTGACGAACACCTGTCGCTACAACTGTAACACGGATTTCATCCTTCATGCTTTCGTCAATTGATGTTCCAAGCCAGATGTTTACACCTTGGCCAGCTGCTTGGTTGACAATTTCTGAAGCTTCTTCTGCTTCAATCAATGTCAAGTCAAGACCACCAGTAACGTTGACGATGACATCCTCTGCACCATCGATAGTTGTTTCAAGAAGTGGAGAGTAAATTGCTTTACGAGCCGCTTCAACAACGCGTTCTTCACCACTACCGATACCGATACCCATAAGGGCATTTCCTTTGTTTGCCATTACAGTTTTCACGTCAGCAAAGTCAAGGTTAATCAATCCTGGGTTCGTGATCAAGTCAGTGATCCCTTGAACACCTTGGCGAAGAACGTTATCTGCTTCGCTAAGAGCTTCAAGAAGTGGCGTTTTCTTATCAACAATTTCAAGCAAGTTGTTATTAGAAATAATCAACAACGTATCAACATGCTCGCGAAGTTCGTTGATTCCTTCTACAGCGTATTGGCCACGTTTACTTCCTTCAAATCCGAAAGGACGTGTCACGACACCAACTGTAAGAGCACCAAGATCTTTAGCGATACGTGCAATAACAGGGGCTGCACCTGTACCAGATCCACCACCCATACCTGCAGTGATAAAGACCATGTCCGCTCCAGTGATAGCTTCCGTCAAAGCTTCTTCACTTTCTTCTGCAGCTTTACGTCCAACTTCCGGACGACCTCCAGCACCCAAACCACGAGTCAATTTTGGACCAAGTTGGATAACGGTTTCTGCTTTCGTACTGCTAAGGGCTTGTACATCAGTGTTGGCTGCGATAAATTCTACACCAGCAACACCTTCGTCAACCATGCGGTTGATGGCGTTACCACCACCACCACCGACACCAATTACCTTAATAACTGCGCCTTGAGCTGCTGCTGTATCAAATGAAAATGTCATAATTTCTTATCCTCTTTTATTCATCAAACATGCTTCCGATCAAACCACGGAAACGTTCTGTTAGCTTAGGTTTACTTTGAGAACTTGCTTGGAATTCTTCCTTGGGAGCAACTGGAGCTTCCTGCACGGTTTCAGCTGGAGCTGTTTGTGCTGGATTTGGTTGCGCTACTGGATTCAAACGTTGATTTGGAATGCCAAAGTTGATTGGTTTTTGACGAAGGAATTCATCTCCTTTAACTGCTTTTTGAGCAAGAAGATTGACTTCAGTCAATTTACCAGCAAACTCAGACAAGCTAATCACGTGCGCAAATGCAGGGTTGCGAATTCCAACTTGATTTGGTACATAAAGTTTTACTCGAACACCAAATACTTCTTGGGCTAATTCAACAATTCCTGGCAAAATTGCATTTCCACCGATAAGGACGATACCTCCAGGTAAATCTAACAAGTGTCTTCTTTCCAACTCTTGTTTGATTTGGTCAAAGATATGTTTGATGCGTGCTGAGATAATTTCTGCCAAGTAGCTCTCTGTTACTTCAACAGGTTCTACTTCACCAATTACTTCAACTTGGAAAGTTTCGTTACTTGCAAGCGGAACATAAGCTTCACCATAGTTCAGTTTCAAACTTTCTGCAATTTTTTGAGAGGTTTTCAAGACTTTAGAAATGTCTTTTGTGACATAATCTCCACCTTCTTGATATATGTTGGTGAATTGCAATTCTTGGTTGCGGATAGCCGCTACAGTAGTTTGACCTCCACCCATGTCAATGACAGTCGCACCAAATTCACGCTCCCCTTCATTGAGAACTGAGTTCACAATTGCCAAAGGTGAAATAATCACATTATCAACATGAATACCTACACGCTCAACTGTCTTGCGAAGATTGTGTAGAATCGTACGAGGGCCTGTATAAAGCAGACCACGCATTTCCAAGCGAACACCCATCATGCCACGAGGGTCACGGATTCCTTGGAAACCATCCACGATGAATTCTTCTGGAATAAAGGTAATCACTTCACGGTCAGGAGTCATGCTCTTTGTCAAAGCTGATTTGACAACATTTTCAACATCTTGATCTGTGATTTCTTTGGTATCTGAAGTTACAGGAATCATTCCTTGTGTTGGTTCAACCTGTAAAAGGTTTGCTGGAAGGCCAACGTTGACAGACTTAATAGAAATACCAGCTTTCTCTTCTGCCTGTGTGATTGCAGATTTGATTGCTGAAGCAGCTGCTTCAATATCAACAATAATTCCGTCTTTTACACCTTTACTTTTGGCATTACTAACACCAATTACATTTACTTCGCCATCTCTATGCTCAGCTACTAGCACTTTAATCGAGCTAGTTCCGATATCTAAGCCTGTAAAAAAACCATCTCTAGTCATTACATCGCATCCTCTCTGTCTTCCAAGTTTCTCACTTCTATTTAATAACTATGTTTGGGCATAGCTATTCAAAGAATATTATAACACAAAAAATCCAATCGTGCTTAGTTTTTCATAATTTTCCTGCATGTTTTTTGAGAAAATTCTAGAAAAATTCTTCTTCTAAGAGAAATTTCAATGTTATCGTTAACAATTTCCTTTTTGTTTCTTAAAAATCCAAAAAAGAGAAGATCATTTTAGATCTTCTCTTGAATAAATTCTTCCGATTTTTGTTGTAAAAAATTTTCTACTAATTTCCCTGTTAAACGAATTGCTATCACGATAACAGTCGAAACAATGAGATAATTTAAGGGCTGGCCGAAGTTTCCAACAATTGGTGGTTTACTCAAAAATCCATAATCCCCACCCACAACTAAGTTGACAACCCCTATCAAGCCATTTAAGGCAAAGGTAATCACCGCCACATTCTTCAAATCAAGAAGGGAAGCCTCATAGTTTCTAAACAAGTATAGAAGCGCATTTCCTAAAAGGGCAACATGTCCGATAATGAAGGACAAAATGGTCACGTGTGGAAATGGGTAGGGATCAAAGAGAGGGTAAGCCAGTGCCGCTGTTGCTCCAAAAGTTCCTAAAAGAGCAAAATATTGTTTGTACTTGGATGTCCCTGGAATCAAGAGCATCACAAACATGGCGATACGGCAATGATAGAAGGGTAAACTTTCTGACAGAGGCATGAGATTGCCCCAATACCAGCTATACAGAACAATCAGTTGAACAGACTGAAGGAACTGAATAAAACGCTGGTAAGCCACTTTGTCTCGAAAACGATAAGAAGCATAGAAAGTAAGAGCCAATAAACATAACAAACCAATGTACCAGTGAAGTTCAAACTGGGGCGGTTCTGATATCTGTGTGGTAAATAATTTATCCCACAAATTCATATTCTATTCCTCGTTCATCTAGCCGGAGCAGTAAAAAAGTCTCTGCTCGACCTTTTTAATTTTTTGAAAAACTTGATTCCATGCCATGCTTAGAATACTTGCGTCTTAAATTCGCAACCTATTATATCATTTGTATTGCAGAAATGCACCTGGCAGATACCCTTTTTTGATTTGTCGACTTCTCTAGCATAACCTAATCAATATATTGCTCTCTTTGTCCTTTATAAACCTGCCAAAGAATCTCCATTTGTTCCTTAGTAATTCGCTTTTCAGACAAGGCTGGCAGTTGGTCAATGGCAAAAAATTGAAGGTCAGCAATCTCTTGATTTTCTTGAAATTGCCCGTCAAGAAGTTGACATTCAAAGACAAACTTTGCATATTGTTTGCTCTGTAGTTGGAAACGATTGGTATCAAAAACTGCAAGTAACCTTTCAACTTTAGCTGTAAAACCGGTTTCTTCTTCAATTTCCTTAAGAATATTTTCTGTTGGAGAATAACCGACTTCACCAAATCCACCTGGCAAAGCCCAACTATCCTCTCCTTTTCCTCTAACTAAACAGACCTTTTCATCCTCAACAATCCAAGCACGGACGTCCATCAGAGGAGTTGCATAAGTGGAAATCGGTTTCATGACTTTTACCACTTCTTCTGAATCTATGTCTAATCCCTGATTCAACATTTCAGATAACAGGCTTCGCAAGTCCTCGTAACGCTCGCGGTCGAAAGGATCTTTTGTAAAGGTTAATCCAGTATCTGTAATGGCAATCATTCTTTGAAGATACTTGGCAAAATCACTTGCATTCATTTTCCAAACTTTCTACCAACTTGGCTAGATTCATGGAGTTAGAGCCTTTAAGCAAAATTTGGTCATTTGCACCGAGGCTTTCCTTAACCTGCTTGACTAGGTCTTCAAATTGGTCCTCGTCGGCTGTTTTTTTGAAGTAGTAAACATGGCCGATTGGAAACATTTGACTGGCCAGTTGGCTTAATTCGGCAATGTCTTCTCCATAAAAAATAACAGTATCAAGCACATCTGGTGATAGGCTCAAAATCATCTGGTTATGGAGTTGGACAGACTGGTTGCCGAGTTCCTTCATGTCTGCTAGAACAGCAATTTTCTTGCCACCCTCGTTGGCTGGAATGGCAGAAAATGTCTCCAAAATCAACTTCATAGCAGTTGGATTGGCATTGTATACATCTGACAGGATATCTGCTCCATTGGCTGCTTTCTTCCACTCAGTACGATTGCGGGTCAATTCAAGATTTTGGAAAGCCTGACGAATTTGCTCCTCTGAAACTCCTTCTTGTAGGGCAACATAGGATGCAATCATGGCATTAGTGGCATTGTACTTACCTGTCACTGGCAAATCGAGGGCTTGTTCCAAGAAATTGGCCTTAAAGGTCAGACTATCCTTGCGTTCGACCAAGTCTGTGATTTCCAACTCTGCCCCTTGCCCAAAACGGACCACCTTTTTATCAGCTGGCAAGTAGTCCTCTACGATCGGGTCAGCTGGTACCAAGAGCAAAGAACCTGGTGCCATACCATCAGCAATTTGCATTTTCCCTTTAGCAATTTCCGAACGGTCTTTGAAAAAGGCTAAATGAGCCTCCCCAACCAAGGTCACGATGGCTGTTTTTGGATGAGCCAATTCAGACAAGAGATGGACGTCTCCCAAGTGATCCTGCCCCATCTCCAAGACCAACTTTTCTGTCCCCTCAGGCATGTGAAGAACTGTGTAAGGAAGGCCAATCTCGTTATTGTAGTTACCTTGTGTCTTGTAGGTTTTGTAGGTTGTTGACAGTAAATGCGCCAGCATATCCTTGGTCGTTGTCTTGCCATTTGAACCTGTGACCGCAAAGACATCAACTGCCGTTTTTTCAAGATAGTAGGCAGCTAGGGTTTGAAAGGCAGACAACACGTCGTCTACTAGGATGTAGGGATGATTTGCAACCTCTTTCTCAGACAAGGTTACTGCTGCACCATTTTCAAAAGCTGTTTCGATAAAGTCATGACCATCACGCGCACCTTTGAGAGGCACAAACAAATCACCTGATCCAATCAAACGACTGTCAAACTCAGCTTTTTCTAACTGAACGTCCGCAAAAAGACTAACATCATTTTTAGCTCCAACAGCTTGGGCAACTTCATGGATTGTTAATTTCATTTCTACTCCTTTAAAAAGGGTTGAAGTCCACGAACTCGACTCACCTAACAGTGATGGTTCTAACTCCTACCCTCTCTTTCATTTTATAGCAAATGCGCTTCGCGCTTGTCAAAACTTTGCTTAGCAAGGTCAACCAAATACTCGATTAGTTCTGGGTAGCTGATTCCCATATTGTCCCAAAGTAGTGGATACATAGACCACTGGGTAAAACCTGGCATGGTGTTAAGCTCGTTTAGGAAAATCTCGCCCTTATCTGTATAGAAGAAATCACAACGAGACAGACCGAGGCCACCGATCGCACAGAAGGCAGTTTCTGCATTATGACGCATGACAGCTACTACATCATCACTAATCTTGGCTGGGATGTCCATGGTAATCTTGTTGTCAATATACTTGGCATCATAGTCGTAGAAAGCAACATCCTTGACCACTTCACCAGGAAGCGTGCTCTTAACATCGTAGTTGCCTAAGAGACCAACCTCGATTTCACGGGCATTTACCCCTTGCTCTATCAAGACACGGCTGTCATATTGGAAGGCGAGTTCCAAGGCTTGACGGAGTTCTTCTTGGCTTTCAGACTTAGAAATACCGACACTTGAACCCATATTTGACGGTTTCGTGAAGACTGGATAAGTCAATTTTTCTTCAACTTCAGCGATTTTAGCAGTCACATCATCACCTTCGACGATGGCCACATAAGGAACTTGAGCAATCCCAGCAGACTCCAAGACACGCTTAGTTGTAATTTTATCCATGGCAAGACTAGATGACAAGATATTGCATCCGACATAGGGCATTTTCAATACTTCAAGGAATCCTTGAACAGAGCCATCTTCTCCCATCGGACCATGAAGAACTGGAAAGACCACTGCACCTTCTTCGTAGATGGCACTTGGCGCTATTTTCTTGTCCCAGTCAATAGTTGCATTGGTCATGAGACGATCCTCTTGACCTGGAGTCTGGCTAAATTCTTGCGTTTTAATAAAGTCACCTGACTGGCTGATGAAGAACGTCTTGACTGTGAAACGGTCGTAGTTGACCGCACGCATCACACTTTCAGCTGACAATACAGACACTTCACGTTCTGCACTGCGTCCGCCGTATAAAAGAATAATCGTTTGTTTCATATTGCTTGTCCTAATTCTAATAGAATACTCGTTCTTTAGTATATCATATTTGCTTTTTTTTTGAAACTTGAAGCTAATACTGATCTTCAAAAAAACATAAAAAGAGACCGATAAAAACAAAGTCGGCCTCCTCGATTTTTGTATAATGAATTGAGTTTGTAAACTGTTCTTCACCTACAACTCTGTCCGATTTTCAATCGCCCGTAAAAGTGTAACTTCATCTGCATACTCAATATCTGCTCCCACGGCTAGACCTCGTGCTAGGCGAGTGACCTTGATACCAGCTGGCTTGAGCAAACGAGAGAGATACATAGATGTTGCTTCCCCATCTGCTGTCGCATTGGTTGCCACAATCACCTCTGATACCTCACTATCCATAAGACGAGTCATGAGACTCTTGAGATTGATATCGTCTGGACTGATACCATTCATAGGGGAAATGAGACCGTGCAAGACATGATAAAGTCCGTGGTATTCTTGGATGTTTTCCATAGCAGCCACATCGCGACTATCCTCCAACACCAAAATAGTTGTTTGATCGCGAGTCGGGTCGGTACAAATAGAGCATGGGTCATCATCTGTCAAACGTCCACAAATAGAGCAATAGGTCAATTCTCGCTTAGCAGCTAGGAGATTTTTGGCAAATTCATTGACATCGTCATCTGACATCCCAATGGTATAGAAAGCGAGACGAGTAGCTGTTTTAATACCGATACCAGGTAGTTTTGCATAACTATCAATCAGCTTGGCAATAGGTGTTGGATAAAGCATAGATTCCTTTCTAATTCATTGGATGGTGTTGGTTATAAAGATTGATGATATCGCGTGCGATTGAAGGTCCTACACCATTTGTTAGGTTGGTGTTGTGAGGAAAGACAACTGCAACAGCGATTTGAGGATTATCGGTTGGTGCATAAGCAACTGCGTTGGTATTATTGGCTTTTTGACCACCATTGACATAGCTTTCGGCTGTACCAGTTTTTCCACTGATGGACACAGCTGCACCGTTGGAAAAGGCACGACCTGTTGTCAAAGCACTGGTTCCGTGCGCTACTTGGTAAAATCCTTGTTGTAAAATATCCATATCAGATTCAGAAATATTGATTTTATTCATTTCTTTGCTAGCTGTTTCCTGAACCAAGCTCCCTAGGCCACCTTGATCATTGTTTCCATAAACTCCTTCAACGATATGAGGAGCCAATCGTACACCCTTGTTTGCAATGGTTGCGACATACTGGGCTAACTGCATAGGTGTGTAGTTGTCAAACTGACCAAAGGCATTGTTGATATAGTTAGCTAAATCAAATTCTTTCGGTGAAAAGCCTGTGGATTCATCTGGGAGATCAATCCCTGTAGAAGAGCCTAGACCATATTCACCAAAGGTTGAACGCATTTTCCCCATAGCGGTTTCCAATTGATCCGTTGCAACTGTCATGCCGGGGGTGTAGGTTTGACCCATGATGCCTAGCGCTGTTTGAACCATGTAGGTGTTAGAAGAATATTCCAAGGCTTCAACTGCTGTGATAGGGAAGGAGCCATATGACAGTGTGTACCATGAATTGATTGGAGATGAACCTTGGAAAACGATAGGTTGATCTGTCAATGTTTGATTGCCGGACAAGACGCCATTTTCCCAACCCGAACTAATCGTTGCTGCCTTAACGACAGACCCTGGAACAAAGACATTGGTTATCGTTCCAAGCGAATCTGAACTTAATTCACCGGATTCGACATTATGCTTGACACCCGACATCGCTAGAACTGCACCGGTTTTAGGATTGAGGGCTACAGCGTAGACTCCTTCAGAGTATTTAGCTCCACCGTTACCCAACTCTGAGTTGAAGTAGCTCTTGAGTAGGTCATCTACACCATTCTGGAAAGTTAGGTCAATCGTTAGTTTGATGTTGTTTCCTTTGCTTCCTTCCTCGACATTTTCCACACTTTCCATATTTCCGTGTTTATCGAGATGAACTTCTTTGACGGATCGTTTGCCTTGCAGCACGTCTTCATATTGTTTTTCAAGATAGGAAGTTCCCACTCGGTCATTGAGAGAATACCCTTTTTTGAGGTAGGCATCAACTTCCTCAGCTGGAAGACCGGATTTTTCACTTGATACACTACCTACAATTGAAGACAAAGAAGTGTCTAGGACTTTTCTATCCCATGAGGTTGAAATGCTGATACCTGGTAATTCCTTGGACGCTGATGCAACGAGAGCAACTTGGGTATCGTCTAAGGCATCCGTAGAAATAGTGCCCGTTGCAAAATTTTCAACGGCATTCAGCTGACTAAACAGATAGATTTCCTTTTTCTGATCATCTGTATAGTTAAGCTGACTCACGTCAATACTTTCAACCGCATTATTGTAGAGAGTCGCTTCAGATAAGCGGTTCCCATCTGAATCGAGACGTTTTTCACTTGGCAAGGACTCAACGGTCTCTTTGTAAACGTTCTGATCAGCCAGGTAATAATCCGCAATCTGTCGATCTGTCAAATCTGGTGAGCTTACATTCACATATGTGAGAAGTTTCTTGGCCGTCTCCTTTAACTCTGCAGCCGTCATCTTATTGTTTCTTGTAAAAGATACGACCTGTTTGAGAGTATTTTCCACCAAGGGTTTCCCTGTTGCATCGTAGATCTGCCCACGAGCTGAGCTGGTTGTCACCCTCGTCTGGCTGGCTGAAGCCAATTTTGCTTCATAGAAATCTTTATTGAGCACCTGCATGTATAAGAGTCGACCAATAATGGCCATAAAGAGCAGGATGACAATCGCAAATAGTAAATTAAGCCGAATCGGAATCGAATGGCTATTAAATTTTCTCATACAACTAAGACTCTCTTCTAGAAAAATTTCCGATTTTCTCATTCATTTCTACCTAAAATAGTAGAGTGAATAGATGAAGTTCAGTACTTTTCATTGTACCATATTTTACGGAGAAACTCTTGGAAAAGTCGAAGCATTTTTGACTTTTACTGAAATCTACCTTTTTATTTAGTTATCTCTTTCTTCTATGATATAATATTGATAACGATTACAAAAAATGGTAGTGATTTAGGCACCGAGCCAAAGGAGTTATGAAAACATGAACAAGGCAGACATCGCAAGTATCATCGACCTTCATTTTGAAGAATTAACAGAGCTCGAACAAGAAATCGCTCGCTATTTTTTACAACCTGAAACGATCCAAGATGATCTTTCTTCTCAGCAAGTGACACAGAAATTACATATCTCCCAAGCAGCGCTGACTCGCTTTGCCAAGAAGTGTGGTTTTACAGGCTATCGAGAATTCGTCTTTCAATACCAACACCAGGCCGATAAACAAGACACGCATTCTCACAAACACAGTCCCTTGACCAAACGTGTTTTGCGAAGCTACAGTATCATGCGAGAACAAACTCAGGATTTGATCGACGAAGAGCAACTGGAACGAGTCGCCCAATTAATCGATGACGCTGAACGAGTTTACTTCTTTGGAACAGGAAGTTCTGGTCTGATTGCCCGTGAGATGAAGCTACGTTTTATGCGTCTGGGTGTTGTCTGTGAAGCTTTGACCGATCGGGATGGCTTTGCATGGACAACCAGTATCATGGATGAAGATTGCTTGGTGCTTGGTTTTTCCCTATCAGGCACTACCCAATCCGTCCTAGATAGTTTGTTGGATGCCAAGGAAATGGGTGCCAAGACCATCCTCTTTACCAGCGCTCCAAACAAAAATAGTCAGGCCTATACCGAAACAGTCCTTGTGGCAAGCCATAGTCAATCTTCTTACATCCAGCGTATTTCCGCTCAACTCCCTATGCTCATTCTAATAGATTTGATTTATGCCTACTTTTTAGAAATCAATCGCGAGAGCAAAGAAAAAATCTTTAACAGCTATTGGGAAAATAAAAAGCTCAATGGCTATCGTAGACAAAAACGTGTTAGAAAATCCTAGTTTGGTTCATCCAAACTAGGATTATTTTGTTTTAATACTCTTCGAAAATCTCTTCAAACCACGTCAGCTTCACCTTGCCGTAGGTATAGATAACTGACTTCGTCAGTTTTATCTGCAACCTCAAAGCTGTGCTTTGAGCAACCTACGGTTAGCTTCCTAGTTTGCTCTTTGATTCTCATTGAGTATAAAATAATAATAGGTTCATAGGTGGGCTTGCCAATCTTTCTCTTTGCGCTAATGCCTTTTTTATCTGGGCTTTTCAATTCTTCCATAAATCTTCCATTCCATTTTTGAATGTTTGACAACAAAAAGGAAGTATCGGCTATTTGCTACTTTTACTTCCTCTCTCTAATTTTATTTAATCGTTTTACTTCGACAAAGTGAGATTTAGATTTTAACCCTTACAGAAAATTAAATGAGCTATTCTTCAGAAGCACATTCTATAATATCATAGTTTAATGCAGAGTGTAGCGATGTAGTCATTTCCATAACGTGATAATCGATGTCTTTTGTCACACGATTCATAAAAATCGATCATAGCGAGACCATTTTTTAGTTGTCCTCTAATCTGACTTTCTAATGTATGGCTAAATTCATATCCATATTCTGGATTGATGGTTATTTCGCCTTCTTCTTCAAGCTCTCTTGAATTAAAAGGTAGTGAAAACTTTAACTGTAATTCCTCATCGGGTTTATCCCATACAGTGTCAGCATCATACATGTAAATCCAAGGATTCATAAATCCGACCATTAACAAACCGCCCTTTTTCAATACTCGAGAGGCTTCTTTATACATGTTTTCTAAATCTTCTATATATACATTTGAAACCGGATTAAAAACAATATCAAAAGTTTCATTTTCAAATGGAAATGGTTTTGTCATATCACCTTGAACGGTATTAATTTTTAAGCCTTCTCTTTTAGCAACCATTTCATCTCTTTGTAATTGAGATTTAGAAAAATCCATAATGGTGACATCATAACCTTTTAGAGCAAAAACGGGACCCTGCTGTCCACCCCCACAAGCTAACCCTAATATCTTTTTTCCCTTGGCTTTTTCAAACCATTCTATCGGAACTTTTTTTCCAACAGTTAAGGCAACAGAGATTGGATGTTTTCTAACTTCTTCTAGTTCTTCATGTGTCAATGGCTCAGTATAGTCATTTTTTACATTATTCCATCTATCTTCATTTAATTTTATATAATTACTCATCTTACAATCTCCTCGTAATTTTATATGATTTCGATTTCAGGTGAATAGGTTGCCATTACATTTTTTCACCTCTAGAAATTCTAATTTGTCATTTTTTCGTCCATCTCATTATATCATTTTTCCACATTTTCCCATTTACTCAAGCTAAATATCAATTAAATGGATGATAGAATTGCTCTCGCCTTGTAGTTTATCATCTCGGCTTAACCTTTCATACAAGGCGGTTATTTTCTCCTAGTTTCTCACGATTACCTCCTTTGGCTCAAATTTTTCAATAAAAAAGAATTAAGCAAAACAGTCTTCACTCAAGTAGTAATTCAGTGTTTTGCTTAATTCTATAATTCCAAACTAGGATTGTTTTGTTTTGAAATGATAATAGGCTCCCAACATACCTGCCGTATTTTGGTGATGGGCAAATTCTAATCGTGTTTTTTCAGCTAGGCTTGGTACCAAGGCATCTTTTAATGCTGTGCGGATCTTCGGTTTAAGAATAGCCTCTTGCCCCATGATGCCGCCACCGAGAATGACTACTTCTGGATTGGCCACATAACAAATATTTGCCAGCCCTTTTCCAAGGTAGTCTACCATGCGGTCAATACCAGCCATGCAAATCTTGTTGCCTTCAGTAGCTTCCTTGAAAATGCGTCGACCATTCCACTGATCAACTGAGTCACCATGAACTTCTGCTACATATTCTACCAAGGCTGTCGTAGAAGCGAGATCTTGGAAAGCTCCATCCTGCATATGCATATAACCAACTTCGCAAGCTGAGTTGCTAAATCCATGGAAAACCTTCCCATCCATAATCAAGCAACCACCGATACCTGTTCCAATGGTCAAGCAAAGTGTGACACTCGCTCCCTTACCTGAACCAGATACTGCTTCAGCCAGACCTGCACAGTTGACATCATTTTCAATCTCACAAGGAATTGAAAATTCTCCCTCGATTTCCTTTTTAAATTGAGTGCCAGCATAGTTGGGAATCTGAGGTCCCGAGTAGAAAATCTCGCCTTTGTCAGGATCTACCATTCCTGCAGAAGAAATGGCAACACCTGCTACTGGGCCTTTTTCTAAATAGCTGGCTACGATATCTTTGGTCTTTTGTAAGATATGAGGTCCACCCTTATGCGCCTCTGTTGGCATTTCATGCGATTCAACAAGTTGGCCTTCTTGATCAATCAAACCATATTTGATGTTGGTTCCACCGATATCAATTGCAACATAGTGTGTCATAAATACCTCCTTATGGATTAGAGGAAGCGCTCCTTGGTTTCACGAATCAAGGCTGCAGCTGCTTCTACAACTGGGCGATCTTCTTCTGTTACTGGCGTCAATGGTGAACGAACAGATCCAATGTTCAAACCTTCATTGATCTTCAAGACTTCCTTGATGACCCCGTACATATTTCCATGTGCAGAAGTGAGTTTGCCAATGATTGCGTTGATAGCGTATTGCAATTCACGCGCTGTTTCCAAGTCTTTCTCAGCAATCAACTGATTGAGTTTCAAGAAGAGTTCTGGCATCGCACCATAAGTACCACCGATACCAGCTTTAGCACCCATGAGGCGACCACCTAGGAATTGTTCATCTGGACCATTAAAGACGATGTGGTCTTCTCCGCCAAGGCTGACAAAGGTTTGGATATCTTGAACTGGCATAGAAGAGTTCTTAACACCGATAACACGTGGATTCTTCAACATTTCTGTATAGAGACTTGGAGTCAAAGCAACACCTGCTAACTGAGGAATGTTGTAGATGACAAAGTCTGTGTTTGGCGCTGCCGCACTGATGTCATTCCAGTATTGGGCTACGGAGTATTCTGGCAAGCGGAAGTAAATCGGTGGAATTGTTGCAATGGCATCTACACCCAAGCTTTCTGCGTGGCGAGCAAGTTCCATACTGTCTTTGGTATTGTTGCAAGCTACGTGAGCGATGATGGTCAGTTTTCCTTTGGCAACTGCCATGACTTCTTCCAAAATCAATTTGCGGTCTGCCACACTTTGGTAGATACATTCACCAGAAGAACCATTTACATAGAGGCCTTGAACACCTTTATCAATGAAGTATTGGACCAAGGCACGCGTACGCTCTGGACTGACTTCTCCTTGATCATCATAACATGCGTAGAAGGCTGGAATGACACCTTCGTATTTTTTCAAATCTGACATAGATTTTCTCCTAAGATTTCTTTTTTCTGCTGAGAGCAGTTCTATTTTTTACAAATTTAGTATACACCTTGTGAAAATCGCTTTCAATATCTTGTATATACTTAGATTTTAGTTTCTACTTGTATTTTAGAAACTGTAACGATTGAAAGTAGTTTCAGAAACAAGCCATCCTACTGGTATTTGGCGAAGATTTTCTCCATCAATCCTGCTTGGAGAAAGACCAGCAAACCAAAACCAAAGAGGATAAAGGCCGATCCACCCAAAAGGAGAGTGAAGGCGGATAGATAAAGAATCATCACAATAAGAAAGAGAATGGCTAACATGAGGAAGAACCATGGAAAGTTAAAACTTGCCAAGATAAGCCCTTTTTGCAGCACTTCTTTCCATGACAAATCATAGCGCGCAGCAATGGGATAACTAGCCAGCATCACGAGAGTGAGGAAAATGAGAATCCCCAAACAAATAGCTTTCACAATCTGGAAAGGCAAAGCTGTCTGGCCCCAGAAAAGATAGAGGTCTAGAAGGCTTAATGACACAACACCCAACTCTAGCAAACCTAACTGGAAACCCAGTTTCAGATTTTGCTTGAAAGCTCTTAGATAAGTTCTGAAGACTGGTACCCGTCTGCTTCTCTTAATCTCAAACATGGTTTCATAAAGGCTGATTTTCGCCACTCCAATCGTCACAATGGGCAAACAAGAGACGACAAAAAGAAGATTGACTGTGACGATATCCAAGACCTTCTCACTGAAACGCATGAGAAAATTATCTGTATCAAATGCTGCCTTGATAAGGCTTACTCCTTTTTGTGCCATGTTTGCTCCTCCTGATTCTTTTAATCAATCAAAATTTTAAAGAGATACTTGCGAACCTTTTCTTCCATCCCTGCGTAGCCATTTGGCTGGTGAGGTTCTCCTGGGAAGAAAATCGCAAAATTGTGATAGCCCAACAAGAGTGGGTATTTTTCATGACAATGGACAAAGCCAATGTCACTCGCTTCATCGAATGCTACTGCTTCGTCTTTGATACGTGAACCGTAGCTCGAATATTCATGTCCTTCTACCAGCAAATGCAAGTCTGCATAGTTCTTATGGTGCTCAAATTGATCATTTTCGGCCTGATTGAGGACATTTTCCTGAACAACTAGAAAGACCTTGTCCCCGTCAATCTCATACTTACCGAGTTCGAAAGAATCCTTACGGTGCTGATAGAGATAGTCGATAGCCTTGTCTAGATTGGGATGGATTCCCTTGTAAAAGGCGATGTTTTTCAAATCGTCAAAAATCATACTGTTTCCTTCATTTCTGATAGTTACTATTTTTCAGTTTCGAATTATCCTTCCTCTATTTCCCTGTAACAGTGCGGACGGAAGCAAATTCCTTCGGAATTTCATTCCTAATTTTTGAGCCTTTTGCTTTTTCATCGTCAGTCTCAAAAATTCCGTCTAAGATAAGCGTAAGTTGCTTATCTTAGATACCACTAAAGCGGGAAATAGCCACCATAAAACGAACCTACTCTAAATAGTATCATGAAAAGAGTTCATTCTTAAGTTTATAAGTGTCTGACAAAACTTCACGAAGTAACTGCATACTCTCCATTTTGTAGACACTTATGAAACTATATTTCTCTTAGTCTATAACATATTCTTCTGAATTTTGATAGACAGTTTTTCCTATACTTAATGAAAATCGAAGAACAAACTAGGAAGCTAACCGCAGGCCATACTTAAGTATGGTAAGGTGATGCTGACGTAGTTTAAATTCGATTTTCGAAGAGCATTATCCTTTAACAGCTCCCATAGTGATCCCTTGAGTGAAGGATTTTTGGAAGACAAGGAAGACGGTTACAATTGGCACAGCTGCAAGGGCTGCCCCTGCCATGATCAAACCATAGTTGGTCGCCATTTCGGCCTGCATGGTCGCAACCCCGAGTGAGATGGTCAAGTTTTGACGTGAAGTCAACATAACCAACTGCATGAAGTAGTCGTTCCAAGTATTGATGAAGGTAAAGATCGCAAGAGCTGCAAAGCCTGGTTTCACGATAGGGAAGGCTACGCTCCAGAAGGTACGAATCTCACCACAACCGTCGATTTTAGCTGATTCAAGCAATTCTGTCGGGATATTTTCGCTGAACTGTTTCATGAGGAAGACACCAAACGGCCATCCGATCAAAGGCAAGATAACTGCCCAGAGAGTATCGTGAATTCCCATGAAGTTGACGATACGTACCAATGGTACAAGGACAACTTGTTTTGGAAGAGCCATGGCAGCGATAAAGACTGCAAAGAGGATGCGTTGACCATAGAAACGTTTTTTAGCCAAGACATAACCTGCTAGAGAAGAGGTTGCACAGACTAGGAACATGGTTACTAGTGAGATAAATACAGAGTTCCACATCCACTGCATAGCAGGGTTTTGCACCATGAGTTGTTGGAAGTTCTCCATGGTTGGCATTTTAGGGAACCACTGTGGCGGAATCATAATGGTATCAGGCTGTGATTTGAAGGCCCCTGTCAAGATCCAGTAGAATGGAAAGATGAACAGCACGGTCAACAAGAGCAAGATAATCGTTGAAATAACAGTGAAAGCTGTTAAAGGTTTCTTTTGTGTAGGTTGCATAACTGTCTCCTTTCTTTAGTATTCTACGTCGTTTCCGAGGATCTTGAATTGAGCAAAGCTGACAATGGCAATCATCACTGCCAAGAAAACACCGATAGTATTGGCATAGCCGTATTCTGTCAATTGGAAGGCTTTCTCGTAAAGATAGTACATCAAGGTACTTGTCGAGTAGTTTGGACCACCAGAAGTCAACAACTGAATCAAGGCGAAACATTGGAATGAGTTGATAGTCGTAATAATCGCAATGTAAAGAGTTGTTGGAAGAAGGCTAGGCCATTTGATCTTCCAGAAGACTTGAAACTCAGTCGCACCGTCAACACGCGCTGCTTCAACAAGTGAGTTGTCAATATTTCCCATGGCAGCGATATAAAGGATAATCGGTTGACCAACAGATGTTGTCAAAAGGATGATCATAATCGCTAGCAAGGCCCAGTTTTTGTCACCCAGCCAAGAAATGTTTTGGCTGATGATGTGGCTTGACTTAAGGACAAAGTTAAGAATCCCTGATAGGGGGTCATAGATCCATTTCCATACAACCGTTACGGCAACACTACCTGTAACTACAGGAAGGAAGAAGACGAAACGATAGAAAGAACGGGCAATGGCATTTTGATGATAGGTTTGAGATGCTACAAAGAGAGAGAAGAGAACCACAATCGGAACAGATCCAATAACCAGGATAACGGTATTGATCAAAGACTTCACAAAGACAGGGTCTTTAAACATGCGAATGTAGTTGTCAAAGCCTACAAACTCAAATTTAGTCATAGAGTAGTTAAAGAAACTTGTAATGAATCCCATAATCATAGGAGCCAAGACAAAGATGACAAAGAAGAACAACACTGGTGCTAGGAAAGCGTAGGAAATCACTGTTTCCCGCATACGAATTTTATTGACTTTCACAGTCGGCACCTCTCTTTCAAATAGAATAGTTTTTGATTTTCTTGAACTGTTTTAAAACCAAAATGAAATTTTTTAAGATTCGCTTATGTAAGAACTTCATTTTAATTTCGTGACAGTTCCTACCATTTCAAACAAAAGTCCCCCTTTTCTTACACCATAGTGCACAGGGAAAAGGGGGAATCAATCTGACTTAGTGCTTATTGTTTTGTAGCTTTTTTGATGGTTTCGTTAGCTTTTTCAGTGAAGGCTTTCAAAGCATCCGCTGGTTTTTCGTCACCGTTTGATACAGATTGCAACATTGGGAACCAAAGCGTTCTCATTTCAGCAAATCCATCGATAGTGTTGTAGTATGGTGAGTAGTATTTAGTCCAGCTGCTGATGGTTTCCATACGTTTGTCTTCATAAAGTTTGCCAAATGAAGTACGAACTGGGAAGGCACCTGTACGAACTACGTCTTTAGGACCCCATTCTTTGTCATCTGCGATGAATTGAACGAATTTCTTAGCAGCTGCGACTTTCTTGTCATCTTTGTTGTTGAATACTGCAAATCCATTTACAAGGTATTCAAGAGCTGGTTTACCAGAGTCTGATGGGAATGGTACTTCTACCACATCTACCTTACTTGCTTCCAAAAGCTTCGCTTGGATACCATTTTGAGATGGTGCCCAAAGGATGGTGTATGAAGTTTGACCGTTCGCAAAGTTTTGGATATCTGCTCCACCATCAAATTGTGAACCATTATTCAACAGACCGTCTTTAATCCAGCTAGCGGCTTTTTCAAGACCTTTGACAAATTTAGGATCATCAGTTGTATATTTTGTTACGTCTTTATCTGTTACAGAACCGCCATAAAGGTTTGCGATGAAGGCACGTGTTCCTTGGTCTCCCCCTTGACCAGAACTGAACAATGAACCTGGAGTATATCCTTTATCTTTAAGCGCTTTCAAAACTTTTTCAAAGTCATCTGTTGTCCAACCTTCTTTTACAAGGTTTGCAACTCCAGCATCTTCCAACATTTTCTTGTTCATAGCCATGTAGAATGGAGCCGAACTGATTGGATACATGTAAGCTTTGTCTCCAGCCTTACTTGCTTGTACGATGTTTTCGTTGTTGACATCTTTGACGAATTCGTCTGTGAAGAGGTCGTTCAACTCAGCCAATTTACCATTTTTACCATATTGGATGATACGCCCTGGTGCGTCAAAGAGTACGTCTGGCGCTGTTCCTGCTTCGATGGCTGTTGTGATCTTTTCAGGACCTGACTTGAAGTCGATGGTTTCCAATTTCACTTTTACATCTGGATTTGCTTTTTCAAAAGCTTCGATGATTGATTTTTCATAAGTTCCAACACCGTCACCCGTTTTTTCTTGTGTGAAGACTGGGAATGCCCACCAAGTGATTTCTGTTTTTCCGCTATCGCTACTAGAACTTCCAGCATCTTTACTTCCACCAGAGTTACCACAAGCAGCAAGGCCAAGAATCGCAGCACCCGCAAGTACTGTACAAGCTAGTTTTCTAAATTTCATTTGTATTCTCCTAATTGATAAGCGTATCCATATTGGATAATGAGCAAGTTTATATTTGTATACGTTTTCATTTTGTCCGACGCATCGACCACTCTCCTCTTTTTTGAGATTGTGTTATTTAAGACCGGCAACAAAGCGTTCCGTAATCTCTTTTGGTCTAGTAATCGCTCCACCAACAACGATACCTCGCACCCCATACTCAAGGATTTGCTTAGCTTGTTCTGGTGTGTGAATCTTCCCTTCAGCGATGACATCCACACCGGCATCGCAGAGTTTTTTGATCAGTTCAAAGTCTGGACCATCCACTTTGGGACTATAAGAGGTATAACCTGATAGGGTTGTTCCAACAAAATCAACACCTGCTTCAACCGCTTCTATTCCCTCTTCAAAGGTACTAGTATCAGCCATTAAGAGTTGATTCGGATATTTTTCTTTGACTTGTCGGATAAAGTCTTGGATTTCCAAACCGTCGTAACGTTCACGTTTGGTACAATCCAGAGCAATGACCTCAATGTCGAGTTCAGCCAATTCATCAACTTCTCTCATCGTAGCAGTGATGAAGGGTTCTTGTGGCGGATAGTCGCGTTTGATAATCCCGATAATTGGGAGTTTCGTGACCTCCTTAATCTCCTTGATATCGCGAACACTGTTTGCTCGGATACCGACTGCTCCACCTTGCTCAGCCGCTTTGACTAGCAAGGGAATGACTCCTCCCGCTTCTGTATAAAGCGGTTCGTGAGGAAGTGCCTGGCAAGAGACAATGATTCCATCTTTGATTTGTTCAATCAAGGCTTCTTTGCTGATCTGTGGCATCCTCTTTCCTCCCTTTCTTGTTCTTATGGGCTTATTATATATTATTTGTTAAGCGCTTTCAATAGCTTGTAGTAGAATAGATTTCAGTTTCAAAACTATTTTATAGAACAGACTATCCTGAAAGTAGTTTCAGACATCTTAGAATTTCTTATTAGCACACCTCAACTCGAAAGAAAAAGATAGCAGGCTGAAAAACCTACTACCTCCTTCTATTTTTACAAAGCCGAATGATTAAAACTATTCTCTTATTTTTCTCTCTTTTTCCCAATTGCAAACAAGCCAAGGAAGAAAGCTGTTAATCCTAGTGAGGTAAGGAGGCCACTCTCCTTGTTCCCCGTATCAGGAAGTGTCTGCTGAGCAAGAGGAGCTTTGTAAGTATAATCTTCTGCGGCAAGAGTTACAAGCGAATCAGTTCCCTTATATTCTGCAATTTCATGTACAGCTCCATCGGCTGCATTCACGCCACCTGTGTACTCAGGGAGTTCATGTACTGCGGCCTCAACAGCATTAACCCCGCCTGTAAATTCTGGTTTTTCAACTGTTGGGGCTGGTTCCTCACCTGCTGTACCTAATGATCCTGTATACTCTGGAATTTCATGTACTGCGGCCTCTTCACCATTCACACCGCCTGTAAATTCTGGAACCTCATGAACCGCGGCTTCACTTCCGTTCATTCCATTCGAAAGCTTGGTGCCCGCCACAGATACTGGTAAATTGTGCATACTTTCAATAGCACCTTCTGCCAGACCTGTAACTTTTTGACCCATATCCTCTGGATCTATTGTGAATAGGAGAGTTTTTGTATCGTACTGGGTCATAAAAGTTGCTGTCTTGCCATTTGCCAATTGAAGGGTTGGTGCCTTGTTGACCAATACTTCCGAATCAAACTCCATAGCAAGAATGCCTGGCCATTTTTCAATCGCATATTTCACTTTTGCTTCTTTAGGAGAAATTCTTTCCTTAGTCAAGAAATCCCAGTTAAATTTCTTAAAGGAAAGTGTGTACGGAACTCCTCCAGGAGCATGATGTTCATATAAAAGTCCAAATTCATCTGGCCCGATTTGTTGAAGTGAGTTATAAGCATACTCACCTTCTTGAATCAAGTGGTGGTGCAGCCAAGTTAACTGGCCATCTTCTTCTACACGAGCCACTCGAATATACCCATTTTTACGACCAGGACCATTTGCATTTGCCAAGAGAATATACTCTTTGCCATTTTGAATCGTATGAGTCGCAGCCATTTGAACATAAACATCTGGCACGTCGTAACGTTCAACGTTATTGTCCCAAGTTAGACCACCATCATGACTGGTTGCAACCTGTAGATCTTCTGTCAACCCACGCATAAAGAGTTTGAGGTCCCCATTGTTTAACTGAACAACTGAAGCTTCCGTATTTTGAGCATAATAATTGTTCATGGTGCTTGAATCGACTACTGTACCATCATAAAGTGTGCGATTGTCGTTGACACCACCACCCATATGCCAAGTCTTACCATGGTCGTCTGAGTAGATGATTCGAGATGATTGAGAACCATTGAGGTGGTTAGCCCGGTTTGTTGTATAGACAGGAACGACGATTCGACCTTTATGTGGTCCGGTACGAAGGGTAATCCCCACTCCAGGACCTACTCCTAGGAATTTCATCCAATCGGCTTTGACCATCGGAGTAATATCTTGAGGTGCTGACCAGGTCTTCCCGTCGTCATCGCTGTAAGACATCCATAGGTAGCTATCCTTCGCAATTCTAAATGGAGAAGTTTTGTTTGTTGTGAAGTAGATATTGCCTAGTAGCTGGTCACCTTTGTATAGATCACCCTTGTCGCTATAGGCTGGTTTAACAGGATCTACAACAACACGGTAGTCTGTTGCTTTACCATCTGGAGTGTAAACTGTACCATTTTCTCGAATAGTATAAGCTCCCTGTTCACCTTCTCGATAGAGGAGTTGATAGGTTTTGCCATTGATTTCTTTGTAGGCTTCTTCTTTTTGCGAAGACATTCCAAAGATTCCTTTTCCTTCTGGGAACATGTCATAAATGGCAAAGATTCGTTTGGTTTCAGGATCTTGAGTCAGGGTCATATCGATATTCACTGGTGAACCGATTGATGGATCAGAAGCCTTTGGATTGTCACGTAGGTTGGTAATAGTTACTCGATCTCCCCAAGTTTTACCATTATCTTCACTGCGTCTAATGACCATGCCGATATCACCCCAGTCACTCGAATGGAGACGGCGTTCATCTGCACCTGCAATCAGCGTTCCTTTATCTGTCTTGAGAAGAGCTGGGATACGATAACTCTTGATACCATCTTTATTTGGTTGATTGTTCCTACCACCTTCAAAGACGTCTTCCTTCTCAGTGACTTTTGCTCCCTCAGGAAGTTTCTGTTCCAATTCACCTCTTTCAAATAATTGACTCCGTGTTTGAACTTCATCTGGGCTTAAAGCACGATCATAAACGGTTAAGTTTCGAACTTGTAGATTAGATCCCCAAACGGTGTTACTAGCACGCTTGGTTGCTCCGATTTGAACATGTGTTACATCTGGCATATCTTTGATGAAGTTACCTGATTTCAGACTTGTTCGAGATAAAACACCGTTCACATAGAGGCGCACTCGGCCGTTTGGTAATTCTGCTGTCGGTTTTTCAACTGTGAAAGTCACTGAATTCCATTGTCCAGGGCGTACTTGTAAAGGAGCATCCGTATATTTATCATAGAACTGATCCCCGTTAGCGCCACGCCCTTCAATAAGAGCTGTATTATCAAGGACAGACATAGTAAAGTACTCATTTTCCTTGGTGTCACTGGATACAGAGAAGAGATTATAAAAGCGTGGAGCTGATGCATCTGGTTTGAACTCCATGTGAACTGTAGCATTTTTTAGTTGCTTTAGTTTATCTAGTTCACTTGATAAATCAACTCTCTGACCATTTGTTGCATTGGTTTCAACATCTTCTTTTTCAAGGACAGGAGTGGCATTTTTTAAATCTCTTGAGTAATAGTCACGAGGAATAACTCCCTGATCCTCTGATTCTTCTTCCTTATTTGCTTCTTCTGCAGGGGTTTCCGTAGAGGATGGGGTTTCTGACTCTGCACTTTCGTTTTTTTTCAAATGATCTTGGTCCACCTCAACGCCGTTGTCTTGAGCTGCTGCCAATTTACCAGCCAAATCCTTATCCAAATGAGCAAGATCTCCCGAGGACGCTTCTTTTGGCAATTCTGATAAACCTTGACCAGGTTCGACAGTTTCTGTATTGGCTCCTGCTGCATTGGCCTGCTCTTGAGCTAAGACTGGATTTGCTCCAAATACTACTGTACCAATCACTACAGATGCCGCCCCAACTGCAAATTTTCGAATTCCGTATCGCTGTTTCCGATTTAAAGATTTGTAATTCATATTTGTCCTTTCGTTTTTCATAAAATAAAGCGCTTTCTTTTTTCTTTAAAAATTTTTATTGTCTCTCAAGAGACAAGTTTTAAAAGAAAGTATCCAACTTAATGAGAGCTCCCAATCCTCTCCCATTTTCTGCTGAGGCATTCTTTAATCACCCAGCAGCCTTTTTCCTCCTTTCACAAGTGACTTTTCCTTTATTATACAATAAAGTCTTATATTTATATCTATGTTATCATAGAATAGATTTTACTTTTAAGAATATTTTAACATTTTGAATTTTCTAAAAGTACTTTTAGGCTTTGGACATAAAAAAGAGAGCTACTAAACTCTCTCATTCATCACTTCATATATTTAAACGGAATCTCACTACCACAGAGCCAGTTGTAGACTTGGTCATTGACAAAGACATTCATGGCTTCATGAGCATACTCTGGCATGATGCGATAGGTCTTGTCGCAGGTTAGACGGTTGTAAATCGCAAACTGGGTAATAGGGTAGCAAACATCGTCGTCCAAGCCCGTAATCATCTTGACCTCACCCTTGATACGATGGGCAAGATTTTTCACATCGATATAGGCAAGAGTCGCCATGATTTCCTCCTCTGTTTCATGGAAGGGATCGTGGAACTTGAAATAACGGAAGAGTTCGTCATAAGCTTCACTAGTATTGCCAATCTCAAGCACCCGTCTAAAGTCTGACAAGAAGGGATAGATGGCAACTGTTTTCTGAATCCGAGGATTGAGAGCTGCTGCAACCAGGGCTAAAGCACCTCCTTGTGAGGCACCATAACTTGAAAGTCTTTTCTCATCTACCTGAGGCAGACTGGCAATAATTTCGATCAACTGGTAAATGTCCAGATAGACATCCTTATAAAAGAGCTGGTCTCGACCTTCCACAGCACCACGGATGATATGCCCCTTCACCGTATTTCCTAGTGGAGAACACATGCCGTCTTGCGAATAGCCCGACTGGCCACGAACGTCCATAGAAACAACACCGTAACCAGCCACAGTATAGGTCAGCATATCGGCCCAGTCCCAGCCACGTCCCATATAGCCGTGAAAATGGAAAATTAGGGGAACTTTATCCTCACTCTTTGGAAGGACGACCCGTGCATAGACCTTGCCTTCATTAGTTCCCTCAAAGGTTAGCTCATAGCACTTGACTTGTGGAATATGGAAATCTCTTTCCTCCAACTGGTAGGCTGGAAGAGATGAAACTTTTTTGACTTCCTCATCCCAGAAAGCATCAAAGTCTTCTGGAACCTCATCCCGTCCTAGATAGGCCTTGATTTCTTCTAACAAAGCTGGATTTTTCATAGCATGCTCCTTTAGTTTTGTAATCGCTATCATAACTCTAGCATATCTAGGAAAGCAATGCAAGAAAGAACGGTAAACAGAAAGTGATTTTAGATTCTCTTTCCTCAAACCTATCGTCTGAAAGTAGTTTTAAAAATAAAAAGAGCGTTTCCGCTCTCTGTGTATCAATAGGTGCTAGCTCCTTTCTCTAGTTTGACGGTTTGGAATTTCTTTTGGTAGGTTACTTTAATAGTCATGTGAGAGTCCTCGCTTCTTTTTGATGACTTTAGTATAAGACTCAAACCTAAAAGCTAGCTTAAGTTTTCCTTAGAGAAAGCTTATACTCAATGAAAATTAAAGAGCAAACTAGGAAACTAGCCGCAGGCTGTACTTGAGTACGGCAAGGCGACGTTGACGTGGTTTGAATTTGATTTTCGAAGAGTATTAATCCAGATGTTCTCTCTTTTCTATATGGAGAGCAATCATGTGCCATTCTGGATCCTCTCGCCAACCTTCTATCGAACTAATGTAGCTGGCAACCTTTCTGGCTTCTTCTAAAATCGGAAAATCTTCGATAATATCAGCCACTTGGAACTCTGGAAGTCCTGACTGTCTGGTTCCAAAAATCTCACCAGAACCACGCATTTTCAAATCTTCCTCCGCAAGGACAAATCCATTGGTGGTTTCTGTCATGATGCGCATACGGTCTTTCCCTGACTCAGTCTTGGGATTAGCCACAAGAACAGCATAAGACTGCTTGTCTCCCCGACCCACACGACCTCTGAGCTGGTGAAGCTGACTGAGACCGAAGCGATCGGCATCCATGATAATCATGACGGTCGCATTGGGAACATTGACCCCAACCTCGATAACCGTTGTAGATACTAAAATATCCGTTTTTCTCTCTTTGAATTCCTGCATAATCTGGTCTTTTTCGTCACTCTTCATCTTACCATGTAGAAGAGCCACTTCTGCCTTGCCGGCAAAATGAGCTGTCAACTCTTCTGATAAGGCAATGGCATTTTTCAAATCCAGAGCTTCAGATTCTTCAATCAAGGGAGAGATGACGTAGGCTTGGGAACCTTTTTGGATTTCCCCCTCTAACCAAGTCAAGACCTGAGGCAGTTGCTCATGTTTGATCCAGCGCGTCACAATAGGCTTCCGACCTGCTGGCATCTGGTCGATAGTAGAAACATCCATATCTCCAAAGGCTGTGATAGCCAAGGTTCGTGGAATGGGCGTCGCCGTCATCATGAGAACGTCAGGATTATCTCCTTTTTCTCGCAGAATACGCCTTTGCCCCACACCAAAACGGTGCTGCTCATCAATGATAATCAAACCAAGGCGAGCATAATCCACCCCATCTTGTATCAGAGCGTGGGTTCCGATAATCAAATCAGCCTCACCCTTGGCAATGGTCTCTAAAACTTCTCTTTTTTCTGCAGCTTTCAAGGAACCTGTCAAGAGAGCAAGGCGCAGGTCTGGAAAGAGACTCTTCAAACTCTCAAAATGCTGCTCTGCTAGGATTTCTGTTGGTACCATGAGGGCCGCCTGGTAGCCAGCCGTCACCGCCGCAAACATGGCCAAACCAGCGACTACTGTCTTTCCGCTCCCCACATCTCCTTGCAAGAGACGATTCATATGGTGGTCGGACTTCATATCGGCCAAAATTTCCCGCAAACTCTTTTCTTGAGCTTGAGTCAGGGCAAAAGGCAGATTTTCTTTAACGGCTGTCACTTTTTCCTGGGACCAATTCAGAACCAGACCGCTTCCCTGAACTCTGTTTTCAGACTTGATCGTCTGCAATTGCATTTGGAAATAAAAGAGTTCCTCAAATTTGATACGGCGAAGTGCCTGCTTGTATTCTGCCAAATCCTTAGGAAAATGCATAGCGCGGACAGCCTGGCAACGGGACATGAGCTTGTATTTGTCCAGCAAAGACTGGGGAAGATTTTCTTCAATCAAGAGGTCTAACCCCTGATCAAAGGCTGTCTTGATGACCTTGACCAGACTGGCCTGACTGATTCCCTGAGCTAGACGATAGACAGGTTGGAGGTCATCTTCCACCTGAGCCAAAACCTTCATCCCTGTCAGACTGGCCTTGGCGCGGTCCCACTTACCAAAGACAGCCAGGGTTGCACCCAACTCTATCTTATCAGCCAGGTAGGGTTGGTTAAAAAAATTCACCGCAAAAACAACTTCTCCCTGCTTGAGACTAAAACGCAGGCGATTGCGCTTGAAACCATAATACTGGACACTAGCAGGAGTCACGACTTGACCAGACAGAACCGCCTTTTCCCCATCTTCCAGATCTAGCACCTGCTTGGTCTTAAAGTCTTCATAACGGAAAGGAAAGTAGAGCAAGAGAGCTTGCAAGTTTTCAATTCCTAGTTTAGCGTATTTCTCTGCTGACTTTGGCCCCACACCGGGCAAGACATGCAAGGGTTGATGTAGATTCATGCTCCACTCCTTTCTTTTTTAATAATATTCTCTCGGAATGCGGTCGCTGAGGAGGCAAACCACCTCATAGTTAATGGTTCCACGGTAGGTCGCTACCTGAGTAGCTGTGATTTCCTTGTCCCCATTGATGCCAATCAAGGTGACTTTCGTTCCTAGCGGGTAAACCTTAGGCAGACGAATAGTGATTTGATCCATAGATACTCGTCCGACGATTGGGCAAGCTTGACCATCTACCAAGACAGAGAAATTCTGCATATCACGTGTCCAACCATCCGCATAGCCGATTGGCACCGTCGCAATGACTTGTTCACTATCGGCTTGATAAGTCGCTCCATAGCCCATGCAAGCTCCAGCTGGAACTGTCTTGACATGGACCAAGGCAGACTCCAAGGTCAAGGCTGGTGTCAAATCATAAGGCAAGTCCAAGACCTCTCCACTTGGATTGAGACCATACATAGCGTCTCCCATACGGACTGCATTGAAAATAGTCTCTGCATGCCAGAGGGTCGTTGCCGAGTTGCTGGCATGAACCAGCTCTGGGACTTCCTTCATACTTGCCAAAATAGCTTTAAATCGTTCTAACTGGGTATTAAAATAGGCATCTGATTCTTCATCTGCAGTCGCAAAGTGGGTAAAAATCCCCTCAACGCGAGCACCGTGTTGTTGAAGCAAGGCTTGAGCCAGATCAGCTTCACTAGCCTCTCTAAAACCAATCCGTCCCATTCCTGAGTCAATCTTGAGGTGGACAGTCAAGCCAGATAAATCTGTCTCCCTAGCTAAAAGCGCTTGAATCCACTCCAGCCCAGCCACTGTCAAGGTGATGTCGTATTCTTTAGCTAGGGAAACAGCTTCTAGCTCAGAAACTCCTAAAATGAGGATTCTCTTGCTGAGCCCAGCCTGACGAAGTTCGATGGCTTCATCAATATTGGAAACACAAAAGCCGTCGACATCATCTTGGATAGCTGTGGCAACAGCTACTGCCCCATGTCCATAGGCATTGGCCTTAACCACCGCCCACTTGAGCGTTCCTTTAGGGATATGAGCCCCCATTTGCTGAATATTTTGTCGAATAGCTCCCAGATGAATCAGAGCCTTGGTTGGTCTATGTGGACTAGCTTTCATGATTTTCCTCCAAAATGACACTGGCTGTCACAAACTGATCTGTGTGACTGATCGACAGCCAAATTTTCCCTGAAAATGGTGCATGACTAAAATAGGGAGCCCCTCGTTCATTATTCAAGACTTCCAAATCCTGAAAGGTCAGTTTTCCAATACCAGTTCCCATAGCCTTGGAAAATGCTTCCTTAGCCGACCAGCGACCAGCCAAGTATTCAATCTGTCTGCGCCCTTTGAGATTGGTAAAACGCTCCATTTCTTTAGGGGTCAGCACGCGCTTGGCAAAGCCCTCACGTCGTGTAACTGCATTTTCTATCGAAGCCAATTCTTCGATGTCAATTCCGTGTCCAACTATCATATTCACAAAAGGAGCTGAGATTCCCCCAACTCCATCCTTTTCACTTATTTTGTTAAGGTAGCATAGATTTCTTCTACCAAAGCCTCTGTATTTTCCCAACCTAGACAAGGGTCAGTTATGGAGCAACCAAAGACCTCTGGTTGATTTTGGCGACCATCTGCTAGGTAAGATTCAATCATAAAGCCTCGAACCGTCTTTTTAATCTTTTCATTCCAGTCACGATTGAGCAAGGATTGGCGAACAATGCGAATTTGTTCCATATACTGTTTACCTGAATTGTCATGATTGGTATCGATGAGGATAAAGGGATTATCGAGCCCTAGATTCTCATAGCGTTCAATGGCATTGAGCAAGGTTTCATAGTAGAAATTAGGTTCATTTTTACCATATTCGTTCATGGCGCCACGAAGGATAACGTGTGCCAAGGGATTTCCTGAAGTTTCCACTTCTTGGCCGTGGTAAAGGAAGGTTTGCTTGTTTTGGGCCGCATAGATGGCATTAAACATGACCCCGAGATTTCCAGATGTTGGATTTTTCATCCCAACTGGAGCATCAATCCCAGACGCTACAAAGCGGTGTTCCTGGTCTTCCACTGAGCGAGCCCCAACAGCATGGTAGCTGACCAGGTCATCAACCAAAACGAGATTTGACGGATAAAGCATCTCGTCAGCTGTTGTCAAGCCCGTCTCCGTAATCACACGGTAGTGAAGCTGACGAACAGCCTGCAAGCCATTGATGAGACTAGGCGCTTCACTGGTATTTGGCTGATGAATCATGCCCTTATAACCATCTCCATTGGTACGAGGTTTAGCCGTATAGACACGCATCACGATAAAGATTTTATCCGCAACTTTTTTCTGCATGTCTGCTAAGCGATGAGCATATTCGAGCACTGCTTCTTCATTGTCCGAGGAGCACGGTCCCATCACCAAAAGGATTCGGTCGTCCTCACCTGAGATGATGGCTGCCAGCTCTCTATCACGGGCTTCTTTCTTTCGCAAGGCTTCAGGTGACAACTGGGTCTCAGCCTTGATTGCTTCAATATCAATTTCTTGACCTTTTTCGATAAATGCCATCTTACTCTCCTAGCGTTTGGTAAATTTCGCGAACAAGTGCTTCTGTGTTGTCCCATCCGAGACACGGATCTGTAATGGATTTACCAAAAATTTCGGGTTCATTTTGACGTCCATCTTCTAGATAGGACTCAATCATAAAACCACGAACATATTTTTTGATTTTCTCATTCCAGTCACGGTTAATCAAAGTCTGACGAACGATACGGATTTGATCCATGTATTGCTTGCCTGAATTGTCATGATTGGTATCGATGATGATAAAGGGATTTTCTAAGCCCATCTTTTCATACTGGGCAATGGTATCCATCAAATTGTCATAGTAGTAGTTAGGAATATTTTTCCCGTATTCATTCAAGGCACCGCGAAGAATGGCGTGGGACAATGGATTCCCTGTTGTTTCCACCTCTTTACCGAGGAAGAGGAAACTCTGTTTATTTTGCGCTGCGTAAATCCCGTTAAACATGACATTGAGATTTCCAGATGTTGGATTTTTAAATCCTGTTGAAAAGTCTGCTCCACTCGCTACAAAACGGTGCTGTTGATCCTCTACAGAACGGGCTCCAACAGCCATATAAGAAATCAAATCATCCACCAGCGGAAGATTTTCAGGATAAAGCATCTCATCAGCTGTTGTCATTCCCGTCTCGGTAATCACACGGTAGTGGAGCTGACGAACAGCCTTGATTCCATTAATCAAACTAGGAGCTTCTGTCGCATTTGGCTGATGAATCAAGCCCTTATAGCCATCCCCATTGGTACGAGGTTTAGCTGTATAGACACGCATGACCATAAAAATACGGTCTTTGACCTCTTCTTGCAAAGCAGATAGACGCTTGGCATACTCGAGAACCGCCTCTTCATTATCAGATGAACATGGTCCAATCACCAAGAGAATACGCTGGTCTTCCCCACGAATGATGGCTTCCAATTCCTGATCACGTTGATTTTTTCTCGCAAGAGCCGCTCCCTCTAATTTAGACAAAGCGCGAACTTCTTCAATGTTAATTTTGGGGCTTTTAGCTGTAAATACCATGATTCATCTCCTTATAAAGCAAACGGACACCAAGCAAAAAAATGATTTTTACCAGGTATCCGCCTGTATCTTATCTCATATTATTGTCTCTTACCATGACAGTTCTTGAATTTCTTACCTGATCCACACGGGCATTGGTCGTTTCGTCCGATTTGGCTCAAGTCCAAATCTTCAGGAAGGCTTGCCTGCTGCGCTGCGATATTACGAGTCGCAGTTGTACTGATATTGTGTTCAGTTTGCGGACGTTCTTGTTCATGGATTTGTGCTTTCATCATCAAGCGGGTCACATCGAATTCAATCGATCCAATCATGTCGTTAAACATGCGGAAACCTTCTGCTTGATACTCTACAACAGGGTTGTTTTGGGCATACCCACGAAGACCAACAGCATTTCGCAACTGGTCAAGAGCATCGATATGGTCTGTCCACTTGTTGTCTACAACACGTAGAATCAAGACTTTTTGGAATTCTTTCACTGCATCTTCGTCACGAAGCTTAGCAACTTGGCTGTCATAGACTTTCAAGGCACGTTGGAAAAGTTCATCTTTGATAGCTTTGTCTGACAGACCTGCAAGATCTGAACGGCTAATTGAATCTTCTGGAAGTAAGTTATACTTAGCAAAGTTCAAGATTGCTTCTAATTTTTCGTCTTCCTTAGAACGTGCATGTGCATCCACGATACGTCCAATGGTACGACGGATCATAGCATGGATTTCTGGTGCCAAGTCACGATCTGCAGTAATGACATCATAACGTTGTGCATAGATGATCTCACGTTGTTCACGCATAACGTCGTCATATTGAAGGACTTGTTTACGAGTGTCGTAGTTGTTTCCTTCGACACGTTTTTGAGCTGCTTCAACTTGACGCGTTAACATGCGAGATTCGATGGCTTCGTCAGACATGTTGAGACGTTCAAAGACACCTTTCAAACGTTCTGAACCGAAACGTTTCATCAAATCATCTTCAAGAGACAAGTAGAATTGTGACTCACCTGGGTCTCCTTGACGTCCTGAACGTCCACGAAGCTGGTTATCAATACGGCGACTTTCGTGACGCTCTGTACCTATAACACAAAGTCCACCAAGTTCACGAACCCCTTCACCAAGCTTGATGTCGGTACCCCGACCGGCCATGTTGGTCGCGATAGTAACTGCACCACGCTGACCAGCGTTCATGATGATTTGCGCTTCTCTGTAGTGGTTCTTCGCATTCAAGACTTCGTGAGGAACACCTGCTGCTACCAATTTCTTAGAAAGAAAATCACTCGTTTCAACGGCAACTGTACCTACCAAGACCGGCTGACCTTTTTGGTAACGAGCTTTTACATCTTCAACTACAGCCTTAAATTTCGCATCAAGACTTGCATAGAGAAGGTCTGAGTGGTCGATACGTTGAATTGGACGGTTAGTTGGGATTGGGATAACACGAATGTTGTAAATTTCGCGGAATTCTTCTTCTTCTGTTTTACCAGTACCTGTCATACCTGCCAATTTCTTATACATACGGAAGAGGTTTTGGTAGGTAATAGAAGCTGAAGTCTTTGTCTCGTCTTGGATTGGCACACCTTCTTTTGCTTCAATCGCTTGGTGTAAACCATCAGAGTAACGACGACCTTCCATGGTACGACCTGTAAATTGGTCGACAATCAAGATTTCCTGCTCTTCACTAACCACATAGTCGATATCGAGAATCATGATATAGTTGGCACGGAGGGCATTGTCGATAAAGTGAGTAAGAGCTACATTTTCAATGTCGTAGAGATTTTCTAGTTTGAAGTAGCTTTCCGCCTTGTCAATACCAGAATCTGACAAACCGATCGTCTTAGACTGAACGTCAATGATATAGTCGTCCTTGTCCAAAGATTTCACGAAGTGGTCCGCCATATGGTAGAGTTGGCTTGTTTCAACTGCGTTGGCACCTGAAACGATCAAAGGAGTACGGGCTTCGTCGATCAAAATCGAGTCAACCTCATCGACCAAGGCATAATTGAGTGGACGTTGCACCATGTTTTCTGCACGAACGACCATGTTATCACGAAGGTAGTCGAAACCAATCTCTGAGTTGGTTGAGTAGGTAATATCGCAAAGGTAAGCCTCTTTTTTCTCCATTGGAGATTTAGCTGCCAAGTTGATCCCTACTGACAAACCAAGCCATGAGTACAATTCACCCATTTCAGTCGCGTCACGTTCTGTTAGGTATTCGTTGACTGTAACTACGTGAACCCCTTTACCTGCAAGGGCATTGAGGTACACTGGCATGGTCGCTGTCAAGGTCTTCCCTTCACCGGTACGCATCTCTGGAACGTCACCATGGTGAAGAACAATCCCACCCATGACCTGAACCTTATAAGGGAAAAGCCCAAGGACACGTTTTGCAGCTTCTCGAACTACCGCAAAAGCCTCATATAGCAATGAATCAAGGGATTCACCCTTGTTGTATCGTTCTTTAAATTCGTCAGTTTTCGCTTTTAGTTCTTCGTCTGACATTGCAGCCATTTGGCTCTCATAGTTAAGAACCTTATCAGCCATCTTTTCCAGACGACGAAGTTCTCCTTTATCATTTTCAATAATCGTTTTTAAAATATTAGCCATGATTTTCCTTACTTTTTATTCTGAATATTTTAGAATGTTCTTTTAATTTTAGCATATTTACCATTATTTTTCAAGAAAGAATCCTTGCATTATAAGGGAAAAAAGGACTAGAAACTAGTCTAGTCCTTCATTTTTTAATGTTTAATTTCCCAAGAATATAGGCAATATCCCAAAATACCAAAAGAGATTGATCCAGAAGGCCAAGCAAAAGATAATTCCAAAGATGAGAAGACTGAATTTTTTAATCAGCACGGAGTATAGGATGGATAAAACTCCAAAAACCACAAAGAGTTTTTTCATAACGAAATAATATACTGAAACTCCTCCTATTTGCCAATCCCAAGGAAGAAAAAACATGAGGAACCAGAGAAGGCAAATCGTAAGGATATATCTCTTGTAGTGCGTTTCAAGAAAGGCTTTTGTTTTCTCCATAGCAAACCTCCATTTGAGTCACTGTCTCTTCCCTTTTATTATACCAAAAAAACCTAGAAAAAGCTTTCCAGGTTCGGTTTGAAATCACTAGTCATACTAGAGAAATTCCTTTATTCATAGGCCGATTCACTTTATTGACTTGATGAAGATGTTCCAAAATCAACCTTAGGAACTGTCTTGGCTTCTTCTGTTTCTTTAAAGGTTTCAGCTTCTTTAAAGTTCATCATATTCGCAAAAAGCACAGTTGGAAAACTTCTCAACTTTTGATTGTACTCGGCTGCGACTTTATTATAATCCTTGCGTGCTACAAAGATTCGATTTTCACTTCCTGAAAGTTCGACCATTAGTTGCTCAACATTTTGATTGCTCTTGAGTTCTGGATAATTCTCCGTCAAGGAAATCAAGCGGGAAAGAGCGGAGCTCAATTCGCCCTGAGCCTTTTGGCTTTCTTCCGATGTCACTGAGCTACTACCGATTTTAGCTCTAGCATCCGCAATCTTGGTAAAGACTTCGGTTTCATGATTCATTTGTCCTTTAACGGACTCCACCAAGTTACCAATCAAGTCCGAACGACGTTGGAGGGCTGTCGAGACATCGGCCTGAGCTTGCTCCACTTTAGTCTGTTCACCAACCAGACCATTATAGGTCGCCACTGCGGAACAACTTCCCAGAATTAGTAGTCCAAAAAAAATCGCCACTATTGAGAGAATTACTTTATTTTGTTTCATATCAAAACCTTAACACTTTCTTTTATCAACTTTTCTGAGAAAATACTCAGATTTTAAATCAATTTCCCAAACTTTGTTTTTATTTTTAATTAAGGAGTGAACTGTTGCAAAGGAGTCACCTTACTGCATAGAGAAATAGGTTTGAGCTATATACGATTACTCACCAGTCATCAGACGAACCGCCACCATCAAAGCCACCGCCGTCCCAGCCACCAGATGAGTCGGAGCCTGAGTCAGACCAAGAGGAACCTGAGTCTGATGAGTCACCGCCCCACCAGCCACCGCCAGAATCATCTCCACGTGAACCGCCACCACGACCACCAAATAGAAATCCGATAATCATCACGATGAAGTAAATGAGAACTCCAAATCCGATAACTCCGTCGCTCGAACTGCTTTTTCGGTTCCGTTTTGAAGATCGACTCTCAGATGTATACTTTTCAATTTCTCTTAGACGACTAGAATTAGTAGCATAGTCGTAACTACTTCTAGAACTTGAAGAAGTCGTACTCGATCCACTATAAAACATGTAGTTGAGATTGTTTGCTATAGAAAGAACTCCATTGCTGTAGTCTCCCTTTTGAAAGTAAGGTCGTGCTGTTTTCAAAAATCTATTGGTCTGATAGTCTGTGATCTTACTTGCCACATTATTGCTTGTTTCAATCCGTGATTTTCTATCCTCAACAGCGACCACAATCAAGGCGCCGTTGTTGTCTCCCGAGTAGCCAATCTTCCAAGCTCTAGCTGTTTCGTTGGATACAGTTTCGATTGTTTCTCCATCCAGGCTTTTCACAACGTAAACGCCCACTTGGAATTTTTCTGCTTTTTGACTATTTACCTTATTCAAGCCTTGGATCAGTCTGATTGTATCATCAGTCAGATAGTGATTGGGATCATAGATTCCGTACTCTGGTTTTTCAGGTGCTGTGAATGCTGACAAGAAGAGAAAGACCATCAGCAACCCAAGCAAGCGAACCAACAAACTATGTTTAAATAATCTGCTTTTTTTCATAATAACCTCCTTGATAAAGGAAAATTGATTTAAGGAATTATAGCATTTTGATTTTTACAAAGAAAGTGCATTTTCATTACAAATAGATTACAAAAGCTAGGAAAATGATTGAAATTTGATGACAGATTCTCCTCCAATTTGATAGGTTATTTTCTCCCTTTTTAGATAGAAAAAAAGAAGACTATGAAGTCTTCTTTCAATTTATTTTTATAGGAAAACAAGCAAGACTTACTTGCGTTTTCTCGCGATCAAGTGAATCGGTGTTCCTTCAAAGACAAAGGCCTTGCGGATTTGATTTTCCAAAAAACGCAAGTAAGAGAAGTGCATGAGTTCTTCTTCATTGACAAAGATGACAAAGGTTGGTGGTTTGGTTGCCACTTGGGTTGCGTAGAAAATCTTGAGGCGTTTCCCTTTGTCTGTCGGTGTTGGATTGATGGCAATGGCATCCATAATCACATCGTTCAAGACCGCTGAAGGAATACGGGTGTTTTGACTTTCACTGATTTGCTTGATCATCTCAGGTAGTTTGTGGAGACGTTGCTTGGTAAGAGCGGATACAAAGACAATCGGTGCATAAGGCAGATATTGGAACTGCTCACGGATATCCTCTTCCCATTTCTTCATGGTGTGGTTGTCTTTCTCAAGGGTATCCCACTTGTTGACCACGATAATCATCCCTTTACCGGCTTCGTGGGCAAAACCTGCGATACGCTTGTCGTATTCACGGATGCCTTCTTCGGCATTGAGGACCATCAAGACCACGTCAGAACGGTCAATGGCACGCATGGCACGCATGACCGAGTATTTCTCCGTATTTTCATAGACTTTACCAGACTTACGCATACCAGCTGTGTCAATCATGGTAAACTCTTGGCCATCCGCATCTGTAAAGTGGGTATCAATGGCATCACGCGTTGTTCCAGCTACTGGGCTGGCAATCACGCGGTCTTCTCCCAAAATAGCATTGATCAAACTTGATTTTCCAACGTTTGGACGGCCAATCAAGCTAAATTTAATGACATCTGGATTTTCATCTTCGACTTCATGTGGGAGATTTTCGACGATGGCATCCAGCACATCCCCTGTCCCGATACCGTGGACAGACGAAATCGGCAGTGGCTCACCCAAGCCCAGAGCATAGAAATCATAGATGTCATTTCGCATCTCAGGATTATCAACCTTGTTAACCGCAAGGATAACAGGTTTATGGGTTTTATAGAGTTTGCGAGCTACGTACTCGTCCGCATCTGTGATTCCTTCTTTCCCAGACACCACAAAGACGATGACATCCGCTTCTTCCATGGCAATTTCTGCTTGGTGCTTGATTTGCTCCATGAAGGGAGCATCGACGTCGTCAATCCCTCCAGTATCAATCATACTAAAGGAACGATTGAGCCACTCACCCGTTGCATAGATACGGTCACGTGTCACACCCTCGACATCTTCTACGATTGAGATCCGCTCACCAGCGATCCGATTAAATAGGGTTGATTTCCCAACATTGGGACGTCCCACAATGGCAATAGTTGGTAAGGCCATGTTTTCTCACTTTCTACAATAACTTTTTCTGTTCTAGATTTTTCCGAGTTGAACTAGGTTCGGCTTGACCAAACTGCTCTGCCAAGCGCTGACTCCAAGAGGTCATCACACGCGCACCAGCATAGTCTGCCTGAACTTGGTCATAGTCCAAAATCGCTGCAACTGGCTGTTCTTGGTATTCTTTTTCAAATACCACTTGGTTCAAAGGCAGTCTTGGTTTGACCTCATGTTGTTGATCTGGCACGCCAAGGGCAATCCCAAAAACGGGGTAGGTATAGTCAGGCAGGTTAAAGAGCGCTGCCACTTCTTCTGACTTGTAACGGACCAAACCGATGATAACACCACCATATCCCAGACTCTCAGCCGCAAGCAAGGTGTTTTGACCAGCAAGAGCCGCGTCCACAGACGTGATAAGGAGACCTTCTACCCCTTGAGGTTGGAAAGTGTCCGTGTGAAGTCTTGCTCCCTTTTCAGCTCGGTTCAAGTCACCGACAAAGAGCAAAAAGGCAGCTGACTGACGAATAGCTTCCTGAGGAACCAGTTCATATAAGGCGTCTTTCTTCTCTTGACTGCGCACAAGAATCACAGAGTAGGATTGGAAATTTTTCCAAGATGACGCCATTTGTCCAGCAGTCAAAATCTCTTCCAAATCTGCCTGAGGAATCTCTTGCTCCTTAAAGCGACGAACTGAAGTATGAGCTTTCATCAGTTTAATGGTTTCTGTCATCGGCGATTTTCTCCTTCTAGTCTCGTTTCCTCAGCCAAATAACGGATTCGTTCCATGACCCGTCTAGCTTCCCAGGTCTCATCATTTCCATTCTTTCCTTTGGCAAAATGCTTCTCCAAATCTTGGAAATTAAAGTTGGAAGTAAAGAAGGTCGGCAAATCTTCCTGCATGCGGTACTGAAGAATGACTTGGAGAATCTCATCACGTACCCAAGGGGTAGACTGTTCTGCACCAATATCATCCAAGATCAAGACTTCTGCTAACTTGATGTCATCCACCAAGGTCTTCACAGAGCCTTCACCGATGGCATTTTTCACATCAATGACAAAACTTGGATAATGGAGAATCGTCGTTGATGCCCCACGTTTTTCAGATAGGTCGTGAGCTAAGGCCGCCATCATAAAACTCTTACCAACACCAAAATCTCCATAAAGATAGAGACCTTTTCGGATGCTTGGGTAAAGGTCAACAAAGGCATAGAGTCTCTCAAAAATCGGCAACCGTCCTAGATCATCCAGGTCAATCTGAGCCAACTTCGCTTTCTTGAGATTTGCTGGTAGATTGATCAACTTGAGACGATTCTTTATTGCCGCCTCTTTTTCAGCCGCGATTAGTTCTGGTGTTTCTTCATAAGACACATCTGCATAACCGTGATTCATAACCAAGATAGGCTTGTAGCCACGCGCTATATAGTCCGCATCCCCTCGAAGAAACTTGTCCCGTTCTGTGATATATTGGTTGAACTTGGAGATGCTACGATTCAACTCCTCTGGACTGAGGGATTCTTTCTGGATAAAAGCCGCCACATCTGGGTCTTTCATAATCTGCTGGACTAGGTCCTGATACTGAAAACGACTTGTCTGACGTTTGAGTACGTCACCCACACTTTCCATCTAGTCTCCTCCTTCTTCTAATCGGGCTAACATTTCTTGTTTTTTACGTTCTAGTTCCAGACGAGTCTCCTCACTGGTTTGATTTTTATATTCTGGATTACTCCACTTGGGAACATTTGTCTTAGTCGAGCTAGTTTTCGACTTCTGGTCTTCTTTCCCTTTTTGTTGACGCTCTCGAATCCGAAGCACAGCCTCTTCTGCTGTTCGAATTTTTTGATAAGCATAGTCATTTGCGACCTTCATGGCATATTTTTCATTGACATTAGCCGAATCAACCTTGTTAAAGGTTAGAAGCAAGACGATATTGATGACTTCATCCAACAAACCTAAAGACGCCATCTGGTGAAGGAGTTCTCGCTCACTCTGAGTGATGTTTCCCTTACGCGTTTGCTTGATTTCCGCTAAAAATTGTAGAGGAGTTTTATTTTTGGCTTCCCTGATAATGGTCATTTCTTTGGGGCTAAAGTCAGAAGTCGCTGGTTTTTGTGCTATCTTTTCACGCATGCGTTTGACTGAAATAAGCTGAGCCACCGCTGTCGCCTTGGCTAATTGATAGGTTTCAAACCAGGTCCATTTTTTTTCATCTGCGATGGCAAACAATTCCAAAACATCCGTTTGCTCGTCTTCAAAACGCAAGCCATCTCGAGCCATCAGCTGCTGGAAATGTTCCAAGTCAAAATCATTTTTTAACTTGCTTTTAGACTCGCTTGGTGTCACTTCTTCAGTCAGGGTTGGAAATACTTGACTCAAAGAAACCGAGAGTGCTTCTCCCTCACTTGGAGCCTGCTTCATAGCAGAAACAGCTGTATCCCCAATCTTTTTCTCTAATAATCTGCTATAGACAGAATGACTTAAAAACTCCTGACTGGAGAGGGGAGAATGAAGCTGCAATTCATAGGTTTCTCCCCTTTGATAAAGGGTCAACAGATCTAAGGCAGATAAGACTTTGAAGGATTGGAGCAAGGTCGGCATGCCAAAGTTTAAGTGGTTGAGGATATGGGAAAAGAGGTGTTCCTTTTGCCCTCCATCCCAAAAGGTAATGGCATATAGATAGAGGCTCAGCGCCTCCTGACCGATAATCGGGAGGTAGCACTGCACCAGGGAAGAGGTATCTTGCGACACCCGATTATTCTTTAGAAAAGAAAAACGGTCATTTGGCTTCATCTATTTTTCCTTTTTCTTTTTTGAGGACTGGGTGATCTGCTGGAGCAGACTCTCCAACTCACTCACATCCTTAAAGCTACGGTAAACACTGGCAAAACGAACATAGGTAATCTCATCAAGCTCTGCCAATTCTTCCATGACTAAGGCTCCAATGTATTCACTTTGAATCTCGTTCTCACTGCGACTACGGAGTTTTTGCTCGATACGATTGACCACCATGCCAATTTCATCACTCGAAACAGGACGCTTCTGGGCTGAGCGGATAATCCCATTAAAGATTTTATCTCTTGAAAACTGTTCTCGTGTACCGTCTTTTTTGACGACAACCAGCGTTCGTTCTTCTACTCGTTCATAGGTTGTAAAACGATGTTGACACTCGTCGCACTCACGTCTTCGGCGGATGGTATTTCCCTCTTCTGCTTGTCGACTATCAACAACACTAGACTTGGTAGCCCCACATTTTGGACAACGCATGCATTTCCCTCCTTGTCGTTTTCTTTTCATTATACCATTTTTTGAGCAATTCCCAAAACAATTCTTATTTTCACTTGACAAGTTTTTTGTTTTATTGTATTATTTTATTAGAACAATAAAGGCAAAGAAAGGAGACTATGATGTCCTGGTCATTTGATAATACAAAACCGATTTATTTACAGATTATGGAAAAAATCAAATTACAGATTGTTTCCCATAAACTGGAACCCAATCAACAACTTCCGACTGTAAGGGAGTTGGCGAGCGAGGCTGGTGTCAATCCCAATACCATCCAGCGCGCCTTGTCTGATCTTGAGCGCGAGGGCTTCGTTTATAGCAAGCGAACAACTGGTCGTTTTGTCACCGAGGATTTAGACCTCATCCTTCAGTCCCGCAAACAACTTTCCGAGGAGCAACTGCAACACTTCGTCTCTTGCATGCTTCAATTTGGCTACAAAAAAGAAGAACTGCCAAATGTATTAAGCGACTACATCAAAGGAGTTTAAGACTATGACACTACTAGCACTTGAAAATGTATCAAAATCATATGGAGCAACTGCGGCACTTGACAATATCTCGCTAGAGATTTCAGCTGGAAAGATTGTTGGGCTCCTCGGGCCAAACGGTTCTGGGAAAACAACCTTGATCAAACTGATCAATGGTCTTCTTCAGCCAGACAAAGGACGTGTCCTCATTAACGGACAGGATCCAAGTCCTGCTACCAAGGCGATCGTCTCTTATCTACCAGATACGACTTATCTCAATGAGCAAATGAAGGTTAAAGAAGCCCTGACTTACTTTAAAACCTTCTATCAGGATTTCAATCTTGAACGCGCCCAAGATCTGCTTGCAGATCTTGGCATTGATGAAAATAGTCGCTTAAAGAAATTATCAAAAGGAAACAAGGAAAAGGTCCAACTCATCCTGGTTATGAGCCGTGAAGCCCGCCTCTATGTTCTGGACGAACCGATCGGAGGTGTGGATCCGGCGGCCCGTGATTATATCCTCAATACCATCATCAACAACTACTCACCGACTTCTACGGTACTGATTTCAACCCACTTGATTTCAGATATTGAACCAATCTTGGATGAGATTATCTTCCTCAAAGACGGAAAAGTCGTCCGCCAAGGAAATGTTGATGATATTCGTTACGAGTCAGGTGAATCAATTGACCAGCTCTTCCGCCAGGAATTTAAAGCCTAAGCAAAGGAGATTATTATGTTTTGGAATCTAGTTCGTTATGAATTTAAAAATGTCAATAAATGGTATCTGGCACTCTACGGTGCTGTGCTTGCAATTTCAGTTTTGATTGGAATATCCTTTTCTGGTATCAGTCAGCACTACACTAGTTATGGTAATGACCCCTTCTACCTATTAGGATTTTTAATTTTGGTCTTTGGAGGACTCAGCGTCACTCTTTGGATTGCAACAATCTTTTTAATCATCCGAAGATTCAAGGGTAGTGTTTATGACCGCCAAGGTTACTTGACCCTGACCTTGCCTGTCTCTGAGCACCAAATCATCACCGCAAAACTCTTCAGTGCCCTTGTCTGGTCCATCTTAAGTTATATAGTCTTTATCTTGAGTATACTGATTATCTTCTTCTTAATACCGATAGAAAAAGACTTCACTGCCCTCTATAACTTCATTTCCCCTTACCTCAGCTACGGCTGGCTGTATGCCCTATCACTGTTTGTCAGTTCGATTGCATGGATTTTATCTATTTACCTTTGTATCTCAATTGGTCAACTATTTAACGAATATCGTACCGCTATGGGAATTTTAGCCTATATCGTTATTTCCATCGTTATTGGTTATGTTTCTCTCTTCTTAAGAGTTGATAATGACTTTAACGTGATGGCTGGTACAGAAATCTTGCGCGATCTCTTTTTATCAATTATCTACTACCTCGGAACCTACTACATCTTAAAAAACAAGGTTAATTTGCAATAAAAAATGCCCAGCTAGAAGCTGGGTTTTTCTTTAACTCAATATCAAACTGGCTACGATAGGGCTGACAAAGACGTAGAGAATACCGGTAACACCGATAGCCAAGCCACCCATAGCTCCTGCTACAGAGCTATATCGAAAGGCTGTTCCTGTTCCGACAGCATGGCCTGTCCCACCCAGGGAAAGTCCGACTGCTACTGGGTCGTCAATTTTCAACCACTTCAAAAGGGTTGGTCCAATCACACTGGTTAAGATTCCAGTCGCCACTACAACGACCAAGGTCACGGTCGTCAGACCCTGCAATTTTTCCGTGATACCCACTGCCATGGCGGTTGTCACTGACTTGGGAAAGAGAGAAATGGCTAGGAAAAAGTCCATGCCAAATATTTTCGCCACTATGGCAGTGAAGCTAGTATTGACAACTACTGCTAGCAGACTCCCAAAGAGAATACTCCGAGCATGGTGCTTCATCAGATGAAAACTCTTATAAAGCGGAATCCCTAGAGCCACGGTCGATGGGACAATCAAGTTGTTCAGATAAACCCCACCTTGGTAATAATCTTGATAAGAAATACCCGTCGCCTTAAGGAAAATAATGATAAAAATAGCCGACAAAAGCAAAGGTGTTGTCAAAGGATGGGGAAAACGTCTGTAAATCAGCATTCCCACTAGATAAGCTAGGATAGACAGGGCAATCCCAAACAGAGGATTCGATACAAATTCACTCATTTGGCATCTCCTTTCTCATAATCTCCCTCAAATCGTCTCTTGATAAACTGAACAACCAAAGCAATAAGGATAATATTGATAACAGCTGCAAAAAAGACAATCAAGACGATAGGCAAAAGATAAGGAGCAATCACATCGAACTTTTCCATGATTCCCACTGCTGGCGGCAAAAAGAGAATGGTCATATTGGCCAGCAAGAAATTTCCGACCATGTTGACGTGCCTTGTTCTCAGCCACTTGAACTGCAGGGCTAGAAAGAGAATAATCAAACCGATAATACTGCCTGGGATTGGCAGATGTAAGAAACTAGAGATTCCCTCACCGATTAGAGAAATCACAAAGAGAATCATTAATTGAACATATAATTTCATCCTAAACTCCACGAAATAGACTTCTTGCATACCAGTTTACTCTTTTTTCAGAAAATTTCAAGGAAATATTTAAATTCTTCTTTCTTGCAAGGATTAGTTAAAAGTAGTATAATCATTGCATGCGCAATCATCTTATATTAGAGAGACAGTCAGTAATGACTTTGTGATTTAACTTTGAAAAGAAAGGAGAAAGCAATGACCTACTTAGAAAAATGGTTTGACTACAATCGCCGTCAAAAAGAAATGGAAGCCTTGTTGGAAGAAACTATTGCCCAGCAGAGTGAACAAAGGCTGAACTTGAAAGAGTTTTACCTGCTCTACTATCTGAATCTAGCCCAAGAAAAATCTCTACGACAAATTGACCTACCAGATAAACTCCATCTCAGCCCAAGCGCTGTTTCTCGAATGGTAGCTAGATTAGAAGAGAAAAACTGTGGCTTGCTTAGTCGCAGATGTTGCGACCAGGATAGACGGGCTAGTTTTATCTGTCTGACTGACGAGGGACAAACAACCCTGGCTTATCTACAAAAAGCTGTCGAAGAAAGATTGGAAACCAATCTTGATTTCTTGCCTTAATGAGTATTTTTTTAAAAAAAGTTGCGTGCGCAATCATTTTTCTTGACATTCCTCTTTTCAAGGAGTACAATAAAGTCAAGATCGAACAAAGGAGTTTTATATGATCGAAATTATCTATCTAGACGCCAGCAAGCAAGAGAGAACCATGACTTTCGAGTCTTACGAAGATTTTGAACGTTCTCAACATGCCTGCCTCATCGGCGTTGCTGATTACTATACTGTCCAAAAATTGACCTATAATGGTCATGATTTGGACTACCATGGGACTTATGGAGATGTCTTCTTCTATCTCATGAAACAAGATTTAAGCCAATATAACTAAAAAAGGAGAAATACAATGGCAAAAGCAATTACAGATGCAACATTCGAACAAGAAACAAAAGACGGTTTGGTTTTGGTAGACTTCTGGGCAACTTGGTGTGGTCCATGTCGTATGCAAGGTCCAATCTTGGATAAATTGTCTGAAGAACTTTCAGAAGATGTCTTGAAAATCGTTAAAATGGACGTTGATGAAAATCCAAACACAGCTCGTGCCTTTGGAATCATGTCTATCCCAACCCTTCTCTTCAAAAAAGACGGCCAAGTGGTGAAACAAGTTGCTGGAGTACACACAGCAGAACAAATCAAGGCCATCGTTGCTGAATTGAGCTAATCACACTAGAGACCAAGTGCTTCATTTGGTCTCTTTTTCTTGCCCTTTGCCATTTTTCAAAAAATATGCTAGACTGTAGGTAGAATATTACGATGTTTGGGACATGCCATCGCTAAAAAAAACCTCTACTTGGTATTTTTTAGCTCCCCTCAAGGGAGCTTTTTGCGTGCTCTGAACATTTCCCATTTTGGAAGGAGTACTATGAAACGTCAATCAGCCTTGGTCGTCTTTAGTGGCGGTCAAGATTCCACAACCTGCCTCTTTTGGGCTAAAGAACACTATGAAACAGTCGAAGCTGTCACCTTTGCCTACGGCCAACGCCATCATCTCGAAATTCAAGTTGCCCAAGAAATCGCTAAGGAACAGGGCATTCGTCACCACATCTTAGATATGTCTCTGTTGGGACAAATCACTGAAAATGCCTTGACCTCTGATATGGAAATCGAGCAAAAAGAGGGAGAGGTTCCCAATACTTTTGTTGATGGTCGCAACCACCTCTTTCTATCCTTTGCAGCAGTTCTTGCCAAGCAACGAGGCATTAAAGACATCGTGACAGGTGTCTGCGAAACAGATTTTTCAGGCTACCCTGATTGTCGGGATGTCTTTGTCAAATCTCTCAGTGTTACTCTCAACCTTGCCATGGATTACGACTTCGTTATCCAAACGCCTCTCATGTGGCTAGACAAGGCTGAAACTTGGGAATTAGCCGACCAACTCGGTGCCTTTGACTATGTTCGTGAAAAGACCTTGACCTGCTACAATGGGATTATCGGAAGTGGCTGTGGAGATTGCCCAGCCTGCCACCTGCGTCAGCATGGCCTTGATGTTTATCTCTCACAGAAAGGAGTGGGCTAATGTTTTTTGCACCCAAAGAAATCAAACAGGAAACTGGGGAGTCTCTTGTCTACAATCCTCATAGAACCTTGGTATCAAAAGAATTTACCTTCGATGCTGCCCACCACCTCTTTCACTATGAGGGAAAATGCAAATCCCTGCATGGCCACACCTATCATCTGCAAGTTGCTGTCAGTGGATTTTTAGATGAACGGGGCATGACCTACGACTTTGGAGACATCAAAGCTATCTACAAGAACTACTTAGAACCCCACTTGGATCATCGCTATCTCAACGAAACTCTACCCTACATGAACACAACTGCTGAAAATATGGTTTACTGGATTTTCCAAACCATGAGTCAAGAGTTGCCCGACGAGCGCGGTCTCCGTTTGGAATACGTTCGCCTCTATGAAACTCCGACTGCCTTTGCAGAGTTTAGACGGGAGTGGTTAGATGACTAGGGAACGTGTCCTCAAACTACCAGTTCTGGAAATTTTTGGCCCAACCTTTCAAGGTGAAGGCCGTGCTATTGGGCAGAAAACCATGTTTGTCCGCACTGCTGGTTGCGACTACCACTGCGACTGGTGCGACTCTGCCTTTACTTGGGATGGTTCTGAAAAACCAACTCGCATGACCGCTGACGAAGTCATTGCTGCCTTAGACAAACTAGGAAGCTACGACTATGTAACCCTATCTGGCGGAAATCCTGCTATCCTAGCAGCTAACATGGCTCAACTCGTCACCAAGCTAAAGGAACGTGGTGTCACTCTGGCTGTTGAGACTCAAGGTTCTCGCTGGCAAAATTGGTTAAAAGACATCGACCAGGTCACTCTGAGTCCCAAACCTCCTTCATCAAAGATGGAAGTCAACTTTGAGACCTTGGACTTTATCGTTTCCCAACTAGATCCAGACAAGGTCACCTTTAAAATTCCTGTCTTTGACGATGCCGATTTGGCCTTTGCCAAAGGGATTCAAGAACGCTACCAACCAGATGTCCTCTTCTTATCAGCAGGAAATCCTGAGCCCAAGGCTACAGGCAATATTGTCCAAGACCAACTAGATCGCCTCAAAGAACTCTGGGAACGCGTCGCTGCTGACGATAGCTGGGGAAATGTCCGCGTCCTTCCTCAACTTCATACCCTCCTCTACGACAACCAACGTGGTGTTTAAATTAGAAAGAAAAAATCATGTCACAACAAGAAGAAATGAAAAATCTTAGCCTCCTGGGCAACAAAGAAACCAACTACATTTTTGACTATCAACCAGAAGTCCTCGAATCCTTTGATAATCGTCATGTGGAAAATGACTATTTCATTAAATTCAACTGTCCTGAATTTACCTCGCTTTGCCCAATCACCGCTCAGCCAGATTTTGCGACCATTTATATTTCCTACATTCCTGACAAGCTCTGTGTCGAATCAAAATCCCTCAAACTCTACCTATTTAGTTACCGAAATCATGGAGATTTTCATGAAAACTGTATCAACACTATCGGGAAAGACTTGATCAACTTGCTAGACCCTCGCTATTTAGAAGTCTGGGGAAAATTCACTCCGCGCGGTGGCATCTCAATCGACCCTTACTACAACTACGGTAGACCTGGAACTAAGTATGAAGGATTGGCAGAACAACGCCTCTTTCAACACGACCTTTATCCAGAGAAAATTGACAACCGCTAAACTCATACTCAATGAAAATCAAAGAGCAGACTAGGAAGCTAGCCACAGGTTGCTCAAAGCACTGCATTGAGGTCGTAGATAAGACTGACGAAGTCAGCTCAAAACACTGTTTTGAGGTTGCAGATGGATGCTGACGTGGTTTGAAGAGATTTTCAAAGAGTATAATACGAAAAAGCCCTGTCCTCAAAACGAGGAGCAAGGCTTTTTGAGTTTCAATTATTCTTCTGTTCCAAGAAAGTTTTTCGCAACAAGGGCTGCAAGAACGCCACCAACGATTGGGGCAAGGATGAAAATCCAAACTTGTTGAAGGGCTACGCCACCTACCAAGACAGCAGGAGCCAAGCTACGAGCCGGGTTTACTGAAAGTCCAGTGATGTTCAATCCCACAAGGATCAAGGCTGTCAATGACAAGCCGATTACCAAACCAGCGATTGCGCCATTACCTTTGCTTGCTGAAGTCACCGTCATGATAACTAGGACAAACAAGAAAGTTGCGATGACTTCAAACAAGAATCCACCAAAGACAGTGACACCGTTTGCCAAGACATTTTCACCAAGGCTAGCAGTTGACATGCCTGAGTTAGACAAGAGGAAGAATACCGCAACTGACGCAAGGAAAGCTCCAACTACTTGTCCAAGGATGTAGTTTACAAGTTCTGAAGATGACAAACGTTTGTTTACAAACATAGCAATCGAAACCGCTGGGTTCAAGTGAGCCCCTGAAATCGTCCCAATTGAGTAAGCTGCAACTACGATTGCCAAACCAAAGGCAAAAGCAATTCCAAGGTGTCCAAGGCCATCAAGACCATTTCCAAAAACAACAGCTCCTGTTCCGATGAACACAAGCATAAATGTACCGATTAATTCAGCAACAAATTTTTTCATGATAAGTCTCCTTTTTTTCAAACTATGTATTAGTCTATCAAAAGAAGGAAAGGGGTTCAAGAAAATTGACTGGAAAGTTCTTTGAAAATCATAAAATGACTAGCTAATCTCTAGTATTAAAAAGATTGAATGGCTTCTTTCAAGGCATCTTGTAAACTATTTTTCTGGTCAAGTTGGATATAGACTTCCAATAGACAGGATCTGAAGTTGGAAAATTTATAAAAATCTTCCCTCTCTTCTATCGGAAAGTCAACCATTTTTATCCAAGAAACTACTTGTTCTTGCTCTAATTTTCCTTGCAAAATGGGTTCGTAAAGTACTCTCGCTAAGCGCCAGTCCTCATCATTTGTAAAACGAATGGTAATTCTTTTAAATAATTGACCCAGTACATCAAATACTTCATGATCTCTATTTTTAGGAAAGTCTGGATGACATACTACTTCCGTCAAGAGATCCGCTCCATGCGCAAAAGCGTGAACCCAACCATACTGACTTGAAAAACCTGTCGTATCCTTTTCTTTTTTAAGATAATACAAACCTTGAGATAGCATAGCATTTCTTATATCAGCTTTTAATCCTTTATAGAAAAGAGAGTGCTCGTTACCATCGCAGGACAGTAGATTGGCATAAATAAGCGCCCTAAAAGAACGTTTAAGAGCCGAAACTCCTCTACTATCAATCTCTTTGTATAGACCTTCACCAGAGGAGACCTCTTCTGAGATAAACTGAAACTGTTCAAGGGAAAACAACTCTTCTTGAATCCCTCTAGCCAAACTCGTAAAAACAAGTTCGTCTCGAATTTCTGGAGAGGGATCTCCTAAATGCTCAAGCAACCACTGAATTTCTTCTCGACTATAGCTTGGTTTTTCTTCTGTCACTTTTCTTTGTAATTTTTTACGCATCTCAAGCACCTCTACATTTCTAGTAACTTATCAAAAAGCCATCCGCAGATGACTTTCTATTCTTTAAACTTCGAATTCAGCACATACTCTATAGTAGGTTTAATTCTGACATCCTGTTTCTTTACTCCCCCAACTCAGCACTGTAGGCGATAATCTGGTCAACTGTATCTGACAAGAACTGAATCGTGTCCCGAAGTGGTTTGTCTGTTGAAATATCCGCTCCGATGATTATAGCTGACTCAAGTGGTGTCTTGCTACCACCTGATTTGAGGAGATTGAGCCAGTCTTCAGCTCCAGTTTCTGAATGTTTTAGATGAAGATAACCTGCAGTCGAGATGACAAGACCAGCTGAGTAAGTGTAGCTATACAAGCCCATGTAGTAGTGAGCTTGGCGCATCCAAGTCAGTGCCGCATCGTCATCAATTTCAATGGCATCTCCCCAGAAGTCTATCAAGACTTCCTTCATAATGCTGTTTAGTTTGCTTGCTCCAAATGTTTCTCCCTCTTCAATCAATGTATAAACCTTCCGCTGGAAGGCAGCTTCCAAGAGGTGAGTGATGAAATTATGGAAGTAGGTGTCTGTCAAGCGGTGGGCAAGAGCGAAGCGTTTTTGACGCGGATCGTCAGACTGGTGCTCCAAGTAGTCACTGAGAAGCAATTCATTGAAGGTTGACGGCGCTTCAACGTAGTAGGTAGACATGTGGGCGTTGAAGTAACTTTGATGATTATCTGAAAAGATAAATTGACCAGAATGTCCGATTTCATGAATCAAGGTATAGACATCGCTCAAACGACCAGTCCAGCTCATGAGGACATAAGGGTGCACGCGATAGGGATCCGCCGCATAACCGCCAGAATCTTTGCCACTATTGGCGGCGAAGTCCACCCAGCGTTCTTCTTGATAGCGAGCAACTTCCTGACAATATTCTTGCCCCAAAGGTTCTACTGACTTCATGACCAAATCATAGGCATCGTCAATGGTCACTTCAGGATTCAGGGCGCTGTCCAAGTCCAATTTCCAGTCTGCAAAGGTCATCTTTTCAAGACCATTCACCTCGGCAACATGCTTGAGGTATCTCTGAGCAACCGGCGCAAAATCCTTCATGATGAGGTCAATCTGACGGTCAAACATGGTACGGTCCACTTCTTGCTCAGCCAGAAGATAGTCAAAAACTGAGTCGTAGCCCTTCATATCTGCCAATAGTTTTTCAGACTTGACTTGGGCTAAATAAGCTGCCGCAGCTGTATTTTGGTGCTTACGAAGGCCTTCTGAGAAGGAACGGAAAGATTTCTCACGAACCTCAGCATCCTCGTGGTTTTGGTAGAAATTCTCATAGGTCACAAAGCTGTTTTTGTAGGTCTTACCATGGGCTTCAAAGTCAGCCATCTCAAAATCCCCAGCTCGCATCTTGGTGTAAATGTCCTGTGGACTGTAGAAAACTTCACCCAGATTTGTCAAAGCCTTCTCCACATCTGCCCCTAGGTAGTGGGCTTTTTTGATTTTGGCCTGACGAATGGCTGCCGTCAAATGTCGCAATTCTCCCAAACGGTCCAAGACTTCCTCATCTGCAGCCACCAAGGCATCGTCAAAGAAGGTCAAGGCTACGCTGGCGTCTGTTTCAAATTCCATCCCAGCTTGGGCAATATTGGCAAATTCGTCATTGCTATAATCTGTCGTCTGAGGCATAAAGGCGTAATTTCCAATATGGCTCATCTGGATGTAAATTTGCTCCAATTCCGCAAAGGCCTTCTCAAAATCCTCAAAAGTATGAAGATTGCCCTTGTAATCACGGCTAAATTGATTAATATCTTCGCGAGCTTTCTCGATTGCACGCAAGAAATCCTCACGGTCTTGGTATAGGGCTGTTAGGTCCCAAAGTTCCTTCTCTGGAAATTCTGAACGGTGTTTTTGTTCCATTTTCTTCCTCTTATTTTTCTAATTCTACTAAAACACTAAGGGCTGATAAGGCGTAAAGTGGTGCCGTTTCCGCTCGCAAGATGCGAGGACCAAGTCCTGCCAAGACTGCTCCTTTCGCTTCAAAACTTTCAATTTCTGCAGGTGAGAGACCGCCTTCTGGGCCAAAGATAAAAAGCAGCTTGGCTCCTTTTTCAAGACCAGAAACTACTTGCAGGAGCGCAGCGGCTTCTCCTTCTTTTGCTGATTCTTCATAGGCCACTACGATAGAGTCAAACTGGTCCAGCTGAGCTAGAAAGTCAGCTTTCTTCTCAAAAAGTTTGATACTTGGAACGATATTACGTTTGCTTTGCTCGGCTGCTCCAAGGGCGATTTTTTCCAGTTTTTCAACTTTTTTGCCCAATTTCTTGCAATCCCACTTGGAAACCGACCAGTCGGCAGGAAAGGCCCAGATCTGGCTGGCGCCCAGTTCCGTTACTTTTTGAGTGATAAACTCCAGCTTGTCCCCCTTAGGAAATCCTGATGCGATAGTCACTTGGATTGGCAATTCCACATTGTCAGCTAACTCTTGGACCAATTCAAACTGACGATTTTCGACATCCAGCACGCGCGCCAAACGCTTGATGCCATCATCAAAGACCAAGGTCACCTCATCATCTTCTTTCAGGCGCATAACCTGAAACATATGCTTGCTGGTTTCCTTATCCTCAATGGTCACAGGAGAGATTGCACTGCCTTTTACAAAATACTGTTGCATGCTAGCCTCCAATCACACCGGAAAGATCCTTGGTTTTCTTAAAGACACAGGCATTCCATTCCCCTTGAATCATGTGGGTTTCAAGGAAAAATCCAGCTGACTCAGCCGACTCGCGCACCATGTCCCACTTGTCCTTGATAATGCCACTCATGATCAGGTAGCCTTCATCCTTGACCAAGCGATAAGCATCGTCCGTCAGATGAATGAGAATATCCGCCAAGATATTAGCCACGATGACATCTGCCTCAATCTCCACACCCTTAAGCAAATCTCCAGCAGCAACGTGGATATTTTCCATGCCAGGGTTGAGCTCAATATTTTCCTGAGCCACACGAACCGCCACATCATCCAGGTCATAGGCGAAGATTTCCTTGGCACCAAGAAGCGAGCTGGCAATGGAGAGAACCCCTGAACCAGTCCCTACATCCAGCACCGTTTCGCCGCCACGAAGAACCTGCTCCAAGGCAAAAAGGCTCATCTTCGTCGTTGGATGCGTCCCAGTCCCAAAGGCCATACCAGGATCCAGCTTGATGATCTTTTCTCCAGCAGTCGCCTCATAGTCTGTCCAAGACGGCACGATGGTCAAGTCATGAGTGACACGAGCTGGCTCATAGTATTTCTTCCAATTGTCTGCCCAGTCTTCCTCAGAAAGAGCAGTCGTACCCATCTTGACCTCACCCAAATCCATAAAGTCTGTCAATTCTGCTAAGCGAGCCTTTAAGTCCTCCTCAACCACAGCCACATCAACCGTATCTGGATAGTAGGCTGTCACTATGATTTCTTCTTGTTGCTCGACCTCTGGGAAAATCTCACCAAAACGGTCGACATTCCCCACATAGTCCATGCTGTCTTCAATCGCAACACCTTGGGCACCTAACTCAATCAAGAGGTTGGAGACCAGCTCCTCTCCCTCACGCTTAACCGTTACTTTTAACTCTTGCCATGTTTCCATAATTAAGATACCAAGCCCGTAAAACACAAAGCCAAAATAGGAAACTCTCTGAAGACGCTTGTGTCTAAGAGATGTTTATCTTTTTGGCGCAGTGTTTAGGGCGGGTTCAGTTTAGAAATGTAACTGAACCATCCTTTCTATTTGTCAATCAATTTTTTCATGTAAACCATATCCATACCTTCTTTTTCAGGCTCGATATGAGTTTGACGGTAGCCGTTTTTCTCATAAAAGGCAACCATCCCCGCATCCTGTAATACCGTACACAAATCCCACTGTTTAATCGCTGGAAATTCCTTTTCCAGCAATTCCAATCCTTCAGAACCATAACCTTTTCCTTGATACTGGGGCAAAATCGCTGCCGTTCCCAACCAAGCCTCCGTCAACTCTTCATTGGTCTGAATTCGTAAAAAACCAATCTTTTCTTCATCTTCTTTCACAAAGTAATAATAGCTATTAGGACGTTCTACCAGTTTCCACTTGATTCGTTCACGGTCTTCCAAATAAGGATCATATTCATCCTGATATTTTTCATAGACAGCCTTAAAGCTAGCCCTTTGAATTGCAATTACGGTTTCTAAATCATCTGCTCCAGCTCGGACAATCTGAATCATACTAATACCTCCAAATACACATTCTCTCAACTAGCACTTCTATGCTCTTCCACACGCTGTTTTACTAACCCTCAAATTCCTCAATTACATCTGTGTAGTGTTCTTTCATTGCGCTGTGAATCTGCTGTTTAAAAATACCAAACATAAGATAATAAACAAATAGAACAATTCCTGCTAACAGTATCAAAAGTAAAAAGTATACTGAAAGAGGCAGTACGAGACCTCCATCACTCAGTAAGGGTATAACAAGCATTAATACCCAAATAACAGCCGTAGAAAGCCCAGCTACTTTCGTACCACTTTCTCTCTGCTTCTTTAACTTTAAATATTCCATATAGATGAATGTAGCTTCTTCCCTAGAATATTGTCCAGTTGTTAGTTTGCGTTTAACTTCCTTATTTAACGTCGTTGTTGCAATTGCAAAAATCATTTTATTTCCTCCAAATAATCCCTCACTCTATCCTGCAACTGGGGCACAACCTTATCTGAGCCAAGAAACTCCTCAACGCCCATCAGTTTGTAGCCCTGCCCTTCGTCACCAAAGACAATCTTGTCAAATTGTTCCTGAGCCAACTTTCCAACTAGAAAGACGGATTCCTTTCCCTCAAAAAGCATACTGGGATAAACCTTTCTCCAAAGCAGACAATCTTCAGTCAGATGAATTCCCAGTTCTTCGTAAACTTCGCGCGCCGCGCACTCAAAAGGACTTTCATCCCCTTCACGGCCACCACCTGGCAATTCCCAGGTATTAGGGTATGGAATGTTTGATTTGTTATCGCGTAAGATAGTTAAGAGCTTATCACCACAAAAGAGGGCAATTTTGCAACCTGTGAAATCAGAAATTTCTATTTCCATATTAGACTCCTAATATCTCGGATAAGGATAAAATTCTCCCTCTTCCAAGCCTGCTTTTCCTTCTTCAAAGACTTCTTGGTTCCATTCCATGACGAATTCTTCTGCTTCTGGGTCTTCCAAAAAGTCCATGAGGGCATCCAGCCCAACCTCGGCAGTATCTTTGAGAAATAGCGCAAAATAAGCTAAAAACTCGCGAGAAAATCCTTTTTTAGGAAGATAAGGGATGACAGTCAGATAGTCTTCTGCATTGACGGTTGACTTGGCAGGATTGTAAAAAAGGACCGCTTCCTCAAAGAGGATATCGTCTGATGACACCTCTCCGTCTTCATCCACCATCTCCACACCTGCAGCATTTTTCGCTTCTAGTAAAAAACTCACTTCAACCGCATGGTTACGCTTGTCCCAGCTAATCTCATAGTCAAAGGGAAAGTTCTTGTCCAACTCTTCCTCTAAAACATCTAAAAATCCGTATGTTGCCATTTTGTCCTCTTTCTATGCGACTCTTTAATCGCCCCGATTGCTCGGAAATATGCTAAAATAGATACTACCATCTTACCACATATACATCAGAAAATCCATGTTAGAAAGGACTGCTATGCCAGACAATCTCGCGCTTCGCATGCGCCCAAAAACCATCGACCAAGTCATCGGTCAGGAGCATCTGGTCGGACCTGGAAAAATTATTCGTCGCATGATGGAAGCCAATCGTCTGTCCTCCATGATTCTCTACGGACCTCCAGGTATTGGCAAGACCAGTATAGCCTCAGCCATCGCTGGAACGACCAAGTATGCCTTTCGGACCTTTAATGCGACAGTTGATAGTAAAAAACGACTGCAAGAAATCGCTGAAGAAGCTAAATTTTCAGGTGGACTGGTTCTCCTTCTAGACGAGATTCACCGACTAGATAAGACCAAGCAAGACTTTCTTCTGCCACTCTTGGAAAGTGGTCTGGTCATCATGATTGGGGCGACGACTGAAAATCCTTTCTTTTCTGTCACTCCAGCCATTCGCAGTCGCGTCCAGATTTTTGAGTTAGAACCCTTGTCCAATCAAGACGTCAAAGAGGCGATTCAAATCGCTCTAACTGACCCTGAACGTGGCTTTGATTTCCCAGTTGAGCTAGATGAGAATGCACTGGATTTCATCGCGACCTCTACAAATGGAGACCTGCGTTCTGCCTTTAATTCACTGGATCTGGCTGTTCTCTCTACTCCCGAAAATGACAAGGGCATCCGCCATATCACGCTTGACATCATGGAAAATAGCCTGCAGCGGAGTTACATTACCATGGATAAAGATGGGGACGGTCACTACGATGTCCTCTCAGCCCTGCAAAAGTCCATCCGTGGTTCGGATGTGGATGCCAGTCTCCACTACGCTGCCCGCTTGATTGAAGCTGGGGATTTGCCTAGTCTCGCTCGTCGCTTGACTGTTATCGCCTATGAAGATATCGGCTTGGCCAATCCTGAAGCTCAAATCCATACTGTAACTGCTCTAGATGCTGCTCAAAAGATTGGGTTCCCAGAAGCTCGCATCCTCATTTCCAATGTCGTGATTGATTTGGCCCTCTCTCCAAAATCCAACTCAGCCTATGTGGCGATGGACAAGGCCCTTGCTGACCTCAAAACATCAGGGCATTTGCCTATCCCTCGCCATCTGCGTGATGGTCACTACAGTGGAAGCAAGGAACTGGGCAACGCCCAAGATTATCTCTATCCACACAACTATCCTGGAAATTGGGTCAAGCAAGACTATCTCCCTGAAAAAATCCAAAATCACCACTATTTTACTCCAGAAGATACTGGCAAATACGAACGAGCCTTGGCGCAACGCAAGGAAACCATTGATAAATTACGAAACTTGTGAAATCCTTTTCAAAAAATTGCATTTTCCTCTTGATTTTTTTTGAAAAAGTGGTATCATATAAACATAGAAACGCTGTGGTGTACGACTTCACACTTAAGTGTTGACCGACTATTTTTTGTATTATTAGGGAAACAAAAGTCTTCTAACAGCATGTAGGCCGTCTCACACGGAAACAGCTTCAGTTAGAGCGAGTTGCCCACCTGCTTAATTGCGCGGGTTCAATACAAACCGTGAAGTTTCGGCACCAATACAGCTTTTTCTTTGCCTCCTTAGCTCAGTTGGTAGAGCAGTAGACTCTTAATCTATGGGTCGCAGGTTCGAGCCCTGCAGGGGGCATAATTTAGTGCCTAAAAGCCTTATTCTAAAGGCTTTTTTTCATATCTGTTCTACTTTTGTTCTACCAACGGATACTCAAGATATATTTGGTGTGTAAAAAATTCTTTTGCCCCTCAGTGATACAATCACTTTACTCAATTACAAACAGATCAAAAGTAAAAGACTTAGCTCTATTTCATACAGAACTAAGTCTTTTATTTAAACAATCTAATGTTTCCTCTTCATCTCAATCAACTCCAGACATTTATCTAGATCTACATCTCGTTCAAAATGTGCAGGAGTCCAAGGAACTTCTATATCAGGAAGAACACCTTTGTCCGTCATCCCTTTGCCTTTATCTATAGCCAACCAGCGAGAAGTTGGGAACATCAAAAAGTAATCATCATAATCTACCTTGCAACAATTTGAGTAGTCTAAAATACCAAGCGTTGGACGGCCGATAACTGTTACTTTCTTAAAATTCTTCATCATCTTGACAAAATTATCTCCTGATGATGCACAATAAATATCCGACAAAACAAAAATCTGCTCTGGATAGTGACTGCCCTTAACACCTGGAAAAAGCTCGTCCTGATCATCCTGATACCGAACATAGCCTTTCCCTCGATTTTGGAGTAAATTATTACGAAAATCTTCAAGCAGTTTCACTGTATCAGGACTGATATTTTCTTGTTGAAGCCATGTTTCAAAGTCTTTTAAGCGTCGATCGACATTTCCTTCTGTATAGAGAATTTCCATTCCATCATCCTGTAAATCAAGAGTGTCATAGCCTTTCCCTTCCTCCAATCCAAGATGTAAAAGTGGAAAATACAAAGAATCCGTGCCCCCATTGTTGTAACGGACATCTATAATAAGAGTTTCTGTCTCAGCAATCTTCTGCAAGCACTCTTGGTATAAACGGCTAATCGCTTCTTCATCCATAAAATTATCTAAGCGTAGATAGAGGATATCTGACTCCAACTCTTTCCAAAAGATCCGAGCTTTTTGAGCTTGCTGGCTAGCACGAACCGTAATAGACATCTCCTGCCCATCTCGAAAGACCATCACTTGCTCTGCCATCAGTAGCAAATCTGCCCATTCTCGGGATCGTCTTTCTGGAGTCAGACTAATAAAGTAATTTTGGTGTTGCAAAGCTACTTGCTCCAAACTCATTCCGTCCAGACCGAGGATTCGATCCCCCACTTGGAGGCCTGTATCTTGGTTTGCTTCCTCGACAAATATTCCCTGCTCACTTATCCTCAAAAGAAAACCTTTCGGACCTGATTTTTTATCATGAAAAGAAACATGCCCAATAATCCCAAAACTAGCAAGATAAGTCCTGACTTGATAGAGAAATTCTTGCTCAGTCATATCATCTGTAATCTTTTTTAGAAAGGGCTGAGGGTTGCACCCTTTACGATCTTTTACTGTAGATGAATCATGTGTCATAATCCAAATAATGTCTTTAAAAATATCTGTTTTTTTCATACGAGTCATTCCTTCTACCTTTAAAATAGTATAACCTTCTTCACAGCGAAAAAGGAGTTTTTACTACAAAGTTAATCTGCTATCTCCCCTTGTCATCTATTTCATCACCATCTTATCAATGTTTCTTTATTATACTACTTCTCCTATTTTTTACGAATAGATAAGTATGATTGATTTTTATTTTTTTCTTGTCGGGAGCATTCTCGCTTCCTTTCTCGGTTTGGTCATTGACCGTTTTCCTGAGCAATCCATTATCCGACCAGCTAGCCACTGCAATTCCTGTCAGACTCGCTTGCGACCGCTAGATTTGATTCCTATCCTTTCGCAGGTCTTCAATCGCTTTCGCTGCCGCTACTGCAAGGCTCGCTATACTATTTGGTATGCCCTCTTTGAATTGGGCTTAGGACTCCTCTTTCTGACTTGGTCTTGGGGGTGGATTGCCTTTGGTCAAGTAATCTTAATCACTGCTGGCTTGACCTTGGGCATCTACGACTTTCGCCATCAGGAATATCCCTTACTAGTCTGGCTAACTTTCCACCTAATCCTCATGGCTTTCTGTGGTTGGAATCTGGTCATGGTCTTCTTCCTTGCCCTTGGAATTTTGGCGCATTTTATCGATATTCGCATGGGCGCAGGGGATTTTCTCTTTCTGGCTTCTTGTGCCCTCGTCTTTAGTGTGACCGAATTACTGATTTTGATTCAGTTCGCTTCTGCGGCAGGGATTTTAGCCTTTCTCCTGCAAAAGAAAGAGGAAAGACTTCCTTTTGTGCCTTTCCTCTTACTTGCTGCTTGTTTGATTATTTTTGGTAAGCTACTGCTTGTTTGATAAAGTCCTCAATCGGCTCTCCTTGGTGGAGGGCTTTTACAATTTTCGAACCGACGATAACGCCATCTGACACCGCATTGAAACGTTCTACATCGGCTTGACTAGATACGCCAAAACCTGTCAAGACTGGGATGTCAGCTACTCGATGCAATTGCGCCAAGTGCTTGTCCAAGTCTGCACGGTAATTGCCTGATTTCCCTGTTACCCCATTGATGGCAACGGCATAGACAAATCCTTCAGCTCCCTTGATCAACTCTTTTTGACGCTCAAGTCCTGTCGTCAAGCTAACTAGGGGAATCAAGGCAATGTCTGTGTCTGCCAAAAAGGGCTCTACAAAGTTGGCATGCTCATGAGGCAGGTCTGGGATAATCAATCCTTTAACCGCTGTATCTGCCAAATCTTTGACAAATTTCTCCACACCGTACTGAAAGAGGGGGTTAAAGTAGGTCATGATAACAAGCGGAACTTCTGTTTGAATGGTTTTCAAAGTTTCAACCAAGGCCTGGGTAGAGGTTCCGTGAGCTAGACTGCGTAAGCCTGCTTCTTCAATCACAGGACCATCTGCAACAGGGTCTGAAAAGGGAATCCCCACCTCAATAGCTGAAACACCCAAATCTTCTAAAAAGTGGATTGTTTCAGCGAGACCATCCAAACCTGTTTCATGGTCTCCAGCCATGATATAGGGAACGAAAATTCCTTTTCCAGCTGCTTTGATAGCATTCAATTTTTCTGTTAGTGTCTTAGGCATGAGCTTCTCCCTTCTTTGCTGCATCTGCTTCCAAGCGGTCTTTGACTTGAACCACATCCTTGTCTCCACGACCGGATAGGCAGACAATCATAGACTTGTCTGGCCCAAGTTCTTTAGCTAATTTCACCGCAAAGGCGATAGCGTGGCTTGATTCTAAGGCTGGGATAATCCCTTCCACACGAGACAAGAGTTGGAATCCTTCCAAGGCTTCCTCATCGGTCACAGGAACATAGCTGGCACGTTTGATATCGTGGTAGTGAGAATGTTCCGGACCGATACCAGGGTAGTCCAAACCTGCTGATATAGAGAAGGCTTCAAGAATTTGACCATGGGCATCTTGGAGCACATCCATGAGGGAACCGTGAAGGACACCCGGACGACCCTTGGTCAAAGTCGCTGCGTGATGCTCTGTATCCACACCAAGTCCAGCTGCTTCAGCCCCATACATATCTACAGATTCATCTTCCACGAATGGATGGAAGAGTCCGATAGCATTCGAACCACCTCCAACACAGGCAACGAGGGCATCTGGTAAATCTTGGCCTGTCAAGTCACGGTACTGTTGTTTAGCCTCTCGACCAATGACACTTTGGAAGTCACGAACGATTTCTGGGAAAGGATGAGGTCCTAAGGCAGAACCAAGGATATAGTGGGTATCGTCGATATTAGCTACCCATGAACGAAGGGCTGCATTGACCGCGTCCTTGAGTACACGCGAACCATCTGTCACAGCCTCAACCTTAGCTCCCAAAAGCTCCATACGGAAGACGTTAAGGGCTTGGCGTTTGACATCTTCCTCACCCATGTAGATGGTACATTCCATCTTAAAGAGGGCCGCAGCTGTTGCAGTTGCCACACCGTGCTGACCAGCACCCGTTTCAGCGATAATTTTCTTTTTGCCCATACGTTTAGCCAGAAGAACTTGTCCCAAGGCATTGTTAATCTTGTGGGCACCTGTATGGTTGAGGTCTTCCCGTTTGAGGTAAATCTTGGCTCCGCCGATATGCTGGGTCAAGTTTTTTGCATAGTAGAGAGGCGTTTCACGTCCCACATACTGACGTAAGAGTTGGTTTAACTCCTCTTGAAAGCTTGGGTCTGCTTGACTTTCACGATAAGCCTTTTCCAACTCCAAAACTGCTGTCATCAATGTTTCTGGGACGAAACGTCCGCCAAATTTTCCGTAAAATCCATCTTTATTTGGTTCTTGATATGCCATTCTTTGCCCTCTCTATAAATCTTCTAATCTTTTCATGATCTTTCTGTCCATCTGTCTCCACTCCACTTGATACATCTACTGCAAAGGGAGTAAAGTGTTGAATTGCTTTTGCTACATTGTCTTCCTTAAGCCCACCTGCGATAAAGAAGGGCTGAGCAAGTCTTGCCGTATCTAGTTGACCCCAGTCAAAGGTCTGACCACTCCCAGCCACAGGGGCATCAAAGAGTAGATAGTCTGCCCGAGAATGAGGCACATGACCATTTCCATCCACCTGCACGGCCTGAATACTGGCACAAGGTAAATCCTCAAACAACTCATCTGCTACCTGACCATGAACTTGAACCAAGTCCAAACCAACTTTTTCAATCGCTTCTAGCAATTCTACCCGACTTGGTGAAACAAATACGCCAACCTTTTTAACATTAACAGGAATGAGCTTTGCCAGCTCAGCAGCCTGATCCAAGGTCACCTGTCTTTTACTAGGTGCAAAGACAAAACCGATGTAGTCTGCCCCTGCTGATACAGCTGTCTCTACCGCTTCTTTGGTCGATAGTCCACAAATCTTAACCTTTGTCAATCTGCAACTCCTTGATTCTCTGAGCCACATCTTCTGCCTGCATGAGAGCTGTTCCCACCAAAATTCCATTAAAGGATGGTGCAACACGTTTTGCATCCTGCCCTGTGAAAATAGCAGATTCAGAAATGTACAAGCAATCGTCCTTGAAGTGTTTGGCCAAGTCTACACTAGTCTGCAAGTCAACTTCAAAGGTAGTCAAATTACGATTATTCACACCGATAATTTGAGCTCCAAGGCGGTGGGCTACTTCTAGTTCTGCTAGATTATGAGTTTCCACCAAAACTTCTAGACCTAGCTCTGTCGCGTAGCCATACAGTTCCTTGAGGCGTTCTTCTGATAAAGCCGCTACGATGAGCAAGATAACTGTCGCACCTGCATTTCGAGCACGGATGATTTGCTTTTCATCGATAATAAAGTCCTTGTTAAGGGTCGGAATCTGCACCTGACTGGAAATCTCTTGTAGATAATCCAAATGCCCTTTAAAGAATACCTCATCTGTCAAAACCGAAATCATCACTGCGCCATTCGCTTCATAAGTCTGGGCCTGTTGCACAATATCCACATCTAGATTGATATCTCCCAGACTAGGGCTAGCCTTCTTGACCTCAGCGATTACCTGTAAACGATCTTGGTGATTCTTCAAAAATTCAGCCAAGCGATAGGTCTGGCGTAGGGGCTGAATCTCCTCCAGCTCCATTTGCTCTACCTCACGCGCCTTCTGCTCCAAAATTCGTGCTAAAAATTCCTGATTCATTTTTGGTACTCCTGTAACAGTCTGAGTTTTTCAAGGGCCTTGCCACTAGCAATCACTTGACGGGCCAAGGCCACTCCTTCCTTGATACTAGCCACCTTACCATTCGCATAGAAACCAAGACCAGCATTTAAAACAGTCGTTTCCAAGAATGGACTTGGTTGATTTTCAAGTACGCTCAGCAAAATCTCTGCATTTTCCTGAGCATTGCCACCACGGATATCTTCGATAGCGTAGCGTTCCATCCCCAAATCCTCTGGAGTGAAGCTTGACAAGGTGATTTCGCCATTTTCAAGAAGAGCAATCTTGGTTGTTCCGTTCAAGCCAGCTTCATCTAGCCCTTCTGGTCCAGCAACTACGATGGCACGTTTGCGACCCATATTTTTCAAAACTTGAGCTGTGCTTTCTAGAAGTTCTGGACGACTAATTCCAAGAAGCTGTGTTTCCAAGGCCATTGGGTGAATCAGTGGACCAGTCAAGTTCATGATCGTTGGAATACCCAATTCCAAACGAGCTGGCATGATATATTTCATGGCTGGATGCATATTTTTAGCAAAGAGAAAGACGATGCCAGTTTTATCGAAAACCTTACCTAGTTCAGCTGGTTTGAGGTCAAGATTGATGCCCAATGCTTGAAGGACGTCTGCCGAACCCGATTTAGAAGAAATCGAACGGTTACCGTGCTTGGCCATATGAACACCGCCACCAGCCAAGACAAAGGCTGCAGTTGTTGAGATGTTAAAGCTGAAGGACTTATCCCCACCTGTACCACAGTTGTCCATAGCATCATGAATTTCAGTTGGAATGTGTTGGGCATGTCCTCTCATGACTTGTGCAATGGCTGTGCGCTCTTCAGGTGTTTCCCCCTTCATCTTAAGAGCCAAAAGGAGAGAAGCAATCTGCGCTTCGGTTACACGTCCAGTTACAATACGCTCAATGACGTCTGTCATTTCCACACTTGATAAATTTTCAAATTTTGCTAATTTTTCAATAATCTCTTTCATCCTAGTTTCCTCACTTTACAACCTTCTCGATAAAATTCCGAATAGAAGACAAGCCATCTGGCGTTCCGATACTTTCTGGATGGTACTGGAAGCCATAAATTGGAAGATTTTTGTGTTGAATTCCCATGATAGCCTGATCGTCAGTCGAACGAGCTGTCACTTCAAAGTCTTCTGGCATTTCTTCAATCAAAATACTGTGGTAACGCATGACTGGACGACCATCCTCAATACCTTGATACAAAACAGATGGCGCTTCAAAGCTGATGTTGCTCTGTTTCCCATGCATGACTTTTGGAGCCAAACCTAGCTTACCTCCAAAGACTTCTGCAATGGCTTGGTGGCCCAAACAAATCCCTAGAATTGGCTTCTTGCCGGCAAATTCACGAATCATGTCTTCCATCTTTCCAGCATCAACCGGCCAACCAGGACCGGGAGAAAAAACCAGACCATCTGCTTTTTCAGCTTCTTCATACAGCTTGGGATCGTCATTTCTCAAGACCTGCACTTCTGCAAAATTCCCAATGTATTGCGCTAAGTTATAGGTAAAAGAATCATAGTTGTCAATCAATAAAATCATGGTCTTAGTTCTCCAATTCTAGTCATAGATTTTGCCTTGTTAATGGTTTCTTGGTATTCGTTTTGGGCGATGGAGTCGTAGACAATCCCTGCCCCAGCCTGCACATAAGCTCTTTGATTTTTGAGAATCATAGTTCGGATGGCAATGGCGAAATCCATATCACCCGTCGCAGACAAGTAGCCGATTGCTCCTGCGTATACGCCACGTTTTTCTGTTTCCAGTTCATAGATGCGTCTCATGGCCCGAATCTTTGGTGCTCCTGAAACTGTTCCAGCTGGAAGTGTAGATTTCAAAGCATCCATGGCAGTTAATTCTGGAAGCAAACGTCCCTTGACCACGCTGGTCAAATGCATGACATAGCGGAAGAGCTCCACTTCCATATACTTGGTGACTTGAACACTAGCAGTTTCAGAGATGCGACCAATATCGTTACGCCCCAAGTCTACCAACATCCGATGTTCTGCTGTTTCCTTCTCATCAGAAAGCAGGTCAGTCGCCAAGGCTTTGTCCTCTTCATCCGTAGCCCCTCTTGGTCGCGTACCTGCAATCGGATTGGTTGTCACGATGCCATTTTTGACAGAAACCAAACTTTCAGGACTGGCACCGATGATTTGATAATCCCCAAAATCATAGAAATAGAGGTAATTAGATGGATTGGTCACGCGAAGATTTCTGTAAAAGTCAAATGGATTTCCAGTAACTTCTGCTGAAAAGCGCTGACTGAGCACGCATTGGAACATATCACCATTACGAATCAAATCACGAGCGGTTTCGACCATTTGCTCAAACTTCTGAGGAGCAATATGCGGTTTGAAATCCAGTGGAGATAAATCCAAGTCTTCAAATTCATTTGGAGCAGGGATGCGTAATTCCTCAAGCACTTGGTTCAAGGCTTCTTCCAAGGCTTCTTGGCTACGATCACTATAGAGGACATCCTCGATAACATGGATTTTTTCCTTCTTGTGGTCAAAGACCATATAGCTCTCATAGACAAAGAAATGCATGTCTGGCGTCCCAATGGTATCTTCAGGGATTTGGCCGATCTCTTCATAAAGAGAAATCATATCGTAACCTACAAAGCCAATGGCCCCCCCACCAAAAGGTAGGTCTGAATGGTGCTGGCTCTTATGAGTCACTTCATAAAGGAAATCCAAGGGATCCCGATCAATCACTTTACCATTTTGATAAAGGACTCCATTTTCAAACTTAATCTCAAAAACTGGATTATAGGCTAGGATAGAAAAACGAGCGGTTTCCTTGTCTCTCGGAATACTTTCTAAGATAACCTTGTGTTGTCCTTTTAAGCGCATATAAGCCAAGATTGGTGATAAGACATCTCCATGAATGATTCGTTCCATTGTAATTTCCCTTTCAGTTCTACTTCTAGTCCGTGGCGACTGTATGAAAAATCCCCACGCAAAATAACTTGCGTGAGGACGAAATTCGCGGTGCCACCTCAATTATAGGATTTCTCCTATCTCTCATTCCTGTCTCAGAACCTTCCTGTAACAGGCTGTGCGATAAAGGGCACTCCCTTGAGAATTATGTTTTCTTCTCTCGTTTCAGATGGACCCAACCTTACAACTTTCTCTGCTTGTTTCCAGCAACCACAAGCTCTCTGTGAGAGAAAGGACTGTAATTTTTCCATCTTTTTAATTAAAAACTTAGATGATAATCTCATCTTTCCTTTGTTTCAGTGTATGATTTTTTCATACAGCCGATGCGATAATATAAAAAAGCCCACACACAGATTGGATTCTGTGTGAGGGCGTTGGTAACGCGGTGCCACCTCAATTATAAAGGGACTATCCCCTTTACATCTCTACCTTGTCTAACAACAAGTTGCACTATAAGGTGTGCGCACCGAATTTTCATTGTTTCAAATTCATTTTTAAAATCAGCCCAATTTCACTACTTCCAACCACCTGTTCACAATCACCACAGGCTCCCTGAAGATCAAACATAGTTACTTTTCTGATTTGTTGAACTTATTTTAATACTTTGTTTTTTCTTTGTCAAGACTTTTTTACGATTTTTTTGATAAAGTTAGTACTTTTTCAGAAACTGTTTTGAAAGTCTCAATGATATAGTCCACTTCTTCATCGCTTAGTTTAGTGTGAAGAGGGAGCGTAATTTCATTTTCAAAGAAGGCATAGGCCTTAGGATAGTTCGCCATATCAAAGCCAAGATTCTTATAAGCTGTCAGGAGAGGAAGCGGTTTGTAGTGGACGTTACTTGCAATTCCTGCTTTAGCCAATTCTTGGATGATGAGGTTGCGTTCTTCTAGACTTGCTCCTTCTACATGGGTGATGTAAAGATGGCGTGAAGATTCGACAGTATCGGTCTTGTGTGCCAATGGACGAATGCGAGAACCTGCAAAACCTCGATCATAGCGGTCCACAATGTCCTTACGACGTTGTAGCAAATCAGGGTAACGGTCTAATTGTACCAAACCAAGCGAAGCCATGATATCCGTCATGTTGCACTTGTAGGCAGGTGTTACGATATCGTATTCCCATGAACCCAATTGCATCTTAGCAAGAGCATCCTTAGTTTGACCATGAAGGGAAAGGATTTGGAATTCCTTGTACATCTCTTCGTCATCAATCGCTGGATTGGCCTTCCAAGTCGCACTTCCTCCCTCAGCCGTTGTAAAGTTTTTAACGGCATGGAATGAGAAGGAAGTAAAGTCAGCGATAGAGCCAGCAGGGTGTCCTTTATAAGTTGATCCCAAAGCATGGGCACTATCAGAGACAATCACAATACGGTTAAAGGCCTTTTGCCACTTGCTTGATGCAGTAAAGAGGTCACGTTTTTTCTCCACGACTTGGAACAAACGGTCATAGTCGCAAACAATCCCTGCAAGCTCTACTGGAATGATCACCTTAGTCTTTTCAGTGATGGCTTGCTCAAGAAGGTCATAGTCCATCTCAAAAGTATCTTCTTGGATATCCACCATGACTGGTGTTGCTCCTACGTGTGTGATAACACTACATGAAGCTGTATAGGTCATAGCTGGAACGATGACTTCATCACCTGGTCCCACTTCCAAAACACGCAAAATCAACTCAAGAGCGGCTGTTGCAGAGTTGAGACAGACAGTCTTAGGTGTCTGTGTGTATTGGGACAAGCGGCGCTCCAATTCTTTTGTCTTAGGACCTGTTGTGATCCAACCAGAACGTAGGGTATCCGCTACTTCAGCAATTTCAGCTTCGGTAATATCGGGTGGTGAAAATGGAATATTGTAATTTGGCATTGATTTGCTCCTTTTATCTGTACTCATTTTCTCATGACTGCTTTATTTTAGCACTTCAAACACGGTCTGAAACATGATTTTGATGTCTCCAAGGAAACTAAATTCTCGGAGATAGGCGAGATTATAGCGCATCTTTTCAGGAAGGACATGTTCGATATAGGCCTGGTCAACCGACAGACCTTTCTCCGTCATTTGACTGATGATGGTGTCCTCATCCTTGTAGTTGATACTAGCTGGAGAGGTGATTCCTGCTGGCAAGAGCAAGGTCGCCATCATTTCAGGGCTATACTGCTCCGTGTAACGTGGCACCTCAGGTCGTGTCCCAACAAAGGACATCTCGCCTTTAAGGACATTGACCAGCTGAGGCAGTTCGTCCAAGCGCACACGGCGGATGAAATTTCCCACTTTGGTAATACGGCTATCGTTAGCAGAAGTCACCAGACTACCTTTTTTATCCGCATCCGTTACCATAGTACGGAACTTCCAAATCTTGAACGGACGGTTGTACTGGGTCACGCGCTCTTGCTTGTAAATGACAGGCCCCTTGCTATCCAACTTGATCCAAATGCTCAAGATAAGAAAGACTGGGGAAGTCAAAATCAGCAAGACCAAGGCCAGAACCCAGTCCAAACAACGCTTGAAAATCAGCGACCCCTTCCTTTTAGAGACAAGCTGGTAGTAAGACTCAACCTCGCTTGATCGCATTTCCACGGGCAAGTCTTCCCATTTCAGCATACTGTTTCTCCTTTGTTTTTATTATACTATTTGTCAACATTTTTCATTATACCACAAAATGGAAAAGGCGGTGCAAGAAATCTGTGATTTGAAGAATTTCCTTCTGGTGCTCAATGAAAATCAAAGAGCAAGCTAGGAAACTAGTCGCAGGCTGTTCAAAGTACTGCTTTGAGGTTGCAGATAAATCCGACATGGTTTGAAGAGATTTCCAAAGAGTATTAGGACATAGCCCCTGCCTGCAAGCTATACATCTTATGATAGGTTCCTCCCAAGGCCAAGAGTTCCTCATGGGTTCCCCTCTCGATGATGCGCCCCTTGTCCAAGACATAAATGCAGTTGGCGTCCTGGATGGTCGAAAGGCGATGAGCAATAGCAATGGTCGTCCTCCCCTGTCTCATCTTGGCTAGGGAATCTTGAACCAAACTTTCTGTTTCAGAGTCAATATTGGCTGTCGCTTCATCCAAAATCAGGATTTTAGGCTGACTGGCGACTGTTCTAGCAAAGGCAAGAAGCTGGCGCTGGCCAGTAGAAAAGCTCGAACCACGCTCGGAAACAGGGGCATCATATCCCAGAGGAAGGTCCTGAATAAAGGAATCCGCATCCACAAAGGCAGCCGCAGCCTGAACCTCTTCATCACTAAGATCTTGGTACATGGCGATATTGGACTTGATGGTTCCATGATAGAGGAAGGGATCCTGTAAGACAAGACCGATGTTCTTTCTCAGCTCTTCCTGACTGTAGTCTCTAATATCCACACCATCCAAGAGAATACGGCCTGACTGAAATTCATAAAAACGCATGAGGACATTGATAATGGAAGATTTCCCCGAACCTGTATGCCCTACAAATGCAATGGTTTCACCCTTCTTAACTGAAAAGGAAATGTCATCCAGTATCGGATGTTTACCGTCATATGAGAAACAGACATGTTCAAAACGGATATTGCCTTCTTGAACTTTGGCTTGCCCATCTTCTTGAAGAGGCTCATAGGTTGTCTCATCAATCAAGGCAAAGACACGACCTGCAGACACCATGGACGTTTGAAGGGTTGAAAAGTTTTGCGTTACCTCAATCAAGGGATCAAAGAGACGATTGATATACTGGATAAAGGCATACATGGTTCCGGCTGTTATCCCGATAGAAAGACCACGGTAGCCAAAGTAGGCCATCAAAACTGCGTAGCCTAGGAGTTTCAGCAAACTCATGGCAGGTCTCAAAAAGAGGGCATCCAAGGCTACAGAACGGTTGGCATAGACCAAGTGTTCTTGGTTGATTTCATCAAATTCTGTCTGCAGGCGCTTCTCTTGATTAAAGGCCTGAATAATCCTGATTCCTTCGATATTTTCTGCCAGCTTACTATTGATATCCGACAAGAGACTTCTGGTTTTCTCGATAATCTTGACTGACTTTTTCCGATAGAGATTGACCAAAAGGAAAATCAAGGGAAGAAAGAGCAAGACTAAAGCTGTCAAACGAAAATCCAGAACCAACATGGTATACAGGGTTGTCAGAAAGATGAAAACTGCTGAGATAAAGCTGGATAAAATCCCCGAAAACATATCACTGATGGTCTCGGTATCATTGGTCAAACGAGAGACGATGGAACCTGCTGGCGTCTTGTCAAAATAAGACATGCCGAGTTTCTCCATATTGGCAAAGGCATCCCGACGAATATCTCTGACAATACTGTAGGACACCCGCGCAAAGAGAAGATTTCCGACATACTGAACTAGAGTTTGCAGGATATAGAGGCCATAGTAGGCAAGCAAAACGGTCATAGCAAGATGGTTTAGGTTGCTGAGGTACTGGTCGATAAAGTGGGAAGCCACAAGGGGAATGACACTTTTAATGACCGTAGTCGCAAGGAGAAAACTGAGTGCCAAAAAGGTCAGGAGGCCATAGGGCTTGAGATAAGACATCAAGCGCTTCAATACAGTCCATTGTTCTTGCTTATTCTGCATCTTCTTCTCCTTTCATTTCCAACTGTTGAGACTGGTATGTTTGGGCATACCAGCCATCTAGGGCTAGCAGGTCTTCGTGTGTCCCCCGTTCGATGATTTGGCCATTTTGCAGAACCAAAATCATATCTGCATGGACAACTGCACTGAGGCGATGGGCTGTGATAATGGTTGTCTTATCCTTACGAGTTTCCTTGAGATTGTCGATAATCGCATACTCCGTCTTGGCATCCACTGCTGACAAGGAATCATCTAGAATCAAAATATCAGGGTCTAAAATCATAGCCCGACTCATAGCCAGACGTTGCTTTTGCCCACCTGAAAGACTGACTCCCTTTTCACCGATCAACGTATCAAATCCCTGAGGCATGTCCACAATATCTTGGTAAACTTGAGCCAGCTTGGTCGCTTCCTCAACTGCTGAAAGGGGCAAATTAGGATTTCCAAAGCGGATATTGTCTAAGATCGAAGTCGCAAAGAGGAACTGGTCCTGAGGAACATAGCCCATGAGGCTGCGAAGGTCTGTCAGACGATAGTCCCGAATATCATGACCGTTTAGGTAAATAGCTCCCTTATCCACATCGTATTCACGCAAGAGGAGCTTAATCAAGGATGTTTTCCCAGAACCTGTCTGTCCGACCAAGCCCAGGGTTTGCCCTTTTTCCAAACTAAAGTGAATATCCGTCAGTGTTTCCTCATTTTCAAAGGCAAAGCTGTCAATGGCATACTCCAAACGTCCATTTTCAATACCGTCCAGAGGAAATTCAGGATCTTGTACAGGTGATTCCTGAGACAAAAGATTTTCAATTCGTTGATAAGAAACCTTCCCTCGCTGAGTGATATTAAAGAGGAAGCCGATGGCCATAAGTGGCCAAACCAGCATATCCAAGTAGCTGATAAAAGTGATCAGATTCCCAACTGTAATCTGTCCCTCCTGCACCATCAAAGAACCGACCAAAAGGGTTAAAACATAGGATGAACCAACAAACAAGAGAACCATAGGGTCAAAGAGACTATCGTATTTCATGGTTTGCAGATTCTTTTGGAAGGTCAATTCATTTACTGCCTGAAAGGACTTCAACTCATCCGCCTGATAACCGAAAGACTTGGTCACCTTGATACCTGATACAGACTCCTGCACCTTGTTATTGAGTTCGGAAAAGGCAGCTTGTGACTCGCCAAAGGCCTTGTGGGTCTTTCTCCCTAGACGACTGGTCGCATAGGCCATAAAAGGCAAGGGAAGAATGGCAACCAAGGTCATTTGCCACGAAATACTAAAGAGCATGGTCAGCAAAGTCACCAGAGCCGTGATAGAGGCATCCACCGCAGACATAACACCGCCCCCTGCTAATCGAGTTAAAGCATTGATATCATTGGTGGCGTGTGCCATCAAGTCCCCCGTCCGATAGGTCTGATAAAAGGCTGGCGACATCTTAGTAAAATGCTCAAACAAGCGAGACCGCATAATCTGCCCCAGACGATAGGAAGTTCCTAGGATATACATGCGCCAAACATAGCGCAGATAGTACATCCCAAAGGCCGCAAGTAGCAAATAAAATAGATTAAGAAGGAGTTCCTGCTGGGTTAATTGCCCCGATGTAATGGCATCAATGACCCGTCCCATGACCATGGGGGGAATGAGATTGAGGACGGAAACCAAGACCAAGGCCACAATCCCGACTAAATAACGGCGCTTTTCTAACTTGAAAAACCACCAGAGTTTTTGAATAATGGACATAAAATCCCTTTCTGATTGCAAATGGAAACCTGAGGCCAATACTCAATGAAAATCATCAGCAAACTAGGAAACTAGCCGCAGGCTGCTCAAAGCACTGCTTTGAGGTTGTAGATAGAACTGACGAAGTCAGTAACCTACATACAGCAAGGCGACGTTGACGCAGTTTGAAGAGATTTTCGAAGAGTACAAGACCCCAGGTTTTTCTTATTCATAGGTTACGACTGTGACAGCACCCTTGTCATACTCAGCGATAAAGATATTAGCGACATTGTCATGCCCTTGTTTGCTGAGGTTGTCAAGAAGCCACTCCTCCGTACGACCGATAGATTCTAGCACATCTAGCTGAATGACACCATCTGTCACGACAGGATACTTGGGATTTTCATCGCCCATTTGCACTACGATGAGCTGACCGTTTTGCTCCTGCACAGCTCGTTTGACTTGCTTCATCTGGAAAATTCCTTGCCCTCGCAGTTTAAGGGCGACGTCTGCTGCGGACAAACCAACCGAGCGACAGGCTTCGGGGTCGATTTTCCCATTTCTAATCAGGAGAGTTGGTTTACCGTCGATGAGGTGTTTGACAAAACGAACGTTATTGTTAAGCCATTTGAGGGTCAAGACCAATATAGTCCACATAATCAGGATAACTGCGTACTGAAGAATACTGATAGAGCTATTGTAAATCACCCCACCGATAATTCCCCCAAGAACATAGTTCTGAATTTGATCTGTTGCTGAATTGGGCGCTAGATTTCCCTTACCTGTCACATTGATGACGAATACCAGAGAAAAGAGACCCAAGGCCAGTTTGATTAAAATTTCAAGGTAATTAAGTGTCATTTCTTCACCTCCACCAATTCGATGTCATCTGTCTTATAAAGTTCCATTTTTTCTAACAGGTATTTGTCTGGCTCACTTCCACTCATGGCTCGATAGTAACTATTTCCTACCTTAAGAATGGCTCCATCCGTTGCTGCCGAGGTGTTTACATAAACTTTGGACTTGTCTACCCCCAAATCTCCAGAAACCACTTCGATAAAATGAAGGGATGTTTGAAACTGATTATTAGAGGCTTGATTGGACTGAAAATTTGAGATACTTACCAGTAGTAAGGTCAATAAGGTCAAGACAGAAATCATGACCAGCTCCCGAAACTTGGTTCCTCGATTGTCGCGATAAGCCTTGAAGGCAAAAAAACCGGTCACTCCCAGCAAGACAATCCCTAACCCAATCATGACATTATTTTGCTGATTGATTTGGCTGAGCACATAGTCATAAGAGTAGAATTTCATCTATTTTCACTCCTTTTCATAAAATCTTTTTTATTATAAACAAAAGAGAGGGATTTTTCAAACCATACGTTGGGGAAATGCGCCTTTTTTTGGTATAATATAGTCTGTAATCTGAATGAAAAAGGTAACTTTATGAAACTCATCTCATGGAATATTGATTCCCTCAATGCAGCCCTAACGAGTGACTCAGCTCGTGCAAAATTGTCCCAAGAAGTCCTACAAACCTTGGTAGCCGAAAATGCTGATATTATCGCTATCCAGGAAACCAAGCTTTCTGCCAAGGGTCCTACAAAGAAACACTTGGAAATTTTGGCTGAACTCTTCCCAGACTATGAAAACACTTGGCGCTCTTCCCAAGAGCCTGCCCGAAAAGGCTATGCTGGAACCATGTTTCTTTATAAGAAGGAACTCACACCAACGATCAGCTTCCCAGAAATCGGTTCCCCTTCTACCATGGACTTAGAAGGCCGTATCATCACCTTAGAATTTGATACATTTTTCGTGACCCAAGTATACACTCCAAATGCTGGAGACGGTCTCAAACGCTTGGAAGAACGCCAAGTCTGGGATGTCAAATATGCTGAGTATTTGGCTCAACTAGACAAAGAAAAACCAGTCCTTGCGACTGGTGACTACAATGTGGCACACAATGAAATCGACCTTGCAAATCCTGCCAGCAACCGCCGTTCACCTGGATTTACCGACGAGGAACGTGCTGGATTTACCAACCTTTTGGCAACTGGATTTACTGACACCTTCCGCCATATTCACGGCGATGTCCCAGAGCGTTATACTTGGTGGGCACAACGCAGTAAGACTTCTAAAATCAACAATACAGGCTGGAGAATCGACTACTGGCTAACTAGCAACCGCGTGGCTGACAAGGTGACCAAGTCTGACATGATTGACTCGGGAGCACGGCAAGACCATACGCCCATTGTCATGGAGATTGAGCTCTAAGGAGAAAGCTAATGGACTATCAAGCTGTCATTCCTGAATTTGTAGTATCTGACCTCGAAAAGTCACGCCACTTCTACTGCGACTTGCTGGGATTTTCTGTCGAATACGAGCGTCCAGAGGAGAAATTTCTCTTCCTCTCGCTTGAAGACTGCCAACTTATGCTAGAAGAAGGCAGCACAGAAGAATTAGCCCAACTAACCTATCCTTTCGGGCGCGGTGTCAATATTTCCTTTGGCATTGAAGATGTCCCTCAGCTCCACCAAAAACTGCTGGAAGCTGACTATCCTATCCATCGTCCGCTGACCAAAAGAGAATTTCGAGTGGGAGATAGCTTTATTTATCCTCACGAATTTGCAGTCTTGGATCCAGATGGTTATTTTCTAAGATTTAGCGAATAGAAGAATAAAAGGCTACAATACTATCTAGCGTTGTAGTCTTTTTCGTTCGTTTTTACGATCTATTTCCTAACAAAATATTTGATTTATAAAGTTAATTAGTGTAAAATAAAAACATTGGCGTCAGCCTATTTAAAATTGAATATCATTTTACTTGTTTATGTCGTGAATTGGCACGACGTTTCTACAAGGTGCCGGAACACCTAACAATGAGTATGTCAGCTGAAGGTATGGTGTTGGACATGCCTATTTTGGGGACTTACTTAGGGGATTAAGTAGGTCCTTTTTGAATATTTTTGTTAAAGCACGCCTTTAAGTGTAAACTAAATATTTTTAATATTTCCCTTAATTAGTGCGGACGGGAGCAACTTCCTTCGGAATTTCATCCCTAATTTTTGAGCCAAAAGTCTCAAAAATCCCGTCATAGACAATAACAAGATTATTGTCTATGATACCACTACGGCGGGAAATATTTGATAAAACTCGCTTCGCTCGTACTAGTTTTATCAAATATATAGTACTAGCAAACTGGTTCACTATAGAAACATTTAACCAACAAGTAAACTGGCTTTTAGACTTTAGGAGGTCTTATGAAATTATTAGAAGAACGTATCCTCGAGGATGGGCATATCTTGGGGGACAACATCCTCAAGGTGGATTCCTTTTTAACCCACCAAGTTGACTTTAGCTTGATGCGAGAGATTGGTAAGGTATTCGCGGAAAAATTCGCTTCTGCTGGCATTACCAAGGTCGTGACTATAGAAGCTTCAGGCATTGCCCCAGCCATTTTTACAGCTGAAACCTTAAACGTTCCCATGATTTTCGCCAAGAAAGCTAAAAACATCACCATGAATGAAGGAATCTTGACTGCAGAAGTCTACTCCTTTACCAAACAGGTGACCAGCACCGTTTCCATCGCTGGAAAATTCCTATCACCAGAGGACAAGGTCTTGATTGTAGATGATTTCCTTGCTAATGGCCAAGCTGCCAAAGGCTTGATCCAAATCATCGAACAAGCTGGAGCAAAAGTCGAAGCGATTGGTATCGTGATTGAAAAATCTTTCCAGGATGGTCGTAATTTGCTTGAAAAAGCAGGGTATCCAGTCCTATCACTGGCTCGCTTGGATCGTTTCGAAAATGGTCAGGTCGTATTTAAGGAGGCAGATCTCTAATGCAAAAACAAGAAAAACATTCACAAGCAGCCGTTCTTGGCTTGCAGCACTTATTAGCCATGTACTCAGGTTCTATCCTGGTTCCTATCATGATTGCGACAGCCCTTGGCTATTCAGCTGAGCAGTTGACCTACCTGATCTCCACAGATATCTTCATGTGTGGGGTGGCCACCTTCCTCCAACTCCAACTCAACAAATACTTTGGGATTGGACTACCAGTTGTTCTCGGAGTTGCCTTCCAGTCGGTTGCTCCCTTAATTATGATTGGACAAAGTCACGGTAGCGGAGCTATGTTTGGTGCCCTTATCGTTTCAGGGATTTATGTGGTTCTAATTTCAGGCATTTTCTCAAAAGTTGCCAATCTCTTCCCATCTATCGTAACAGGCTCTGTCATTACCACAATTGGATTGACCTTAATTCCTGTCGCTATCGGAAACATGGGAAATAATGTCCCAGAGCCAACTGGTCAAAGTCTCTTGCTTGCAGCCATAACTGTTCTAATTATCCTCTTGATTAACATCTTTACCAAAGGATTTATCAAATCTATCTCCATTTTGATTGGTCTGGTTGTTGGAACCGCCATTGCTGCTACCATGGGCTTGGTTGACTTCTCTCCTGTGGCTGCAGCACCGCTTGTCCATGTTCCAACTCCCCTCTACTTTGGTGTACCAACTTTTGAAATCTCCTCTATTGTCATGATGTGTATCATTGCAACGGTGTCTATGGTTGAATCCACTGGTGTTTACCTGGCCTTGTCTGATATTACCAATGACCCAATCGACAGCACGCGCCTGCGCAACGGTTATCGTGCAGAAGGTCTAGCTGTACTTCTCGGAGGAATCTTTAACACCTTCCCTTATACAGGATTTTCACAAAACGTTGGTTTGGTTAAATTGTCAGGTATCAAGACCCGTCTGCCAATCTACTACGCAGCTGGTTTCCTAGTCCTCCTTGGACTCCTTCCTAAGTTTGGTGCCCTCGCCCAAATCATTCCGAGCCCTGTTCTCGGTGGTGCCATGCTGGTGATGTTTGGTTTTGTTTCTCTTCAAGGGATGCAGATCGTCGCCCGAGTTGACTTTGCTAACAATGAACACAACTTCCTTATCGCAGCTGTCTCAATCGCTGCAGGTGTCGGACTCAACAATAGCAATCTCTTTGTCAGCATGCCGACAGCCTTCCAAATGTTCTTCTCAAATGGAATCGTCGTAGCCAGCCTACTCGCCATTGTACTCAATGCAGTATTAAACCGGAAAAAGAAATAAGAAAAAGAGGTGCGAGCCTCTTTTTTGTGTGACAAAATAAAAATATCTACTCATATATACTAGTGTCATAGTCCTGAAAATCATCTGCATCAAGAACAATTTCACCATTCTTATACTTTTCTCTTACAATACGTTCCGCTTCATACTCGTCTTCAGCTTCTATACTCACTAAACGGGTTAGAGTTTCAGTAATTTCTATGGTATACTTTTTCATCTTAAGTTTCTCTCCAATTAACTCACTTATTAGCAATAATCTATGCCCAATAAAGAAAGTTGTTCCTCATTACCAAACTCCATATTTTCAGATAACCACCTCACACAATCAGGGTCTGATAAAGTATAAACCATTACACATAAGTTTTCATAATTACTCTCTGTTTCATAATCAGGCCAGATGACTTTTAAGAAATCATACACCTCTTCTGGTGCAATAAGTTGTTTCATTTTCATAATTTCCGATACTTTCCTCTACCTTTAAATTCTATTATTTCTTTGTATCTTAATATTTGAAGCTGTTGCCGAATTTTTTCTTTGATATGATTGTTCTTAACAAAGATATTTTTTAGGTCACTTTCAAAACGATACATATCTTCAAGGGTAAATTCTGAACCCTCTATCTTATCTATACAATTTAGAATTTCTATTGTCCAACCTCTTGCTGAAAAAGAATTTTTCCTTAAAAATAAACTTTGCTTAAATTCTTTTGTAACTTTTTCTGGATCCCTAACTTGCCCATTTTGCACAAGAAATATTCTTCCTTTAGAAGGTACTTGCGATAAATCTATGTTACAACCAATCCAACCTGCTCGTCTGGTAGTTGGTGCAAGTGGCTTCCTTTGAATAATTGATTTCGGTGTAACAAATTGCTTTGGAAGGACCAGAAAATTATTTACCTCAAATTTTTTTGTGTAAGTCAAAAAAAAGAAATTAGGATTATTATCTGCCTGAACACGCTCCATCATCGTTGCATAAGCACCATCATTGATTGTTGATGAAAAATTTCCTTTTTTGCTCTTTAGTTCAAACTCCTCACTACAATGATTACAGTAAAAATCTGCTACAGGACGATTATTTTCAAAATGATTTAAGGGATTGTTCCCACAATTAGGGCAATAAGACTGACGATAAACCCAATCTTCCGTTAAGATACGTGCCTTTTGGCTATTACTTTTATAGGTTTCTACTAATTCTAAATTAAAGTGTAATTCCATTTAAAAATTCCTCACTAATATGAGAATTCACTCGATATAATACTCAATGAAAATCAAAGAGCAAACTAGGAAGCTAGCCGCAAGCTGCTCAAAACACTGTTTTGAGGTTGTAGATAAGACTGACGAAGTCAGTCACATATATACGGTAAGGCAACGCTGACGTGGTTTGAAGAGATTTTCGAAGAGTATAAGTAATTAAAATCTACCATAACTAGTATACCACATATAGGTACCTCTTCCCTTTGTATTTCATCACTCTCTTTAATATTTGCTTCTAACATATCTCATAGACCAAAAATGAGCGAGATAAATTTATCTCACTCACCTTTCTTTATATCCTCACCTGTCTGTCTTCTGACCGCTGGCCTGTGACAAACATGGTAAAGGTTGCTTTGCAGACATTTCTGCCTTCTTGATTGGTAATATCCACATCTACCACACAGGTTGTGCGTCCATGATGGACACATTCTCCTTTAATAGTCAGCACATCGTCGAGTTTTCCAGCCTTGAGGTAGTTGATAGAGGATTGGAGCGTCACTCCATCAAGTCCTAGTGAAATGACCACCAAACCACTGATCTGGTCACAAAGGGTAAAGAGATAGCCACCATGGGCATTGCCATAGTAGTTGAGCGACGAGTCCACTACTTTTGTCGTCACCACAACATGACCATCTCTCATTTTTTCTATTTCGTAATTTTCAAAGGCAGATATAGCGTCAAAATGAAAATCTTTCATCATTTCCTCCTGAGTTTTCAAACGACACTATGATACTACTTTTTATAGGACTGTGCAAGGAGAAAGCTCCTAGTCTGGCAAAATTCCGACCTGCTCTACAAATCGCATAAAGGCTGCCTGTCCTTGCTCCGTCTGCTTATAAACTCCTGCGTCCTCCAAAACACGCGCAAAGATAGCACCTACAGAGTCTTTGACGATTTCAAGGGCTTTTTCTTTATCTGTTATGTCTGGATGTTGAGCTTTGAGTTGGTCTGCCCATTCCTGATGATAGTCGGCAACTATATCACCATCTCCCACGAGGTAGCTAGCAACTTGCTCCACTTCCGCTTTCAGACGTGGTGGCAGGATAGCCAAGCCCATGACCTCAATCAAGCCGATATTTTCCTTCTTGATATGTTGGACATCCTTATGCGGATGATAGATGCCATCGGGGTGCTCCTCTGAGGTTTGATTGTCTCGCAAAACCAAGTCCAACTCAAACTGACCATCGCGTTTGCGAGCAATCGGTGTGATGGTGTGATGCGGTGTCCCGTCTGTCTCTGCCAAAATTTGCACTGCAGGGTCTGAATACTGGCGCCAAGCTTGCAAGATTTTATCCGCCAAGTTAATCAAATCCTCTTTAGAATCCGAGGTCAAACGTAGCACTGACATAGGCCACTTGACAATCCCAGCCTTGATCTGCTCAAAACCAGCAAATCGGAAAGTCTTTTGCAGAGGAGCGATTTCCATAGGAAACACGTGACGGCCTCCCTGATAGTGGTCATGGGTGAGAATAGAACCCCCCACGATTGGCAGGTCGGCATTTGAACCCGCAAAATAGCCTGGAAACTGCTCTACGATAGCCAGCAGACGCTCAAAGCTCTGACGACTAATAGCCATGGGACGGTGCTGGCCGTCTAAGAAGATACAGTGCTCATTAAAGTAGGCATAAGGTGAATACTGGAAGCCCCACTCCTGATCCGCCATTTCGAAACGGATAATGCGGTGATTGCTACGAGCTGGGTGGTTAACCCGACCATGGTAACCCTCGTTCTCTATACAAAGCTGACACTGGGGATAATTGCTAGCTTGCACCAACTTAGCCGCCGCAATCTCTTTCGGATCCTTTTCAGGCTTAGAGAGGTTGATGGTAATCTCAAGTTCTCCGTAGTCAGATGGAACACGATAAGCAATATTTTTAGCAATGGCCTTGAGCTTAATGTAGTCATTTTTCTGGCTGAGTTGGTAAAAATCCGCTATCGCCTGCTCTGGTGACTGGTCGTAAGTTGCCCAGAAATCACGATTGACTTGACTTGGACAAGGGGTCACCAAATCCATTAGTTCAGCACCGAGGATTTCACGTGCAGCCTGACTATCCTCAATCGTCTCTAATCGAACCGCCTCCTCAACAAGCTGATCTTTAAGGTCAATCAAGTTATCTGGGTCAGTCTCAACATCGAGAACTCCATCTCCCACCAGTGCTAAAACGCGATTGGTCAGGTAGATGCGATCCATTTCCTCAAAGGTACTTTCTGCAATGACGTGTGTTACAAATTGTTCTACTAAGGTCACGATAGAGCCTCCTTTTGACTAGTCAAGGACGCGAGTGCCACCTGCAACTTCAGCGATATAGAAGCTTGGAGCGTATCCAACGACTTCCTCGTAGTGCTTGCCCACAGCTTCCTTAAAGGACTCAACAACATCTTTTTGCACCAAAGCAATGGCACAGCCACCAAAACCAGCCCCTGTCATACGAGCACCGAGAACACCTTCCTGAGCCCAAGCAGTATGAACGAGGGTATCCAATTCCAAGCCAGTTACTTCATAGTCATGCTCTAGAGAAACGTGTGATGCATTCATCAAGCGACCAAATGTTTCCAAATCTCCTGCTTGAAGAGCTGTTTGAGCTTTAAGAGTACGTTGGTTTTCAAGTACAGCATGGCGAGCACGTTTTAAGCGATTTTCGTCTTTAATCAGATAGCTATATTGGTCAAAGGTCCACTCATCCAACTCACCCAAGGTCTGAATATCCAAGGCAGCTTGCAATTCTTCCACTGCTTTTTCACACTCAGCACGACGTTCATTGTATTTAGAGTCTGCTAGTTCACGGCGTTTGTTGGTGTTCATGATGACGACAACATTGTCCTTCAAATCAAGTGGCACCAAGTCATACTCCAAGGTGTTGGTATCTAGGTAAATAGCACGTTGGTCTGCCCCCATACCGATAGCAAACTGGTCCATGATACCAGAGTTGACTCCGATAAAGTTGTTCTCTGTTTGTTTTCCAATTTTAACCAAATCCAAACGGGCTAATTTTAAATCAAAGAGATGCTCTGCCACCACTCCTGTCAAAAGTTCCAAGGAAGCGGATGAAGACAAGCCGGCACCATTTGGGATATTCCCGTAAACATAAAAATCAAACCCTTTGTCAATCACGTGTCCAGCTTCTTGCAAGAAATGAAGAACCCCTTTTGGATAGTTAGTCCAGCTGTGCTCTTTTTCAAATTTGAGATCTGCTAGAGGCACTTCGATAATGCCCTTGTCTTCAAAGTTAGCTGAGTAAAAGCGCAAAACTTGGTCATCTCGCTTGCGAGCTGCACCGTATGTTCCCAAGGAAATAGCCGCTGGAAATACGTGCCCACCGTTGTAGTCTGTGTGTTCACCAATCAGATTGATCCGCCCTGGTGAAAAGAAAGTTTGGTCTGCTTCTTGACCAAAAACCGCAAGAAAGTCTTTGCGAAGGGCTTCAGTAGTAAGATCTTGTGTCATATGAATTCTCCTTTGACTGTCCGTTAAGTCATCTCAACGTGTAATCATTTTCTTCTATTGTATCCAAGGGATTTGCCAAGGTCAATCCTTTTTACTGAATTTTTACTAAACTATCGGTAAAAAACAGAAAAAATATGATATACTAACCTAAAAGAAGGAGGATTTATGGCTACCTTAAAAGACATTGCACAGCTAGCCTCTGTCTCTATCGCGACCGTATCTCGTGTCCTCAATCGCGACCAGAGTCTATCTGTTACAGAAGAAACCAGACACCGTATTTTAACTGTCGCTGAAGAGCTGGGCTATACTAAGCATCTCAAGACAGGCGAATCCCACAAACCCAAGCAAAAGATTGCCATTATCCAATGGGTTAGCGAACAAGGGGAGTTGGACGACCTCTACTACTATCAGATTCGTCTGGGTATTGAAAAACGTGCACAGGAGTTGGATTACGACATTCTGCGCTATTTCAACGATCAACCCTTTACCTTGAGCGAAGAGGTCATTGGCATTTTGTGTATCGGAAAATTCAGCCGCGTACAAATTACTTCCTTTGAAGAATACCAGAAACCACTTGTCTTTCTGGATAGCGATACCTTGGCACTCGGGCACACTTGCGTCATTACGGACTTTTGTACAGCTGTCAAGCAGGTTGTCGACCATTTTCTCAACCAAGGTTTGGACAAGATTGGCATACTGACGGGAATTGAAGAAACAACTGACCAGGTAGAGAATATTCCAGACCAGCGCTTGGAACACTTCCGACACTATACAAGCGAAAAGGGTATCTATCAGGAAACCTTTATTTTTCAGGGACAATTCACAGCCCAATCTGGCTATGATCTAATGAAAAGAGCCATTCAAACCCTAGGAGACCAACTTCCATCTGCCTTTTTCGCAGCTAACGATAGTTTAGCCATTGGTGCCCTTCGTGCCCTTCAGGAGGCAGGTATTTCCCTACCAGAACAGGTCAGTCTGATTTCCTTTAACGATACCAGCGTGATAAAACAAGTCTTTCCGCCACTCTCTAGCATCACCGTTTATACCGAAGAAATGGGACGTATCGGCATGGATATTCTTAACAAAGAAGTCCTACACGGAAGGAAAATCCCAAGCCTCACTATGCTCGGTACTCGACTAACCCTGAGAGACAGCACCAAAAATGGATAAAAAACTCACGAGGCTGGGCAAAAACTCAATTTCAGGAGAAAATGAAGTAAATATCCCCACAATAAAACGCATAGCATCAAGGTTTTTCAATACCTAATACTATGCGTTTTTCTGATTCCAGAGACTTTTTTTCCCAGCCTCGTGAGTTTTTCGCTACTCCACTACCAACATAGATTTAATGGACTTGCGGTCGTCCATGTCTTTGTAGGCTTGGTTGATGTCTGAGAGCTTGTAGGTATTGGTAAAGACCCGTCCTGGATTGATGTCTCCATCAAGAACAGCTTTAAGGAGCCCATCTTTGACATAAGTGGTAACAGAGGCTGGTCCTCCACCGACGATGGTGTTTTGGGCGAAGGTTGAACCTAGCGGTGTTTTGTCGTAATGAGGCACACCAACAAAGCCGACCCGGCCTCCATTGTGGAGTACACCCAGAGCTTGGTCGATGGCCGCTTCGGTACCGACGCATTCCAGAGCGACGTCTGCACCGTTGCCACCCACGATTTCACGGACTTTGGCAATGCCTTCTTCGCCACGTTCGGCGACTACTGCTGTCGCACCAGATGCCAAAGCCATCTCTTGGCGGTCTTTGTGACGGCTCATCAAGACAATCTGAGAAGCCCCTCGCATCTTGGCCGCAATGACAGCACATTGGCCAACGGCTCCGTCACCGATAACGACCACCCGGTCACCCGGTTTGACATCGGCCACACGCGCAGCATGGTAACCTGTCGGCATAACATCTGCCAAGGTCAAGAAGGATTTAAGCATGCCTTCAGTGTAGTCAGACGGTTGGCCAGGAATTTTAATCAATGACCACTCTGCATGTTGGAAGCGAATATACTCAGCTTGGACCCCACCTGAGAAGTTATCTCCGCCCTGATGGCGGTCACAAGAGCCGTCAAATCCGGCACGGCAGGCATCACATTGGCCACAACCATGCGTGAAAGGTGCGACGACAAAGTCCCCAGGTTTTACAGTCGTTATGGCATCGCCCACTTCTTCGACAATCCCAATAGCTTCGTGACCACTGTTACCATGGCCTTCTTCGATGTCAGGATTGCGGTAGCTCCATAGGTCAGAGCCACAGACACAGGTGCGGACAATCCGGATAATGGCATCATCTGCCGCCTGCAGTTGAGGGCGGTCAATATCTGTCAGACCGACTTGGCCTGCTTGGGTGTAAATAGCTGATTTCATTTAGCTGTCTCCTTTTGATAGTAAGTAATTTTGTAATCGAGTCGATGAAGGGCGGTCTCTAATTCGCTGATGCGCTGGGCGAGCTTGTCGCGTTCATCCAGCAAGATGTCTAGGCGAGCAGATTTTGTGGCCTCCCCCTCTTGATAGAGGGCCATGTAGGCTACCAAACTCTCTACTGAGACACCTGCTGACCGAAAGCACTTGACGAATTCGAGAGCCTCCATGTCGGACTCCTGAAAGTCACGGATACCCGCAGCCGACCGCGTGATGGGCGGTACCAGCCCGATACGTTCGTAGTAGCGAATGGTATCAGCAGATAGCCCTAGTGTTTGACTAGCAGATTTAATGTTCATATCTAACTCCTTTCCAGTATCGGACGACGGTTTTAATCACCTCACTCTTCTATTATAACCCTTAGAGTTGACTCCAAGTCAAGCATTCGCCTTCAGAAAATGAAAACTTTATGAAAAATCACGGTTGTTTGCAGTCACGTCAGGATGCGGTACCTTGTTTTGCTCCCGCACGCGACGGCGATAGCTCATCCCTGTCCGAGTCAAGGCCCGAGAAAGTCCTGCCAAGGTCAGACCCAAAAGAGCTATCTGTTGCCCAAATAGGTAGAAAAGCCCCATAGCGACAAGTAAGATCAGACCATATTGGGCAACTACACGACGGTCCAGACGGTAAAGTTCGATATTATAGTGAGAAGTAGACAGTGTCCCAACGAAGAAAGCCAAAATAGATAGCACAAAGAAATGCAGACCTAGATCATGATGGTGGCTGTCTTTTAAGAATTCCAAACCAACCGTAAAGAACAGGAGGCTAGCCACAATGACATAATGGGCGTAAGAGAGAGCTTTAACGGATACTCGTTGGTGGTGATTGATATTGACAAAGGTTTGAATGATATAAAAGACAAACATGAAGCCCAAGCCCATAAAGAGAGTCAAGCCTTCCCAAAATTTTTGGGACAGGGGATAGGTTTTAAGCACAGCAATGACACTCTCCCCAAAAGTAATAATCGTCAAGAGCTGGCAACGCTCCAAATAATGCGAGAAATTCATACAAATGGGGCGTTTTTTCGAGTTTAAAAACAAAGGCACCACTAGTGGTAGGTAGTAAAGAGGCAGAGCATGAACCGAAAAAGGCAGAAGATCCAAAGCCCTAGGGAGAACTGCTAGCGCATACACCACCAGTAAGGCAATAGACAGATACATGTCCTTGTTAAAACCTAGTTTTCTCCCTTTTAGGACGTACTGCAGGGCAATGGTCCCATAACTCAAGATCAGAAGGCTATTAAAATTGAGCGGGTTTTCCAAAAAAGGTTTAAGGCTAGTGGGGTCAAAGGTAATAGACAGGGCCAGATTTCCCACAAAAAGCATGAGGGCAATGACCGTGTAGATGTCAATCTGCCTCGAATCGCCGTATTTATTGTAGTAAAAGGCTTCTTGATTCCAGACATTGAGCATAACGATAATGGTGGTCAAAAAGTAAAAGATATGCTCAAGCTGCACATGAGGCACATGGATGGCGCCAGTCAGCTGACTAATGGTCAAGACAAAAGCTAAATCAAAAAAGAGTTCATAGTTGGAAACACGCTTGGAGCGAATGGATGTCATGAGGAGTCCTTTCTTTTTTCTTTTATTGTAACACGTCAGGGATCAAATGGCTATCAAAACTCCTGCAGCTACTGTCCAAGATTTCAAATAATCATTTATTTTTCAAAAAAACTTGTCCTAAGAACGAAAAAATGCTATACTAGTTTCATCAAGTTGTGACGAAAGTGAAAAATGGCAAAAATTAGAGATTTAAAAGAAGACAACATTCAGCGGGTAAGAGCTTGCTTTTATCAAGGTGGCAACTGGACCAAGACCGACTTAGCCCAGCAAACTGGGATTTCTCTGGCTGGGACCACCAATATTTTACAAACCTTAGAAGCTAGTGGGGAAATTTGCTTTATCGGCAATGCCAGCTCAACGGGGGGTAGAAAGTCCAAACTCTATCAGTTAAGTGTGAACTTTGCCCATATCGGAACGGTCCTCCTCAGTCATCCTTTTGACCGGTATCAGATAGCAACGCATGCCTTTAATCTTGCTGGGGAGACCGTATTTGAAGCGTTTGTAAGCAGTAAAACAGGTAGTTTAGCAGAAATCTGTGAGGCTGTAAGCATTTTGCTGGAAAGCGATCCCTTGATGCAAGTCTTGGTACTCAGCTTTCCGGGTATCATTGGCACGCATGGGGAAATCCTTTCTTCGGATTTTGCGCATTTAGAGAAGAGCCAACTGCTGACAAGCCTGTCAGCCTTGACAGACCTTCCGATTTTGATTGAAAACGATGTGAACTGTGCGGTCCTCGCTTACCAAAAAGAGCATCCAGACCATGACAATCTAGCCCTTCTCTACCAGCCAGATAGCGATTTTGCTGGGGCTGGGCTACTCGTTGACGGGCGCTTGCACCGAGGCAAACAGGGCTTCGCTGGGGAGGTCGGCTACCTCAGTAAAGAGGGAAAAGCAACAAAAGAAGAACTTCTTCTGCAAATCACAGCTCTTACAGCGGTCTTGGCTCCGGATGCTATCGCCTACTACTGCCCGTCTCTCAAGACAGATATCCAGATGACCGACACAGGCATTCCTCAAGATTTTCAGCCTAGACTGGAACGCCTAACGGAACTAGACACTCTGGTCTTGCAAGGCGGACAAGAGCTAGGGCGCTTGCACCTCTTGGAGAGACAAAGACAAGCATTCGTAAAGAGCATTTAAAAACTTGGAGAATCCTTATGAAAAAACGCATTTTAAATAAAGACTTAGCTGCCCTAGTGGCTGGACTTCGCCATGGCGAGATGATTTTTATCGCTGATGCAGGCAGTGGCACCTCAGCCAAGGCCCTACATCCCCTAGCCCCTTCTGTCCAATACATCGACCTAGAGGCCGTTACGGGCTGTCCTTCCATGCAAGCCATCGTGGATGTTCTCATCGAGGTGGGAGATTTCGAAGGCGCCCTGGTGACCGAGGAGATGCTGACGCTCAACCAAACAGATTATCAGTTTTTAGTGACAAAGCTAGGACAAGAAAACATCCAGACCATGCCTTATATCCCGGATTACTATGAAATGCGGGATCGCTGTAAAGCCGTCGTGCAAACCGGTGATTATGGGGTCCATGCCCAATGCATCTTGATTGCAGGCTATCCCAGTGCAGACATTCCCCTAGACTGGCTCAAATACGGGATTACCCGACAAGGCCTCAAAGAGGCGCAAAAGGAGAAGAACCATGACTGAAAAAGACAAAATGCTGGCCCAGAAACTTTATGATGCCAATTATGACAAAGAAATCCTAGAAGAACGAACAAGAGCCAAAGACCTCTGCTACGACTACAATCACTTGCGTCCCAGAGATGAGGCTGGGCAACACAAACTCCTGCAAGAATTACTAGGCAAAACCAAGGAAAATTGTTGCATCGTTGCGCCCTTTTGGTGTGACTATGGCTACAATATCGAGATTGGGGAGAATTTCTTTGCCAATCACAATACCGTCATCCTAGACGGGGCCAAGGTGACCTTTGGAGACAATGTCTTTATCGCCCCCAACTGTGGCTTTCATACCGCAGGTCACCCGATTGACGCCGACAGGCGAAATCAGGGCTTAGAATACGCCTACCCCATCACCGTAGGAGACAATGTTTGGATTGGAGCTGGGGTGCAGGTCATGCCAGGCGTTACCATCGGAAACAATGTGGTTATCGGTGGTGGTAGCGTCGTCGTCAAGGACATCCCAGACAACAGTGTCGCCGTCGGTAATCCCTGCAAGGTTATCCGTGCCATCACAGACGACGATAAAAAAACGAATTGGGATAGATGATCCCTTAGCCAGCAAACCTTACACAAGATTTTCACCTTCCAAAGGAGACTTTTTATGGATATCAAAGTTATCGCCACCGACATGGACGGCACCTTCCTCAACAACCAGATGGACTACGACAGAGCCCAATTTGCCCAATTGTTTGACAAAATGCAGGCAAAGGGCATTCGTTTTGTCGCCATCAGTGGCAACCAATATTACCAAATCGAGAGTTATTTCGAAGACTACAAAAAGGACATCACCATCGTGGGAGAAAACGGTGCCTACTTCGTCGAGAAGGGCCACTTTCTCAAAAGCTATACCTTGCCTAAGGAAGTGGTCAGAAGCGTTTTAGACTATCTGGAGGAACACCACTTGGACCACGAATTCGTTTTGAGCGGTGAAAAAATGGCTTATATGCATGCCAAATCAGCGCCCGAGGCCATTGCTTTTTTCAAAAAATACCATACCAAACTCCAACTGGTCGATTCTTTTGCTGTCCTTCCTGATGACCAATTTCTGAAGTTTTCCTTCAACACCCCAGAAGAGATTACCTATCAGATTATCGATGACCTCAAGGCACTCTTGGGGGATGTGATTGATGCGACCACCAGCGGTCACGGCAACATTGACATCATCGGAAAAGGCAAAAATAAGGGGGCAGCCCTGCAGGAACTCTTGGACAGGTGGCAGCTATCTAGCGACAATCTTTTGGCCTTCGGGGATGGTGGTAATGACCATGAGATGTTGGCACTTGCTGGCTACTCCTACGCCATGGGCAATGCCCCCCAAGCCACCAAACAAGTCGCCAAGTCCATCGCCCCTAGCAATGATGACAACGGTGTCTTAAGCGTCATCGCCCACTACCTTAACCAATAAAAAAGAGTGACAAACCGTCACACCAGAAAGGAACTAATTATGTCAATTGCAATCGAACACGTCGGCGTCTGGGTCAAAGACCTGGAAAATATGAAAACCTTCTACCAAACCTACTTCAAGACGACAGCCAGCGAAAAATACCACAACCCAAGAACAGGTTTTTCTTCTTATTTTCTTAGTTTTGAAGATGGTGCCCGCTTGGAACTCTGCCACCGCCCCGATATTGTCTCAGGGGACAAAGACACCTTTGGTTTCACTCACTTGGCCATCGCAGTTGGCAATGAGGCCGACGTAGATGGCTTTGCTCAGCGTTTTGAAGCCAACGGCTACCCCATCCAATCCGGCCCACGTACCACAGGGGACGGCTATTACGAAGCGGTGGTTTTTGACCCTGAAGGCAACCAACTCGAACTCACAACCCAGTTGAAGAAGCAGTAGCAGTTAGAAATGCTCTCTAGCAAAACAAAGAGTCCCTCATCATCAGATATGGGATGATGGGGGACATTTTTTTAACGGAGTTTGTGGGAAACAAAGCTGACACTAATTACCGTACAATTTGTCTCGCTTCCTACTCCTGTGCTTTCAGATAATCTTCCTCGGACACCGGCTCCTGCCAAGTCGTTGCGGTCGCTTCACCAGGAATTTCAAAGGCTAGATGAGAAAACCACTGGTCTTTGCTGGCCCCATGCCAATGTTTGGTATTAGCAGGAACAGTAACGGTATCCCCAGGGAGCAGTTTAAGGGCTGGCTTACCCCATTCTTGATAATACCCTTCGCCACCGACACAGATGAGCAACTGCCCTCCACCTGATTTAGCCTTATGCGTATGCCAATGATTGCGACACCCAGGCTCAAAGGTCACATTAAAAACAGGGAAAGCCTCCTCTGCAATTGGCTCCAAGTAAGACTGGCCACTAAAGTAATCTGCAAAAGCTGTATTTTTTTCACCGATGGGAAAGAAAAATGTCGCTTGATAAGCCTCTTTATCGCTGGCTTTGCCTTCTACTTCTTCGACAGTCCAAATCTTTTTGGCCAGATTGAAAACCGCCCAGGCTTTAGGCCATCCCGCATAAAAGGCCGTATGGGTAATAATCGCTGCTATTTCCTTTTGGCTAACCCCCTCTTTTTTGGCATTTTCCAAATGGTGCACCATGGCACTATCCGTTATCCCCTGAGCCATCAGAGCGACAACTGTGATGATCGCCCGTGTCTTTAAAGGAATCGTCGTATCATTCCAATTTTCACCAAAGAGAACATCGTCATTGAAATGAGCAAAATTCGGAGCAAAATCTCCCAAGAAATCTCGTCCTGCCGTTTGTTTTATACTTGTCATATCTTATTTCCTTTCATTACTTGCAATCACATCGACTTAGCTTGACCAAGTCAGACACTTTTTGGGGTCTGTGGAACATTTTTGGCTACCAAGGTCGTCAAGAAGGCGAGGGCAACAGAGACCAAGATGATGGTCACCATAGCGCCAGGGTGGCCGTTCGTCGCTGAAAAACTTGCCAAAAGTGCTGACGAGAGAATTCCACTCCCGTATTGGAGGGAACCGAGTAAGGCCGAAGCGGAGCCTGTCATCTCATCAGAGACAAAGGCCAGAGCCGCCGCATTGCTACAGGCAGCGATGATCCCATTCATGCTAAAGACGAAAAAGACAGGGATGGCCAAGGTCCAGATACTCGGACCATTGCCCAGATTGAGGCCCCACAAGGCCAGACTAGCTAAGAGAGCGATGACGCTAGCGCAACGCAACAAGAACCTCAGTGAAAAACGCTCCACCAAACGTCTGTTAAAGAGATTGAGCCCGACAATTCCTAAGACATTGACCCCGAACAAAAAGCCATAATCCTGTTCAGGCACATGGAAATAGGTGATGTAAACCGTGGAAGAACCTGTGATAAAGGCATAGGCGCCCACATAGTAAAAGGTTACACAGAGCGTGTAGAGCATAAAAGAGCGATTGGTCAAGAGTTGCCCGTAGTTGCTAAATGACCTTAGCAGACTCATGTGTCCTCTTTTTTCTTTTGGCAAGGTCTCAGGCAAGCGGTAAATCCCATAGAGCATGAGGAGCCCAGCCAGCGCCATAAAGTAAAAAATCACATGCCAACTAGTAAAACTAACGATAAAGCCACCGATAAAGGGGCCTAGGATAGGGGCCACTGCTGCGATAATCATAAGGGTCGATAGCACCTGGGCCGCTTCTCGACTGTCAAACAGGTCGCGACTCATGGCCCGACTTAACATTGGCCCCACGCAGGCTCCAAAAGCTTGAAAGACCCGCCAGATGATGACCTGGGTCATATCCGTCGACAGCGCACACCCCAAAGATCCAAGAATAAAGATTACAAGACCTAGATACAGAGGGATTTTCCGCCCGATCCGGTCACTGATAGGGCCCCAGACCAACTGGGCTAGGGCAAAGCCCACCAAAAAACCGGTCACCGTCAACTCCACTTGTCCACCCAGTTCTTTTTCCATAGTGGGCATAGCGGGCAAATAAACATCCGTCGACAGTGAGGTAAAGGCCATGAGTAGGCCAGAAATGATGAGAAAAGACTTGTTTTTCATGTTTCTCCTTTTACCTGTTTACTTATCGGCTAGGTTCATAAAGAACTCTGCCGTCTCAGGGTCTTGATGGTCAAAGAAAAGCGATTTTTCCTGATCCAGAGCCGCAATAGCCTGCATGTCCTCCTCGGTTAATGCAAAATCAAAGATATCAAAGTTTTCCTGCATGCGTTCTTTGCGGACTGACTTGGGAATCAGGACCACGTCACTTTGCAACAAGAAACGTAGGGCGACTTGGGCGACTGACTTGCCGTATTTGTCCCCAATCGCTTTCAAGACAGGGGTGTTAAAGAAGTCATTGCGCCCTTCAGCAAAAGGTCCCCAAGACTCGATCTGGCAATGGTATTTGTCCAAATAGCTTTTGGCTAGCTTTTGTTGTTGGAAGACATGGGTTTCAATTTGGTTGACGGCAGGCTTGATGTCTACAAAGTGCTGTAGATCAATGAAACGGTCTGGGGAAAAGTTGGAAACCCCGATTGCTCTTACTTTCCCAGCCTTGTAGGCTTTTTCCATGGCTCTGTAGCTGCCATAGTAATCACCAAAGGGTTGGTGGATGAGCAAGAGGTCGATATAGTCGGTTTGCAATTTGCGCAAGGATGCTGCGATTGAGGCCTTGGCTTTCTCATAGCCCGCGTTGGTGATCCAGATCTTGGTTGTGATGAAAAATTCTTCACGTGGCAAACCAGAGGCTTGAATAGCCTGGCCGACACCTGCTTCATTGCCATAGGCTTGGGCCGTATCAAAGGAGCGATAGCCGACTTCGATGGCTTCAAGAACAGCCTGCTTGGTTTCATCCACTGGGGTTTGGTAAACACCAAAACCAAGTTGGGGCATTTTGACCTGATTATTTAAGGTTTTGTAGAACATATTTGGCATCTCCTTTGATCTCTTGATGTTTCTAGTTTACAACGAGACTCTCATATTGTACACTAGTAATACAGGAAACTAGTTTTCATAAAATGAAAACTAAAAGGAGGACGACATGCTAAACTTAGAAGAACTGGAGCAACTGGTTGCCTTTAAGGAATTAGGTACCCTATCAAAAGTTGCAGAGAAATTTCACATTTCAACCCCCTCCCTTTCTCGTGCCATGCAACATGTAGAAGAAGATTTTGGCGTGACTCTTTTTGACCGTACTGCCAACCGCATTGCACTAAATGAAACAGGGGAAGTTGCAGTCAGCGTCGCTCGTCGAATCTTGCAAACCAGCCAGCAGGGCATTAAGGAAGTGCACCAATTTGACCAGAGCCTCAAGACCATCCGTGTCGCTTCTGTCGCTCCAGCCCCACTCTGGGAATTGTTTCCTCAGCTGAGTGCTTCCTTTCCCCACAAACACCTCCACCAACAGATTGGAAAGGAAGGAGAGGTTTTGGCTAGCCTGGAAAATAAAACGGTTGATTTGGCCATTCTCCCCTATCCCTATGAGAAAGAGGGAACTCACTGCTTGCCCTACCTGAAAGAAAATCTTTTTATCGCCGTCACAAAAGACCATGCCCTAGCTGAGTATGACCAGGTGACCTTTCATGACCTCAATGGCTACAATTTCCTCCTCATGAATCAGATTGGTTTTTGGAACGACTTGGTGCATGAACAGATGCCAGCTTCCAAGTTTCTGGTTCAAACCAACCGCTTTGAATTCGAAGAATTGGTTCAGCATTCCAACCTCCCACGCTTTACCACCGATTACAGCAAAAAGATGCATCCGATTAGAGACGACCGCATAGTGATTCCCATCAGTGACCCGCAAGCCCAGGTCACCTATTACCTCGTTTCTACAAATCCAGCTATCAATCTTATACTCAATGAAAATCATCAACAGACTAAGGAGTGAGCTGCAGGCTGTACTTGGGCGCAGCAAGACGACGCTGACGTAGTTTGAAGAGATTTTTGAAGAGTATAAGCTGTTTTTTATTTTCACTATTTGGGTAAAGATAGGGGGATAGAGCAACAGTTCTATCTACCATAGATTTCAGTGAGTATCCATATCTCATATGAATAATTCCGGCTCCATACAAAAATACCTCAGATTTTTTAAATCTGAGGTATTTTTGTCAATCAATCCTACTTCTTCTAGAATCCACTCTGTATCCTCCTCAGGTACAGCTAGCTTATCAAAACTCTTTCAATAGTGGACATACACCCCCATTCAGATCTTTTCAATTGTTCGTAAGAAGAGTTTTAAGCAAAGGAGAATCCTTATCGGTCATTGACGACCCACGTATAGACGACAGCCAGCACCTCACAAAGCTCCTTACCTTCTAAGAAGAACCTCAAGATGCTCACTGATAAAAACTATAGGCAGGACAATATAATGATCTGAATGTCCAGTTTTATACCGATGATGATCCAGCACACTAGGCTTTATCCAAGGAAGACCAGTGGCACTTTTACTCTGCCACATATTGGTGTATTGATTTTCTGTCAAGCCTAAAATTGCTACAATCAATCAGCTATTGTCATAGTATGATCGATATACGGAGTTCTTATCTTTCCATTCCATTCTAACTCTCACTATTGTTGATACAAGATAGAAAGAGATCCCTTCTCATGTCAATCAATCTCAGTAGTCAAATACTTTTGAAAGTTATCTCTTTCGTTGCCTTCTATATGAATAATATGGCTCTATTCTTCCTCTGGATAAATCAAGCCCCAGTCTTTTCGTAACTGCGTCATGAGTGCCATCACATCTCGACTATAGTTCAGGTAGAGCTGATCTTCTTGCCCAGAAATGGCCGCTTCCATATCTAGAACTTCATATTGAAGCGCTTTTGCAGTTTCTCCAACCTCGATGATCTCCTGTGACCCATCTTCTGTATAGGTAATCATGGCTTTCTGACCACGGGGATACTCATAAATCTCGATATATCCCTTGTCAAAAGCAATCATGCCTCGCTTTGGCTGTTTGGCATGTAAGCTGAGAGTGACGGTCGCCATTTCTCCCTCTTCATTTGTCAAGAGAATACCTGCCTGCTCATCTACTCCTGTTGGAGCCAGCTTAACTTGTGACAGTATTTGAGTAGGCTGGGAAGTCATAAACCAGCGGACAAAGGAAAGTGCATATACACCGATATCCAGCAAGGCACCTCCAGCCAAGCTTCGATTGAAGAAACGATTGCTCATGTCATAGTCCTTATAGGAACCAAAATTCATCTGAATAACCTTTAGAGATCCCAGTTTGCCACTTGTCACTATCTCATTGAGCTTACGATAGAGAGGCATATGAAAAATGGTCATAGCTTCTGCCAATAGAACCTGATGCTCCTCCGCCAGTTTAACAGCCTCCTCTAACTCTTCACTATTGAGGGTAATGGACTTCTCACAAAGCACATGTTTACCCGCAGCCAGTGCTTGGCGTAGATACTGAATGTGAGTATTATGCGGAGTTGAAATGTAGATAATGTCTACTTCGGGATCCTCAAAAACATCATCGATTCTCTCATAGACCTTTTCAATTCCGTATTTTTCAGCAAATGCCACTCCCTTATCATAGGTTCGATTAGCAACCGAATAGAGTTTTCCTCCTAAGGCTTCCAAAGCCTGCGCCAGTTCATTGGCAATCACGCCAGTTCCGAGACTCGCCCATTTATACTTGATTGTTGTTGCCATTTTTTACTCCTTTTTCCTAGTCTCTCCAGTATAACACAAGTTTTCTGTATGTCTTTCATTTTTCTATACTTACCCTAAATCTAACTCAGCCGTCTTTGGTTGCTCTTTTTCTTGAATCTTGTCAAGTCTTTAGTTCCTGTTAGACTTTATATCCATCTGCCAAGAAATTCTCTATTAAAAATAGTGACTCACACAACCGATTGCTCCTGCTACAAATACCTTCATTTGATTTTCCCTTTCTAAACGATTTCCAGACTATTTTTCCTTAAACCATTCCATCCCCGGTGAATCAAGAATAATCTTCGTCAACTGTTGTGGAGTTTCCTGTGCACCATTGACAATCCAGTCCACGATAAGCCCTGTCAAGCCAGATACATACATAGTGACAGCATAACGTTCAGGCATATGATAGGCATCCACAATTATAGTACGCGACCGAGGCGTTGACTCAATCATACCTAAAAGAAAAGTACGGATATTGTCCAAAAAATGAAACATCGGATTCTGGGCAATCTCAGAAAAAAAAGAAATATTTTCCCTGAAGTAGAGTAAAACCTCTTCAAGTCTTTCCTGTTGGTTGAAGGTCTCTTTTCTCAAAATCGTGCTAACAATTCTTAAGGTTTCTTCCCTTAATTGCTCTAAAAAATCTTGTTTGTCTAAATCAGGACTTGGTATTCGAAGCTCGATTGCAGACCTGAACAATCGTCAGTTCACAGACATTATCCGCTATGATATGATTGTCGCCCACAATACCAATACAACTCCAAAAGAGAGCGAAGAACTCGATAAACTTCTCAAGGATTCAAATGTCAGAGAGCGCCTCCAAGTACACTACGAAACGCTCCACAAAACAGCTGGTCGCAACAAGGATAATCAAGAAATCACAGCCCTAGTTATCCAAAATAAAGACCAAGCCAACTTTGGTGACTACATTCAACTAAAAGACCGCAAGACTGGTCAGGAACTGTCACTTGATCAAGACGGTATCATCCTCTCAGAAAAAATTGCTAATCTTATTGGTGTCAAGGTCGGTGATACCCTTACTGTTCAAGACAAGGATGGCAAGGACATTCAGTTGACCGTTTCAGGAATTGCTGAAATGTATATGAGCCATTTCATCTTTATGAATGAAGAAACTTATGAAAAAGCTTTTGGAAAAGTTGCCACTGACAATGCTCATCTAATCACATTGACCGACCACTCTAATCAGCTTGTTGCGGATATGGCAACTGAGTTTATGGATCTTGAAAGTGTTCAAGGGGTTGTTCAAAACACGACCCTTAAATCTCAAGTTGAAACCATTGTTAATTCCCTTAATCGGGTTATGGGAATCTTGATTGCTGTATCTGTTTTACTGCCCATTGTCGTTCTCTTTAACTTGACCAATATCAACGTTGCCGAACGTATCCGTGAACTCTCTACTATTAAGGTTCTTGGCTTTTACAATAACGAGGTCACTCTTTACATCTATCGTGAAACCATCTATCTCTCCATTGCCGGTATTCTTGTCGGATTTGGTCTCGGATTTGCTTTCCATCATTATATGGCAAGTATAATCCCTCCAGATACTGTAATGTTCAACCCAGCAGTCAGCTGGAGCATCTATGCTGTTCCAGCAGCGATTGTGGTTGCAATCCTCACTACTCTAGGCTTTATTGTGAACCGTTGGCTCAAGAAGGTCAACATGCTCGAAGCCTTAAAATCTGTTGAATAAGAATCAAAGAACCGATCTCATCAGAGGTCGGTTCTTTGATTCTCAATGATGATGTCCAGACAGGAATTTGATATTTTTGAGATTTCGCTTATGTTGCGCATGATTGCTTTGACTGCTATCCACTTCAATAGTGATATTCTGCACACCTCTTTCTCCTAAACATTGACGCACCACTTCTTTGGTCTCCATCATCTGTTCCCAGTCCTTGATACAAATGTGGACAACAGCGTTGTTCTCCAGACCGTCCATGGACCAAATGCTAAGTTGATTGACACTTTTGACATTGGATAGAGCCTCTAAATCCTTCTCCAAATCACTTGTCTCGACCCCTTCTGGCACAGCATCTAGGAAAATTTTCAGTGCGCTCCAAAAGCGAGGAATGGCTTTTGACAGAATAAAGATAGAAATAACCAGAGATAAAAGCGGATCGAGGATATACCAATCTGTAAATCGAAGGATAATGGCCATTAGAATGACAGCCAACCAACCAAGAGTATCTTCCAAAAAATGCAAGCTAAGAATAGACTCATTCTTTGTCTTTCCTTTACGAACTACCAGACTAGCTAGCACATTGATAGCTACTGCAATGATTCCCAGCCAGAGGATACCTTTCTCATTGACGGGTTGCGGGTGAACAATCTTTGTGATATTTTCCAAAATCACTAGGACAGACCCTATCATAAGAATCACAGCCGTTAGCATGGCCCCTAAAAGACTAAAACGTTTGTAACCCAAGGTATACTGCCTATCTTCTTCACGGTTGGAGATTGTTTCTAAAAGGGCTGATATACCAATGGCTAGTGCATCTCCCAAGTCATGAACAGAATCAGCAAGAACTGCACTTGAACCAAAGATTCCTCCTGCGATAAACTCGACTATCGCATAGCTTAAATTTAAGAAAAAAGCTAACCAGATAGATGTTTTAGAACTCATTTCTCTCCCTCCTTTGGTATAATGGGTATATACATACTTCTTTCATTTGTATTATCCAATAAAATCCAAAGAAAGGATAGAAGCAAACTGTTAGTCCTGTTCAGTTCTGAACAGTTTGTCTCAAGTGTCTATATGCTAAAAAGAGACCGTCGAGTCAGTAAGACTAAAAAAGCCATCTATCAGGCTTTTTTACAACTTTTGAACGACAAGGGCTATGATGCCACTACTGTTCAGGATATCATTGACCTAGCAGATGTTGGGCGTTCTACTTTTTACTGTCACTATGAAAGCAAGGAACTCCTTTTAGATGAGCTCTGTCGCTACCTCTTTCATCATCTCTTTGAAAGGGAAGGACACTTTACTACCGAGGACTACCTCGCACATATCTTTTTACATTTTCAGAAAAACCAGGACCATGTCACCAGTCTCCTTTTTTCCAAAAACGACTACTTCCTCCGCCAACTACACAAGGAACTCGAACACCACGTTTATCCCATGGTGGCAGATAGCTTGCAAGAGGCCTATCCAAACATCCCGGCCTCCTACCTCCAGCATTTTGTTGTGACGAACTTTATCGAGACCCTAACTTGGTGGCTAAAAAAAGGAAAATCTTATACCGAAGACCAAGTGGTGAGATTTTACCTTGATGTAATGGAGATGACCTCTACAACTCCACTTGATAACTAAGCCTGTAACTCAGAAAGGAACCAACTATGTTAACTTCGATGATCTTAGGAATATTAACAATCGTATTAGCCCTCGCCTTCTCGCTGCTTCACCTTGCTGCTGCTTTTTCAGCCATAAAACAAAAGAACTACAGTCTAGGAAATAAGTGCATTTTGGTTGGCAGTTGCATCACTTCTCTGGCTCTAGCCATTTTTTACTTCGTCCCACTGGCAACCATTCTTCTATGGATTGTGGGTTCGAGTATCGTCTGCTATGGTGCCTACTGGAACAGCCATCAGAAAGAAAAACAACATATATCGCACCACATCATTCGTATAACGAGCGCTATTGTCATTACGGTATTATTCATCTTGCTCTAACACAAAAAAGGATCATCCGATCCTTTTTTACTTTTTTAAGCACTCTTTGCTGCCTTGCTCCACTGATACCAACCAACTAGACTATTGATCAAGTAAATCAGGTATTTCCCTTGGATTTGCAGGCTTTCTCCCCACCAGAGATAGATAGAAAAGACATTGGTAGCTGCCCAGAATATCCATTGCTCACGGTAAACAGCTGTCATGAGGATTTGTCCAACCCCATTGGTCGCATCGGTGATGGAATCGCGATAAGGACGATTGGCTCCGATAGACTGATAAATGAATCCAAATACCAACCACCAAAGAACACTAATGGAAAGATACTTGGTCCAACCCTTGCCGTCCAGCTTACGTGCGACAAACTCCTGCTTTTCCTTTTTAAACTGTGCCTGGTAGATCCACACTAGAAGTCCAATTGGCTGCATGGCCGTAAAGTAGAGTGTCGTCAGCACCTCACCATAAAAGCCTTTCTGCAAAGCCAAGATAAGGTAAATGACAGAGTTAATCAAACCAAAAAGGTAATTACTTGCTCGACCTTCCGATACAAAGATGACACAGATAATACCAGTTAGACTACAAATCATCCCAACCCAGTCAACAATGCGATGTTCATAAATCAACTCAAGCCAGATTGGAAAACTTCCTAAAACTAGCAGGTAAAGCCACTGGGCAAAAGTACGGTGGGCAAAGAGGTCATACCAGATAGCCTTCATGGTTCCTGAAAATCCTAAATCAGCCATAGCAGCAACCATACGGCGGTAACCACCAGACATTTCACCAAGAGTAATTTTGATATTCTTGAGTTTTGTTTGCAAATAAGTCGTCATATTTTCTCCTTTTGTTTTTAAAGAGCCGTGTCTGGATAGACTTTCGGACGCAACGCTCTATTATATATCTACTGAACTGTCTGTACACAAGAATTCCATCCTTAGTCGACATGAGCCGGAAATCCTTATTTGTTAAGTAGTTCACAACACATTATACACCTATTATCTGAATAGTCAAGTGTATTTACAGTAAAATCTTGGAAATTCCTGAAAATTTTCTCTTATACTCTTCGAAAATCTCTTCAAACCACGTCAGCGTCGCCTTCCGTAGGTATAGGTAACTGACTTCGTCAGTCTTATCTACAACCTCAAAAGCATGTTTTGAGCTGACTTCGTCAGTCTTATCTACAACCTCAAAACAGTGTTTTGAGCAGCCTGCGGCTAGTTTCCTAGTTTGCTCTTTGATTTTCATTGAGTATTATTTTCCATTTTAAATGACATTTAGTAACTCTAATATCAAAAAAGCCCAGACAAGATTGTCTGAGCATTTTTCTATATGGTCGTTTAACAAAGTTGAGTTTAGCATTTTCAAGCTATTTCTTCAACAAACCTTGTTCTTGTAAAAACTCCTTGGCTACTTGTTCTGCTGACTTGCCTTCAACACCGACTTGGTAGTTGAGCTGACTCATCTGACTTTCCGTGATTTTACCAGCCAATTTATTGAGAACTTTCTCCAACTCAGGATGTTTCTTGAGAAGAGCTTCTTTCATGAGTGGCGCTCCTTGATAAGGTGGGAAGAGTTGCTTGTCATCCTCCAATACCTGTAAATCATAACGCGTTAATTCTGCATCGGTCGAATAGGCATCCGTAATTTGAATATCGCCTGACTGGATCGCTTGATAGCGAAGAGCTGGCTCCATGGTCGCTACGTTGAGATTGAGACCATACATTGATTGCAATCCCTTATTGCCATCTTCACGGTCATTAAATTCGAGTGTAAAACCTGCCTTCAACTGCCCTTCCACTTTTTTCAAGTCTGAAATGGTCTTCAAGCCATATTCTTGAGCAATCTTTTTCGGAACAGCTACAGCGTAGGTATTTTGATAAGACATAGGTTTGAGATAGGCTAGATGATCCTGTTTGGCAATGCCATAACGCGCCACCTGATAAACCTGATCTGGCTCATGACTCACTTTCGGTGATGGCTGAAGCAAACTTTCAGTCACCGTACCAGTAAATTCAGGATAGATATCAATATCCCCTTTTTTCAGAGCTTCATAGAGGAAGCTTGTTTTCCCAAAATTCGGCTTAACAGTCGCAGTCATACTGGTATTCTCTTCAATCAGCAACTTATACATATTGGCCAAAATTTCGGGTTCCGGCCCCAATTTTCCAGCAATCACCAAGTTTTCTTTCTCTTTTTGAGCTAAGAGGGCTGGACTATAAGACAGACCGAGTAATATGGTCACCAATGCAAAACCAGAGAAAATCGTCCGCAATTTTGCTTTTTCCATCACTTTTAGTAGGAAGTTAAAGGCAATGGCCAGCACTGCAGAAGAAAGGGCCCCAATCAAAATCAGACTGGCATTATTACGGTCAATTCCCAAAAGGATGAAGGAACCCAGTCCGCCAGCCCCAATCAAGGCAGCCAAGGTTGCCGTACCGATAATCAAGACCGCTGCCGTCCGAATCCCAGACATTATAACAGGCATGGCAAGTGGAATTTCAAACTTCTTGAGACGCTCCCATCTAGTCATCCCAAAGGCAATCCCAGCCTCTTGTAGACTTGGATCAATTCCCTTCAGCCCAGTAATAGTATTTTGTAAAATCGGAAAAATCGCATAAATCACTAGAGCTGTCAAAGCCGGTAAGGTCCCAATTCCCATCAAGGGAATAAAGAGTCCCAACAATGCCAAAGACGGAATGGTCTGGAAAATCCCTGCAATCTGCAAAACCCAGTCCGCCAACTTCTCATGATAACGAAGAAATACCGCTAAGGGAACTGCAAGCAAAATAGCTAGTAATAAGGTCAAAAGCGACAACTGCAAATGTTGAGATAGAGCTGTTACCCAATCACCAAAACGCTCCTGAAAAGTTGATATCAAATTAGCCATGAACACTACCTCCAAACAAGTCTGCTACAAAATCTGTTGCAGGAGCTTTTAAAATCGTCTCGGGATTCGCTACCTGACGAATTTCTCCATCCTGCAAAACAGCAATACGGTCCGCCAATTTCAAAGCTTCATCCGTATCATGGGTCACAAAAATCGTTGTCATCCCAAACTCTTTATGCAATTCTTTCGTCAAAACCTGTAACTGTTTTCTCGAAATAGCATCTAGAGCTGAAAAAGGTTCATCCATGAGAAGAATCTTAGGCTGACCAATCATAGCACGGACAATACCAACCCGTTGCTGTTCTCCACCAGATAATTCACTCGGAAGTCGATGTCCATACTCAGCTACCGGTAAACCAACCTTAGCCAAAAGCTCTTCTGTTTTCTTCGCTATTTCTTCCTTAGTCCAGCCCTTCATTTCAGGAATCAGGGCGATATTTTCTGCAACCGTTAGATTGGGGAAAAGGGCAATGGCCTGTAAAACATAACCAGTAGAAAGACGCAATTCACGCTCATCATAGTCTTTGATGCGCTTGCCATCCATATAAATATTTCCATCAGTGGGTTCCAAGAGACGATTAATGATCTTAATCATGGTCGTCTTACCGGACCCAGAAGGTCCAACTAAAACCATAAATTCCCCATTCTCAATCCGTAAATTGACATCTCTCAAAACATCCTTTTCTGTGTAGCGTAGCGCTACATTTTTGTATTCAATCATTCTTTGTCCTCAATTTAAAACTTCCCTCGGTTGGTCAAGTCTTCTACCTTAGGCATGACTTCTTTATTGTCCCAATGCTCTACAATTAACCCATTCTCTAAACGGAAGATGTCATACTGGGCATAAGCCGCCCCATCTATCTGAGTCTGTCCATAGCTAACCACATAGTTTCCTTGTCCCAAAAGCTGGAAAACAAAGTCAAAAGTAAGATCGTGCTCAGCTACATAATCTTTATAAGCCTGACTTCCTTGGCCAATCTCATGATTATGCTGAATCAAATCTTCTGCCACATAATCATTCCACTGCTCTAGTTCGCCGTTTTGGAAAATTTCTGTCAAGAAACGACGAACAGTTTTTTTATTTGCTACTGTCTTGTCCAAATCCGTGATTTCAAAATCTCCAAAGATCTGATCTAACTGTCCATTCTCTGGAGTGCGATAGTAGTCAATAACATCCCAATGCTCAACGATACGACCATTCTCATCCGCACGGAAAGTATCTGTCGTCACCCATTGCGCTTCCCCACCATTGAGATATTGATGAACATGGACGAAGACCAGATTGCCATCCTCAATAGTGCGAACAATTTTCATCTCACGCTCGGGATGACGCTCAAAGAAATTTGCAAAGAAAGCCGCAAAACCTTCTTTTCCATCTGGCACACCTGTCGAGTGTTGAATGTAGGTATCCCCTACAGACTGAGCTTGAGCCTCGGCAACTCGTCCGTCTTGAATGGCATGAATGTATAAATTTTGTGCATTTTTAATTTGTTTTGACATGATTTATGCCTCTTTTTCTTTTAAATTTGCTAAGATACGTTCCTGGTAACTTTCAAACTGACGAATTTCTTCCTCTGAGAAGCCTTTATAAAAAATAGCATCCAACTTTTGACTGATACGATGGCCAACTTCTTTCTGAGACCAACCTTGCTCCGTCAACTTGACATATTTTTTTCGCTTGTCTGAACCACACTGACTAAAGGTCACCAAACCCTGTTCTTCCAACTTTTTCAGCATAGTCGTCAGCGTATTGTTGGCGAGACCAGTCGCCAGCGCAATATCTGTGGCTGTAGCGCAACCTGTCTCACTATTCCATAAAACCGCTAAAATCTTTCCCTGTTCACTCCGATAAAGAGCCTCAGGATCCTGACTCAGTAACTTTTGAAAAATCCTCCCATTTAACAAACGAATATGATGGGCTACCAAATGACTATCTTTCATGATCTCTCCAATTTATTTCTATATCGAATTGTTTTTATTGTAACACCTGTCATTCTATCTGTCAACTATTTCGATTTAGAAATAATTTTCACCAACAAAAAAGACCTCCTACCTAGAGTAGAAGATCTTCACTATTTATTAACTTAATCTGTCATTTCGGACACTAAGGTTCGATGTTCCAGTGGTAGACTGCACATAACCAGCAAGAAGATGAATCCTGACTGAATCCAAAAGAGAGCCAAGTCAAAAATTCCATGTACAGCAACTACTGTAAGGAAGGAGAGATAAAGACCGATAATTGGTCGTTTGCCAGACTCCTGACTCATATCCATCATCATGTGAACCGGGATAACCGAAGAAATGGATAGGAGAATGGTTCCAATCAAACCATAACTTAAAATGGTATCGATGTAAAGACTATGCGCGTGCTCGTGGTAAGGTGCATGGATTCTCGGATAGGAATTCATATAGGTCAGTGGACCCTCACCCCAGATCGGATTTTGCTTGAACAAAGTCATACCCGCATTCCAGATTGAAACACGCTCCTCCATTGAAGAATCTAGGGTTCCCATACGGACACCCAAATCGCTTGAGAAGAGGAAACAGAGGCCAATCCCGAAAACACCAATACTGAGCCAAAAGGCACGCCAGTTTTTAATGGTTGTAAAGAGATAAATGATGGCACCAGCGATAATGGCAGGAAAGGCTGTTCTATTTTGCGTAAAATTCAAACCAAATAGATTCACAAAACCGGCCACCACACAAAAGATTTTCAACCATCTTAACTTCGTCGTTGTAAAGAGATAAAAGGCAATCATGATACAGAAGCAACAGATAATCCCATAGTAGTTAGGATTAAAGAAGGTGACCTCTGCACGGTTCTGGTGCCATACTTGCATATTTGGCGAAAGAAAGGCATAGTTAAATTTCTTTACAATTTGGAAATGCTCCAAGGTAGCAAAAGCCGCAGAGAGCACACTACCAAACAAGACCGTCTGCAAGATTAACCGAAAGAAAGCGTGTGTCAGGCGTTTCTGATAAAAACTAAAGAAAACGAGAAAGAGAAACATCAGTAAAGATGCAGCCAATCCCAGCCAGTTCTTGGCAACGATAGAGATGATACTACTGTAGGCAATAAAAAAGAGAAGTACAGGATGTTTGATTAATCCTTTGATAATTCCCTTCATCTCCCCAGTAACAAGTAAACCTATCAAATATAAAGCAAAGAGCGCTAAGAACAAATAAAAAGGTAAAAAGATACTTATGATCATCAAATACAAAAAGAAATCTTTTTTCGAAAGCCCTCTTATCTTATCCAGTAATCCAATTGATTTCAAAACGGATCCTTTCTGTTCTGGATTTCTCCAGAAGATAAATGCTAAACTATCTTTATATTCTACCATTTTTTCCTTCATTTGGAAACAATGAACACGTTTTCGCCACAAAAAAACTGTTTCATTAATATAGCACTAGAACTGAATTTTTCTGCCGTTTTCCACTACTTGATAGGTCTGACTTTGCAAATCAATTTCTGCTACTGCTGTTACGGACTTGTCTTTATTTTGACGCTTGATTACAATGCTGTGAGCTGTTGGTGTTTCAACGTCAATAGTCCCTTCTAGATCAAAGGCCTCTGATTGATTACGGAAAGAAAATAGATTGAGAAGAGCCTTCACCACAGGACGTTGAACTTCTTCTGCTATTTCCTCATTGCTATAGTAATGACGATTGATATTTCGACCTTCTTTGGTTTCTTCTAATAATTTCAAGTCATTTTTTCCTGCTAATAGACCCACATAGTAAACCTGAGGAATGCCTGGAGCAAAAGCTTGAATCAAACGAGCTAGGAAATACTTGACATCATCATCTCCAAGCGCAGAATAATAGGTTGAATTGATTTGGTAGATATCTAGATTGTTATACTCTGCACTAGAGTACTTACGTTTGACATTCGCTCCAACCTTATAGAGCTCATTTGAAGCATAGTCAATTTCATCATCAGTCAGGATATCCTTGACATCCACCACTCCAATCCCATCATGGGTATCTAGTGTCGTAAATTGCTTCATCGGGCTCATCTTTAACCACTGAGCCAAACGCTCTGTTCTGGAACTGTAAAGAGTATAAAGGGTCACCATTGGAAGGGCAAAATCGTAAACATAGTAATCATGGTCCGCTATTTTAAACTGAATCGAATAGTGTTCATGAATCTCAGGTAAGAGCTCTGTCCCATACTCAGCAGCGATATCTCGAACTTTGTCCAATAAATTCCAAATATCTGGTTCCACAAAGAAATCATTGGTATCCAATTTCTTCACTGCATAAGCAAAGGCATCTAGACGAATCAAATCACACCCGTTACTTGCTAGATGTTGAATCGTCTTACGGATGAATCTCATCGTTACTTCTTTGGTCACATCAAGATCAATCTGCTCCTCACCAAAAGTATTCCACAAATGTTCTACTGAACCATCCGCAAAAAGAATCTCTTGCTTTGGTGCACGATCCTTACGCTTGTAAATTAGGTCTACATCAGCTTGTGTCGGACGATTTTCCGGCCAAAACTTATCCCAGTTTAAAAAGAGATCTTTAAATTCACTAGCTTCATGTTTTTCTTGATAGTCCTTATAATATTTCGATTGACGAGAAATATGGTTAATCATAAAGTCAAACATAAGATAATATTTCTCACCTAAACGCTTAACATCCTCCCAATCACCAAACGCTGGATCCACTTCATCATAGTCAACTGGTGCAAATCCACGATCACCTGTTGACGGGAAAAATGGTAGAAGGTGAACTCCACCAATAGCATCGCCAAAATGTTCTTCCAAATTCTCATACAAGTCTTTAAGGTTATTTCCAAGACTATCTGAGTAAGTAATCAACATAGTTTTATTTTGAATGGTCATAGATGGTCTCCTTTTTCTGATGAAAGCCAAGTCTTATATGACCTGGCTTCGTAAATGAAAGATATTTTTAGATTTTTGTTCACATCAAACTCATACTAATATAGACTGCAAGCAATTAAGTAATACTGTCTTGTTTTCTACATAGAATTGTCAACAAGCTGAACTGTTCCTCTATGCACGGAATTATAAATTCCCTAAGCACTTTCTTACTTCACTGCTCCGTTACTCATTCCTGAAATGATATGTTTTTGGAAGATGAGGTAGACAATAGTTATCGTTACAATTCCCACAATATAGGATGCAAAACTTGGGCCATAGTCATTGAAGTACTGACCTTGGTAGTTGTATTGGAAAAGAGGTAAAGTCCACATCTTGGAATCCTTATTCAGAATCAAGAGTGGCAACATAAAGTCATTCCAGAACCAGAGAGCATTGATAATCAAAGTTGTCGCATGCATGGGCTTCAACATTGGAAAGATGATTCGACGATAAGTTGTAAAACGATCAGCCCCATCAATTTCCGCAGCTTCATCCAAACTATCTGGTACACTGATTTTAATATAACCAACATACAAGAAGAGGGTCTGTGGAATAGCATAAGTTAAGTAGAGTATTACTAGCCCCCACATATTTGCTAGACCGAGTTTACTCATCATAACTGTGATGGGAATCATAATCACCTGAAATGGAACAAATATCCCTAAGATCAAGAGCGAATACATAATTGCAAAGGCTTTTTTCTTGGACATATTTCGAGCAATGGAATAAGCTGCAGCTGGAATAAAGAAAGCTACTACAATCAATGATAACACCGTAATAACTGCTGAATTCCAGAAATAGCCTCCAATTCCATCCGAAATCAATCGTTCATAATTACTTAAGGTAAAAGGATTAGGCAAACTAAAGAAATGATTCATGATATCCTTAGTTGTTTTGAAAGAACTAAATACTGTTACCAATAAAGGAACAAGTATAAGAATACCACCGACTATCAAGAGGACATATTTCCAAAACTGATTCAATTTTTCTTCTTTTTTCATGTGTGGGACTCCTCTATTAGATTTCAAATTTCTTTGACAGTTTGATTTGGATAAGAGAAACAATTCCAATAATTAAGAATAAAATCAAGGCAATTGCATTCGCATATCCATATTGATTACTCTTGAAAGCATAGTTGTAGACTAAAAGTCCAAGGGACGTTGTAGCATTATTTGGACCACCACTCGTCAACGCAAAAATTTGGTCAAAGGCTGTCAAACCAGACTTAAGAGCCAAGATAAAAACCATTGAGATCGTTGGCAATAAATAGGGCAATTCAATCTTCCAAAAGGTTTGTTTACTTGTTGCACCATCAATTGATGCTGCCTCTAAAATATCATTTGGAATACTCTGAAGACCAGCAAGAAAGAGGATAATAGGCATAGCTACCCCTTGCCACAGAAGGACAAAGATAGCTGCGAGTACTGCTCCAACAGGGCTTCCTAATAAACTCTCTTGTAAAAAGCTAATTCCTAAAATTTTTCCAATCGTTGGAAGACCATAGTTGAAGAATTGTTTAAAAATCAAGGAAACTGTCAAACCAGACAAAACAGCTGGGAAAAAGAACCAAGCTCTAAAGAAGGTCTCCCCCTTCATCTTAGAATTTAAGGCTCGTGCCACAACCATCCCAATCGTAATCTCTCCAATAATCAATGCCAGAGTTAAAATCAAAGTAAAGGCTATGGCTGTGAAGAATTTCCCATCAATCATCAGCAATTTGTAGTTATTTAAACCAACAAATTTATAATTATAGGTCAATCCAGTCCAGTTAGTCAAACTATAGAAAGCACCTTGTACCATTGGAAAGTAAAAGAAGATAGCTTGTAAAGCAAGCGGGATGAGCAAAAATGTCCAACCCCAGTATTTATTTAAAAATTTTCGAATAGCCATATCATCTTAACTCCTATTCTAGTCCAAATCTGCCTTCATTGGATTAAAGAAAGCATTGAGATTGTTTGCCATATTTTTCAGATTTTTATCCATCAGGTAACCTGTACTTAGATTAAAAAAGTCTTCTTCAGAGTTCCAGCGTTGGCCCAACCAAACATAATGTTTGTCCGTAAATGCCAGTTTAGAAATTTCCGCAAGAGCTGAGTCCTCTTTTTCCTGTATGCCTTTCACCGCAACTGGTGAGCCATCCACATCATAGTAGGCCTGCATTGCCTTTGCAGAGGTCATGTAGCTGATAAATTCTTCCGTTTCTTTGGGATGTTTGGTTGTCGCAGAGATAGACAACGCCATATCCCCTGCTCCAACGGTCACCTCTTGACCTGCCTGCTCTCCTGGAAATGCAAACATGCCCACCTCAAATTTTGGATCCTGTTGATTAATTGCCGCTAATGCCCATGATCCTTGTGGCATCATCAAGGCTTTTTCACTCGAAAATGCTACCACCGAATCATTATAAGAGGCACCACGCCAACCATCTTGAGCATTATCTGCTAATAAATCGAGTCGTTCTGCATCTGCTTTTAAAATAGCATCATCTGCTGAGATAGCGTTTGGTTTTGAAAAGCGAAGGTAGTTATTAGCCTCATCTCCACTACCCGTAAGAGTAATGAGAGAAAGTTGGTGGTAACCATTTAATGTCCAGCCTTCATTGCCTGCAACCGCAAAGGGAGAATTCCCACTATCTTTTATCTTTTTAACAATCTCTTGAAACTCTTTAAAAGTCTTCGGTTCCTCAAGTCCTAATTCTTTAAACTTCGTTTTATTGTAATAGATTCCATAAAGATTGGCCGTTAATGGCACGCTATAAATCTTGTTATTGATTGCATACTTTTCAGCATAGTCATTCTTGATGTTCTCAAGATAGGGTTTTCCTGTCATATCTGCAAAATAGCCTGCCTTCGCCCACTCCTGAAAATCCATATTTTGAGGATAGATATTAATAATATCTGGAACGTCTCCTGATAAAATCCGAGTCTTTAGAACAATTCCAGCTGAAGGTACTGTAGTCAGCTTCACATCAATAGTAGGGTGTTCCTTCTCAAAATCATCCACTATCCTTTGCAAGGTATCTGCCATCTCGGTCTTCTGGTTAAAAAACTCAATCGTTACCTTACCATCAGCTGATTGATTGTTCTGACTACAAGCCACTAGGCCTAGTAAACTTGCCCCAGCTACTAAAAGAAAACCTGCTTTCTTATACCATTTCATTGGAATGCCTCCTTGATAAATTTATACGCTTTTATTATAGTCTTTTGAATTTATACTGTCTACTCAAAAAATCTCCTGGTGATAGGGTAACACTTAAACCTGCATACATGAGCTCTGCACCCGAATAAACAATGTTTGTCCCTTCCAGCTCATAAAGCCCTTCCACCTCTAAGTCTTTCAGTTTCAAGGTGGTTTCCATTGTTTCCACAACTGATAGGACTCGGACGTAGGTTACAATCGTTTGATTTCCATAATTAAATTGTAGAGCTGCTTCATTGGATTCAGCATCGGGATTGATTAACCTATACTGATTTCCCAACTGGACTACTGGTCGCAATTCTTTATACAAGTTCACCTGATTAGCAATCTCATCCTTCTCTTCGTCTGATAAACTTGTCAAATCAAGTTCATAACCTAGATTCCCCATCATTGCCACATGACCACGAGTTTCCAATGGTGTCATTCGTCCCATCTGATGATTTGGTACTGCTGACACATGAGCCCCCATAGAAATGGTTGGATAGAGGTAGGATGAACCGTATTGAATTGGTAAACGTGCAATAGCATCCGTATTGTCACTGGCCCAAACTTGTGGGAAATAGCGCATCATACCAAGATCATTTCGTCCACCACCACCAGAGCAGGACTCAAAGAGAATATGACTATGTTTCACTGTCAAATAAGAAACGAGTTCGTAAAGCCCCAGCATGTACTGATGAGACTGCATCTGGGTTTCCAGATAAACTGAACCATTCCCCAGATTAGTGATATTGCGGTTCATATCCCATTTGATGTAGTCAATATCATGATGAGAGAGGAGTTCATCTAAGACATTTTTCAAATATTCTACTACCTGAGGATTGGCAAGATTAAGTACTAATTGATTTCGAGAATAGGTATGCTCATAACCTGGAACCTGAATAGCCCAGTCAGGATGTTTACGATACAAGTCGCTATCAACAGAAATCATCTCAGGTTCTAACCAAAGCCCAAACTGCAAACCTCTTTCATGGATAGCTGAAATCAGACTTTCTAGGCTTCCACCCAGTTTTTTCTCATTCACAACCCAATCACCTAAAGCACGATTATCATCAAAGCGATTACCAAACCACCCATCATCTAATACAAAAAGTTCAATACCAACTTTCTTAGCCTCATCTGCCAACTCTAACAGTTTTTCTCTCTGAAAGTCAAAGTAGGTAGCTTCCCAGTTATTGATTAGAATTGGACGCTCTTTTTTAGAAAATTTACTTGGCATAATGTGCTTAAGTACAAAATTCTGACTTTCATGACTGATACCAGTTAATCCCTTATCTGAATAAGTCACTAAAGCTACCGGTGTTTCAAAATTTTCCTCAGGATCTAACTTCCAAGAAAAATTTTCTGGATTAATGCCAATAGCCACCCGAACTTCATTCAGTTGATTCTTTTGGACAAAAGCTTCGAAGTTTCCACTATACAGTAGTTGCAGAGCAAACACATTCCCAGCATCCTCTGTGACTCCTTGATCACATAAGAGAAGAGCTGGTGTTTGAGCATGCCCAGAAGCACCACGGTTCGAACTAATTGAAAAGATTCCTTGTTCTACCTGTTGATGTCGGACAGTCTTTTCACGAGCATAAGCTCCCTGTAAAGTCACTATTTCGTAAGCTGTAGCAGGAAAATCAGCCATGAAAGAAAAGTCCTTATGGATGACAACTTCCTGATTACTGTTATTTTCCAATTTGCTGTAACTAGCAATTGTCGCATCATTATCAAAAGCTGTATAATACAAAGTCAGACTAAGTTTAGCTTGAAAATCTTTTAAAATCAAGACAAGCGTCTCTGTATCATCCATGCTGTGAGGAGAAGGTAAGCCCTGTGGACCATTCTGACCTTTTAAAATCTTTGCTTCTACAAATCGAAAGTCTGTTACTTCAGTTGCATCATGTTGAACCAGTAAAGTTGGTTTTCTAAAGTCACCCAAACCATGTTGTCCAAAAATTTGACGTTGCGTATCCAAACTAAAGGTTCGATTGGTAGCTGTTGGATTACCAGAAAAAGCATGATCGCGTTCATAAACACTATTAGAACCTCTATAGTCCTTAATAGTCTTTCCCAAATGTTTTAATAATAAGAACCCATCCCTATTTTCAATAATCAAACTTAAACCTTTACTCTCAACGTAAAATAGATTATTCTCTATCCGAATTCCCATAACTTGTACCTCATCTATTTCTTGAAAAAATTTTAACATATAAAAGCGCTTTCTAAAATAGAAAAATGTCTCAAGAATATGGTAAAATGTTAGATAGGAGGTGGCCCATGCTCGTTTTTTCAGAATACCAGACAGGAACAATTGACCTTTCTCTTAGCTTTTACGGCTATGAAGAATGCACGCCTAACTACTCTTTTGGCCCAGCTATTCGAGATACCTATGTACTCCATTACATTACTAAAGGAAAAGGTCAATTCCATTATAAGGGGAAAATTGTTGATTTAAATGAAGGAGATTTCTTTCTATTAAAACCAGATGAATTAACATTCTATCAAGCAGATAGCCAGGATCCTTGGGCTTACTACTGGTTGGGGATTACTGGAGGGAGGGCACCTGACTACTTTGCTCTATCTCAAATTTCTGACCAATCTTACCTCATCCAGTCAAATAACTGTCATACACAAACAACTGCAAAACTCATCTCAGATATTGTCCGCTTCGCTCAGATTACAAAATCTAATGAATTGGCTCAACTACACATCATGGGACAACTCCATGAACTAATGTTTCATCTAGGAACTATTGCTCCCAATCAGAAAAAAAAGAATATTTCATCAACCCACCAACTCTATCTTGACTGCAAACGATTAATTGATAGTCACTATCCACAATCGCTCACCATTCAAAATTTAGCAAAAGAGCTATCGGTTCATAGAAGTTACTTAACTAGTGTGTTTAAAGAATTTCACCAACTCTCTCCAAAAGAATATTTACTTTTCGTTCGAATGAACCGTGCGCAACAGTTACTAGAACACACCAACGAAACGATAAAAGTCATTGCGTATTCTGTGGGTTTTTCAGATCCACTACATTTCTCAAAAGCCTACAAGCAGTTTTTTCATAAAACACCTAGTCAAACTCGAAAGGAATACTCTCACTCCCTCTTAGCTAGAAAGGAAAATCAATGAAATCACACCAACTAGTCTACCAAATATTGGCTAGAGAAAACGATTATGTTAGCGGAGAAAAAATCGGAGAAGAGCTGAATCTGAGTCGTACATCCATATGGAAAGCGATCCAACGTCTTCAACAAGAAGGTCTAGAAATTGACAGTATTAAAAATAGAGGCTACAAACTTATTCAAGGCGATTTGATATTGCCTGATTTGATACAAGAGAAAACCAACTTAACCATTCACTACAAACCTGAGACCAAATCAACCCAAACAGATGCAAAAGAAGGGATTGAAGCTGGAAACCAAGGAAATACACTCTATCTTTCAACCTGTCAAACAGCAGGACGTGGCCGCTTTCAGCGCCCCTACTATTCTCCATCTCAGGGGGGGGATCTATATGTCCCTGCATGTTCAACCCAATCTTCCCTATGAAAAACTCCCATCCTATACACTCCTGGTTGCTGCCGCGGTCTACAAGGCAATTAAAAATCTAACGATGATAGAAGTAGATATCAAATGGGTAAATGACATCTACTTTAAAAATAAAAAAATAGCAGGCATCCTTACTGAAGCTATGACATCCGTTGAAACAGGTTTAGTGACAGATGTCATTATCGGACTTGGTATAAATTTTTCTATAGCAGACTTCCCAGAAGACCTAAAAGAAAAAGCAGGCAGCCTATTTATGCCACCTGCACCAATTAGTCGTAATGAGCTCATCAGTGAAATATGGAATTGTTTCTACAATACGGATTCAGATGAGCTACTCTATATCTATAAAGAAAGATCAATAGTTCTCGGAAAAGAAGTTACCTTCCAGCTAGATGGAAAAGTAAAAAAAGGTCTTGCAAAAGAAATTTCAGAATTTGGCCGACTACAAGTCGAACTTGAAGATAAACATACTATCTGGCTAAATAGCGGAGAAATATCACTAACAAATTGGTAATAAACAAATCCCCCTTTTAACGATTTAGAAGGGGGATTTGCTTACAAAAAAAGAGCCTAACAGCTCTCTTAACTCACGGAGAATGGGGGATTCGAACCCCCGCGCCGGTTACCCGACCTAACGATTTAGCAAACCGTCCTCTTCAGCCTCTTGAGTAATTCTCCTATTAATGGGCACGAGTGGACTCGAACCACCGACCTCACGCTTATCAGGCGTGCGCTCTAACCACCTGAGCTACGCGCCCAAGTTCAAAAACTTGGTATGAACTTTCGTTCAAAGCGGGTGACGAGAATCGAACTCGCGACAACAGCTTGGAAGGCTGTAGTTTTACCACTAAACTACACCCGCTTAATAAAAC